>JAGDBO010000001.1 GCA_017959005.1 Bacteroidales bacterium | reverse complement strand
GGTTCCATTGTTTAGGGTCAATGGTGAAGCCGATGCTCTGCATCATACGAGTACCGCGGATGAAGAGGGAAACCCGGATGGGGGCTTCGCCGGCTTTGTTAACTTCTGGCTTTACGTTGAATCTTGCTTTCATACAGGGGTTGTGTTATTAAAGCAGGGTTTATGTCTTTTTCCGACACGGTCGAGAGGGATTACCGACACGGTGATTTGCCTGGTCCGACACGGTCAAATATTTGGTTATTTCAATTCATTTTCTTAAATTTGCGTGTTCTTTGACAACTGCAATAGCCGCTAATACACGTTTCAGCGCATTCTAATGCATTTTTTGCTCAAGTTAGACCGACACGTTTTCCGACACGGTTTTAACTTAATGCAAAGATACGCAAAGAAACTGAAAGAAATAAATATTATTGGAAATAAGTCAGTTATGGCCGTTTTTGGTGACTTGAAGAGACTCAATTGGAACAGGGTTCATATTTTCCCAGCACCACCTTTAACCCGCTCAAACCGAGCGTGATATTCTTTTTGTTCCCACTTTCATTCTCAATATTTTTATAACAATTCGGTAAATAAGCCGCAAATTTTGCGGTTTGTTCGCCGCAAATGTTTATCTTTGCAAAAATTAGATGAGCATATGTACATCCATCAATCAGACAACTGGCCTCATTTTACATGGGACAATGCAAAGATAACCGAGAAACTGCTGGCCGTTAACAAAGCGGCTGGCTACCTATCCGGCAGGCTAAGTGCAATAGGCTTAGATGCAAAGCAGAAGGCAGTGGTGGAGACTATTACCCATGATATTGTTGCTTCTTCAGAAATTGAAGGCGTGACGCTGAATACAGATCAGGTGCGTTCTTCCGTTGCCAGAAAACTTGGCGTGGCTATCACGAATGAGACCGACTCATCGCGCTATATCGACGGTATTGTTGAGATGATGATGGATGCCACTTCTAACTTCAAGGCACCTCTGACGGACGACCGTCTCTTTGGCTGGCACAACTGTCTTTTCCCTAATGGCAGAAGCGGCATGATTACCATTGACGTGGCAAAGTACCGCAGCGCCGAGATGAAAGTCGTTTCCGGCATGCTTGGGCGCGAGAAAGTCCACTATGAGGCTCCGGGACCGGAGAAGGTTCCTGGCGAGATGGCCTTTTTTCTGGACTGGTTCAACTCTTCAGATATACCGGCCGACTATGTCAAGTCTGCCATCGCTCACCTATGGTTTGTCTGCATCCATCCTTTTGATGACGGCAACGGACGTATTGGAAGAGCAATTGCAGACATGGTGTTGTCCCAGGCCGACGGAAGCCCTATGCGATTCTTCAGTATGTCACGCCAGATTAACATAGACAAGAAGTCATACTATGATGTCCTTGAGCGTTCGCAAAACCAAAGCTGTGATATCACGCTTTGGTTGGAGTGGTATTTGGACTGCATGCTCAGAGCCATTGCCAACTCGGATGAGATGCTATCTGCCGTGCTGAATAAAACTATCTTCTGGCAAACACACGCCCAGATACATTTTTCGAATCGTCAGCGTGATATCCTCAACATTTATCTGGATGGATATTCAGGCAAACTGACCACAAAGAACTGGGCAAAGCATAGCAAAGTCTCTCCGGACACCGCCCTTCGTGATATCAAGGATCTTGAGGAGCAAGGTATTTTGGAACCTCAATCTGGACGTGTTAGAGATGTTAGTTACGGAATTCGCTGTAATCCGGACATCTTGCTAGTTCCAGGGCCTAACGATGAGGAGCATGGCATCGGCTTCCTTCCAGGTTCAAATTAGAAATCTTTTCCGATGTCACTTAAAACACGGAGAACGTGTTGGATAGAACCGTCTTTTACAATTATCTTTTTCTGTGAATCAAGGATATAGATTCCCGGGATTGCTCTGATTACGTAAACATCTCCGTTAGAGAATGTTCCATCTGCATCACACGCATAAATCCAGTCCGTAGGGAACTCGCTTCTTCTCTCTCTCCACATCTGGCTTTCAGCCTCCGGAGCCATTGCCAGAATCTTCATCTTGCCCGCTCCAACAAGGTTCATAATAAAGTCAGATTTCTTCATCATTTCCAGCGTCTGACGGCAGTTGCCGCAGTCCGGAGAGAAGAAGAAAATCAGCAGGTAATCTGCACTTATGGAGTGCATATTCTTTATGCCGTAACCCGTAGAGAACTTAAAGTCAGAGGCTACCGTTCCCACACGGTTAAGGTTGCAGATAGAGAGCTGATATGCGTATGAGGCTTTAACGTGCTGAGGTATAGTCTTGCATTTCTGAATCCCCTGCAGAACAGGAAGATAGAGCTCATCATTCATCATCGGGGAGGCAGAGTTGAAAAGAAGTTTCTCACTCTCCGCCATTATGGTTCCAAAGAAATTTGGCATCCCCTTCTCCGCCATTGCAACTGCACGCTCAACAAGGCCGGTCATAGAACTAACGGCAACAGAGTCATTTACATTCTCCAACAACGCTATGTAGTTCTTAAATGATTCTGAAAAGATAGCACGGCTCACACCCAGGATTTCTGCGGTATCTTTTGTGGGTTTAAGTTTCAGAAGACGGTCTCTGCTCAAGAATTCATCCCAGTAGTGTTTAGCCGTATACTCGGCAGAGAGAGTTCTACTGCTCTTTATTGCCACAGGAACCTTTACACTTGGGAAAATATTTGTCTGATAGGGAGTTGCATTGTTATCTGCACCCCGCTTGCATCCTGCAAAAAGTGCCAGACACACCATTATGAGAGGCAGGGTTTTCATAGTTGAGATACCAGGATTCGAACCTGGACAAACAGAACCAAAATCTGTTGTGCTACCATTACACCATATCTCAATGGGTCGGCAAAAATAAGCAAAAAATGGTTATACCCAAAACGCCCCGCAATCATTGCTGCCTAAACTGCTGATGTTGCCAAAACTATATAATCCATTAAAGAGCAGACCTGAACAAAGCCCTATGATGCTTTATTATGAATGAGTTACCGTTTTACCTTAAAGAAGGAAGTCATCATCTCCTGGCACTCTTTTTCCAGCACTCCTCCAACAACCTCTGTTTTAGGATGATATAATGACGGAGAAAACAAAGATGCGCCGCGCTTAGGATCCTTGCAACCATAGACCACCCTACCTATTTGCGCCCAACGGAGAGCCGCAGCACACATAGGACAAGGCTCCACAGTCACATACAGAGTGCATCTGTCCAGATACTTACCTCCCAGATGAGCAGAAGCCGCCGTTATTGCCTGCATCTCCGCATGCGCCGTTGGGTCCTTCAGCATCTGTATCAGATTATGCCCCCTGGCAATCACCCTCCCCGCTCCTTTCTTCCCGGAGCCGTTTTCCTCTGCCACAATAACGCACCCCACCGGCACCTCACCCTCATCTGCTGCTGCCTGCGCCTCCTTCAGCGCCTGCATCATAAAATCCACATCTATTTTCAGCTGCTCTATATCCATCTTTTACCTTTTTCCTCCACAAAGATATAAAAATCCGCCAAAATGGCAGTTGGGCGGGCTGGCACACCCTTTGCCCTACTCTACTGCGCGCCCGAAAAGGGGCTAAATTTGATTAAATAACAATTAAAAAATAGGATTATGACAATAAAACCATTAGCAGACAGAGTTCTTATTGAGCCTAAAGAGGCCGAGAAGAAAACAGCAAGCGGAATCATTATTCCGGATAACGCAAAGGAAAAACCTCAAGAGGGTAAGGTTGTTGCAGCCGGCCCGGGTAAGAAGGATGAGCCTATGGAGCTCAAGGTCGGAGACGTTGTTCTCTACGGCAAATATGCTGGTACTGAGGTTAATTCCCCAGACGGAAAGGTCTATATGATCATGCGTCAGAGTGATGTTCTTGCAGTAATCGGTTAATTGAAAAAAGGAGAAAAGAGATATGGCAAAAGAGATTAAATTCAATATGGATGCACGCTCTCTGATGAAAGAGGGTGCAGACGAACTTGCTAACGCAGTTAAGGTAACCCTGGGTCCTAAAGGCCGTAACGTGGTTATAGATAAGAAGTTTGGTGCTCCTCAGATTACAAAGGACGGAGTAACCGTAGCAAAAGAGATTGAACTGGATGACCAGTTTAAGAACATGGGTGCTCAGTTGGTTAAGGAGGTTGCCTCCAAGACTAATGATCAGGCAGGTGATGGTACAACTACCGCAACCGTTCTGGCACAAGCAATTATAAACGTTGGTCTGAAGAACGTTACTGCAGGTGCAAACCCAATGGATCTTAAGAGAGGTATTGACAAGGCCGTTGAGGCTGTTGTTGAGAACCTTAAGACTCAGAGCCAGAGCGTTGGTACAGACTACTCTAAGATTGAGCAGGTTGGAACCATCTCTGCAAACAATGACGCCGTTATTGGTAAGTTGATTGCAGATGCAATGAGCAAGGTAAAGAAAGAGGGTGTTATTACCGTTGAGGAAGCAAAGGGTACCACAACAGAGGTGAAAGTTGTTGAGGGTATGCAGTTTGACCGCGGTTACATCTCACCTTACTTCATGACCAACGCAGAGAAGATGGAGGCAGTTTTGGATCAGCCGGCTATCCTCATTACAGACAAGAAGATCTCTACAATGAAAGACCTTCTTCCTATTCTTGAGCCACTGGCAAGAGAGGGAAAGGCACTGTTAATCATTGCGGAGGATGTAGACGGAGAGGCTCTTACAACGCTGGTTGTCAACAGATTGAGAGGCACACTGAAAGTTGCTGCCGTTAAGGCTCCTGGCTTTGGTGACAGAAGAAAAGAGATGCTCCAGGATATTGCAACACTGACAGGTGCAATTGTAGTATCTGAAGAGAGAGGCTTCACTCTTGAGAACACAACTCCGGATATGCTCGGTAAGGCTGAGAAGATTACCATTGACAAGGAGAACACAACCATTGTTAACGGCGCCGGTGACAAACAGGCTATTGCAGACAGAGTTGCTCAGATTAAGAAGCAGATTGAGAGCACAACTTCTGACTATGATCGTGAGAAACTCAAAGAGAGACTTGCAAAATTGGCAGGCGGTGTTGCAGTTCTCTATGTAGGTGCAGCCAGCGAGGTTGAACTTAAGGAGAAGAAAGACAGAGTTGAGGATGCACTCAACGCAACAAGAGCTGCTGTTGAAGAGGGTATCATTGCTGGTGGCGGAGTTGCTTACATCCGTGCTATTGAGGCACTTAAGAGCCTTAAGGGTAACAATGACGATGAGCAGACCGGTATCAACATCATCGTTCGCGCTCTGGAAGAGCCTCTGAGAATGATCTGCGAGAATGCAGGTGAAGAGGGAAGCGTTATTATCCAGAAGGTTAAAGAGGGCAAGGGTGACTTTGGTTACAATGCTCGCGATAACAAATTTGAGAACCTCCTTGCAGGCGGAGTCATTGACCCTACCAAGGTTGCAAGAGTTGCTCTGCAGAATGCCGCTTCCGTTGCAGGTATGTTCCTGACAACCGAGTGCGTGATTGCAGACAAGAAGGAGGAGAATCCTGCTCCGGTACCTCCAATGGGTGGCGGAATGGGCGGCATGATGTAATCCGTGCAGCGCACATCCCTGAGTTTTAAAAAGTTACACAAAGGCGGTCCGGCAAAAACAACGGACCGCTTTTCTTTATTATACTAATTGTCAAACTATTGCGTTGCATTTATTCTTAATTGCTAAAACATTTTATATATTTGCATCCGATAACCAACACTTTAGAGAATTGGAACCTCCCAATCTGTTAATATTACTCCTTACTTCCGCTGCGGAAGATGTGCCTCCCCTTTCGGGAAATTTGTGGGGTAACATTTTTATAGCTATTTGCATTGTATTGCTGCTCTTCTGCTCTGCCCTTATGAGCGGAAGCGAGGCGGCCTATTTCTCACTCTCCCCTAAAGAGAAACAGAAACTGAAGGAGGGAACGGACACCTCCAGTCATCTGGTAATGAATCTGTTGGATCAGCCTAACAGACTGCTGAGCATTATACTTCAGGCTAACAATCTGGTAAACATTTTAATAGTTCTGCTTACCTCTCTGCTGCTTACCCGCCTCTTTGATTTTACCGGCTATCCGGTATTGGAGTTTCTAATCTGCACCGTTGTAGTAACCTTTGTTCTGGTGCTCTTTGGAGAGGCAATGCCTAAACTCATTGGAACAAGATCTCCGGTAAAGTTTGCAAAGTTTACCAGCGGCATGCTGTCACTTTTGAAGATTGTTACCGTACCGTTGGACAAACTTACGGACAAGGTGATTGAGGGAAGACGCCGCAACAAAGCCCTTACTGAAGAGGAAGAGGAGAAGGCTTACAAGATGCTGAGCGGCGCAGTAGAAATGACTATGGCTGAGGATGTTAAGCAGAAGAGTCTGCTTAACAAGATTCTCTCCCTGCCTAAGAAGAGCGTCTCTCAGATTATGAAGCCGAGAATTGAGGTGGAGACCTTGAATATGGAGATGACAAACGAGGAGGTTATATCCATTGCAACCGAGTGCGGTTACTCCCGCCTTCCGGTTTACAAGGACAACCTGGATGATATCCGCGGCTTCCTCTACATTAAGGATATGCTCCCTTACATTATGAGCCGCAGCGGTAAGTTTGATTGGAGAAAACATATCCGCCAGGCCTACTTTGTGCCGGGCTCAATGAAAATCAACGATCTGTTGGAAGAGCTGAGAAAGAGGAGGTTGCATTTAGCCATCGTGATAGATGAATACGGGGGAATGGACGGAATTGTGACAATGGAAGATATACTTGAGGAGATTGTGGGAGAGATTACGGATGAGAGTGACACACAACAGAACTAGACTATAATTTGAAAAATGGGAATATATCTTAAAAAAGAATTAAAGAACGGAGCGGTGATTGCCGTTTGGGAAATCTCAGAGAGCGAGAAGGAACTACTGGAGATTATCAACAAGGATGAAGAGGACAGAGAAGAGGAACTGGAAGAGATTTCTCTTTACAAAAGCGAGCAGCACAGACGGGAAAAGCTTGCCGTTATTGCGCTGGTACAGAGCCTCTTTGAAGAGCCTGTGCATATTGGTCACCATGAGAACGGCAGCCCATATATTGAGAATGACAGTACTCACATAAGCATTACTCATACGGATAAATTTGCAGCGGTGACTATTCACCCTACCGAGGATGTTGGAATAGATGTTGAGAGTATAAAGAGAGACTTTACCGCCGTGGAGAAGAGAGCACTCAACGATGATGAGAGAGAGGATCTTATTGAGAAAGATGAAGATCCGGAGAAGATGGAGGAGAGAAACACTCAGCTTGCAATCTACTGGTGTGCAAAGGAGGCGCTTTACAAACGTATGGGAAGACACAACGTAGATTTCTCTGAGGATATGGAGGTTGAACACTTCAACGTAAAGGATGAGGGAGAGATAGACGTAGTGTTCAAATACCCTAAGAGTGAGCATATTGTAGATGAGGACGGAGAGGAGCAGAACGAGGAGGAGGAGTTCACTATGCAGTATGAGGTCTTTGAAAACCACGTATTGGTTTGGATGGTTGGATAACAAAAAACAAATAGTATGAAAAAATATTTTGGAATAGTTCTGAGTTTAACGCTCATATTGTTTGCATCATACAGCGCGGATGCCTTTGTACAGAGTCCTGACGGAGAGGGTTTTAACTGCTTTGCAATTATTGCCGGCAAGAATGCGACAAAAGACGGCAGTGTGATATTCGGCCATAACGAAGATGATTCCGGAGAGCAGATGCTAAACATTTACGTTGTTCCGTCCGGAGTAGAAAAGGCTGGAGAGGGCTTCTTAAAAGCTCCCGCTTCCAAGGTTAAGGCTGGCGCTCTGAAAGCCAAATATATCTGGTTTGAATTCCCGGGAATGAGTGTGGCGGATGCGGCTATCAATGAGCACGGAGTCTGCATTGCATCAGACGGTTGCAACTCCAGAGAGGATAGAAAAGATTACACGGACGGCGGCGTTTTGTATGAGGTGAGAATGAACGTTGCCAAGTTTGCAAAGAGTGCTAAAGATGCTGTGAAAATCATTGGCGAATGTGTTGAGCAGTACGGCTATACCGGCAGCGGCAGAACTTACTCCGTTGCAGATCCTAACGAGGGTTGGATTGTTTCTGTTGTAAGAGGACGCCACTGGGTTGCTATGAGAGTTCCGGATGACAAGGTGATGGCCATCCCTAACTACTACACCATTACGCACGTGGATCTCTCTGATACTGCTAACTTTATGGGCTCCAAAGATATTGAGGATTACGCCATTGAGAGAGGTTGGTTTGACCCTGCTTCACGCCGTGAGTTCAACTTCCGTTTGGCCTATAGTGATCCCGCTCTCATCACAAGAGAGGGCAACACAATACGTCACAAGTTGGTGATTGACTATCTGACGGACGGCACTTATCCATATGATCCTTACGGAGTAGAGCCAATGTTCACACCAGCGCGCAAACTTGATGTTCAGGACTTTATAAACATGCTATCTCTTCACGATGCTGTAACTGAGGGCCAGACCAAACATCCTGCAAGAGTCTGCTCGGAAGCCACCATTCTTTCAACTATCTTCCAGTTAAGAAGTTGGATGAACCTGGAGAGTGGCTGTATTGCCTGGGTTGCACCTGGCCATCCTTGCTCCAACTTCTTTATTCCGCTGAGGTTGGGAATAGGAAAAGAGGGTCCTAAATGGGCAAGGTTTGAGAGCTGGAAAGAGGCTGAGGAAAAGCACTTTACAGACGCCAAAGATAAGCGCAAGAACTATCCGGACGGAGCATACTGGAAGTTTGTAGACAAGTGGAATGAACTTGCTGAAGATTATACCAACAAGATTGATGAAGTGAAGAAAGAGAACCGCAAAATTCAGCACAGAATCTTCAGAGTGATAGAGCATCAGGACCGTCAACTTCAAAGGTAGATGAAGCAGATTACCCTATATCCAACTGCAAAAATTAACATCGGCCTCTATGTTTTTCAAAAGAGGGCGGATGGCTTTCACAATCTGGAGAGCATCTTCTTTCCGGTAGGACCGGAAAACAGCTCTCTTTCTCCCGATGTGCTTACCGTTTCCCTTGGAAACGAGAGCAATAGCGGGATTGTGATGCTGCAAAGCGGCTTGGAATATCCGGGTAATCCGGAGGAGAATATCTGCGTTAAAGCATACAAACTTTTAGATGCTGTTTACTCTCTTCCTCCTATGACAATCTCTCTGGAAAAACACCTCCCCGTAGGTGCCGGACTTGGCGGCGGAAGCAGTGACGGAGTCTGCACTCTCAAAGCAATTGACACACTCTGCAACCTTAAGATTTCCAAAGAGAAAATGTTGGAGTTTGCTGCACAGCTGGGCAGTGACTGTCCTTTCTTTGTAGAGAACAAACCAATGCTGGTTACAGGAAGGGGAGAGGTCTTAACCCCTCTGGATGAGAGCTTTGGAGAGAACGTTGTTAAGACTGTAGATAATCTTGTTAAGAACTACCGTGTGGAGATTGTCTTCTCAAGTGACTGCTTTGTCTCCACGGGCCACGCCTACTCCATTGTTCCAAAGAGAGATAAGAGAGAGCCGTATGTGCCTATCGCGGAGCTTATTACAAAACCCGTATCAGAGTGGGATGGTGCAGTGGTAAATGACTTTGAGGCTCCCGTATTTAAGGAATTCCCTCAGCTGCAGAAAGTTAAAGATTCCCTCAAAGAGATTGGAGCCTCTTACGTCTCCATGACCGGCAGCGGCTCCGCCATCTACGCCCTCTTCCCCCGCTAAACTACTTAATTCCCAACCACTCTTTCAGAATCTTTATAGCCTCGTCTCTCATCTCTGGTGGGAGGTTGGAGATTCTTGCACGGTGGCTTCCGCCCGGAGCAATGAAGAATTTGATGTTGTCATGACCCGGACTGAGCGGCCTTACTGAAGACCAAGGATCCCACTCTCCATAGATGAACATCATCTTGGAATCCGTTGTAGCAATGAAGTTTGTGATATTGTTGTATAAACTCTTGTCAAACTTGAACTTGCGTCCTCCAGGAAGGAAAATCTTTCTGAGGTAACCCTTTGAAGATTTAATTTTCAAATACTTTTTGAACGGCTTGGTGTCATAGCCATAGTATCCTAACTCTTTGGCTGCCTGAACAAAGAACGGTGAATTATCATCCCAACTTTGGAAGTAATCCGGTCCAACCGCCATAATAAAGAACTTGAAGATATCTTCATCAGAACTATCTGTCTTTGGAACGGTTGCGGTCTTTCTGCCCCACTGCCAGAAGGCGAACGGGAACTCCAATACGCAGTAATCCAACACTTCAGGAATAGAGATGTTGTAAGTGACTTTGTTCTTCTCAGACCATTCTGCAAGCATCTTCTCCATTACCTCTCTTCTTTTGAGAACCTCCATCTGGAAGTTGAAGAGAATTTCACGGTCTTCTTTTGTTCCGGTGGAATCTCTAAGGAACGGCTCATGACGTCCATCCTCCACGGCTCTTGCAACCGGTCCTACGTAAGGGACGGAAACGGCCACGTCTTTAGGGTAGAACATTGTATATGTCATACAGTTCTGTCCGCCCTTACTTATGCCCGTAGCAATCCATTTTCCGTTCAAAATACGGCCCATTGCCCTTCTGATGTTATGGAGGTCCGCCGCCTCCTGTTCGGAGGTCAAATAGTCCCAATTCAGGTTTTCCCAGGTTATGGTGGAATCATCCTGCATAAACGGCACGCTCTCGCTGAAATAACGGTGTTCTACCTGAATGATATTACCGTCCAGAAGGTATGCAATCTCTTCTGCATATCTTGGATTATAGCCGGATTTTGCTGTATAGCCTTCAGTTATGAGAACATTAGGTCCTTTAAAATTATTGAAAGCTACAATCACCATCTGTTTGAAGGTTCCAAGTTCCGGATGGTGATGGTCTATAGGCTGAGTTATGAAGAAACGGTACTTGCTCTTAATCTTGGAAGCAAGGGCCTTTGAAACCGGAAGTTTTTGAATGTCAGATATTCTGCCCCAATTTTGGTCCGGCATGACGTAGCGGTTAATCCACAAAAGGTCATCCACAACCAAAGAGTCCGGATTAGAGGCGGCAAACATAGGACCCGCCTGATAGCGCAGTGAATCTTCCTGGCTGTAACCGTTAACGGAAACCATCAAAAGCAGAAATGCCGCAACGGCAAAGAGAAATTTTTTAGATATCATACTGAAGCTCTTTCATTACAACTATTTCCAAAGATAGCGATTTTTCCTACTTTTGCCCCGTTAATAGGAAAATATCATTAATACCTGATATGATGAAGAATTTTGTAGAAGAACTCAGATGGAGAGGAATGATCCAGGACATTATGCCCGGAACAGAGGAGAAACTTATGGAAGGCCCTCAGGCCGCATACGTGGGAATAGACCCTACGGCAGACTCCCTGCATATTGGACACCTGGTAAGCGTTATGATACTTAAACACTTCCAAAAGTGCGGCCACAAGCCGTTTGCCCTTGTGGGCGGCGCTACGGGTATGATTGGAGACCCTTCAATGAAATCCTCAGAGAGAAATCTGCTGGATGAGGAGACCTTGCGTCACAACGTGGAGTGCATTAAGGCGCAGCTGGGCCGCTTTTTGGATTTTGAGAGCGATGCTCCTAACAAGGCGGAACTTGTGAACAACTATGACTGGATGAAGGATTACACTTTCATCAACTTCATCAGAGATATTGGAAAGCACATTACCGTGAACTATATGATGGCCAAAGACTCCGTTAAGAAGCGTTTGGCTACGGATTCTCGTGAGGGAATGTCCTTTACCGAGTTCAGCTACCAATTGCTCCAGGGTTATGACTATCTCTGGCTCTACAAAAACAAGGGCTGCGTGTTACAGTTGGGCGGAAGTGACCAGTGGGGTAACATCACTACCGGCAGCGAACTTATCCGCCGCATTTTGGGCAAAGAGGCCTTTGCTCTTACCTGCCCGCTTATTACAAAGGCAGACGGAACAAAGTTCGGAAAGACAGAGAAGGGTAATGTTTGGCTGAGTGCAGAGTACACATCTCCTTACACCTTCTATCAGTTCTGGCTTAATGTAAGTGACATTGACGCAGAGCGTTACATTAAAATATTCACAATGCTTCCAAGGGATGTCATTGAGAATGCTATTGCTGAGCATAGAGAAGATCCCGGTCAGAGAAGGTTGCAAAAGCTTCTGGCAAAGGAGGTTACAATTATGGTTCACGGAGAGGCCGAGTATGAGAAGGCTTTGGATGCTTCCAATATTCTCTTTGGAAAATCTACAAGAGAGGCTCTTCAGAAACTGGATGAGAAGACCTTCCTTGCAGTATTTGACGGTGTGCCTCAATTTGCACTTCCAAAGGAAAAACTCTCAACCAATATTTTGGATCTTCTGGCAGTTGACTCTCAGGTATTCCCTTCAAAGGGTGAGTGCCGTAAGATGATACAGTCCAACGGATTAAGTATAGACAAAGAGAAATTTACAGATATTGCCGGAACCCTTTCCGAGGAGCATCTTGTAAATGGAAAATATGTGCTTGTTCAGAAGGGCAAGAAGAACTATTACATCCTCAAATTTGAATAACATGGAAGAGATTAGCAAAAGAGTTCAAAAAGTGCAGAGAGAGGTACAGAGACATCTTGCCGAGATTATCCGCGGCAAGGGGATGGCTATGTTTGAGGGTGCACTTGTTACCGTGAGCGAAGTTAGAATGAGCCCGGATCTCTCTTATGCTAAGGTCTTTATAAGCACCTTCCCTTCAGAGAAAAGGGCGAGGGTAATGGAGATTCTGGAGGAAAAAGCCAAGAGCATCCGCGGAGATTTGGGATATATTGTTGCCAAGCAGCTGAGGATTGTTCCGGAACTCTCCTTCTTTGAAGACACCACACTGGATTATGCACAGCATATAGATGACGTGCTAAAGAGGGATTCATAATGCATTTCCCTTCCTTTATAGCCCGCCGTTATCTTTTTTCAAAAAGTAACCGCAATGTGATAAATATAATATCCATTGTAAGTGCGGTGGCTATAGGCATCGGATGCATGGCGTTGATTGTAATTCTCTCCGTCTATAACGGATTTGACTCACTTGTGGAGTCTTCATATACCAGTTATTCACCGGATTACATAATTACTCCATCAAAGGGAAAGACGGTAAATCTTTCTGAACAAAAGATTCAGGAAGCAATGAGGGAACTCTCCTCATTTTCAGATTCCACATACGTTTTCCCTGTTGCAGAGGAGACTGTTTACGTTCAGTATGACAACATCCAGTCCATTGCAAGAATGAAGGGAGTACCCGTTTCATATCAGGAGATTACAAGAGTTACCTCCAATACAGACCAGGGTGATTTTACCCTTCAGTTTGGAGAACTTAACCGTGCTGTTGTAGATGATATGCTTGCGGCAACACTTATGCTCAAGCCCTCATTCTCCACTCCGCTGGAGATATATCTTCCTTCCAGAACAGAAGATATCTCTCTGATTATGCCAATGGAATCTCTTCAGAGTGAGACTATTCTACCATCTGCAACAATTCTTCTCCCAAAAAACGAAGAGAGCAATCTGGTATTTGTTCCACTGGGTGTTTCAAAAGAACTTATGGAGTTGGATGACGCAGAGTGCAGCAAGATTGAGGCCTATCTTTCACCCTCCTCACCTCAGGGCAGAAGTCTTTCCGTCAGAGAGAAAAAGCTTACAAAGAGACTTCAGCAACTTCTTGGTGACGAGTATGTTGTAAAGGACAGATTCCGCCAGAACGAGACCGTTTACAAGATGATGAGAGCGGAGAAATTTGCAGTTTATATGATTCTGATTTTTGTTACAATCATAATCTCCGTCAACATCTTTGCTTCTCTTTCAATGCTCATAATTGACAAGAAAAGAGACATTTCCACATACAAGGCAATGGGTGCAACTACAGCAACGGTAAGAAGAAGTTTTCTGCTTCACGGCTGGCTAATCTGTATGGCAGGCGCTGTTCCCGGAATAATTCTTGGGCTTATAATCTGCTGGATTCAAGGCACATTCGGTGTTGTGCCGCTCCCGGGCAATTTTGTCATTGACCACTACCCGGTTCTGGTTAAAGCCTCAGATGTTTTAATAACCCTCCTCTCCGTCTCCGCCATTGGCTTCATAATGGCTTACCTTCCAAGCCGCTCTATAAAATAATTTGCAAGGCCCCGCCAATCAAATTATTTGTTTGGAAAATATCAAAAAACGCCCAATTATTTCTTTGGATTTTTTCACTTTTTGCTAAATTATTTGTTTAGAAAATTTTAATTTCCTATCTTTGTCCTATCAAAATCAGGAAGTTGTATGTATTGTGAAAGAATCATAGACAGATACCTTAAAGAGTGGGCGGAACGGAGCGTCCATAAACCCGTCCTTTTGCGTGGAGCGAGGCAGGTTGGCAAGTCTACGGCTATACGTCATCTTGGGGAATCTTTTAAGTATTATGTTGAGATTAACCTAGAGAGGCTGCCCATATACAAAGAGCTTTTCAAGAACGATTTGGATGTAAATCGTATTGTTCCACAGATGGCTGCTATGTACGGTACTCCAATTATTCCAAAGGAGACGCTTCTGTTCATAGATGAAAT
The DNA here is from genome assembly GCA_017959005.1 of Bacteroidales bacterium. Lineage (GTDB taxonomy): Bacteria > Bacteroidota > Bacteroidia > Bacteroidales > UBA932 > Egerieousia. The sequence continues at coordinate 205,057 of JAGDBO010000001.1, read as the reverse complement.
TCAAGAAAGCCGGGAGGCCATTATGGCTCTTCGCTTTTTCAAAGAGGATATGCCGGATTTACATGTGATTGCGGCCGGTTCGTTATTAGAATTTGCTTTAGAGGATATTCCTACGTTCGGAGTTGGACGCATACATTCTATGTTTATGTATCCTATGTCCTTTGATGAGTTTTTGCTGGCAAACGGTGAAAATCTTTTACTGGAAGGAAGAAACAAAGCAAACTATAACCAACCGTTACCAGACATTTTGCATAACAAATTAGTGGAACTGATTCGTACTTATATGCTGGTTGGGGGAATGCCGGAATCTGTTAGCAAATGGGTTGAAACACATGACTTTCTGCAATGTCAGGAAATTCAAGATGATATCATCTCCGGCTATGAGGCAGATTTTCCAAAATACAAAAAGAAGGTTGATCCACAACTCTTAACTGCCACAATGAGAAGTGCCGCCGTTCAAACAACCAAAAAGTTTGTCTATTCACAAGTTCCGGGTAATTACAAGATTGCTGATGTTAAAAAAGCTTTGAATCTGCTAATTAAAGCAAGCATTCTGATACCCGTTACACATACAAACGGCAACGGACTTCTGTTGGGATCAGAATCAGACAATTGCATTCGTAAGATGATGTTACTGGATACCGGGCTAATGCTAAGGCTTCTTAACATAACAATGGATAACTCTAAAATTATTACCACTCAGATTCTTACGGCGTCGGCTTCTGATTTGGTAAACAAAGGACCCGTTGCAGAAATGTTGGCAGGGTTGGAGCTGCTGCGTTATCTCTCTCCTAATATTCATCACGATTTGTTTTATTGGGTAAGGTTGGCAAAGAATGCTTTGGCAGAAATAGATTATCTTCTTCCAAAAGATATGAAAGTATTACCATTTGAGGTAAAGTCCGGAGTACAAGGAGGTATGAAAAGCCTTTGGGTTTTTATGCGGGAAAAGAATCTTTCTCGAGCAGTTCGTTGCTCTTTGGAGAATTTTGGCGAGTTCGATTATGAGGATTCAAAAGCAAATGGCGCCATAAGACACGTAAGGATTATTCCTCTATATGCCCTTTCTCAATTAGACAATCCAGAGTAATCTCTTGCTTTTTCACTCAGGAATTAATACATTTGTCTTGGTTTTTCTCTTGGTAAACCAACTAATTGTTTAACTTAATAATCAGCGCCTTCCATTTTCAGGTGTTTTTTAAAACTATGAAAAAACTAAAAAATGAAAATGAAATCCTTGCGTACTATTTAGCGCCTGAGGTATCCGTCTTGGAGATTAAGACGGAGTCTATTATTTGTACAAGCAAACCGGATGATATCCCTGGTGATTTAGGTGGCGGTTTCTGGTTGTAATGTTTAACTGTTAAGAATTGAAAAGATTATGAAGAAATATTTTATTCTTGCAGCCATCGCCATCATTGCAATGGCTTGCAGTAAAGAGGATGTAAAGAAGGATAATAGCAAGATGGTAAAAGTAAATCTTTCCGTCTCTATTAATCCAACTCTTACAAAGTGTAACTTCACTCTTAAGGATGCCGCAAACCCTATTAGCGGAATGACAGTAACTTGGGAAGAGGGTGATAAACTTACTCTATTCGTTTTCCAGGGAGATAATGCATCTTGGACAAGCAAATATATTTATAAAACAGTAGAGTTGCATGCGGCAGCGGAAGGACTGACTACTTACGATGTATCTCCACTCTTTGGAGCTTTGGATTTCAGCGGTTTTGATCCTAGTAAGAATCTCAAGTATTGTGTAGCTCTTGGTAAAGGAGCTTGGAATGAGTATTGGCATCAATTCACCATATATAATGGTCTCCCTTATATTAATTACAGTTCATCAATGATCAATCAGATTAACAATATGGGAATGATTGCAGAAACTGATGTTAAAGAGATACCATTCCCTGGAGGTAGCACGCTGGATTTAGAAGGAAGCCTTCACTGGGTTACTTCCGTACTGGCCGTGCAGTTCGAGATTGATCCCGCCGCTGATATAACTTATCCGTCCAGTTCTTATCTCAGAATGGTTTTGGATGGTTCAAAATATGTTGACTGCTACACCCCAATAACAAAAACCTCAAACTTTAGTTTAACCTTCTTCTGTCCAATTTACTTTGATTCGGAAGCAAAACTCAGCGATGCTGTAGATGCGAATGGGTACAGGTACTTTACCATCCCTGCAGACAATATGACTGTAAATCCAGAACAAAAACTCGGTGGTTCCACTTTACACTTTTCTAAGAAATTGGGAAGTGAGGAAACTAATTATACAACAACCGGTAGCATTAGTGCCAGCGCTGTCATCCAGGGAGGAAAAGTTTACTGTATGAAGATTCATGTAACAGACTCAGATTCAGATGGCAATCCTGAGTTTACAAAGGTTGATATGCCTTAATTAAAAGGGTGATATATGTTTTATGATGTGCGGCGGGCCAGGCGGCTTGCCGCACTTTTTTATACAAAGAAAAACGGAGGGCGGTGATGCTCTCCGTTTAACGGTTGTGGCCGGGCGGCGCGGTTACTTTAGACGGTTGATGGTTTGAACCATCTCTGCCTTAAGTTGTGGCTCAAGGTCCTTCTGCTCTTTGAGGATCTTGTTGAAGCCGTCAATGATCTCCTGCTTGCGGTAAGAGTAGATGTACCAACCAAGGGCCTCCGCCATGTTGAGACGAATCTCAAGGTCGTTCTCCTTATCTGCAACCAGTTGTATGAACTGAGGAATGAACTCGTGCATATTATAGTTGCGAGTCATGCGGATATCTGAGATTCTCTCTGATTTTTTGACGGTTTTATCCATTATCTCCTTAACGGTGGCCTCTCTCCTCTTGGTGTTGCGTTTAATCTCCTTAATGGCGTCATTTGCAACTTCGTCATTGTTGAGGTAGGTCATTGAAGGCTTGGCCTTTTCTACTGCCTCCAAAAGCTCTTTCTCCTGCATAGTGAGGAAGTCTCCGGAAGAGTTGTAGTGAACTCTCTTCTGCTCAGGGAAGTTGAGGTACTCGCTCATAAGCGCATCGCTGAGGCGAGGGTCTCCATTTTTCCCGATGAGTGAAGCGGCCATTCTTCTTACAACCTCGTAATTATCTTTTATCGCGAGTGTTAAAGCCTCAACAAAAGCATCGTTGTCATTGCTGCGGCTAAGAAGTTTGAGGCACTCCATTCTTACCGTACCAAAGGTACTCTCCTTCATAGTCTGAAGAAGCTCTGCCGGTGTAATGGCTTTGAGTTCAACCAGTTTTCTAAGGGCAACGCTCTGTACCGGAGCATACTTGTCTAGGAGTTTGCTCTTCCAGTAAGAGACGTTGTTTGCATTGGCTGCAATCTCTCCGCGGAAGGTCTCTCCCTTGGAGTTGAAGTGGAATGTAGGGTCTCCTACAATGTGTCCTTCAAGCGTAGCAACCAGGCGGTTGTACTCACCAACTCTGGCGCCCAGAGAGATGATACCAACATCCTCATAAGTCCAGCGGTCTTGGAGCACGTTCACCGTATTACCCTGAATAGCAACGGTTCTGCCCTTTCCAAAGATGTAGTAGGCACCTATGCTTCCCGGACGGTGGAATGAGCCGTTGTAGCAGGCGTTGAACATTACAAAGTAAGGTTGAGTTGCAATAGGCTTAAGGTCTTCCAATGTGATAATGATCTCATTTTTCTCCTTTTTAGCCTTTGCCTGAGCCTCTTTCCTCTCCTCTGCAGTCATCTTCTGCTCCTTGTCCCAAGCCTCAAAAAACTTGTCCGTTACGTGGAAATCCCTCTTGAGAGTATCCTTGAGATTTTTCTCAAACTCTGCAAGTTCTGCCTCGGTAGCACCCGCCTTCTTACGCTTGTTGAGTTCCGCTTTAAGGATATCGTAAGGGCCTTTGTTCCAGCCCCATCCGTGGCGGTACTTCTCTGCATAATCCTGCGGAGTCTCCTTAGCAGGGAACTCGGAAATGTGCTGCTTGTCTATGGAGCCGTGCTCGTTGAAGAAGATGGCGTCTACCTCAGGACGCTGCAACTCGTCAAAGAGACGGTACTTCATATAATCCTCATGGCGGAAGTTGAGCTGCTTAAAGTTCCTTGAGCTGTTCTTAAGGAACGGGAAGTTCTCCTCAACGGTAATGCTCTCATCCATCCAGGTGATAAGACAGTCACTGTTGTATCCGTGACCTGCAAAGGTTACTATATTATCTAGAACCTCAGGGTTTTCTTTAGCTGCTACAGCCTTCTCAAGAAAGCGTGCAATAGCCTCGTACTTATCTCCGCCAAGCATCTTAGGATACTTGATTCTGCCGGAGTAGTAAGTTGGGTTGAGGTGCTGAGCGCAATCCGTCTTAAGGTTGTAGTAGAAGAAATCTGTATCTACAGTATCTCTTTCAATGAACTCAAACTCAAGATTCAAATCATCATAGAAACGGTCAGAACCCACTGAAGACTCGTTCTTTGGGAACTTAACCTCATCCATCTTAAAGGCGGTTGTCATGTGCTGTGCGTTACGCACCATAGCAACAGGAATGTCACCGATGAGCACAATGCCCTCAAAGTTCTTGGACTTCTTGTAGAGCTTTTTGAGCTCCTCTCTTACCTGCTCCGGACTCTCCCAATCACCTGAAACGATGTAAGTTGAGAGCCCCTCCTTCTGGAGCGCATCTCTGTAGGCGTAAACCTGACTCTGAGTCTTGGAGAATGTTGTGTTGTCAATAACTATTGCAAACGTATTCCCCTTCTTGGAGGTAGGTTTCTCAATCTTTATATTCTGCGCCATCAGACTGACGGTCAGAAATATAGAAACTGCAATCAAAAATATTCTTTTCATAACCCCCTCCTATTTTTTTGATGTGAGTCTTGTTAATGCACTCTCCAATGCAGGACGCATCTGCTCCGGAGTGTTCTTGTCTGCTAGAAGTTTTTTGCAAGATGCAATGATCTCATCCTTCTTGTAAGAGAGTCTCCACCAAGCCAGTGACTCGGCCATAAGCGTTCTTACAAACTCGTCGTCAGTAGGATCCTCCATCACCTTAATGCACTGCTCAAGGTTCTGGTGATACTGACGGTTACGCAAAAACTGAATGTATGAAACTCTGGTTCCGGACTTCTTGCCCTTGTTGGTTATGGCGCTTATTGAAGAGGCGCCAGGATTGTCCTCTACCAGCTTGAGCAGGAACTCTTTATCCTTAGCAGCATTGTAGTAGGTCTTATCCTTAAAGTACTCCTCAATTGCAGCCTTTGCCTTCTCTACGTCAAAGCAGAGAAGTGAAGAGGTGCAGTTGAAGACAACTCTTGTAGCATGCACGTCATTGACGTAAGCATCTATCAGATAAGGCAAAAACTCCTCAGCGCCAATGGCTCCCATTCTGGTAACCGCAATTCTTCTGATGTACTCGTAACTGTCTGTAACGGCAAGTTTAAGAGCCTCCCTAAAGTTGGCGTCATTCAACTTCTGCAACAGATAAAGAGCGTTGTATCTTACAACCGCATAAGGAGATTCCTTAAAGATTGCAAGCAGTTTATCCGAAATGCCCGGATAATCTCCCTCCACAAGCTTCATCATTGCAAAGTTCTGAACATCTGGATTTACCTCTGCTCCCTCAAGTGAGAGTCTGAACTCATCCTCCTGAACTCCTGCCCAGAAGTTGATGTCATTGTTCAGCAGAAAATCATTGATATCTTCACTCTCATCATACGGAGTAAAGTGGAAGGTAGGATCTCCAATTACGTGGCTCTCTAAAATGTTGATATGCTGAGACCAAAGGCCAACTCTCGCCCCATCTCTGAGAAGTCCCAGAAGGTCAAAAGCGGACTTGTCCTGCAGCACGTTCACGCTGTTTCCAAAGCCCACAACGCACTTACCGGAAGCCATAATGAACTTACCTGCAATGAAATCCGGATTACGGAAATCTCCGTTGTAGCAGGCGTCAAAAATGACCATTCTGGCATTAGGAGCAATATCGTTAATCTCCTCCAGAATAATACCGGTCTTAAGATCCAAAAGTGAATCCTCGGCAACCTTCTTAGGGTCCTTATAGTCTGAGTACCAGGTGGAATCAAGGCCCCACTTTTCTGCATTCTCCTGCGCACGCTTCAAGTTTCTGCGAGCGTAAGTACGCAGAACGTTGTGCAGATACTCCTGAGGTTCTCTATCCTCCGGATAACCGGCAAGATACATTCTGAAGTAATCTCCGTGCTCGTGGAAAACCATCAAATCTCCATCCTCTCTTCTGAGCTCCTTAATCACAAACGGCTTCATATAGTCCGCCATACTGTAACGGATAAAGCGGGCGTTGCCGTTGTTCTTAAACTCAGTTCCAAACTGCTCGTTTACAATCTGTTGCTCGGCTCTCCAAGCGGTGATTGAGTTGGAGTATGAACCATGTCCGGTGTAGGAGATAAACTTGTCAAACTTGTTATTCTCCTTATGAGCTGCAACCGCCTTTTTCAGATATGCGGATATCTGAGTGTAAGGGTCACCGTTGCTCATCTGAGCCGGAATTCTTGCAGTGTAAATGTCACACTCAATGTAAGGTTTAGATTTTGGAGAGAGGTTGTAGAAATGTTTCAGCCCTTTTGTAGAGTCCTTTATTTTTTCAAAGGTCAGATCGAAATCGTCATAGAACCTGTCAGACGGAACAGCCACTGTCTCAAGAGGATAGTGTCTTTCATCCATCTTGTAGGCGGAGGTCATGAACTGAGCCTTCATCACCATCGCGATAGGTACCTCACCAATAAAAACGGCACCCTCCAAATTCTTTTCCCGATGGAGTTTTTGAAGTACTCCCTTCACCTGCTCCGGAGATTCCCAATCTGCCCATACCACAAAGACCGGAAGACCTTCGCTCTCTATAACGCCTTTGTATTCTGCAATTTCGGCGGCACAGTTAGCTTTGGTCTTACTGTCTGTGATAACAGCGAAAGAACTCTTACCGGAAACCGCCGGCTGCTCAAATTGCTGAGCAGCCAGGGTTGCGGGAAGAGTCATAAGCAAGAGCAAAAATATGCTCCTGATATAGCTAAATCTCATTATTTTAAAATACTACAATGTTTCTAACTAGAAGGTGATACCCACCTTGAAGGAGATAACATCTCTTCTCTTGAAGAAACGGTATGTGTCAGAAATCTCTTTAATCTCCATAGGGAAATCCTTCACGCCTCTGATATCCTCAACGGTCTCAGGACGAATGTGCTGATAACCAATTGAGCAGAAGAGAGATGAAAGACTCTTGATACCCTTGAAAGAGTAAGTCAGATTGAATCCCATCTGTGAGTAATCTGCACACATGTACATGAAGTCTATCAGAGCGAACTCTGTAAAGGCCTTGTTTCCAAGCTTTACTCCATTGTAATCAAATGTACCTTTCTTGTTCTTACTGAAACCTGCGTTAACATCAAGTGTTACTGCGTTAACATCGTTAATCTCAAAGTTGTAAGATCCGTTTGCTCCCAAGAAGAGAGTGTTAACCTTACGGGAAGAGGCAGGTACATAGTACCAGAAACCATCGCGAGTGTAAGATCCCTCAACACCAACTTTCCAGGTGTAAGCGTCACCGCCATTGGTCTTCAAATAGTCAATATTGACCTTCTCAACCTTGGTTGTGAACTTAGAACGCTCAAACTCAGCATCTGTGATATATGACTGAACCTCATAGGTATTGTCATAAGTCTGGAAGTACTCAATTCCGCGATAATCCTTGTTTGAATGTTTCACCTTAACAAAGAAACGGTCCTCTTCTGTGAGGTTGAACTGAGCTGCCAAAGCTGCAGACCATGTTGTATGTTTAACGGTACCTGACATCTGAGGTTTGGTGTAGTTGCAAAGAGCATCCTCAACTCTGTAGAGATAATCTCCAGTAGCCAGAATCTTGAATTTCTTTCCAATGAAGCTATACTGCAGGCCGCCGCCCAAAGCGTTGGCGTTGTAGTTACGGAGCTTGTTAATGCCACCAAATGAGGCAATTAGACCATCATTGAAGAAACCAGGAGCAACCATCTCCCAACCTTTCTGATCTCTGAGGTGGATAATGTTCTCTGCAGAACCGTCCTCACGATAGCTGGTATAGTGGAAGTCTGCGCCAATGGTGTTCTTGTCATTGATTCTGAAGAGAATTGCAGGAACAACATTGAGGTTTGAAACTCTTGTAATAGGACGAGGATCCAACTGCTTTGCAGCAATGCCGGCCTCATAGTAACCTGTGAAACCAACAACCAGGCGGCCGCGGAAAAGAGGCGCACCCACCTTGAATCCCATATTGTAGTTCTGATTTCTCCACTTGCTGACATTCTCGTCTGCAACAAAGAAAGGCATGTCTCTGAGCGGATTAGCAAGGGTTGCATTCCATCTTGCACCGGCAATTGCATCCTTGGTGTAAGTGAAATCTCCCCAAATAAACATACCGCCTATATTCTCATAAATACCACCTCCGTCTGTGTGGAAAGAGATGGAGTTTATCTTGTTACCAACCTGAGTTCTCTTGAAGTCTCCTTTGGTATGATCAAATCCAAAATATGCATTTGCCATAAGTGCTGGTGCATCCACCATACCGCCGGCCGCATTCTCAGTATTTGACAACCAGATGTTCTCAAGCGCAGCTCTTTCAATTGCAGCCTTGGATCCCTCGTTCTGTGCAGATACATAGGTAACTACAAACAGGGCGGCTAACAATACAACTGCTTTCTTAAATATCTTGTTCATAATACTACTCATCTAAATTTTACATTAAAAACTGGTACTAAAATGCTAAAGCCGGACTCCAAGGTGGAACCAACTCTCCGTTTCTGCGGAGCATTGGATGGTCGTTAACCTGGAAGTCGTCAGTTGAATTGTTAGTATCCTGATAGATAGGAGTGCCGTTTGCATTTCTTCCTATTACCTTTCTGGATACGGTCTTACCGCAATATGTAGCCTCTACGGAAGTACCACCTGCATCTACGAATCCAGGGATACGTTTCATATGGAGAGAGCTCATATTTGTAAGAAGCTCAACACCGTCCAAAACCCAGTCTGCAGGAATCTTTGCATACTTGGCTGTCATGTTTACCTCTGTCTGATAGTGAGCAGGATCCTTATAGTAGGCTTCGTCAACTACGGTTCCCTTAGGTGCCTGGAATACGCAGAAAGCAGCTCCGAATACGGAGGTCAGCCACTGCATACTGTTCCAAGTAGTGTAGAAAATGCAGGTCATGTTAGGAACGTCCGGATTGTATCTGGATGCATTTCCTGTCCAAGTCTGCCACTCACTCTTAGAATTGTCATAAGAGTTAGGGTTGTTAGTTGTATGATCTCTAGGCTCCTGAGAAACTACTATACTCTCACCCGGAGCAAGTGGAAAGTCTGTTCCGCTGCCGGCAAACTGCCATACCATCATACTGTAAACATAGTTTCCTTCTCCGTCTGAATCCGGCCAGGTTGGCAGGTTTGCTGTTGCAATGTTAGGATGGAGCTGTGCAAAGCACATGTTATCCAGATAGATAGTCTCTGTTCCGTTGTTGTAGAACTGATAGGTCTGATCTCTGAAGTAGTAACTTGCAACTCCGCAGTAGTAAATCTCGCTGATACAGAGAGAACCAACCTTTGCAGGACGAACAACCAGAGTAAGGTCTTCTCTAGATGCTGCCTCCTCAGGAGTTACTGTCTTATAGAGAGATACAGCCGGCTTGTTGCCGTTGATAAAATACTTATAACCTTCATGAGTTGCAGTACCGGATACGCCTATTGAGTAAACGCCCGGCTCTACGTCTGTAGTTGCAACGCTGTTGGAGTTTGTGGTTGTGGTGAAAACCTGTCCGGTCTTTACGTTTGTAAAGGTAACGGTAACACCCTGCGTATTGAAGTTAGGATCAGGAGTTACTGAACCGCCCTTAGGGATGAAACCTGTTGCAGCGCAAACCTTAAAGGATACTGAGATAGGCTCTATCTTTTCAACATCCTTTACATCCTTCATCATATCTATGCAGGATGAGGCAAGGAATGATACAAACACCACGGAAATCAATAATGCATATATCTTTTTCATAATAGCCTTCATCTTAATAGTTATTTAATCTTAGCAGTCAACTGCAGTCCGAAGAAGAATACATTCGGGTTGCGTCTTACCTTGTCTCCCGGACTCTTCTTCAGAGACTGGAGAGGTGTAGATCTGAACATGTTGTTAGCGAAGAATGAAACGTCAAAATACTTGAACTGCTTTGTAACGTTTACATTGATGCAGAGTACAGGATTGTAGGCTTTCTCTCTCTCCTTACGGTTCTTAGCAATAGCACCGTTAGTCTCGTTTCTGAGAATTGGAAGCCACTTGTCATAATCTGCGTTCTTTGGATTAGCCCACTCAGGATTGAAGTCGTGAACCTGACCGTCTGCAATTGAGAGATACATCTGAGGAATAGTATCGCAAGCTGCGTAGGTAGTCCATCCCTTGTATCTCCAGTTAACGTTAGCTGTCATAGAGATTACGAATCCAATCTTTGGAATGTTGTGAGTAACAATGAAATTGGTAATGAAGTTCTGCTCGCGCGCAACACCGGAAGAAGCCTTGCGTGAGTAGATACCCATATTAGCCTCCTCGCTGCCGTTCTTGTTGTAGAACAACCAACCGTTATTCCATGCCTTGTAGTCATAGAACTCACCGTTAACCAGGAATGATGTGCGGATTGCATTGATTCTTCCAAAGTCAATAACAAACTCAACACCCTTCTGCTCGTAAGAGAGATTGTTGTGAGGAGTTGTGTACTGGAGGAATACCTTTCCGTCATTCTCCAAGTGGAGAGTAGGAAGAGTGGTTCCGTCTGCAGGATAAGTAGTTGCAGAATATCTGTTCCAGTTTACATAACCGTAGTCATTGAGACCGGAAGAGAAGGTGTAACCGTTGTGGTTCCAATCCTTGTAACCTGTAACTGCAACCTTTACCTTCTTGATTCTGAAGTCAAGACCAACCTCTGCTTTCTTCTGCTTTGAAAGGCTCAGATTGTTGTTCTTGATATCATAAACGTGAGTTGTAATCAACTGGAACTTCTGTGCATCAGGAACTGTTGTCTGAAGTGAGTTGTTGAAGTTGATCATATCAAAGTATGCGTTGTCCGGGTAGACGTAAGCCATAGTAGGAGCGCTTACGCTAACTCCGTAACCACCTCTTACAGAGAGGGCTCCAGGGACAATCTCAAATGATGCATTTACTCTTGGAGAGAATGCGTCACCTACGTTCCAAACTTTGTCATAACGCATACCGGCAACAATCTTAAGCTCGCGGTTGAATACCTCCCATCTGAAATCTTCCTGTGCCCAAGCAGAGAATTTGTTCATAAAAGGAATATCCTTGTAAGGACGCTCTCTCTGAGTAGCAAAGCGGTAAGATACTGATCTGTAAGGAGGGAAGTCATAGTCGAATACTTTACCTTTACCTCTGTTACCGTCATTGTGCCAGTCTGCACCAATAATAATGTGGTGGTTGGTTGCGCCCAATTTACCTGCAAAGTTTACCATAACTTTTGCAAAGGTGTTGAGCTCTTTACCGTAAACGTTGTACTCATACATGTAAGAAGCAGGAGTGATCCAGCTCTTGTCATTTACAAGTTCACCGTTAGGACCAAAGTAAGTCAACTCTTTTCCTGTATCGTCAAAGATTCTTGTGCCAGGTCTTGAAGAGAGAACTGAACCGTCAATCTTTGAGTAAGAGTAAGCAACGTCTGCGTTGGTACCCTGATCCTGGAAGTAACTTCTACGATTTGTATAATTAAATGAAAGAGTGTACTTTACATTCTTGAACCAACCTTTGTTAACTCTGATCTCGCCGTTGTGTGTAATACGCACTCCGCGGTCTCTGCGGTTAGATGTAGTGTAGTCAGAATCATCATCAGGGTTAGGCTCTGCCTTGTCTCTTGTCCAGAGGAATGAGAGAGCGGTATTGGTATAGAACTTGCCGCCAAAGAAGGTGTTTGCGTAAGCAACTCTTCCGGTAGCTCTTCTATATTTGTCATAACTCTCTCTTGGGTCTGCAACAGAGTAAGCGTAATCTACACCGTAGTTGATGTAACCTGCATTTGAACCGAGGCTAACTCCGTGAGTAGCACCTATTGCGTAAATGTTAGGGTTTGTATTGAACTTGATTGTCAGAGGCTCAACACCGCTCTTTGCATTTACAATAACGGTTCCTGCTGCAGCATCTCCGTACTCAACAGAAGCAATACCCTGGATAACCTCAACAGACTCAACGTTATCTGTGGTAATGGTTCTAAGGTCAATACCTGAAGTAGGAGTCTGTCCGCCGCCACCTGGATTTGCACCACCTATAGCGGCACTCATTGTCTGCATGTTGGCAGCATTGGAAATAGGAGCGCCATCCATGATGATTGCTGTTCCCATTGCGCTACCACCTCTTACTGAGAGAGTCTTAACTCCCTGGAGGTCTGGTTTGAAAGTGGATGATGTAACGTCCGCACCAGGAAGCAGCATCATAACGTCTGCCAATGAACTTGCCTGAATGTGCTCAATTGCTGTACGGTTGATTTTTGACGCCGTTGCAGATCCTGTCTTGGACGCCTCAGCCGTAACTGTGATATCGTCCAAACGGAAGTCGGCAACTTTAAGAGAAAAATCGTAAACCGGCTTTGCCGCTACGACCGTAACCTTAAGAGTCAGAGTCTCATAACCCAATGATGAAACTATAAACTCATAAGTTCCGGGAGCTATACTCTTGATGGTATACTCTCCCCTCTCATTTGCAATAGCAGAAACTCCTGCGTTCGGTACCTGAACCGTTGCGTAAGGAATTGGGGCTGCTTTTGCATCTCCTGCCTGCTCTGTGACAGTACCGCTTATAGATACCGTCTTCTGACGCTGAGCCCAGCTGCTACTACAAAAGAGAAGCAGAGCTGCTGCCAGGAACAAGCCACTGAATTTTAACTTAGTTACCTTCATAGATTAATTATTTGGTTTATTGTGTTGATTCTAATGGCGATTTAAAGATAATACTTTTTTCTCTCACGATAGTTAAATTCATTAACAATTTTTTACGATTTTATCCGATCAATCTTTGTAATGCACAATCCATCTGCAACTTATAAACATTTTTAATTTATAACCAATTGTTACATTTTCATCCCCTTTCACACTGCAAAGTTACCCATGCCGCTCTTTTTGTGCAATCCCCAGTAATAGGTATATTCTCTTTTTAAGTGTATCTTTGCCTTAGAGAAACACTGTTATGGGAAACAAAATTCAGATGATAGAACTCTCTAAAGAGCATAACGCTATAAGAGGGGAAATTGAGACGGCAATTAACAAAGTGATAGATTCCTCCGCCTTCATTCACGGAGAGGAGGTTGAACTCTTTGAGAGGAACCTTGAGCGTTACCTTGGCGTCAAACATGTCATTGGCTGCGCCAACGGAACGGACGCCCTTCAGATTGCCCTAATGGCTTTAGATTTGAAACCGGGAAATCAGGTACTGGTTCCGGCTTTCACCTATGTAGCTACCGCTGAGGTGATTGCACTGCTAAAGCTTATCCCCGTAATGTATGACGTAAACCCGAGAACCTTCAATACAGACGGTGTTGTCTCTCTGGAAAAGGTAGAGGAACTTATAAACGATAATACAAAAGCCATAGTCCCCGTCCACCTCTTTGGCCAGTGTTCGGATATGAATGCAGTGCTGGCTGTGGCAAATAGGTATAACCTCAAGGTGGTGGAAGACTGCGCCCAGGCACTGGGAGCAAAGTACAAGGTGGGAGAAGAGGAGATGATGGCGGGCACTATCGGGAATATAGGGTGCACCTCCTTCTTCCCCACAAAGAACCTCGGCGCAATGGGAGACGGCGGTGCCCTCTTTACCAATGATGACGCTCTGGCTCAGAGAATCAGAATGATTGCCTCCCACGGGCAGGAGAAAAAGTACCACCACAAAGTGATTGGTGTTAACTCCAGACTGGATACCATTCAGGCTGCAGTGCTCAACGTAAAGCTCAAGTATCTCGATGGTTACCTGGCTAAAAGACGCCAGGCCGCAGCACTTTATACCACCCTCTTCACAAAGGCGGACCCTCAGAACAAATATCTCTACACCCCTAAGGAGGTGGAGTTTTCAACCCACACCTACCACCAGTATACACTGATTATCAAGGATAACAAAAGAGACGCTCTCAGACAACACCTTGCAGAGAAGGGAATTGCAAGCATGATCTACTATCCGCTCCCGCTGAGTGACCAGGAGGCCTTCCAAAATATAGCCTTAAGAAGGGAGGATTTCTCCAAAAGCGCAGCGGACTCCCTACACAACTCCGAGTACCTGGCAGCGCACGTTCTCTCCCTCCCGATGAATCCTACAATCACCGCTGAGTCTATAGAACTGATTGTAAACGAGGTTATTAACTTCCTAAAGGAGGCCTAGGCCGCATCCCCCGCTTTCGGGTAAATTTTACCGCCGTGCAACAAAACGGGGGTCACTTGCATCTATATAGTGTAGGTTTAGGTTTTAGTATCAAAAAAATGGAGGAAACCGCAAGGTTCCCTCCATTTTTATTGATACCATACCTTATTATCTTCCTATTCCGTAGTAGGAGAATCCGAGGGAGCGCATCTCTGCGGGGGTGTAGATATCTCTGCCGTCTACAATCACGTTGCCCTTCATTAAGGATTTCACCTTGTCCCAAGCGGGAACTCTGAACTCCTTCCACTCGGTTATAAGTGCCAGAGCGTCAGCACCTGTAACGGCATCAAAAATATCTTTGCTGTAGTAAACTCTCTCTTTCAGATAGCGCTTTTTGCACTCATCCATCGCGATTGGATCATAAACTCTTACAGTTGCTCCCGCCTCCAAGAGAAGGTTTGCAATTACAACGGAAGGTGCCTCTCGCATATCGTCCGTTTCCGGTTTGAAGGAGAGTCCCCAGAGTGCAACAGTCTTGCCCTTAAGAGAGCCGAGCGCTGCATTAAGTTTTTCAAAGACTACCTTTTTCTGCGCCTCGTTCACCTCTTCTACCGCGCTGATAACTCGCATTTTATAGCCGTTCTCTTCTCCGGTTCTTATGAGCGCCTTAACATCTTTAGGGAAGCAGCTTCCGCCGTATCCGCAACCCGGATAGAGGAACTTGTTTCCTATTCTGGAGTCTGCCGCCATACCGGCTCTCACCTTCTCAACATCAGCTCCGGTAACCTCGCACAAGCGTGCAATCTCATTCATGAAACTGATTCTTGTTGCAAGCATTGAGTTGGAGGCGTACTTAGTCATCTCCGCACTCATAATATCCATAAAGATTATTCTGTAGTTGGAGAGTTGGAACGGCTTGTAAATCTTCTCCATTATGTGGCGGGCCTTCTCGCTGCTTACTCCAACAACTACTCTGTCCGGAGACATAAAGTCCTTAATAGCAGCACCTTCCTTAAGGAACTCCGGGTTGGATGCAACATCAAATTCAATCTTCTCACCTCTTCTTTCCAACTCCTCTTCCACTCTCTGTTTTACCTTAAGATTTGTACCGACCGGAACGGTGCTCTTAACAACCAGGAGTGTATATTTTTTTATGTTGCGGCCAAACTCGGAAGCAACGTTGAGAACATAACTGAGGTCTGCACTTCCGTCCTCTCCCGGAGGAGTTCCAACTGCAATGAAGACAACATTAAGAGAGTCTAAAACATCCTTCAGAGATGTAGAGAAATGAAGACGTCCATTGGAGGTATTCTTCTTTACAATATCCTTTAAACCAGGCTCATAGATTGGTATCTCTCCAGCCTTAAGGGCCTCTATCTTTTTCTGGTCAATGTCTATGCAGGTCACATTCATTCCCATTGCTGAGAAACATGCTCCGGTAACAAGACCTACATAACCGGTTCCTACTATTCCAATGTTCATAACTGTACTATTTTGTTAACAACATCTCTTTGCACATCCGGTGCAGAGAGTGTCTTCTCCTCTCAGTCTTCTCTCTACCAGACGGCTGAGGCGTTCTCTAATTTCAACGTTAGATATCTTCTCAAGTACTGCGCCCGCAAAAGCTTGCTGCTGAAGCAGTTTTGCTTCAGGCTCCGATATTCCGCGAGAACGCATATAGAACAACTCTTCATCTGCAAGACTTCCAACGGTTGAGCCGTGAGAACACTTAACGTCATCTGCATAAATGACAAGATGAGGATCTGAAATTGCTCTTGCAGTATCTGA
The DNA here is from genome assembly GCA_017959005.1 of Bacteroidales bacterium. Classification (GTDB taxonomy): domain Bacteria; phylum Bacteroidota; class Bacteroidia; order Bacteroidales; family UBA932; genus Egerieousia. The sequence continues at coordinate 188,939 of JAGDBO010000001.1, read as the reverse complement.
AACAAGAAGGTTGTTGTTTGCCTGATAAGCCTCCGTCTTTTGTGAATCTTTTGCAACGTAAACTTCTCCCATGAAACTGGTCCTTGCATTGCCTCCCAGTATTCCTTTAAAGAGCTGATTACTTGTACATTCTCCGCTGTTATGACGCAGGTTTACTGTGGTATCTATATTCTGCTCTCCGCCGGCAAGATAGAGACCTGAAAGCTGTACCTCCGCTCTCTTTCCGTTAAGTGAGCAGTTAACTCTGTTTGCAATGTTTCCGCCGTGGAGAGTAATTATGTTCATTGAGACGGAGGAAGAACTCTTCTGAGTAATCTCAAATGTTGAGTGGTGAGAGGAGGCCCCGTTCTCGTTCTGCATAACAATAAGTGAGAGATTGGAGTTCTCCTCCATTACAATCTCCACGCTCTCTTCCGTTACATATCTATCCGTTCCAGTGGTGTGGGCGCAGAGAATGACGGCTCTGGAACTTCCTGCAGGACAGAAGATTCTAACCTTGTATGATGACGGATGCGGAGTTGTTCTTACAAATATCACCTGAGTGAGCAGATCTCCTTCAGAAGGAATTTCTATGACCTCATCTTTTGCAGAAAAGCCCATAGGTTTTCCATCCAGAACATAGAACTTCTTTGCACCGGAAAGTTCTACGCTGCAGTTGAAAATCTCACTCTGCGGTATGTATTTAAACTCTGCCATCTGTTACTTTTCAAACTCTTCGTAACCGTGTTTTTCTACCTCTGCCGCCAACTCTTTGCCTGCGGTCTTTACAATCTTTCCCTTGTAGAGAACGTGAACAATGTCCGGAACAATATAATCCAGAAGACGCTGATAGTGAGTAATTACCACAAAAGCGTTATCCTCTCTCTTAAGACGGTTTACTCCGTTTGCAACAATTCTCAAAGCATCTACATCAAGTCCGCTGTCCGTCTCATCCAGTATTGCCAGACGAGGTGAAAGCATTGCCATCTGGAATATCTCATTTCTCTTCTTTTCTCCTCCGGAAAAACCAACGTTCACGCCTCTGGATGAGAATGAAGGATCCATCTCCACGTATGCCATCTTCTCTCTCATCATCTTCAGATATTCCGCTGCGGAGAGTGGTGGAAGATTATTCTGTTTGCGGTGTTCGTTAACCGCTGTCTTCATAAAGTTGACGTTTGTAACTCCCGGAATCTCAACCGGATACTGGAAGCCAAGGAAAATGCCCGCCCAACTTCTCTCCTCCGGAGACATCTTCAGAAGATCCTTACCTAGATAGGTTATGCTTCCCTCTGTTACGGTGTAATTTTGGTTGCCCGCCAATACTGCAGAGAGGGTACTTTTGCCGCTTCCATTGCGTCCCATTATTGCATGAACCTCTCCGGGTTTAATGGTAAGGTTTATTCCCTTAAGAATCTCCTTCTCACCTATCTTGGCGTGTAAGTTCTTTATTTCCAGTAAATTTTCCATAAGGCCTCATTTTTTAGAACGCTGTCTTTCCAAAACCTCTTCTCTCAGATCCAGATAATGCTGTTTTTCATACATCCTCTTCCAAGTGAAGAATCCTCCAATTGCAAGTATTATGTAAATGCCGTAAACTATTGGCATAATTCCCAGTCCAACTCTCAGGCAAAGTATTATGTTTGAGACGTTTGCAACCATCCAGCAACCCCAGCAATCCAACTTCTTCTGAGCTGAGAGATACTGTGCCATAAGTACCATGCCAAGCACAAAGGCGTCAAAGTAAGGCACCTTTGCTGGTTGTGAAAATATTGCAGGGAACCAGGTATCTATTCTGCTTTGAATATAGCCCCACACAAAGGTGAAGATAAGCACAACCCCCAACACAACTGCTCTCTGTCCGTTGTTGAAGATTGTAACCTTGAGTTCCTGTTTGGCATCCTTCTCATTCTCCTTTGGATGCGTCCATCTATAGTGCCCGTAAAAGTTGATAATCAGAGAGATTGGCTGGAGTATCATACTTGAATAGGCTCTTGCCTGCAAAAAGAGAAGGAAGAGGAAAATGTTGTAAAGATACCCTATCCAGAAGTTGGCTACCTTACCCTTTACAGCCAAAAAGATACAGAGTAAACCGGTAACTGTGGAAATCACCTCCAGCGTGCTTACGCTCTGTCCCATAAACTCAAACAACTCGTGTTTGAGGCTGAAGAGATTGAAAAAAATCTCGTTAAACTGTTCCGTCAAAATCTCGCTCATCATAAATCATTTAACCAATACTGCCCTCCAATGAAACCTGCAGAAGTTTTTGCGCCTCTACTGCAAACTCCATCGGGAGTTTATTTAAAACATCTCTGGCATAGCCGTTAACAATCAGTCCTACAGCATCTTCCGGGGTTATGCCTCTCTGGGTGCAGTAGAAGAGCTGGTCCTCTCCTATCTTTGAAGTTGTGGCCTCGTGCTCTACAATTGCCGTAGGATTTGCACTTTCAATATGCGGGAAAGTGTGTGCTCCGCACTTGCTTCCCAAAAGCAGAGAGTCACACTGAGAATGGTTGCGCGCTCCGGTTGCTCCCGGCATCACCTTCACCATTCCGCGGTAACTATTCTCGCTGTAACCTGCAGATATACCCTTACTTACAATTCTACTGCGGGTATTCTTGCCTATGTGTATCATCTTGGTTCCCGTATCCGCCTGTTGATAATTGTTGGTTACGGCAACGCTATAAAATTCAGAAACGGAGTTGTCTCCCTTGAGTATGGTACTCGGATATTTCCATGTGATTGCAGAGCCGGTCTCTACCTGCGCCCAGAACAATTTGGAATTGGCGCCCTCACATATTCCCCTCTTAGTCACAAGGTTATAGATACCGCCCTTACCCTCTTTATCTCCCGGGTACCAGTTCTGAACTGTGGAGTATTTAACCTCAGCATCCGCCTTCACCACTATCTCCACAACTGCTGCGTGCAGTTGAACGCTATCTCTTTTTGGTGCGGTACATCCTTCAAGATAACTTACATATGCTCCCTCATCTGCAACTATAAGTGTTCTTTCAAACTGCCCTGTTCCCTGTGCGTTGATTCTGAAGTAACTGGAGAGTTCCATAGGGCAGCGGGTGTTCTTTGGAATGTAGCAGAAGGAGCCGTCAGTAAAGACTGCGGAGTTGAGTGCGGAGAAGTAGTTGTCTCCAACGGGAACTACGCTTGCAAGGTATTTTTTAACAAGATCCGGGTAATCTCTTACCGCCTCGGAGAAGGAGCAGAAGATTATTCCCTTCTCTGCCAAAGTCTCTCTGAATGTGGTTTTTACAGAGACGGAGTCAAAGACTGCATCTACCGCAACACCTCCAAGAACATTCCTCTCTTTAAGTGGAATTCCCAGTTTCTCAAAGGTTGCCTCCAGCTCCGGGTCCAACTTGTCCGCACTCTGTTTTTTTGGTGCGGCAAAGTAGATTATATCCTGGTAATCAATATCGGGAAGATTAATGTGGCCCCACTTTGGTACCTTCATGGTCTGCCACTTGCGGAAGGCTTTAAGGCGGAACTCCAGCAGCCACTCAGGCTCGCCCTTCTTTGCGGATATATGACGGATAATATCTTCGTTAAGCCCCTTAGGTGCAAACTCCTGCTCCACCTCGGTAACGAATCCCTCCTTGTACTCTTTGGAGGCTATTCCGCCCAGTATATCCTTCTGATCTGTCATTTATTGCCAGCCTTGTGCTTTAATTTCCAGGCGGTTGCCATCCGGAGACACCAGATAGCACCCCTCCTTTGTGGTATGTCCTACAACCTCCAAAAATGGAAGTTCCTTGCGAATCTTATCGTGAGCCTCAAGAGGGAAGATATAGAGCAGACGATAGTCATCCCCGCCGTTTACAATAGCGGTAACTATATCTATTCCAATCTCTTCAGATACCGTTCTGGCCTCAGGTGCCACCGGAATCTTGTCCAGGTAGATGTCTGCGCCGCAGCCCAGATCCTTTGAGAGCTGCTTAACGGCATCTCCCAGGCCGCGTGTCATAAAGTAGCCGGCAGAAGGCCATACTCCCGCCTCGGCAAAAGAGGAGATGATACCCGGCTCTATCTCCGGTGTAAGATACTGGCTCAGAGGATATTTATACTTGGCCAAATCCGGCTGTTTTCCGGTAAAGGCTTGTTTCTCCCTCTCCAGAACATAGAAGCCCATGCAGGCGCTTCCAAGATTTCCGTTTATGCAGATAAGTGAGTTTGCGCTCACCTTTGGGAACTTCTCAGTAACGGAGGCCAACTCCCTTCCGGTTGCCGTGCAACTTATCATAAGACCGCTCATTGACGGGGTAAGGTCAAAGGTTATCTTCTCCACTGAGTGAATCTTAGCGGCAGAGCGAATCCCGGCCCACAGATCAGAGATGTGCTCAAAGCTGAACTTTGAGGAGACTCCAATTGTAAAGCTCAGAGAATAAGGCGCATAACCCTTGGAATAGACTGTTCCTATCCCCAGCAGGGCGGCCTTGTATCCCAGGTACTTGAGTGGAACGTAGGTAAGGTCAAAATCTACTCCCTCCAGCATCATCTTGTTACAACTAACAAAGTTGTAGTTTTTCTTCTCCTCCTTTCCAGAAAGAGTGACAACCTCACCGTTCTCCAAACCGCTCTCCTTAAAGAGTTGCTCCAGTGCCTTCACCCTTCCCAACTCTTTAATCTCCGTACGTGTAATTTTCTTCTTTTCTGCCATAGGCCGCAAAGATACAAAAGATACCTAAAAAACTAAAAACGGGAGGTTTTAAGGCCTCCCGTTCTCCCGGGTTTCTCCCGGATTCTATTTAAACAACGTTATGAGTTATCTTCAACCGTCCAGCCGGATGGAATTCCGTTTATTCCGCTACCCCATGTGGTTGTTGACGGATCCTTTACAAACGTTCCAGTTGCCGCAACACCGGACAACCATTCTTCAGTACAATCTTCGGCAGAAATGCTGGTTGCCAGACATTTAACATAATTCAAATTCGTACAACCTTTAAACATACTGCGGTAACAAGCCTCTACCAACGTTTCAGATGGAAGAACGGGTGCCGTTTCAAGACTGGTGCAGCCGCTAAACATAAATTGATAGCAGCGTGTGGTTAAGGCTATATTTGGGAGAGCCGGAACGTTCCTAAGTTTTGTACAGTTGGAAAACATACTCCAGCAGTTATAATTCTCCTCCATACTGGTAGCGGCAATAGCCGGGGCTGTCTCTAAGCTTGTACATCCATTAAACATGGACGCGTAAGTGTATCTTTTTAGTGTTTGTCCAGGGAGGCTGTTTTGAACGTTCTCAAGTTTAGTACAATTCATAAACATTCCTTCATAAGCAGAACCCGCCAGTGTTGTTGCAGGTAGAGTTGGAGCCGTTTCCATCTTTTTGCAATTGTAAAACATAAAGCAATAACCAGATCCGCCAATGGTCATAGCCGGAAGTGTTGTTGGAAATGTGGTAAGTATTTCACAGCCCGCAAACATTCTATAGCAGCCAGAACTCTCAACCTCGGATGCTGTGATGGTAGTTGGTCCGGTGGTAAGAGATGTACAATTATAGAACATTTCGTAACATGCACCCATGGCAATTTTTCCACTTCCGCAGTCAAAACTTATGTTGGCAGTAGAGAGTTTCGTACAACCGGAAAACATTCCATAACAACACTGAAGCTGCGTAGATGTTGCCGTAAAGGATGGTGCTGTGGTAATCTTTTTGCAATCCTTGAACATCTCCTTATAGCAGCAAAAGGCCAAATCGCCCCCCGGAAGAGTTGAAGGAATTGAGGTAAGGTTAGTACAACCGGAAAACATTCCAAAGTAGCAGTTTGTTTCTGTGGCGGTAGCGGGAAGAGCGGGTGTTGCCGTAAGCTTGGTACAGTTTTCAAACATTCCTATATAACAAGCTGGTGCCAGAGTTGTTGCTGGAAGGGTTGGAGCCGTAGCAAGATTAGTACAGTTATAAAACATCTCCGCATAACAACTCTGTACTAATGTGGTGGCCGGAAGTGACGGAGGGGTGGTTATTTTGGTACAACCAAAGAACATATTTTGATAACAATAATTTGCTAATGCCATGGCCGGAAGAGCCGGAACTGTTGTAAGATTTGTACATCCCTGGAACATCCCCTTATAGCAGAAGGTTTCCATTGTTAAAGCCGGAAGAGTTGGAGCGGTGGTAATTGTTGTACAGCCGTTGAACATGTCATTATAACAATAAGGTGCTAAGGTCGTTGCAGAAAGAGCCGGAGTAGCCGCAAGGTTAGTACATCCGCTAAACATTCCCAGGTAACAAGAGTGTGCCAAAGATGTAGCAGGAAGTGTCGGAGCACTGGTAATGTTAGTACAACCCTTAAACATGTTATTGTAACAGTATATTGCTAAGCTTGTTGCAGGTAAGGTGGTTGGTATTTCGGTAAGGCCGGTGCAATTCAGGAACATTTCCTTATAACAGTGGTCATCCAAGGTTGTTGCAGGAAGTGACGGAGCAGAAGTAAGCTTAGTGCAACCTCCAAACATTAGATAATAACTGTACTTATTAACAGTTGTTGCCGGAAGTACAAGTTCCTTCCAGGCATGATTACATAAGTGTGTATTATTCTGGAAGAGATAAACAAAAGTACTTGCATCAGTAAGGGTTGTCAGTGTTGCAAAGTTGTTCTCGTCTATAAGACTCATTATGTTGCCATATATAGAACAGTCCACAGAACTTGTAATATTAGACTTATTGCCAGAAGAATAATCACCGTAAGCGGCGTTATTGCCATAAAATGAGACCTTATCTCCTGTTTCTACGGAAATAACGGTGGTTCCCTTGGGTATTTCTACCGGAGCTCCATTATTTTTGCGGTAAGTTATCGGATTTATACTGGAAACGTCTCTAAGTTTGAATGTTATCGTACCATTCCCCTTTGCCATAAGGGTAAGTGGGGTTGTATTGGCACAGAAAAGATTCACATTTACACCATAGTATTTGGATGTTTCAAAGGTAACATCTGCTTTACGGAAAGAATAGTTATAACCGTCCGAGCCTGTAGCCTCAAGAATGAGACCTTTTGAGGAGACACCTGCAAGAGCTACATACAGCTCGCTCGTTCCTGAGGCTGGAGTTACCTCTACCTTGTTGGATGTCTCCTCTATTTTAATTGTGAGTTTGGTTACAGGAACAAGATTTCCCGCTTCATCTTTCAGCGTAAACTTTACAATGGCCTGTTGACTGCTGAAGATGGCGTCAGAAGTGGTAGTAATGTTTCCGCTACCATCTATTGTTGCTACAGTTACGTTGGCCTCGGCATAATCACATGTTGCAGAAATACCTTCCAGGGTACCGTTCTGAGTACTATAATTAGGGCTGCTGTATTTCATTAAAAGAGCATCTCCCGGATTGATAGTCGTATGTGTAAGTTGGCCGGTAAGGGTGGCGTCTGAACCATCTGCAGATACGGTTGTTGCCGTCAAAGTTCCAGCAAAAACATCTCCCTTATAAACTGAAACTTCGTCATTTACAGCCCATTTTTTAAAAAGCGTTTTATTGTCGGCCCCACCAAGTTCCAGTACCTTTGTGCCCGGAGTCTTTTCTTTGGTAGCTTTAATTGTCAAAGTGTAAGCTTGAATACCATCCTCTTCATCTGGAGAAAGGTTCGCTATATCTTCCTTGGTGCAGGATACTATAAAAAGTCCTGAAAGAAGCATCGCTGATGCAAAAAGTCTAAAAATCTTTTTCATAATGTGTTTCTCCTTTAATTGTTATTCGTCACCAGATGGCCAATCTAAACTTTGTTGCCCGCCATAGCCTCCGCCACTAAAGCCAACCAGAAGACTTTCTGTGTGAATTGTCAGAACCTTGATTTGGGGTTGCTGATAAACCTGTTTTTTTCTCATAATGTTGTGTTTTAATTGTTGATCGTTTTTTTAATGCACAAATATGATTAGTGCGTGCGTCAACGGTGTCAAGAATCCGTCAAGAGGGAGTCAACCCTGAGTTAACAATGTCAATGCAGAGTCAAAAACCGGCTTTTTTGTTAAATTTGTTTCTCAAATGACAAACACCTTTTCATATACCGGAGATTTGGCCGCAACAATCTACATCACCACTTGTGTGATAATGGCTGCCATACGTTGGTTTCACATGTGCAGGCCATACGAAAAGGACCCCTGTTATTACTTTCCCGGAAGGCCGTTTGTAACAGCACTCGGCTTGAATGCCTTGTTTTTGATACCCTACGCCATCTGCCCGGAAAACCATAATACCCATTACTTGGTAAGGTTCTACTTTTTACCGGTTACGCTGTTCCATTTTACCATTTTGCTCTTCTCATATTTTGGGAATGTGATGCATTGGAAAAAATGGAGAGTGATTATGATAATCACCGGACTTCCGGTGGCTCTTGCACTTGTTGCATTTTTTGTCCTGACGGTGTGGCTGAATAAACCTATTGAAAACATTATTAGCTCATATACAGCCTCTTGTGTAATATATGCTTTTGGGGTTATTATGACGGTTGGTTGCATTTATGCCATTGTTATAGTTTACAATTGGGCAAAGCGATTTGATGAGGACGTCTTCTCCAACCCCGCTGATTTTCCGGTAGTTGCAGCAAGAAAGTGGCTGACTATGGTGCTGGTGAATATTGTATTATGCTGGAGTGCAGCCCTTTCCGGCAGTCGCCTTGCAATGGAACTGTTGATATTATTCCTTGCCGTATCAATGATAATCTTCCTCATTACCGCTCTGCACCCGCACCGCAACCGCCCTTGTAAAAAAGATAAGGAGATTGAAACTATCGCGGAGGATGGAAAAAAAGAAGATAAAGAAGAGGTTAAAGAGCTTCTTTACCAACGTTCTATCTCCCAAAATAAACGCAAAGAGATTCTCTCTGCAATAAAGATTGTTGTGGAAAAACAAGAGGCCTATCTTGATCCGCATCTTACACTTCAAGATGTTGCAGACCGCAGCGGTTACAACCGTTCATATGTTGCCGGGCTGATAAAATCTGAATACGGTGGATTTTTCTCTTACGTTAACACATTGAGATTGAAACATGTAGAGAGTTATCACAAAGACCACCCAACATCAACAATGCAGGAATCTTTGGAAGCCTCCGGCTTTAACTCCCGCCAGTCTTATTATGCGGTACTTAACCGTATGAATAAGTCTTAACTCTTTGTTGTTACCACTTCTGTTTAATAATTCTGAATTAGGCCTTTATCTACCGTCAAATTTCAATTGCAGTAATTATTTTTTATTACTTTTGCAAAAACAGAAAAAATGAATCAAATCTATTTTGAAGCAAAAGGAGAAGCCCTATTAGAGCAGATAGGGATGAGCAAAAGCGAATTTGCCAGGAGGATGGGTATCCGAAAGCAAAATGTAAAGGCGTTGTTTAAGACCAAGAATTTTGAGACCATCAAAAAAGCTTCGGCGGTACTAGGAGTGCCGTTTCTTATGTTGATTGGATATGTAGAAGAGCCGGATCTTAATGAGTTTCCGATAGTTCCCTATGAAGAATCTAGCCTAGAGGACAATATGACATTTGAGTCATTAGTGGGACGGATTAACCTTGTTCATGACATACTACAAGAACAGGCCGCCCACGCCATCAACCTTTCGTTAACCGCTCGCAATTGGCTGGTAGGGTACTATATCGTAGAGTATGAGCAGAGTGGTAAGGACCGCGCCAAGTATGGCGAGAAACTTATCGACCGTTTGTCGAAAAAAATTAATCGCAAGGGATTTGAACCGCGTAGTTTACGTATTTATCGCCGCATATATAAGGTCTATTCGCAGTTGATTTATGAGGTAGGGTCTTATCTTCAAAGAAACAGTTTACCAATATCGGATATAGGAGTCTCCTCAATTTGGCAATCACTGATTGCCAAATTGCAAAGAGCTAATAATCAAGAGCTAATAAGTCATCAATTTGCACTAGCTCAATCGAAAAAATGGGCAACGCCAGCAGATAAACTCTTCTATAGACTGAATTATACTTGTATAGCTTATTTGACAAGTATTGAAGACCCCTTGAAGCGAGCTTTTTATGAGCAAGAAGCTATACGGGGATGTTGGACAAGTAGAGAATTAGACCGTCAAGTGTCTTCACAATATTACGAACGCATGGGCCTATCGAAAGATAAGAAGTCATTACAAAGATTGACATCTAAGAAAGCGCAACAAGTTACACCTCGTGATATTCTCCACAACCCTGTCACATTGGAATTTCTGGGGTTGGAGCAGCAGGATATCTATACTGAATCAAAGTTGGAGACTTCAATTTTAAATAATCTTCAGAGATTCCTCCAAGAAATGGGTAGAGGTTTTTGTTTTGAATACCGGCAGAAGCGTATCCTTATAGATCAAGACTACTATAAGGCAGATCTTATCTTTTACCACCGCATACTGAAGTGTCACATTATCATTGACTTAAAGATTGACCGCTTTAGGCCGGAATATGCATCTCAACTTAACCTCTATGTGAATTACTACAAACACGAGATTATGCAGGAGGATGACAATCCGCCAATTGGCCTGTTGCTTTGCACAGACTTTGGCGAAACAACAGTGCGTTACGCCATAGAGGGACTTTCTCCAAATCTCTTCGTTAGCAAATACCGCTTGCAATTGCCAACAGAAGAAGATATCCGCAAATATCTATTGGAGAATATTACGGAAGAGGACTTCAAGAAGATGAAGGAGGTGCAAGGATCTAACCCTTTGTAGGCATTTTTGTTATTACCACTTTTCCCAGTGGATGTTTTCCGGTTTCCACTTGTCTTTTGGAGTAGGTTTCTCCTTTGGAACTCCAATTGGGATTATGCAGAGCGGAACAACACCAGTTGGTATACCTAACTTCTCCGCGATAGGTGCAACTCTCTCCTCTGCAGGATAACCCGCTGTCCATACAGCACCAAGCCCCAAAGCGTGAACTGCCAGCAAGATATTCTCTGCCGCAGCGCAGCAGTCTTCATACCAGAACATATTTGGCATCTCCTGCTCAGGAGCATCCGGCTGCCCGAACGGTTTTCTCTTAACAGTTGTCTCTCCGCAAACAACAATCACAGCACCCGCGGTCTTGAACATTCCGCTTCTAGGTCCGGCACCGAACACCTCTGCAATCTTATCCTTATCAGTTACCACAACAAAACGCCAAGGCTGAATGTTCATTGCAGTAGGAGCCGCCATTCCTGCCTTAAGAATAATCTCCAACTGCTCCTTTGTTACCGCCTCACCGGTAAAGTTACGTACGCTGGCTCTGGACATTATAACATCCAGTGCAGCAGAGTTTTTTGTCTGAGCAAAAGCATTACCACCGCTCACCAAAACCATTGCCATAACGGCAACCAATACAATAATCTTTTTCATATCGTTTTTTCTTATGATTTATTAACAACCTAAAACCATTGCTATGGAGTAGGAGAAGCCTATTAGGGAAACCAGGGTAGTGGCTCCGGTCATTATAGACTCTCTGGTCTCCGGGCCCAGGTCCAATGAAAGCTGGCGCTTAATCAGGTGGGTAAAGGCCAGGCATGCGCAGATATATACCAAAACAGAGGTCCACATAGACTGCACAATAAAAAGCACCACCGGAGATAATACCCATATTACAAGCATTATGCGGTAGAGTCTGGCACTGCGTTCCGCCCCAAGAAGACAGGCCAGGGTTTTACGTCCGGCGGGAATATCCCTTGCAATATCACAGCCGTTGTTGGAGAACATATTTACAGCCATACCCAAAATTGGAGGAATGGCTTGTACCAGAACAAACCAATAGAGTTGTTTTGTCTGGAGATAGACAGCGGCCAGAGGAATCAGTCCTCCCATCACAAATCCGCAAAAGAGTTCTCCTAACGGCAGGTAAGAGATAGACCATTTTCCAAACGCATACCAGAAGAGAACAACGGTTCCTACTGCGCCTATAATCAAAGGAGTACAGCCGCAGACTTTTACAACATAAATGGCAGGAAATAGCGCTATAAAGAGAAAGATAAAGCCCAGAGCCAGAGCCCACTTAGGACTCATTCCGTAAACAATCACCGCATCGTATGCATCCGGGGAGTTCTCCAAAGTATCCGTGCCCTTTGCAAAATCTGAATAGTCATCAAAGGTGTTAACGGCAGATTGCATCAATATAACAATGGCATAGAGACACAATGCCATTACAAGATCTAAAGTGCCTTGTATTGTGTAACTTATAGCCAACCCCACAGTTGCCGGTGCAACAGATCCGGGCCAGGTATGAGGCGCAGCAATATTTATAACATCTTTGAGTTTCAGCTTATACATTGCAACTTTCTGCCATTGTCACAAAGATACAAATTTCTAATACAGGAACCCGAACATCCAAAGCGGAATCTGGTTATCAAAAGCGTATGCCATGTTAGGATTGTGTAGGTAGAGTTTGTCCATCTCCACTGTTGTGTTAATGATCTGACGCAAACGGGTCTCAAACTCAGGCTCTAAAGAGAATGGATAGCAGCCTTTCTTCATATACTCCTCAAAGTATTTGAGCGGGCGTGGGTTATGGGGTTATGGCCCAAGGTGCCAGGGTGTAGACAGTCTTGAACGGTGTGTAGTTGCTGTTATAGATACCACCGGTAAGCACAATCTGACCGTCTGGCATAAGGGTCATTGAAGAGCCGGAGGCAGGAGCGGCGTTTGTAACAGGGTCACTGTAATAGCCTTTAAGCTCGGCCTTTCCGCCCGTTGTGGCTATCTTAGAGTAATCTATCGCGACAACTATAAAGGTAACTGTTGTGCCGGAGTTGGAACCAACCAGGTAGGCAATGTTCTTGCTCCTGTCTACAATAGGACCGGCATAGTAAAGAGGCTCGTTGTTGTATGTGGTTGGAATCTCAACGTCTGTAGGAACAACAGTGGCGGTCTTGCCGTTTATAAGGATAAGACCGAATTTGCCGGCAGAGCTCTTTCCCAATATGAGATACCTGTAATCATCTGTTGCATAGTTGCCTATAAGGTACTGGTCCATCAACTGGTTGCCTGCAGAGATTATAGGAGTGTAGGAAGAGTAGGCTGCAAGAGTTTCAGTGTAGAAGTCTTCTCCGTTGTAAACCTCACCCTGGTTGCTTGCAGGACCAAATGCCATTGACTGGTTGGCGGCAATGCGGAATACATATGGCTGATACATGTTGGATGATGTATATACCAGATGATGGAACTTGTTGTCTGAAGGTTTGTAAACCTCTATGCTGTTGGTAGTATACCAGTTTCCGGAAACCACAACCTCTCCGTTTGCAAGTTCAATGGCGCGGCCCATCAAACGTGGGTTAACCAGGCTGGCAAAAGTTGTAAACTCGTGAGTTGTAGGGTCATAAGTCTCTACGGCAGTGCTTGCGCCAACGCCGTAATTACTAGAGGCGCCGCCGCCAATCATAAACTTACCGTTAGAAAGCAGAAGGCCGAATGGGAAATCGTGAGGAGCCTTCATAGTCATTGTGTGCCAAGAGCCACCGCTATAATACTCAGCCTCAGAGGAGATTACAAAACCGGTTGTGTGACCTCCCGCAACTACAAGTTCTCCGTTTGCAACAAATACAGAGTGATCGCTCTTAGGCTCAAGCATATCCGGAAGCTGAGTGATGGCCATCTTTGTAAAGCTTATGGTAGGTGGTGCAACGGTTACTTTGCAGGTTGCGGTTTTGCCGCCGTCTTTTGTCTTGACGGTGATGGTTGCCTCTCCATTATCAACAGCCTTTACCACACCGTCTGTAACGGTTACAACATTTGAATTGCTGCTCTCCCAGGTAACAGATTTATCATCTGCTGTTGCAGGAAGCACGGTTGCGGTCAAGGTCTCTTCGTCATCTATAGACATATTAAGCTCTGTCTTATCCAAAGAGACAGACTCAACGTGTATAACTTTGTGAGCAACTGTCACTGCGCAGGTTGCGGTTTTGCCGCCGTCAGTTGTCTTAACGGTGATGGTTGCATTACCCTCAGCAACAGCCTTAACCAAACCGTTGGTAACGGTTGCGATTGTAGGAGCGCTGCTCTCCCAAGTAACGCTCTTGTCTGTTGCGTTGGCAGGTGTAACTGTTGCAGTAAGCTGAACTTCATCCTCTTCCACCATATCCAAGGAAGGTTTGTCTAAGGTTACGCTGGTAACGTTTACAACATCAGAAGTTACTGTAACCTCACATATTGCGCGGAAGTCTCCCTCTATCGTAGCAACCGTAATGTTGGTCTTTCCAACACCAACACCCTTTACCGTGCCGGCATCTACAGTTGCAATATCTGTATTTGCAGATTTCCAAGTTACATTTTGGTTGTCTGCATTTTCAGGGACAATCTTTGCTGTAAGAGTTTTGCTGGTTCCCCTAACAATGGAGATGTTTGTCTCAGAAAGAGTGACTCCAATAACCTTTACACTGGAGCTTTTATCACAAGATAAAACAAACAGCACGGCGCAGAGAACTGCCGTGGAAAAGAATAAAAGACGTTTCATATTATATTGTTTTGTTTGTTACAAATATAACAAAATTCCGGATGGCGGGCTATGAGGGCTGGGTTAGAAGAGTGCAGGGTTGACGTTGCCCTTGTAGGAGACACCCATTTTGTCCAGTGCTGCAAGTAGGGTGTTGTCTACATTGACCTTGAACTTGGTATCATAATCCAGGGTAAAGCCCTTTTCCTCTTCAACGATTTTAAGTTTGACAGGAGTCTGACCCTCTATTACGGTATGAGTGGTAACGGCGCTGGTGGCGTTCTCTGCTGAGCTTTGTGCAGTTATAGCATCTGTAGAACGTTTGCTGTCTTTAAGAAGGTTCACCAGTTCAACACGGAACTCTTTGGTTATCAACTTAGATGGAACGGTAAGTTCCAGAGACAAGAGTCCCTTCTCCTTAACATTGGCGAGGTAACGCACTGCCTCTATCTTGGAGGTCAGAGTGTTGTCTGAACGCCTGCGCTCAATCTTGAGTTTAAGGATAATGGCGCTGCCATCCTTGATGTAGTTCATGTACTGCTCGTAGGTCTGCCCAAAGAGAGTGAACTTGGTTCCGGAGGAGAAATCCTCCAGGGTGAAAGTTGCAAAAGGTTTGTTCTGCTTGGAGAGCCTCTCCTCTACTCCGGTTACCAGACCGCCAACGTAAAACTCCTGACCGTCTGCGTTTTGCTGGGAATCCTGAAGCAGAGTGTCAAGTTCACCCGGAGTAATGGTGCAGAAATTTTCAAGTTCAAATTTGTAACTGCTCAGAGGATGGGATGAGATATACATTCCCACAAGTTCACGCTCGCGCTTGAGATATGCAATCATATCCATCTCTCCTCTAACCGCAGGAATATCAGGTTTTTTGAGTTGGAATCCCTCATCTGCCTCACCAAAGAGAGAGCCCACGCTGTTATCCATAGAACTTACATCCTGAGCATATTTGAGGAGAGAGTCCAAGAAGATTTCACCCTTGGAGTTGGCTGCAAAATATTGATCTCTGCGGATTTGTGGGAATGAGGAATCAAAGGCGCCGGCATAAATCAAAGACTCCAGAGTCTTGCGGTTCATATTGGTGCGGCTTGCCCTCTCAACAAAATCAAAGATATCCTTGTAAGGAGCATTCTTTACAATCTCCTCGGCAGCACCGGTTCCCAGACCTTTGATAGCAGCCAGACCAAACCTTATCTCACGGTCACCGGTAACGGTAGCGTTTACACCACCGCTGTTTACATCCGGACCCAGAACGCTCAAACCCATTCTGCGGCACTCATCCATAAGTACCGTAATCTCCTTCGTATCTGCAAACTGCTTGGTAAGGTTAGCCGCCATAAATTCAGCCGGATAGTGAGCCTTCATATAGGCGGTCTGATAACCTATCCACGCATAGCAGGTAGAGTGAGATTTATTGAACGCATACTTTGCAAACTCCTTCCAATCGTTCCAGATTTTCTGAAGAAGTTCTTTATTGAATCCGTTGTCACTTCCGCCCCCAAGGAACTTCTCCTCCAATTTGAGCATCTTGGATATATCCTTCTTACCCATTGCTTTACGCAGGGTATCCGCTTCACCTTTGGTAAACTTTGCAAGCTTCTGACTGAGAAGCATCACCTGCTCCTGATATACCGTAATGCCGTAGGTGTCTGCCAGAATCTCCTCCATCTCCGGAAGCTCGTACTCTATCTTCTCACGCCCGTTCTTTCTGTTTACAAACTTTGGAATGTACTGCATAGGACCCGGACGGTAGAGCGCATTCATTGCAATCAGATCTTCAAATCTGGATGGGCGCAACTCTCTGAGCCACTTCTGCATACCCGGACTTTCAAACTGGAACGTTGCAATGGTGTCACCCTTGCTGAAAAGGCGGAATGTTGCCTTGTCATTAAGAGGAATTTTATCTACGTCAATATCTATTCCGCGATGGGCTTTGATGTTGTTCTTTGTCTCCTTAAGTATTGAAAGTGTCCTCAGGCCCAGGAAATCCATCTTGAGCATACCCACTCCCTCTATGTACTTACCCTCGAACTGAGAAATCCAACCCTCTATAACTCTGGAGGTTGAGATAGGTATATGCTCCATCAGGTTGTGAGGACCAATGATGACCGCACAGGCGTGAACTCCGGACTGGCGGATGGTTCCCTCAAGATCTCTTGCATAATGAAGAGTCTCTCTGATAACAGGATCCGAAGAGTCAAACTCCTTCTTAAAGTCCGGCACAAACTTCAGACAGTTGGTAAAATTAGGATCATACTCCTTAACCTCTTCCACCTCCTTGCCGTCCTTATCTTTCACTTTTACAGTCTCTTGGAACCTTCTGGAAGGAATCATTGCAGCCAAACGGTTGGCAACCGGAATAGGAACGTTCTCAACTCTTGCCACATCCTTAATGGACTGCTTGGTTGCCATTGTACCAAAAGTTACAACGTGAGATACGTGATCCTTTCCATACTTCTGTTCCACATACTCGTAAACTTCCTGGCGTCTCTCCTCCTCAAAATCTATATCAATATCCGGCATGGAGATTCTGTCCGGATTGAGGAAACGCTCAAACAGGAGGTCATACTTGATAGGGTCTATATTGGTGATAGTAAGGCAGTAAGCCACAACACTTCCGGCAGCGGAACCTCTTCCCGGACCAACCCAGATACCTACGGAACGGGCGTGATTTATAAAGTCATGAACAATTAGGAAGTAATCCGGGAATCCCATTCTCCTAATTGTCTCCAACTCAAAATCTATTCTCTCTCTTATGGATGGAAGTATGTTGTCATATCTCTTTTTTGCCCCCTCGTAAACCAAATGACGCAGATAGTCATTGGAATCTGCAAACTCTTTAGGTATCTCAAAATGAGGAAGAATAGGCTTTATGTTTATCTCATAGCGCTCTACCTTATCTGCAATCTCCAGAGTATTGGCAATCACCTCAGGATGGCCTGGATTGAGAGCCGCCATCTCCTCTCCAGTCTTAAAATACTCTTGCTGAGTGTAGAGCATAGTACCGGCATTCTCCGCTGTACGGCGGGTGTTGACGCTAATTAAAACCTCATGAACCGGACCGTCTTCTTTGTTTACAAAGTGACAGTCATTGGTGGCTACACACTTGATACCCAGCTCCTCAGAGAGTTGATACAGAACAGGGTTTATTCTCTGCTGCGCCTCAAAAACCTCATTGCTTCTCCCCGGAATTTCACACTTGTGGTTCTGAATCTCAAAGTAGAAATCATATCCAAAAAGATTCTTGTACCACATTGCTGTGTTACGCGCCTCCTCAATATTTCCTCTCAGTAAAGCCTGTGGAATCTCTCCCGCAAGACAGGCGGAGCAGCAGATAAGATTTTGATGATATTTCTCCAATACCTCAAGGTCTATTCTTGGACGGTTGTAGAAACCCTCCACATAACCTATTGAGGTGAGTTTCATAAGGTTGTGATAGCCCTCAATATTCTTTGCAATAAGAATCAAATGGTATGCGCTGCGGCGGTCCGTATATTTTTTCTTTATGTGACGGCTCTCCGGAGCAACATAAACTTCACAACCAATTATTGGCTTAAGGGTTTTGCCGCTCTTCTCCTCCGCCTTCTTAACGGCCTCAAGAAAATCCGGTACACCATACATAACTCCGTGGTCAGTAAGAGCAATTGCAGGCATACCATACTCTATGGCTTTTGCTGCATACTCTTCCACCTTACCCATTCCGTCCAGAATGGAGTAATGACTGTGAAGATGAAGGTGTACAAACGGCAGACTCATAACCCCTTACATTAACTTATCAAACACTTTCCTGTCATCTCTTCCGGCTGAGGAATATCCATCAGACGGAGGATAGTAGGAGCAATGTCACACAATCTTCCATTCTCAACCCTCTTAACATCATCATCTACAACAATGAACTGAACAGGGTTGAGAGAGTGGGCGGTATTAGGAGATCCGTCCGGATTTACAGCATAGTCTGCGTTGCCGTGGTCTGCGGTAATAAGAACAGAGTAACCGTTCTCTTTTGCGGCCGCAACAACCTTTCCAACCAAACCGTCTATACACCTAACAGCCTTTTTAATTGCCTCATACACACCGGTATGGCCAACCATATCACCATTTGCAAAGTTGAGAATAATCATATCCTCTTTTTTACTCTCGATAGCTTTTATGAGTTTCTCTGCTACCTCCGGAGCGCTCATCTCCGGCTGCAAATCATACGTAGCAACCTTTGGAGAGGCAACCAAAATTCTATCCTCATTCTTGAAAGGCTCCTCTCTTCCGCCGTTGAAGAAGAAGGTAACGTGTGCATATTTTTCCGTCTCCGCAATTCTCAACTGGTTCTTACCGGCATTTGCAACAACCTCACCCAAAGTATTTTGCACGTGCTCCTTGTCAAAGAGAATGTGCAGTCCTTTGAACTCGTCATCATAAGGGGTAAGGCAGCAGTAGTAGAGCGGAATGGTATGCATTCCATTTTCCGGCATATCTTTCTGAGTAAGAACGGCTGTCATCTCGCGTGCTCTGTCATTGCGGAAGTTGAAGAAGATAACGGCATCATTCTCCTTAATGACTGCAACTGGTTCTCCGCTTGCCTTTCTAATAGAAACCGGTTTTATAAACTCATCTGTAACGCCCTCAGCATAAGACGCTTGTATAGCCTCGGTTGCTGAGGCGAACTTTGCACCTTTGCCCTCTACAAGAAGATCATAAGCCTCCTTTATTCTCTCCCAGCGCTTGTCTCTGTCCATAGCGTAAAATCTTCCGCATACAGATGCAACAGACCCACAACTCTTTTTCATATGCTCTTCCAACTCCGCAACAAACCCCTTACCGCTTCTTGGGTCGGTATCTCTTCCGTCCATAAAGCAGTGAACGTAAACTTTTGTAAGTCCGCTCTCCTTTGCCGCATCCAAAAATCCAAAGAGATGTTCCAGAGAACTGTGCACTCCGCCTCTGGATACAAGGCCCAGCAGATGCAGTGCATGCGCCTGATTTTCACCCTTTCCACGAGCATACTCCATTACACCCTTTATCTCTTTGTTCTCCAGCATTTTCTTCTCACGGCACACCTTGTTGATCTTTACAAGATCCTGATAAACCACTCTGCCGGCACCAATGTTCAGGTGTCCAACTTCAGAGTTTCCCATCTGACCCTCCGGAAGACCAACATCCTCTCCGCAAGCCATAAGCTGTGAGTGCGGATACTTTGCTCTCAGTGCATCAATATTTGGCTGACCTTGAGTGAATATTGCATTTGAAGAATCCTCTTTTCCGATTCCCCATCCATCCAGAATCATTAATAAAACTTTCTTTCCCATCTTATAATCTTTATCTGTTTCTTTTAATTTTTCTTTTTTTACCACCCGTTTCCTGCTCTCTTTCCGCTAAGCCGTATTTTTCTACCGGCTCCACATCCTCCTCTACAACCAGCGAGAAATCAATGGTTTTCTGCTCCAGAGAAACACGCTCAACCTTAACTTTTACGCGGTCACCAAGAGTATATTTCTTGCCGGAAGATTTGCCCTTAACGCTGTATGTTTTCTCATCAAACTGGTAGTAATCATCCTCCAGCTCTCTGAGAGAAATCATACCCTCAATCTTCTCCGGTTCTATCTGAACATAGAGTCCCCACTCAGTAACTCCGCTTATTGTTCCCTCATAAATCTTCCCAACTCTCTCCTTCATATACTCCGCCATCTTATACTTTATGCTGGCTCTTTCCGCCTCAGTGGCAACCTGTTCCCGCTGAGAGGAGTGCAGACAGTACTCTTCATACATCTGCTTGTCTGCATTTTTGCCACCCTCCAGATAACGTGAGAGCAGACGGTGAACCATCATATCCGGATATCTTCTGATTGGAGAAGTGAAGTGTGTATAATACTGGAATCCAAGTCCGTAGTGGCCTATATTGTTGGTAGAATACTGGGCGCGGGCCATGCATCTGAGTGCCAGAAGTTCTATGGTATCACACTCAGGTTTTCCTCTCAATTGCTCAACAAGTTTGTTCAGAGATTTGGCAAGCTGCTTAGGAGTATCAGCCGCCTCCATCTTGTAACCAAAGTGTTTTACAAAGGTCTTGAGTTCCGCAACTTTCTCCATATTAGGCTCATCGTGAACTCTGTATACAAATGTAGGAGCCTCTTTTCTTATCTCCTTTGTAACGTGAGTAGCAACCGCTTTGTTTGCCAGAAGCATAAACTCCTCAATGAGCCAGTTGGCAGATTTAGTAACCTTCTGAACAACATCTACAGGTTTTCCGGTCTCATCTACAATCACCTTCATCTCAGGTCTTTCAAAGCTTATAGAACCCGCTTTGAATCTCTTTTTCCTCAGCACCGTTGCAATCTTATGAAGCTCAAGTACTGCTGTAACAACCTCAGTAGAAGGAGTTTCCCCTTCCGGCATCACAGGAGTGTAATCTTTCATATCACCCTCTCTGTCTATAATCTGCTGCGCCTCTTCGTATGCAAAACGGAAAGAGGAGTTAATTACCGTGCGTCCGAACCACTGCTTCAAAACCCTTGCAGATGAGTCCATTTCAAAGATTGCAGAGAAGCATAACTTATCCTCGTTAGGGCGCAGTGAACAGAGGTTGTTTGAGAGCGCTTCCGGAAGCATAGGTATGGTTCTGTCTACAAGATAGACGCTGGTGGCTCTGGCGTAAGCCTCACGGTCCAACAGCGTTTTAGGCTTAACGTAGTAAGAGACGTCCGCAATATGAACACCTATCTCAAAGTTTCCGTTTTCCAGAACTTTGAATGAAACGGCATCATCAAAATCCTTGGCGTCTGCAGGGTCAATTGTAAAGATGCACTCCTTGCGCAAATCTCTTCTTCCCTCCAAATCCGCCTTTGTAATCTTAACCGGAATCTTTGAAGCCTCAACCTCAACTTCAGAAGGGAACCTGTAAGGAAGGCCGTATTCTGAGAGAATAGCGTGCATCTCGGTATCATTGTCTCCGGCTTTTCCAAGCACGTCAACTATCTTGCCCACAGGTGTTTGGAACCCTCTAGGAAATTCCGTTACAAGTGCTGCAACCTTCAATCCCTGCCACTCTTTCTTTACGCTCTCCACCGGAACTTCAATGTCATAAGGCATGCTCTTACTTTCAATAATCACCCAGGCATGCTTACCTGAAATCTGAAGTATACCTACGTATGGCCTTGTGCTTCTTTGAACTATAGCAACAACCTCACCCTCCTTGCCCTTAGCCTGATCCGGCTTTGTAATGGCAACTCTAACGGTATCATTATTTAGCGCCCCTCTCAGTTTCCCGATAGGAATAAACACATCCTCTCTCTCATCTTTCTTAGGAACAGCAGCATTCCCCTCTTTTGGCGCCAACCTTACAAATCCGTATCCTCCCGATGCAATCTCCAGAAGTCCCTCAACCTCTTCAAAAACCCTGCGGCTTCCGCCCGTAACGCCCCTTCTTTCAGCCCTTCTCCCCATTGTCAAACCTCTCTCCTTCTTAGTTTTTTTTCTATTCCTATTTGAATTCTTTCTACTCATAAAATTTTTGGTATAACTCTACAAATTTATAAAAAATCACCGTAACTAAAGGGTAAAACCTCCAATAAAAAAAGAGGGGGTGGCCGTTAAGCCATCCCCCTTTCAAACGCAATTTTAACTCTTACTTTTTAACAACTTTCTCAACCTTCTTCTTGTTGATGTCGTACATGATTGGAGTTGCAACGAATACTGATGAGAATGTACCCACAATAACGCCTATTGCAAGAGCTACTGCAAAGCCGCGGATGGTGTCACCGCCAAAGATTGCAATTGCCAGCAATACAACCAAAGTTGTACCTGAAGTGTTGAAAGTTCTTGCCAGTGTGCTGTTTACCGCACCGTTGATGTTCTCCTTAAGAGTTCTCTTAGGGTAGAGCCTCTTGTACTCACGGATACGGTCAAAGATAACCACCGTATCGTTGATGGAGTAACCGATGATGGTAAGCACAGCCGCAATGAATGTCTGATCAACATCCAATGAGAATGGCAGGATTCCGGTAAAGATTGAGTAGAAGCCTATTACAATGATTGCATCGTGTGCCAATGCGGCAATACCACCGGCACCCCAAGACCAGTTGGAGAAACGTCCTGCAATGTAGAGGAAGATGGCAATCAATGCAATGATAACTGCATATGTGCCCTTTCTCTTCATGTCATTTGCAATGGTAGGACCAACCTTATCTGAACTTACAATACCGTTAGGGTTGTCTACGGTTGTTGTAAACTGCTCCTGAGTAAGAGGAGTTTCAAAGAAGCCTTTCAAAGCATTGTAGAGTTTGCTCTCTACCTCCTGATCAACCTCCTGAGAGTTGTCGTTAATCTTGTACTTGGTGGTAACCTTCATCTGGCTGCCGGAACCAAACTGCTTAACCTCAACACTCTCACCGAATTCTGCGGTTGCTGCCTTACGAACATCGTCTGCGGAAACCATCTTGTCAAATCTCAAAACATAGGTACGACCTCCGGTGAAATCTACACCGTAAGTGAAGCCCTTTGTAAAGATGAAACCGAGGCAGGTGATAATAACAGCAAGAGCAATTACATAAGTGGTCTTCCTCAAGCCAATGAAGTCTATCTTTGTATTTGTAAGGAAGTTGCGAGTTGCTTTGCCCTCAAATGTAATGTTCTTGTTTCTGGAAAGACGACCCTCAAAGTACAATCTTGTAATGAAGATTGAAGTGATGAGTGAGGTGATGATACCAAGAATCAAGGTGGTTGCGAATCCCTGAATAGGACCTGTACCGAATACTGCCAGTACAATACCTACGATGATGGTTGTAATGTTACCGTCCAAGATTGCTGAGTAAGCGTTGTTGTAACCGTCTTTAATAGCAAGGCGGAGCTGCTTACCGCTTCTAAGTTCCTCTTTGATACGCTCGTAGATGATGACGTTGGAGTCTACCGCCATACCCAGGGTAAGTACCAGACCGGCAATACCAGGGAGTGTAAGTACCGCACCCATTGAAACGAGAGATCCAAGAAGGAATACCACGTTGCAAATCAGAGCAATACAAGCAGCAACTCCTGCGCCTCTATAGAAGAAGAGCATGTAAAGGAGAACCAGGATAAAGGCAATCAGGAATGAAATCATACCTGAGTTGATAGACTCCTGTCCGAGTGAAGGACCAACAACCTGCTCCTGAAGAATGGTTGCCGGTGCAGGAAGTTTACCGGACTTGAGAACGTTTGCAAGGTCTGTTGCCTCATCAATAGTGAAACGTCCGTCAATCAAAGAGTTACCGCCGGTAATCTCATTCTTTACTGTTGGATAAGAGTATGCCATTCCGTCCAATACAACAGCAATGCTTCTCTTAATGTTGTCTGCAGTAAGTCTTGCCCAGGTCTTTGCACCCTCAGGGTTCATAGACATGCTTACGCCAGGGAGTCCGCCGCTCTGCTGGTAAGAGATGCTTGCATCTGTAATGCAGCTTCCGTCCAGAGGAGCTTTACCGTCTCTGGATGAGTTCTTTATACCAATCAAAGCATAATAAGTATCTGCGTCATCTACAGGCTTAACGGTCCACATAGGAACCAGGTCTGCAGGAAGAACGGCCTTAACCTGAGGCATACTCAGATACTTGTTAATCATTGCAGTATCCTTGTAGTGAGCGCGTCCCATCTCAGGACCCGGAGCAATCTGTCCCTGGAATACCTGAGGACGGAGGAGATAGAGCAGTGGATGCTGTTTTGCAAAAGCAACCTCATCCTGTGAGAGTGAGTCTGTTGCGCTAATCTCCTGCTTAATCATCTCTGCTATGCTGGTAGAGTCTTTGGTAACCGCTACGCTATCCTCAACTGCAGCCTCGGCAGCGTTCATATCTCTCAGCAAAGCGTCTGCCTGTGCAAGAGCACCGTAAACCTCGCTGCCCTCAAATGTAGGCCAGAACTCCAATGAAGCAGTTCCCTGGAGAAGCTTTCTAACACGCTCTGGCTCCTTAACACCCGGAAGTTCCACAAGAATTCTTCCGGAGTTGCCGAGTTTCTGAATGTTAGGAGAGGTTACACCAAAGCGGTCAATACGGCTGCGGAGCACGTTGAATGAGTTGGAGATTGCACTCTCTGCCTCCTTGCGGATGATTGAGATAACCTCCTCATTTGAGGTCTCAGGAGTGATTCTGTCTCTCATCTCGTATGTTCCAAAGATGGTAGAGAGTCTCTGGGTAGGAGCAACCTCATCCCAAGCCTGCTTGAAGAGGGTGATAAAGTCTTGGCGGCTAGTCACTTCTCTCTCTGTTGCAAGGTTGAGGGCCTTTGTAAACTCCTCGCTCTGGTTATTGTTGGCAAGAGCCTTAACCAAATCCCTGAGCTGAACCTGCATCATTACGTTCATACCTCCCTTCAGGTCCAAACCAAGTTTGATCTCCTTCTCCTTTACATCCTTATAAGTGTATCCGAGATAGACCTTCTTTGCTGTGATTGAATCTAGGTAATATCTGTTTTTAACTTTCTGAAGTGAGTCTAGATAGAATGCCTTGTTCAGGTCTGACACCTGTGCGAACTCAGGCTTATTCTTCTCTATCTCAACAGCTTTGGCTGCAAACGCCTCCGCCTTCTTCTCCTGATTTCTTGTTACAAACGTGAATGACAACTGGTACAAGCACGCCAGCGCAATCAGGATTGCCAATGCTCTAAAGAGTCCTTTGTTTTGCATTTTTAATTACAGTTTTGATAATAGGCCGCAAATTTACAATTTTTTCGTAAAAAATAAACTATTTCATACCTTTGTTACAGCCATTTGGCTCCCTTTTGAAAAGAGCAAAGAGATGAAGAAAACTATCGCGATGATGATTCTGCCCCTTGTGGCACTTCTGTTTGCCGCACCGGCAAAGGCGCAAAACGCTCAGGAGAGTGAGAGGGTAGCAGACTCTCTCTACAGAAGTTACAACTTTGCGGAGGCCCGTTCCATATATGAGAGGCTGGCCGCAAAGGCGGAGCCTGCACAGAAGAGGACTCTGGATATGAAGATTATCTGCTGCCAGAACGGAGAAGAGATGCTCCGTTTTGTCTCCGAGCCAAACGTGGTTACCCGTAAGACTATGGATAAGAGGGACTTTTTCCTCTACTATCCCAACATAAACATTGCCGGCGGATTCATTCACTCTCCGGAAGGGCTCAACACCACCAGTGATACCCTCTACCTTGCAAACAACACCAACACCCTCTATTACAGTGCAAAAGAAGTTAATGGGAGTTGGAACATATACAGAACCGTTAAGGGTGCGGATGGTGTTTGGAGTATCCCACAAAAACTCTCCGGCAATATATCCACCGCGGGCAACGAGCTTTTTCCTTTTGTCTCTCCGGACGGTAAAAAGTTCTACTTCTCCTCCAACGGCCACTCCGGTGCCGGCGGATATGACCTCTATGTCTGCAGTTGGGATGAAGAGAAGAAGGATTGGGGGCCGGCACAGAATATGGGCTTCCCTTACTCCTCTCCGGGAGATGATTTCTTTTTCTACGTAACTCCGGATAGCCGTTATGCGGCTTTCTCCTCCACCCGCCTTCTGGATAACCCAAACTCTCCGCTCTACAGCACAACTATGATAGTTACATACGTTGTTGATTACCAGCCGGATCCTATTACCAAAGCTCTATCTGCAAAAGAGGCTGCCAACATTGCACGCTTAAGGGGTGCCGTAAGAACCACCACAGACAAGGAGAGAGATTCCATCACCAACGCAGAGATTAATAAAGCCCTCAAAGAGGTAGATCAGACAAAAGTCAACTCCCCTATGGATTCTGCAACGGTTGTAAAGACACAGAATTACACCAGAGAGAGCGTGCGTTGCAGAAACCTCAAAAAGAGGGAGAAGCAGATGGTTGCTCGGCAGCAGAGTACCCGTGATCTTTATACGGAAGTTGAAGAGAGACTGCGTGCAACTGAAGACTCCGTTATGGTTCAGATAAGAAAAGACTCCGTTGCTAAAATCACCAAAATCATAACAGATGACGAGAACGCACTTCTTGCTCTGCGCCAGCAGATTAGAGAGAGTGAAACGGCACTGAGAAAAATGGAGGAGGAGTTCTTTAATTCCGGTGTGGTTGTTCCTTCAAGCAGAGATATTGAACTTGGAGAAGAGTTCAATGTGCAGGAAGATGATGATGAGGATGAAGACTTCAACCCTTCCAACATGCTCAATGATAGGGCAAAAGTTACAGACATAGAGAGTTTCAACCTGCAGCGCCCTAAGAAAGACCTCACCTTTAAGATTTTAAAGAAGGGGTGGCTGGCAGAATGGGAAGACCTTCCGGACGGCATACTCTATCAGATCCGCTTTATGAGTTCCGTAAAGCCTGCCAACGTAGCAAGTTTCAAGGGGCTCTCTCCTGTATTTGAAAAGGAGCAGAACGGCCGCTACGTCTATAGCGCAGGCGCTTTCACCAAATATTCAGAGGCTCAGAAACAACTCTCCAAGGTAAAAAAACTCTTCTCAACCGCACAGATTACAGCCCTTAAGGAGGGCAAGGCCTATCCTCTGGCAACCGCCAGAAAGGAGGAGGCACAGGCAGCCAAAAAATCCAAGGCAGAGCCAGCAGGTGCATATAACGTAGTAATCAGCGGATTGGAGCGCTTACCTGAAGCTTTACTGCACACTATTAAATCTGCCACCGGCAAGGATATGGCCAAGGTTACCTCAGCAGAGGGTACCAAATACATAGTTGGCCCGTTCTCATCCAAAGAAGAGGCAGACGGCGTTGCAAAGAAACTGGAAGAGACTAAATCCGGCAAAATCTCCGTAGAACAGGTTTTATAGATAGAAGCAGAGAGATGGGAGCGTACTCTATTTTGTTATTCTCGGCCTTGAGTTTGATTTATGTCGGGTGTACTAACAGAAATGCTGTACAGGAGGAACTACCTGTTACAGACACACTTGAGCAGGTACCCATAGAAAAACTTTTCCTACCTGATACCGCATACACTTCCGCGCAAAAGGTCTATTTTGTTGTAGAACAGAAAGATACCCTTACCTATTATCTGCAGGATTTGGATGACAGGTATGCATCAGATTTTTCCACCTTCACCTTCAGAAGGAATCTGCTGCGCAACGCCTCGTTTGGAGGAAAGCTGGAGAAAAGACCAGATACTGTTGAGATTGCATGGACGTTTAAAACTCCGGAGGACAACTTTGAAACCAAGTTTGGAAACTGGGGCGGAGGCACCGGTTGGACAGGCCAGCCTATTTATGTTCACTGGAGCAAAGAGGATGTGGAGAATTTCCGTAAGGCGGGTGTTCTTCTTCCCTCTGCCCTTGAAAGCGGAGAGGAAATCATATTCACATCTCTGAATGCAAAGGCATACTTTTTAGATTTCAACACCGGAAAACGTACCCGTTCAGACTTGGATGTTCAAAACACCATTAAGGGTTCACCATCTTTAGACCCGGAGTTCAAGAACCTCTATATTGGACACGGAGTCTCTAGAGAAACACCAATGAATCTGCTCTGTGTAGATCTTCTTAAGCATAGGATAACATACAGATTCTCAGATTATAAGGCGTGGAGAAAGTGGGGAGCGTTTGACTCCTCTCCGGTTGTTGCCGGCGGTTATCTTATATGGCCCGGAGAAAACGGAAGCATCTACAAATTTTCCAGGGAGCAGGGTAAACTCAACCTGCTTCAGACACTTCGTTACAAGGTTGGCGGTGCTGCTCCGGGAGTGGAATCAAGCATAGCAATTTGGAGAAACTACGGATGGTTTCAGGATAACAATGGAAATATTCTCTGCATTAATCTGAACACCATGAAACCCGTTTGGCATTACAGCAACCATGATGACTCAGACGGAACCGTTGTATGCCGCATAGAGAATGACACCCCGTTCATTTATACCGCAAGCGAGGTAGACCACCAGGGAATGGACGGTCTCTGTTACTTTGTAAAACTCAATGGATTAGATGGTTCTTTAATTTGGGAGCAGAAGATACATTGCCGCCGCTTAAAGCATGGAGAAAAAATCATGGACGGAGGAATGTATTCTACTCCGCTGTTAGGAAATGGTGATTGCCAAGAGATGATTTTTGCAAATGTTTGCCGTCAGAAGGCTGCCAAAACAAATGGAGAATTGTTTGCCCTTTCCACCAAAGACGGTTCAGTTATCTATCAGATTCCGCTGAGCCAGTTCTGCTGGTCTTCTCCTGTTGCCTTTTATGACAAAGAGAACAAGATGTATATTTTCACCGGAGACGGAGATGGTGTTATCTATCTTATAGAAGCCAAGACGGGAACTGTAATTTATTCAAGGAAAGTGGCTTACAACTTTGAGTCTTCCCCAACCGTTGTTGGAAACGCTGCCATTGTGGGCTCCCGCGTGAACGGCATCTTCAAATTCGTAATCAAATAGGAGAGAAGAGAATGAAAGGAAAGATATTGCTGTTGTTTATAATCTGTGCGTTCCCTTGTATTGCCGGAGCACAAACGGAGCCGCTGCTCAGAGCAATGAAAAATAAAGTTGCAGGAAGTTACAACTTTTGGCTTTATACTCCGGATGGCTATGATAAACAGGATACTACAGCAAAAGAGTTTCCGCTGGTGGTCTTCCTTCACGGAAGAAGTCTTTGCGGAAAAGACCTGGAGAAAGTTCGCCGTTATGGAACAATAGATGCGTTGGAGAGAGGAAGAAAAATACCGGCCATTGTACTGGCACCTCAGAACCCCGGAGAGACGTGGAACCCCAAGAAACTCTGCGCAATACTGGATTACTTGAAAGAAGAGTCTCCTTATGATACCACCAGAGTCTATGTTCTGGGAATGAGTTTAGGCGGATATGGAACACTTGATTTTGTAGCAGATTGTCCGGACAGGGTGGCTGCAGCCATTGCACTTTGCGGCGGAACTACAAAGAAGGATATAACAGGTATGGGAGAGGTTCCGCTGTGGATAATCCACGGCACTGCAGATAAGCGTGTTAGCGTAAAAGCCTCTCAGGTTGTAGTAAAGGAACTGGAAGAAAAGCATCTTAACTCCCGCTTGCGTTATGAATGGATAATTGGTGCATCTCACTCATATCTTGCAAGATACTTCTACATGGAAAAGGTGTATGAATGGTTGTTTATGCACTCCACCAAAGATGCCGAACGCCCTGTCAACACAGAGATAAATATCTCAAAAGAGGATCAGAACACCGCCTATACGGGTTGGAGTAAAAAGGCTAACATCAAGACTATAAGGTAGTTCTACTTGTACAGGTATCTCTTGATACTCATCTTTGGAGTCTTCTCAAACGGAGTGTCCACTATCTCCACCTTTGCTATCTGACTATATTTAGGCAGAGACTCGTTTGCAAGGTCTGCAATATCCTTAGGAAGGTTTTCAATAACCTTAGGATCTGTATCTTCCGGAATTTCAGGGTAAACCAGAGCTATCAGTTTGCCACCCCTTTCAACAACCACGCTTTCTGCAACAAACGGATTGCAGGAGAGAACGGCTTCTATCTCTTCCGGATAGATGTTCTGTCCGGAAGCGGTAAGAATCATAGACTTAATGCGTCCGCGAATGAAAACATTGTTGTTTTTATCTATGATTCCCAGATCTCCGGTACGGAACCATCCGTCATCAGTAAAGGCCAGGGCATTGGCCTCAGGATTCTTATAGTAGCCAATTGTAAGATTGGCTCCTCTGGCTTGAATCTCTCCCGGAATATGCTGAGGATCATCTGAATCTATTCTAAGCTCGTGAACCGGTACACCGCAGGATCCCGGAACAAACTTAGTCCACCACACGTATGCAAGCAGCGGACAAGCCTCTGTCATTCCGTAACCAACGGTAAATGGAAGGCGGATTTTCTTCAGGCACTTTTCCACTTCCGGTTTAAGAGGAGCTCCACCCATAATGAAGCAGCCTACATTTCCGCCGAACGCTTCCATGAGTTTATTGCATACCTTTCTGTAAATCAGATTTTTAACTATAGGAATAGCCAATAGGAACTTAACCTTGTCAAGCGCCGGCTTTATAGAACCTGAATAGACCTTCTCCATCACCAGAGGAACCGTAATAACCATATAAGGCTTAACCTCCTTCATGGCGGCAAGAAGAGTTGTAGGAGATGGAGTCTTGCCAAGGAAATAAACGGTTACGCCATCCACATTAGGATGCAAAAACTCAATGGCAAGGCCATACATGTGTGCCAGAGGTAGCATAGATACCATTGTCTGGCCCGGAGTATTCGGGAAGTGCTCATTGGAAAACTCGTCAATATCACTCATTGCCCCGTAAGTCAGCATTACGCCCTTAGGGTCTCCGGATGTACCTGATGTATAGTTAATTATTGCAGGTTCTGAGAAATTGTCAGAAGGGTAGTTTACATTTTCCGGCTTGAACCCATCCGGATATTTTTCCCTCAAAAACTTTCCTTTCTCTTCCCAAGCTTGAGCAACAGCCTCCTCCCCTGACCACAAAACGGAAAGATCCCCAACGTTTATTGCTGCTTTGAGCCTATTCATTGAGTGGGGATCCAACTTACTCCAAATATCACTGTCCGTAAAAAGCAAAACGCTTTCAGAGTGATTAACCAGATTAGTTATGCTGTCCGGATGGAATTCCGCAAGAAGCGGAACTACGACAGCCTCGTATGTGTTTACGGCCCAAAAGGATATAGCCCAACGCGCTGAATTTCTGGCGCATATCGCAATCTTATCTCCTTTTTTAATGCCTACCTTCTCAAAGAAAAGCCAAATGGACTCAATGTTTGTGGCAAGCTCTCCATAAGTGAAGGATTCTCCGCCGTAATCAGCTACTGCCGCCAGGTTCCAATTATTGCGGACAGTACCTTCAAGCGTCTGCAGGTAATCTTTCATAGGTTCGGTTTGAGACAAAGATACAAAAAAAAGAGTTGTCACGCAGACAACTCTCTTTTTGCGGTGAGGGCGAGATTCGAACTCGCGGAACCGAAAACCGGTTCGGCAGTTTAGCAAACTGCTGGATTCAGCCACTCTCCCACCTCACCATCAGATGAGCTTGGCTCAATCGGGGATGCAAATATAATAAAAGTTTGAATAATCAAAGGTTTGGAGCCTCAATGTTGGATGGACTTTTTCAGTTCAAGTATGCGGCGAACGCTCTGGTTAATACGCTCTTCACTTATTTCTCCTCTTTCAACCGCAGAAACAACTGCATCAAAAGCTTTCATAAAATCCTTTGGACAGAGTACTGCATCCACTCCGGCCTTGATACTTCCAACCGCAGCCTCTTCATTGGTATACTGGTTCATAATTGCTCCCATATCCATAGCGTCCGTCACAATTAAATTCTTGTAACCTAGTTCGTTGCGCAGTTTATCCTGCAGTATGATGCTGGACATTGTGGAGGGAATATCAGAGCCTGTAACATTAGGAGCAGCAATGTGAGCTGTCATAATCAGACGGCAACCCCAGGATATACCCGCCTTAAAAGTAACCATCTCACAGGTGAGCATCTCACTCCAACTCTTCATACTCTGTGCATAACCGTAATGAGTATCTGCACTTACATCTCCGTGGCCAGGGAAGTGCTTTACACATCCAACAATACCGGCCTCGCTCAATCCCTGTAAGTAGTTGGTAACCATAGGGACGGCAATGGCAGGATCATCACTGAACGCGCGGTTTCCAATTACAATATTGTCTGGGTTTGTATTCACATCCGCAACGGGAGCAAAGTCAATGTCAATGCCATACTTTTTCAGATATGTGCCAATGGTCTTGCCGCAGTAGAGAGCGTTGGCAGGATTTCCTGTTGCACCTATGGCTGCCATAGATTCAAATTTTTCAACGTTGAAATTACCATTGTTGGCAATGCGGGCTACACGTCCACCCTCTTCATCCAAACATAAAACGGGACGTCCGTTAAGAGCTCTTATCTGCTTTATGAATTGGGAGAGCTGTGTCTCATCTTTAATATTGTGAGCAAAGAGAATCACCCCGCCAACAGGATAATTTTTGTTGACACTCTTCATCTCAGAAGTCACCTCTTGAAGCGAGTAATCCACTAAGTCTGTGTACTTTGTCCACACAATGGAAGGTGCCAGAGACTCAGGGCGGACAAAAAACATCTGTCCAACTTTCTCCCTCAGGGTCATTGAGGAAATCTGCTTCTCAATATCATCTTTGTGTTTTGATGGATTATGCTTGGAACAGGATGCCGTTAAAATGAGGCACACCAGAATGATGAAAAGATTTTTTAAAGATAAGCGGTTCATAATCTCTGAATTTTTAACTGGTAGCTTTTATCTTTATTTTATTATTATCCAAAGACTCAATTATTGCCAATGATTCAATGCGGGTAACACCCTTTTGCTCAAGAGCATGACGGCCACCTTCAAAAGATTTCTCAACAAGGAAGCCCATTCCCTCAATGGTTGCCCCCGCCTGATTACATAAATCTACAATCCCCGTACCCGAACATCCAAATGCTAACACATCATCAATAAAGAGCACGTGATCTTTTGGGGTGAGATAATCTTTAGCAACAATTATATGAGTCTCATTCTGCTTTGTAAACGAGTGAACCTTAGCACTGTAGAAGTCACTCATTGTTGACGGATGGGCCTTTTTGCAAAAGACAACCGGCAGTTTCATCAGATATCCTATTAGAATGGCGGGAGCAATACCGGAAGCCTCAACCGTAAGAATCTTGTTGATTCTTTTGTTCTCTGCAAAACGGTTCACAAGTTCCTGCGCCGCCATCATCATAAGCTTTGGATCTATCTGATGATTTAAAAAACGGTCCATTTTTATGATGCCGTTGCCGAGGCTACGGCCATCTTTCATTATCCTGTCATTAAGTTCCTTCATAATTTACAGTGTTGAAATAAAACCTTGCAGGTCTTGATCTAAGTTGAGGGAGGCGCGAAGGCGGCGCTTGCTGCGACCAACGCTCTCCTTGCTGATACCCAAGGCTTTAGCAATCTCCTGATTATTGAGGTTGAGGTAGAGAAGCGCTGCCAGTTTCTGGTATGCAATGGTTGGCGTTCTGCCAAGGGCTCTCTCCAGATTTGGGAAGAAATTTGGATAGGCCTTGGTAAAGGTGGTTCTGAACTTGACCCACTGTTTTTCTGTTGCAATATTGTGGTCTGCAATAGAGACTGCTTTGTTCTCCTTTTTAACGTCTATAGAGTCATACATCTTCTCTATAAGTTCACTCTTCTCCTTAACGGCGCTCTTAAACTCAGTAACGTGGTTCTTTGAGACACGCCTCATTATTAGGAATCTATAGAGGATATAGATAATGATTGCAATAAGAACAACGCTCCATATTACATTCTTGGTGTTGCTTTTCTTTGAGCTCTTCTGATGGCGGACGGTATTTAAGATGTTTTGAATCTGTTGGTTATCCAACTCCGTCTTTATTCTGGCATGCTCCAACTTTTCACCATCTGCAACCAGCTGCTCATCTATCTGCTGATACTTTTCATTGTTAACCCTTGCACTATCCTCCTGCTCCGCCAGTTCATACGCCTCTGAAAGTCTCTTCAGAAGATTCTTCTGAAGTGCCGGATAACTTGCGGTAGCATAAACCCTTGCCAGACGGAGGTTAGAGAGTGTGCATTTAACATCCTCTTTTTGAATATAATAGTCACCAAGATCTGTAAGGGCTGTTATGATATTAGCGGTGTCTTTAAAGTGGAGTGAAACATCTTTGTACTCCTGAAGGTTGCTTAAGGCCTCGTCCCACATCTTCCACTTTGCTTGAATAGCCCCTATCCTACCTTTGGAGAGAGCCTGCCACATAGGAATTCTGAATTCAGGCTCACGGTTTTTAAGGAACTGCTCTGCATTCTCTGCTATAAACTGATAGCATTGGGCACAGCTGTCATATTGATTTAGTTCTCTGTAAGATGCACCCAGGATATCCTTTTGCAGAATCAGAATAAGAGAGTCTCTGCTGTCTGACTTGTACCATTTGTTAACAAAGAGGTCTCCGTATTTAATTGCGTTGTTATAATCCCCTATGTTATAGAACTTTCTACTTACATTGCTGAGTTCTTCCTGTGAGAAGAAGATATCTTCTGTTCCAAACTCTGAAAGAAAATCCAGAGCAAGAGCGTTATAATAGAGGGCAGTGTTCTCATCCTCACTAACATCTGCCTTCAGTTTAAACACCTCAGAGAGAAGCTGTTGGTCATTAAGTTCCGCAGCCTTCTTTCCGGCCGCATCCAACAGGTTGTTTATATACTCCTTATTATCAAAGTTATAGAGCATTTTTCCGTAAGCCTCATAGAGGGCGTTTCTTGCTTCAACCCTAGGATTCTCCCTTCTCTTGGCGTAATCTCTGAGTGCGGCAAGCCTTCCCAAAAACTCCTTTTTAGACTCGGATTTCTCTGCAGAGGAATCTGTCCAAAACCTTTCCTCCAAACCGGTACGGTAAATGGCCGCACACCTCTCTGTTTGCTTAGAATCAGCTATTTTCCAGCTATTTAAGATCTCCCTAGTCTCCTGATCCATATGTCTGCTTGTGCAGGCGGACAAAGAAAAAAGCAGAAAAAATAAAAGTGTATATATCAGGAAATTATGATTTTTCAGATTTTGAGGGCCGGTTTTCATAAATTACTAAGTTTAAGTTAGTTATATGAAAGAGGTGTTTTGTCCTCCCATATTGTAGGAACAAATATAGAAAAAAAGAGCTACTGCGGGAACCCGCAATAGCTCAAAAAAACATAGTATGAAAACGATCTTTTGTGGTCGGGGTACTCCGACTCGAACGGAGGACCCCCTGCTCCCAAAGCAGGTGCGCTAAGCCAACTGCGCCACACCCCGAATCCCTTTTGGGGCTGCAAATGTATAAGTTATTTTTGAAATACCAAAACTTTTTAAAAATAACCTTTAAATCTGCTCTAAAAGGCGCTTCATGGAGACCTTTTTCTCCACGATAGATGGGAGCTGCTCAATGGAAACTCTCTCCTGGCTCATAGTATCACGCTCTCTTAATGTTACCTTACCGTCTGTAAGTGAATCAAAGTCAACGGTTACGCAGAACGGAGTACCTATTGCATCCTGGCGGCGGTATCTTCTTCCAAGAGTATCTTTCTCCTCATACTGGCAGTTGAAATCCAGTTTGAGTTCATCCATAATCTTCTGAGCCACAGCAGTTAACTCATCCTTCTTAACAAGCGGAAGAACTGCAACCTTAACAGGTGCAAGAGCAGGATGGAACTTCATCACAACTCTCTCCTCACCGTTGTCAAGTTTCTCCTGGCAGTAAGCACCGGAAAGAACGGCAAGTACGGTTCTGTCTACACCTATAGATGTCTCAATATCATATGGAGTGTAACTTGCATTCTGCTCAGGATCAAAGTATTGAATCTT
Source organism: Bacteroidales bacterium (assembly GCA_017959005.1). Classification (GTDB taxonomy): domain Bacteria; phylum Bacteroidota; class Bacteroidia; order Bacteroidales; family UBA932; genus Egerieousia. The sequence goes on along the minus strand of JAGDBO010000001.1, from coordinate 153,301 downwards.
CTTACCGCTAAACTCCTGGTGACGGCGCAAATCAAAGTCTGTTCTTGAGTGAATACCCTCAAGCTCCTTAAATCCGAATGGGAAGTTGAACTCAATATCTGTTGCAGCGTTAGCATAGTGAGCCAGTTTTTCATGGTCATGATATCTGTAATTCTCTCTGCCCAAGCCAATTGCAAGGTGCCACTTAAGCCTCTTCTCCTTCCAGTGCTCAAACCACTTGAGTTCCTCACCAGGGCGTACAAAGAACTGCATCTCCATCTGCTCAAACTCTCTCATTCTGAAGATAAACTGGCGGGCAACTATCTCGTTTCTGAAAGCCTTGCCAATCTGGGCAATACCAAACGGAATCTTCATTCTGCCGCTCTTCTGAACGTTGAGGAAGTTCACAAAGATTCCCTGTGCGGTCTCCGGACGGAGGTAGAGAGTACCGGTCTCATCAGATGTGTTACCAAGCTGGGTGGAGAACATAAGGTTGAACTGACGTACATCTGTCCAGTTTCTTGTTCCGGAGATTGGGTCTACGATCTCACAGTCTATAATCAGCTGACGCAGAGCAACTAGATCGTTGTCATTTAAAGCTTTACTCATACGTGCTCTAACCTCGTCTGCTTTGGCCTTTTCCCTTAAAACGTTAGGGTTGGTTGCGCGGAACTGGGCCTCATCAAAGGCCTCTCCAAATCTCTTCTGTCCCTTGGCAACCTCTTTCTCTATCTTAGCCTCAATCTTTGCAATATAGTCCTCAAGGAGAACATCTGCACGGTATCTCTTTTTGGAATCTTTGTTGTCAATCAACGGATCATTGAATGCATCTACGTGACCGGAAGCCTTCCAAATCTTTGGGTGCATAAAGATGCAGGAGTCTATACCAACAATGTTCTCGTTGAGTTTAACCATAGAGTCCCACCAATATTTCTTAATGTTAGCCTTAAGTTCGCTTCCCATCTGCCCATAATCATAAACAGCTCCGAGTCCGTCATAAAGTTCACTTGAAGGGAATATGAAACCATACTCCTTAGTGTGGGCAATCAAATTTTTAAACAATTCTTCCTGTGTCATATCTTAATATCTTTTGTCAACTGCTTAATAAAAGGTCTCTCACCTATTTTTGGGTGCGGAACCTGAAGTCTTTCTTCATTTATACTCAACTCCCTCCAACCCAAATCTTTATTCAAGATTTTGTCCTCCTTTTTGTCCGCCCTAAAAATCCTCAAAACGTCTACATCCAGGGTGCGGGAGTGGTAAACAACTCCTTTAACTGTATAAGGCCGCTCTCTTCCAAAAATCTTTTCAATTCTCAAACACTCATCCAAAACCTCCAGAGGTTCCTTGTTGGTTTGACACATCAGAACCTGGTTGAAGAAGTTTCCTACGGGGATAGGGTTGTTCTCCTTGTCGTATTCGCACTCAAACTCCCCCACCGGTTCATTTTCTAAAATCTCAGAGGTTTCTGCAACCTCTTCAAGTGAGCCAACCTCCAGGTAATCAGGAAGTAAAGCCTCCAATAAAAGTTTATCCGCCTCCTCTATAATTTCACGGCTTGAGAGTTTACCAAAGGGTTTGTTGCTCCCAAGCAGCAGATAAACCTTATAGAGATTCTTCCTCATTACATTAATCCCAGTTCCAGCTTGGCCTCATCACTCAAACGGCTCTGATCCCACTCCGGCTCAAAGGTAAGTTCTATCTGAACTCCGGTAACTCCCGGAACGTCTGATACTGCGTTGTTTACATCGTTTACCAAATCATCTGCCAGCGGACAGGTTGGAGAGGTCATTGTCATCTTAATGAAAACGTCTCCCTTCTCCCCTATCTTAAGCTCATATATCAAGCCCAGATCATACACATTTACAGAGATTTCCGGATCATACACCTGCTTTATTGCACGTATGACGTTCTTCTGTAACTCCTCAACCGTATATTTTTTCTCTGCCATTTTTAACTCTCTTTTTCTGCGTACGCCAAGGCGTAATATTTTATCTGTTTTATCATTGAGAGCAATCCGTTTGCACGGGTTGGTGAGAGGTTCTCTTTAAGTCCTATACTCTCAATAAAACTAAGATCAGAATCTAAAATATCTTTAGGAGACTGACCGTTGTAAACTCTTATTAGCAAGGAGATAATTCCTTTGGTAATTATGGCGTCACTGTCTGCTGAAAAGTAGAGCAACCCATCCTCTTCTTTACAGTTTAACCACACTCTGCTCTGACATCCCTTTATGAGGTTCTCGTCTTTTTTTTCAGACTCCTCAATCACAGGAAGGTTCTTTCCCAAATCTATGATATACTGGTATTTATCCATCCAGTCATCAAAGATTGAGAACTCCTCAACTATCTGATTTTCTATCTCTTTAATTGTTGCCATTTTCTTAACGTAACATCTGCAATGCTCTTTGCAAACATTGTACAAAATAGTCAGCCTCCTCTAAAGTATTGTACGGAGCAAAGGAGGCTCGTAGCGCAGAAGTTGCTCCGAATGAGTTAATTAGCGGCTCTGCACACATAAGTCCGCTGCGCACCGCAACTCCCATCTTATCTAAAATCTGAGCAGTATCTCCTGCATTAACTCCCTTAACGTTGAAGGAGAAAATTGGATGTTTCTTCTCCAAATTCTCCGGCATTCCGTATATCTCAACATCCGGAATCTGCGAGAGTTTTTCCATCATAAATGAGACTATTGCTCTCTCCTCTTTTTTGAGTTCTTCTCCCACTATTCCCTCTCTTAAATACTCTGCAGTTTCAAGCGCGGGGAGCAGTGATGCTGCACCTGTAAAGTTTGGAGTACCGGCCTCAAACTTAAGTGGAAGCGGAGCGTATGTAGTCTTCTGATATGTAACGGTTTCCACCATATCACCACCACCCATGTAAGGCGGCATTTTCTCCAACAATTCTCTCTTTCCGTAAAGCACGCCAACTCCTGTTGCACCATAAATTTTGTGAGCAGAAAAAGCGTAAAAATCACAATCCATTTTCTGCACATCTACCGGAGAATGAACAACACCCTGCGCACCATCTACCAGTACAGGAATATTTTTTTTATGAGCAATCTTTATAATCTCCGCGATGGGATTTTCTACACCCAACACGTTGGAGACCTGAGTGAGCGCAACTATCTTCACCTCCGGTGTTAAAAGGCTCTCTGCCAGGTTGGTGCAAAGGTTACCTAAACTATCTATCGGGAGTACTTTAATACTTGCACCAACTTTTTGTGCGGCTATCTGCCAAGGAACTATGTTGGAGTGGTGAGAATCCGCCTCAATGAGTATTGCATCTCCCTCTTTTAAGAAGGTGCTGCAAAAGCTTGATGCAACGAGGTTTATGGAGGCCGTTGTTCCGCTTGTAAAGATGATGTTCTCTCTTTCCGGAGCGTTGATAAATGAGCGCACCTTTTCACGCGCAGCCTCATATGCCTCAGTAGCAAGATCGGAGAGTGCGTACATTGAACGGTGAACATTGGCATTTTTATTTACCATTGCACCTGAGATAAACTCCAAAACCTCTCTGCTCTTTTGAGTTGTGGCTGCGTTATCCAGATATACAAGCCTGCGGCCGTTCATACTTGTCTCCAATGCGGGGAAGTGTGAACGAACCTCAGAAATTATATTTTTAGCGCCTTCCATAAAAATCAGCGCAAAAATATGCAATCTTTTGATTATTTTTGCTCTATATGAACAAAACTGTTTTAATAACCGGAGCAACTAGCGGAATTGGAAGAGCTTGCGCCGTTAAGTTTGCAGAAGGAGGTTACCGTATAATCCTAACCGGAAGAGGAAAAGACAAGCTGGCAGATGCAGAGAAGGAGGTTAAAAGTGCCGCTGCCTGGGCGGAGATTTATTCTCTTTTGTTTGACGTAAGAGATAACGCTCAGGTGGTTGCTGCTATAGAGTCACTACCTGAAGAGTGGAAGAACATTGATGTTTTAATCAACAATGCAGGACTGGCGTTAGGCCTTGACCCTGAGTATGATGGAGACGTCAATGAGTGGGATACAATGATAGATACCAACATCAAAGGACTGCTCTATATGACCCGCGCCGTAGTGCCGGCAATGATAAAGAACGGTAGGGGTCATATCATCAATATAGGTTCCGTTGCAGGTGATGCAGCCTATGCAAACGGAAACGTTTACTGTGCATCCAAGTCCGCCGTTAAAGCCCTAAGTGACGGACTGCGTATAGAGTTGACACATACTCCGTTACGCGTTACCAATCTTAAGCCCGGATTGGTGGAGACCAACTTCAGTAACACGCGTTTCCACGGAGATCTGGCCAGAGCCAAAAATGTGTACAAAGGAATTGAACCTCTCACAGGTGCTGATATTGCGGATGTTGCATACTTTGCCGCATCTGCTCCTGCACATGTTCAGATTGCAGAGGTTCTAATTCTTGCTACGCATCAGGCAAGTGCCACGGTAGTTTGGCGCAATGAATAGCGCTGTAAATGAAAGGATAACAACAGACATTATTATGTACGATTACATCAAAGGAACTCTGGAGGAGAGCACTCCAACACGCGCCGTTGTTGAAGCGGGCGGAATAGGGTACTCTCTGGAAATTTCTCTACAGACCTTTACCCAGATCCAAAATGCAAAAGAGGTTAAGCTCTATATCTATTACCATGTAAAAGAGGATGTTGCGCTGTGGTACGGGTTCAGCACCAAGGAGGAGAGAACAATGTTTCTGCTGCTTATTAACGTAAACAGCATTGGTCCGAATACAGCCAGAATGATACTCTCTTCAATGACCACGGATGAACTCCGCACAGCCATTCTTTCAGATGATGTAAACAGAATAAAGGCGGTTAAGGGAATAGGACTTAAAACCGCACAAAAGGTTATCATTGAGCTGAAAGACAAGATTCAAAAGGGTGCGGACGCCTCCACTCTTCCTCTTGGAACGGTTGCCCGTCCTGCAGTTGCAGAAGAGGCTATTGGAGCGCTGGTTATGCTGGGCTTTGCAAAGCAGGCCTCAGAGAAAGCAGTTTCAGATATCTACAAAGAGAACTCCTCTCTGGGTGTTGAGCAGCTTATTAAACTGGCTCTCAAGAGAATGTAATCTCCGAATATTATGGGAGAGGTAAAACAGAATTCATTTAAAGCCTGGATTTTAGCCGCAAGACCAAAGACCCTAACCGGTGCCGCAGCTCCAGTTTTTGTGGGCTGGGCGCTGGCACTTTTTTACTTCAACCGAATAGAACCTGACCAGGGAGTTTTAAATTGGACTAATGCTATAATCTGTTTGCTCTTTGCCCTTTTGATGCAGATAGATGCAAACTTCATAAACGATTACTTTGACTTCAAAAAGGGGAGTGATACCAAAGAGCGCCTTGGCCCTGAAAGAGCCTGCGCACAGGGGTGGATAACACTTAAGGCAATGAGGCTGGGTATTTTCCTGATAACTCTGCTAGCTGTTTTGGTTGGCGTGCCTCTGATCATTCAAAAAGAGTGGTGGTTAGTCATTGTTGGACTTGCCTGTGTGATAGGGGCTTTCCTATATACCACCCATCTTTCATACAGAGGGTGGGGTGATGTTATGGTACTCTTTTTCTTTGGGCTTATACCGGTCTTTTTTACGCAGTGGGTAACACTGAATACAACTCTTGCAAATAGCAGAAATCTCCCCTACATAATCTCAGTAATTTTGGCAGGAGCGGCAATGGGATTTGTAACGGATAACCTTCTGGTTGTCAATAACTATCGCGATAGGGAACAGGATGCACAAAATGGCAAAAAAACAATAATCGTGAGATTGGGGGCAAGAGCGGGAGAGAGGCTCTATCTCTTCAACGGCATTTTGGGTATTGTGCTGGCAATTGCTGCGGAGGCTCTTCTGGCGGTTAATTACGGAGGCTATTTCTGGCCTATTGCGCTAGTTCTTCTCTTTTTACCGCTCCTTATCACCTCCTACTGCAGAATGGTTAAGATAAAAAGCGGAAAAGCGCTGAATTTTTCACTGGGAGGGGCGGCTCGCAATATTTTGATATTCAGCGTATTTCTTGTATCCTCCATAACGCTGCTCTTTTTTTCTTTTGAAGATTTATTGTAATATCCGCGCTAATAACTACTTTCGTAGAGAATTTTAAGTCAAATATTTTAAAAGATTTTAGATATGAACATTCCTGCAAATCTCAAGTATTCAAACGATCACGAGTGGGTGAGCGTTGAAGGTAACATTGCAACCGTAGGTATCACAGACTTTGCTCAGAGCGAGCTGGGAGATATCGTATTTTTGGATATCACCTGCGAGGGCGAGACTCTTGCAGCCGGAGAGCAATTCGGTAGCATTGAGGCTGTTAAGACAGTTGCTGAGGCTCTTATGCCTGTTAGTGGAAAAGTTGTGGAGATTAACCCGGACCTGGAGGGTGCTCCTGAGAGTGTTAACAAGGATCCTTACGGAGCCGGCTGGCTGATTAAGGTTGAGATGAGCAACCCTGCTGAGGTTGACGCTCTGCTGGACGCTGCAGCTTACGAGGCAATCTGCAAGTAATGAACAAATGTTCCTTTGGGAGTGACAACCACTCCGGTGTTCATCCGCAAATCCTCAAAGCCATAGAAAGGGTTAATGAGGGCTATTGTTTCGGATACGGAGAGGACGGTTACACCGAGGGAGTTTTAAGACAAATTGAGGCCTTGCTGGGTAATGACTGCAAGGCTCTTTTTGTGCTCAACGGAACCGGGGCAAACGTGGTTTCACTGGCCTCTTTCCTGGACTCTTTCAGCACCGTTCTTGCACCCTCTTGTGCCCATATTCTGGAGGATGAATGTGGCGCCGTAGAGAGATTTTCCTCCTGCAAAATTACCCCGCTTCCACACATAGACGGCAAGGTTGTTTTTGATGAAGTTAAGGCTGCTCTCTGCTTTGGAGACCAGCATAAAGTTCAGCCAAAAATTCTCTCCATTTCTCTTCCTACGGAGTTTGAAACGCTCTACACCAAGGAGGAGATTAAAGCTCTTGCAGAGCTTATGCATTCTGTTGGAGGATACCTCCACATAGATGGTTCCAGAATCTCAAATGCAGCCAGCGCAATGGGATGCTCCGTTAAGGAAATCACATACGATTTGGGCTGTGACGTGCTCTCATTCGGAGGAACCAAAAACGGACTTTTGATAGGGGAGGCCGTGGTGATTTTCAACCTCAAGAAGAACCGGAAAATTGCAGATAACCTCTGCTTTGTTAGAAAACAGGCAACCCAGCTCTACTCTAAAAACCGCTTTATTGCCGCACAGTTTGAGGCATATTTGAAGGATGATCTCTACCTGCAGATGGCCTCTCACTCAAACCGGATGGCAAAGTATCTGGAGAGTTGCTTAAGAGAAAAACTTGGCGGAAAGATTCAGATAACCCGTCCGGTTCAGACCAACGGAGTTTATCTCTCTCTGCTTCCGCTCTCAGACGAGGCAATAGATGCCCTGCGGAAAAAGTACATTTTCTACATCTGGGACAACAGAACAAAGGAGGTCAGACTCATGTGCTCCTTCAACACCCAAAAGGAGTTTATAGATGAGTTTATTGAGGATTTAAGCAAAAAGGGGCTGTTTTAGCCCCTTTTTCTTTTTCTATGACTCATCCTTCGGTTTTATAGTCAATCGTTGAAAATAGGCCCCTTTTTGTGGCCTATCTTTTTTAACGTTTTCACGTGGAACATAAACACCTATCTACGTATTATTCAGAGTGTTATTTCTAGAGAGATAAAGTATTGGTTTAAATAAACACCATTTTTGGAGTGGTGGTGAACGGGCTTCAATTTTTGCATAAATTAAAACTTTAGGTAACTCTAAATAATAAATTTATTAACAATTATTTATGTTATATTAACCTAAAGAAAAAAATCAGGATTTTCAGCGTCCAAAATAGACCAATAAAACGGAAATATCTGCAGGAGAAACTCCGGAGATTCTTGAAGCCTGTGCAATGGTGGCCGGTTTGTACCTCATTAACTTCTGGCGGGCCTCCATAGAAAGTGATGTAACGCGCGTAAAATCAAAGTTTTGCGGTATTTTTAACCTCTCCAGGCGTGCAATTCTCTCAGCCACGGCCTGCTCTCTGGCTATATAACCTCTGTATTTGACGGCTATCTCTGCAGCATCAATAAGTTCCGTGGAGAGAGTATCCTTAAAGAACTTCTTGTTTCCTATGGAGAACCCTGCTGGGCGGAACGGCAGGTTCATACCCCCTTCTCCGGCAGATATTGGATAGTTATTCTCCAGATTTTGAGCCAGTTGCTTAATTTCCGTTCCACGCGGAACTACGGGCAGAAGCTTCCTTAAGGAGACCTCGGGCCTGTTGAGCAGAGCGGAGGCTTTTTTGCCCTCTTCCAGGCTATCTGAACCAAGTGCTTTAAGCACCTTGTTTGCCTTTGCAGGAGTTATCTTATCCTCATCCAGAATCTTTATAATCTTATCCAGAGTGGTGTATTTCTCCTTAACCAGCCGGTAACGCTCCTCTGTAGCAAGACCCAGTTTATGGCCAATAGGGGTAAGTCTCTGGTCTGCGTTATCCTGACGGAGGAGGATTCTGAACTCCGCTCTTGAGGTAAACATTCTGTACGGCTCGTCTACCCCCTTTGTGATAAGATCATCTATGAGGACGCCAATATAGGAGCTGTTTCTGCTAAGGACAAGCGGCTCCTGTTTTTGCACTGAGAGTGCTGCATTGAGGCCGGCCATCAATCCCTGTGCGGCCGCCTCTTCATAGCCTGTAGTTCCGTTAACCTGGCCGGCAAAATAGAGTCCTCTTACCTGTTTTGACTCCAGTGAAGCGTTAAGCTGTGTAGGCGGGAAATAATCGTACTCTACGGCGTAAGCAGGACGGTAGATTTCTACGCTCTCAAACCCCTCAATTTTCCTCAGCGCCACCATCTGAATATCCATAGGCAGGGAGGAGGAAAATCCCTGCAGATAGTACTCGTTTGTATTCCATCCTTCAGGCTCCAAAAAGAGAAGATGTTGATCCTTTCCGGCAAAGGTTCTAAGTTTATCTTCTATGCTAGGACAGTAACGGGGACCTATGCCCTTTATCTTTCCGGAAAAGAGCGGGGAGTCTTTGAATCCCTTCTCCAAAATGGAGTGAACCCTCTTGTTTGTGTGAACCAAATAACAGCACTTTTGAGCCACGTTCATCTGCACGGATGAGGGAACATTCAGAAAGGAGAATCTCATTGGATTTTCATCCCCTTTTTGAACCTCCAGGGCCCCTAAATTTACCGAGCGGATATCTATCCTTGGCGGAGTACCGGTTTTCATTCTTCCGCTCTCAATTCCCACCTTTGCCAAAGACTCAGTCAGTCCCAGTGAGGCGGGCTCTCCAACTCTGCCGCCCTCCGTGGAGTTGCGGCCAATGAACATCTTTCCGCTCAAAAAAGTTCCCGCTGTGAGTATCACTTTTGAGGCTGTAAACTCCGCTCCAAGTGAAGTCTTAACTCCCTTAATAACGTAAGAAAATCCTTTGGTAGGTTTCTTATATTTTTCAATGATAAAGTCTGAAACAGTGTCCTGCCAGATGTGCAGATTTGGGGTGTGCTCCAGAACCCAACGCCAGTTTAGAATGAAGAATTGACGGTCACACTGAGCGCGGGGACTCCAGACTGCAGGACCTTTAGAACTGTTGAGCATTCTGAACTGAATGGTGGAGGCGTCTGTAACAAGCCCCATTGAACCGCCTAACGCATCTATCTCCTTGACAATCTGCCCCTTAGCAATTCCGCCCACGGCCGGGTTGCAGGACATCTGCGCTATCTTGTTCATATCCATCGTGATAAGAAGGGTTGAGCATCCCATCTTGGCGGCGGTTGCGGCAGCCTCACATCCGGCATGGCCGGCTCCTATCACAATTATATCGTAACTTTTAGCCATTCTCTTAATTTTTAGGTCTGTAGGAGATTTTTATATCTCCGTTTAAAAAGTTTTCCTCCAGCATTTTAAGGGCCTTATTCTCTGCGCTTCTCATCTTTTTCTGCTGGGTAGGGGTATGATCATCCTCTCCGCAAATATGGAGAATTCCGTGGACAATTACGTGGCAGAGTTCACACTCAAATTTCTGAGCATACATCTGTCTGTACTCCTTTGAATTTGCCAGAATTGTATCCAGGCTGATGAAGAGATCCCCGCTTACAATATTCTCTATTCTGTAATCAAACGTTATGATATCCGTGTAGTAATTGTGGCCCAAACTCTCATTGTTGAGCTTTAGAATCTGAGGATCCGTACAGAAGAGCACGTTTACCTCTCCAAGCGCTAAACCCCTATCTTTCAGAACGTTATTTATCCACTGCTTTATTATGCGTTTCCCCTTTAAACGGGCTCCGGTATTCTGTTCCAGTATGTTAAACATTGATATTTTATTGATGTTATTTATTTTGGCTTGGAGCAACTATCTCCTATTTTTGTATCAGCAAATTTAAAAAAAAGATATTATGGCTAAAGTTTCAGTCATTGGCGCCGGTAACGTAGGCGCATCTTGCGTTGAAGCAATGCTTCACCTAAACTTCTGTTCAGAAATAGTTCTTCTGGATATCAAAGAGGGTATCTCAGAGGGAAAAGCAATGGATATGATGCAGGCTGCTAAGCAGTACGGCACAAACACAAAGATAACAGGTGTAACAAATGATTACTCCAAAACTGCAGATTCTGATGTTGTCATCATCACTTCCGGTATTCCAAGAAAACCTGGTATGACAAGAGAGGAACTGATTGGTGTTAACTCAAAGATTGTTGCAGGTGTTACCGAGAGCGTTCTTAAGTATTCTCCTAAGGCTGTGCTTATGATTATTGCCAACCCTATGGATCCTATGACTTACCTTGCTCTTAAGAAGAACAACCTTCCTAAGCATCAGGTAGTTGGAATGGGCGGTCAGTTGGATTCAAGCCGTTTCACTTACTATCTGGCTCAGGCTTTGGACGTTCCTGTAAGTGACATTGAGTGTATGGTAATTGGCGGACACGGAGACAAGACTATGATTCCTCTTATCCGCTTTGCAACCTACAAGGGAATTCCTGTTACAAAGCTTCTTTCAAAAGAGCAGTGTGACAAGGTTGTTGCAGACACAATGGTTGGTGGTGCAACCCTTACAAAACTCCTCGGCACAAGTGCCTGGTACGCTCCGGGTATGAGCGCTGCAACAATGGCAAAATCTATCGTGATGAACGAGAAGAAGATGATACCTTGCTGCTGCCTCTGCGAGGGCGAGTATGGTGAGAATGACCTCTGCATTGGTGTTCCTGCAATCGTTGGAAAGAACGGTTGGGAGAAGATAGTAGAGCTTGATCTCAATGATGAGGAAAAGGCTCTCTTCAAGGCAAGTGCAGATGCTACACGCAACACCGCCAATGTTCTTAAAGAACAGAATATTATTTAATTAATACAACATACTATGGAAATTAAAAAAACTGAAAAAGCAAACCTCGAGAACAAGAAAACCTTGTTCAGAGAGATTGGCCTCATTGCAGCCCTCGGCTTGGTACTTCTCTGCTTTGAGTGGAGTACTACAGACAAGACCGTAGACACTCTTGTTTCAGGCCCGGCTACTATCACAGATGAGGAGCAGGTTCCTATTACACAGGAGACCCCACCACCTCCTCCAGAGCAGATCAAAGAGCCCGTAATGACAGAGGAGCTCGAGATTGTGGAGAATGACGTTAAAGTTGAAACAGACTTCATCAGTGCTGATGATAGCAATACTAAGATTGATATCAAACCTTACGTTGAGGCTAAGCCTGTTGAAGAGGCTGAAGATGAGACAGAAGAGATTCCTTTTGCTATTGTAGAGGACAAACCTATGTTCCAGGGTAAAGATGCAAATGAATTCACTAAGTGGGTTTATTCAAACATTGAGTACCCTGAGATTGCAAAAGAGAATGGTATTCAGGGCCGTGTAACCGTTGCCTTCACTATTGACAAAGACGGTAGTGTTAAGGATATCAAGGTTCTTAGAGGCGTTGACTCTTCTTTGGATAAAGAGGCTGTAAGAGTTATCGGAAAGTCTCCAAAATGGAGCCCTGGTAAGCAGAGAGGAAAGGCTGTAAAGGTTAAATACACCTTCCCTATCATCTTCCAGTTGAGATAACAAACACTACATCCAACAATCTAAAAACCCCAGGAGCAAACCTCCCGGGGCTTTTTGTTTCTATCTGACTTACAGCCTACTGCTGCTCCAGTTCGTCAAAGTTTTGCCAAAGGAAGCCGGTGAACGGATAGCGGCCTCTTATGGTCTCTCCTACCATTTTGTAGAGGTCATTTCTCAGTTTGTCTATACCAATCTTTTTGAGAGCGGAGATGAAGATTGCAGGAGAGTTTTCCTTTGCTACCCAAGACTCTTCAAGTTGTCTTAAGGAGATTTTACCGGGACGGTCTTCTGAGAAATCAAACTCGCTTTTAGGGGTGTATTTGTAAGCATCTATCTTGTTGAAAACCATAAAGACAGGCTTGTTGGAGGCACCTATTTCATCCAGAGTTTTTTTAACAACTTTTATCTGGTCTTCAAAGTTTGGATGAGAAACATCTACAACGTGTAGAAGAATATCCGCCTCTCTTACCTCATCCAATGTGCTCTTAAAAGATTCTACAAGTTGGTGCGGAAGTTTGCGTATGAATCCTACCGTATCACTCAAAAGGAATGGAATATTCTCTATAACTACCTTTCTTACAGTAGTATCCAGTGTTGCAAAGAGTTTATTCTCTGCAAAGACATTGCTCTTTGAAAGCAGGTTCATTATTGTGCTTTTACCAACGTTGGTATAGCCCACAAGAGAGACTCTTACAAGACCTCCGCGGTTGCCTCTCTGGGTAGCCATCTGACGGTCAATCTTTTTGAGTTGCTCTTTGAGTTGGCTTATCTTGTCCATTACAATACGGCGGTCTGTCTCCAGCTGTTTCTCTCCGGAACCGCCTCTGGTTCCTCTTCCTCCGCGCTGCCTTTCCAGGTGGCTCCACATACCGGTCAGACGTGGCAGAATATATTGGTAACGAGCAAGTTCCACTTGCGTCTTTGCGTATGCGGTCTGTGCCCTCAAGGCAAAAATATCCAGAATCAAACTTGTTCTGTCCAGTATAGAACAGTTGAGTTCTTTCTCCAGATTTCTTACCTGAGCGCCTGTAAGTTCATCATCAAAAATTGCAAGATGAATATCGTTGTTTGCAATATATTCCTTTATCTCCTGGAGCTTTCCCTTCCCCACGTAAGTTGCCGAGTTGGGACGGTCTACCCTTTGGGAAAACCTTGCAACGGACTCTATTGAGGCTGTCATTGCAAGAAATTCCAACTCGTCCAGGTATTCATTTGCCTGAAACTCATTACTATCCGGCGTTATAACACTTATCAGAACAGCTTTCTCCATCAATAATCTCTGTTTTCAATTTCTTTCCTCGTGCAAGTTAGTTAAATTTGTGTAGTAAATCTTTTTCTTATGAATAAAAGGGGACTATTTTCATTATTGACAGCATTGGTTGTTGTAATGTTTCTCTTTAACGATGCAACCGCACAAAAAAAGAGAATGAGAGATTATGGAATCTCTTATGGAATTTTTAACACCGGAAAGTATAACGCCATTACAGATGTAGAGGGTGTAACTGTTGGCCATGTAACACTTTACAGTGGTGATGATATGCGCACCGGAGTAACTGCCATACTTCCTCACCAGGGAAATATTTTCCGTAAAAAAGTTCCTGCAGCAATGTATCTTGGTAACGGTTTTGGAAAACTTGCAGGTTACAGCCAGGTTAAGGAGTTGGGTAATATTGAAACCCCTATCATTCTCACTAATACGCTCAGCATTGCTGCCGGATTGGATGGTCTTATTACTCATACAATCAATCAAAAGGGTAATGAAAACGTGCGCTCTGTCAATGGCATAGTTGGAGAGACTAACGATGGTGGATTGAACAATATAAGAGCAAGATACGTTAAACCGGAACATGTTCTTCAGGCTATAGAGAACGCTAAAGGCGGTCCTGTTGAAGAGGGTTGTGTAGGCGCCGGTACAGGAACTATCTGCTTCAGTTGGAAGGGTGGAATAGGAACATCATCCAGAGTTCTTCCAAAGAGTTTGGGTGGTTACACGGTAGGTGTCTTGGTTCAGACAAACTATGGTGGAGTTTTGGAGATATGCGGAGTAGAGGTAGGTAAAAAACTGAAAGATTACTCATACCGCAAAAGCGTTGAAGATAAGGCATATAAAGAGGAAGAAAAGAAGGGAGACGGCTCTTGTATGATAGTTGTTGCAACAGACGCTCCGCTAGATAACCGCCAGCTTGAAAGAGTTTCAAAGAGAGCCTTTATGGCCCTTGCAAAAACAGGAAGTTTTGCAACTAACGGCAGCGGTGATTACGTAATAGCATTCTCCGTTTATCCCGGCAATCTGATTGAAGGGGAGGAACCTCACACCACAACAGTGGTTGACAATGATCAGATGTCTCCAATATTTGCTGCAACTGTTGAGGCAACAGCAGAGGCTCTATGGAACTCTCTCTTTATGGCAACTACAACCAAGGGTGTAAATGGAAGAGTTGTAAAAGAACTCCCTGTAGAAGAGGTTGTTAAAATGATTAAAAAGGAAAAGGGGCTTAAATAAGAAAGACTCTATCGGGGAGAAAAACAGCGCAAAACACAGAAAAGTATAAGTAAAACATTTAATCAATCGCAGATATGATATAGAATAGCAACTTCCATTAAAAACATAATTCCACATGAGTCCTGTTAAATTCTTTTTTTCAATTTCTGTCTGTGTTCTTATCACAGCTTGTTCCATTGATTCCATAACAGAAGACTATTCAACGTTAAAGGAGTCGCACTTATTCATACTATGATGGATCACCAACTATTAGTGATTATATTGTTTTATCTTGGGTTGTGAACAATGAAACTTTTGGAGGCATATATCATTGGGCGCATCATTTTATTAGAAAGAACTAAAAAATTGTTTATCATGAAAAGATTATTTTGCTTAATTATCTTGTGTTCTTGTGCTTTATTGGCTTATGCTCAGGCGGATAGAACTAATAATTTTATTATACGGGCAAACTATAATACAAACATCTTCAATACGAAAAACGTGAGTCATGGTCACGTTTATAATTATAAACCTGGCTTTTCTATTGATTTTGGCGCTAAACAGTTTATTGTGAGAAAAAGCGGTTGGTTTATAGAAGAGGTTCCTAATTTTTTTTACAATTCTCTTCCTTATTGCGATCATCTTCTAGCTTCTGGTACGAATACAACAAAACCTCTTAACGGGTCTATTGTCTATCATTTAAAGGAAGCGGGGGTTGGACTTCAAGTTGTTTTTGGACATGATTTTATCCTTAATAACAATATAAGCCTTAGTGTTTTTGGCGGCCCGGATTTCAGATATACAACAAGTAGTTTCCCAAAAGAATGCAAGGTTAAAAAATGTCCTGATCATAAATTGAAGAAGGGCAACCTTGGTCTCAGGTTTGGAGCGGGATTAAACTATAAGAAACTGAACATAAACCTAAGTATAAATCCTGATTTATTGGATAGAGGATATGATTATAAGAAATATAAATCTGTTCAAGTAAGTTTAGGTGTGGGTTATTATTTCAAATAAAATTAAAGGGGTTAACCAACAGGTTAACCCCTTTTGATTTGTGCGGGTGCAGAGTTGCACCGGTGAGTTTTGAAGGTTACTTTTTCAGGTAGCCTTTTAAGAACTCACGGTTGAGTCTTGCAATGTGACTGATGGAAACGTGCTTAGGGCACTCCATCTCGCAAGCTCTTGTGTTGGTGCAAGTTCCAAAGCCCAGTTCATCCATCTTGGCAATCATGTTCATTGCTCTTCTGGTGCTCTCTACCTTACCTTGAGGAAGGAGTGCAAGTGAACTTACTCTTGCACCTATGAAGAGCATAGCGGAACCGTTCTTGCAGGTTGCAACGCAAGCACCGCAACCAATACAAGAAGCTGCATCCATACTCTCATCTGCCTTCTCTTTTGGAATAGGGATGTTGTTTGCATCCTGAACGGAACCGGTTCTGATGGAAACGAATCCGCCAGCCTGCATAATCTTGTCCAAAGCGCTGCGGTCTACAACGAGGTCTTTGATTACAGGAAAGGCTGCACTTCTCCAAGGTTCAATGGTGATGGTGCTTCCGTCCTTGAATTTTCTCATAAAGAGCTGGCAGGTAGTTACTTCATTCTCAGGACCGTGTGCTCTACCGTTGATGTAGAGGGAGCATGCTCCGCAGATACCCTCACGGCAGTCATGGTCAAAGCTGATAGGAAGTGCCATTCCCTGCTCTTTTGCCTTTTTGAGTTGCTCGCCTGAACAGGTCTCGCCCTCTTTGCAACCCTTGCTGAAAGCAACCGGATCTGCATTCTGTGAAACCAGCTGATCATTAAGAATATCCAACATCTCAAGGAAAGAGGAATCCGGACTTATGTTATCTACTTTATAAGTCTCAAAATGCCCTTTTGTTTTGGCATTTTTCTGTCTCCAAACTTTTATAGTGAATTTCATAGACTAGTCTTTATAATTTCTGGTTGCTACTTTAATTCCTTCATATACAAGAGGTTCCTTGTGGAGTTCCGGCTCTTTGTCTTCACCTTTGTACTCCCAGGCGGCTACATACATAAAGTTCTCATCATCTCTCTTTGCCTCACCCTCTTCCGTCTGCATCTCCTCACGGAAGTGACCTCCGCAAGACTCATGACGGTTGAGAGCATCTCTTGCCATAAGATCTCCAATCTCAAAGAAGTCTGCAAGACGCATAGCCTTCTCAAGTTCCTGGTTGAACTCTCCGTTTTCTCCGGCAACATAAACGTTCTTCCAGAACTCCTCTTTGAGTTTTTTAATCTCTACGATAGCCTTCTTAAGACCCTCTTCCGTTCTTCCCATTCCAACATACTCCCACATAATGTTACCGAGTTCCTTGTGGATCTGGTCCGGAGATTTTTTACCCTTAATTGCGAAGATCTTTGCAATGCGCTCTTTGACAGCCTTTTCTGCCTCATCAAATTCAGGGGCGTTGATATCTGTCTTAGGCTCTTGAATCTTCTTTGCAAGGTAGTTTCCAATGGTGTAAGGAAGAATGAAGTAACCGTCTGCAAGACCCTGCATCAGAGCGGAAGCTCCGAGGCGGTTTCCACCGTGGTCTGAGAAGTTAGCCTCACCGATTGCATAAAGACCAGGAATAGTTGTCTGCAAATCATAATCTACCCAGAGACCTCCCATTGTGTAGTGGATAGCAGGGTAAATCATCATTGGCTCTTTGTATGCATCTACATCTGTAATCTCTTCATACATCTGGAAGAGGTTGCCGTAACGCTCTCTGATCTTGTCTTCTCCGAGTCTTTCAATAGCGCTCTTGAAATCCAGGAAGACTGCTCTACCGGTCTCATTTACACCGAATCCGGCATCACATCTCTCCTTTGCTGCTCTGGAAGCGATATCTCTTGGAACAAGGTTTCCGAAAGCAGGATAACGTCTCTCAAGGTAGTAGTCTCTTCTATCCTCAGGTATCTGAGAAGCTTTGATCTCACCCTTGCGGAGTTTTTCTACATCTTCCTTAAACTTTGGAACCCAGATTCTTCCGTCATTTCTCAGAGACTCACTCATAAGAGTAAGTTTGCACTGCTGAGTACCGTGAACAGGTATACAGGTTGGGTGAATCTGTGCAAAGCAAGGGTTGCCAAAGAAAGCTCCCTTCTTGTAGCACTGCCAAGCTGCAGAACCGTTGCTGTTCATTGCGTTGGTTGAGAGGAAGTAAACGTTTCCGTAACCACCTGTTGCAATGACAACTGCGTGAGCACCGAATCTTTCAATCTCACCGGTTGCAATATTACGTGCAATGATACCCTTTGCCTGTCCGTTGATAAGAACCAGATCCAGCATCTCATGACGAGGATAGCTCTTAACTGTGCCTGCTGCAATCTCCTTATTCAGAGAAGCGTATGCACC
The DNA here is from genome assembly GCA_017959005.1 of Bacteroidales bacterium. Classification (GTDB taxonomy): domain Bacteria; phylum Bacteroidota; class Bacteroidia; order Bacteroidales; family UBA932; genus Egerieousia. The sequence goes on along the minus strand of JAGDBO010000001.1, from coordinate 135,402 downwards.
AAGAAGCAGCTGCTGTCCGGTTTGTCCTCTGGCGTAGAATGTACGGCTTACTTGAGCACCTCCGAATGAACGGTTTGCAAGCAATCCACCATACTCTCTTGCAAAAGGAACACCCTGTGCAACGCACTGGTCTATAATGTTGTTACTTACCTCAGCCAGACGATAAACGTTTGCCTCACGGCTGCGGAAGTCACCACCCTTCACTGTATCTACAAAGAGGCGGTAGATGGAGTCGTTATCGTTCTGATAATTTTTAGCGGCATTTATACCTCCCTGAGCTGCAATAGAGTGCGCGCGTCTTGGAGAATCGCTGATGCAGAAAATCTTAACGTTGTAACCCATCTCACCAAGTGAGGCTGCCGCAGAGGCGCCTGCAAGACCGGTTCCAACAACTATAATCTCAAGTTTACGTTTGTTGGCAGGGCTAACTACTTTGATTTCCGCTTTACGCTTTTTCCACTTTTCGGACAGAGGGCCGTCCGGAATGTTGGATATAAGTTTTGTATCTGTCATTTGGTTTATATTAAAAATTTCAAAAGTGAATTTCTCTACAATTTTAACCACTTTTTCAATCATTTCAAAAGTTTAAATGCTATATTTGTTCTCATCAAGAATAAAAAACTAAAAAGAACCCTGTTATGAAGAAGTTTTTGATAGCCCTAACGGTTGCAATGCTTACCGCAGCATTTATTTCCCCTTGTTTTGCTCAGAAAAAAGAGACCAGAAAAGAAAAACAGGCCAGAATTGAGAAAATGGTAGCGGACGGAGCCGCCCAAAAGGACTTTTTTGTAGAGATTGGAAGAATTTTCCCTAAGAACGGAGTTGCTCAGAACATTGTCTACGACACAAAAATGTACTATATAGATTGCAGAAAAGACCGTTTCTTCTGCAATCTTCCTTACATAGGACAGGCAGAGGTTGCCTCAAGAACCGCATACGGAAGCGAGGTTAATTCAAGTATGGGATTGTCTGCCCACAACCAGGTTGTTACTATCATTGGCGGTTGGCAGGAGAAGGCAAAGAGCTACCTCTTCCAGGTGGTATTCTGGAACGGAGATATTGATTATGACAAAGATGCCAAACAGGTAACTTTAACTATTCAGCTTTATAAATCTGGCAAGGCTTATGCAATGGCAGCTATACGGGGCTATGAGAACGTCTCATATGAAGGAGAGATTTCAGAGAGACCGGCACCTGAAGAGCCAAATCCTCTTACAGCAGAATAAAAAAACAATAGGTTATGAAGAGTATTTCACGATTTTTCAGCATTCTTGCAGTCGTTACTGCAGTAGGTTTCTTTATGGTTTCCTGCGGAACTGTTGTTCAGAGCGGAAACAATAACGTTACCGTAACCCAGAAGGTAAATGTTAACACCTCTGATTTTTACATTGAGGTAGACAGAATCATTCCGCTGGGATTCCCTCAGAAGGAGACTATGGATGGTTATAATCTCTCCGTTAAGGGAGACACCCTCAACTGTATACTTCCTTATATTGGCAAGGCAAACCTCTCATTTGCAGATGAAAACGCCATATCAATAGAGGCGGATGATTATAAGATATCTCCTAAGGCTTACTATAACGAGAAGAAGAAGGGATATCAGGTAGATTTCAGTTTTACCAACCGTTACTGTGCGGAAACTTTTGACGTAAGCGTTGAACTTTATGAAAGCGGATTTGCTTACATCAGAATCTCTTCTGCTTACAGAGATATGATTCAGTATCACGGACAGGTAACCAACAGACCTACCATTAAGAAGATTATTAAGAAAAAATAGTAAACCCTATTATGTTTAGAAGATTTTCTCTTTTCATCAAGGGTGCAATTTTAATGACTTCCTTGATGAGTGTTTCCCTTGTCTCTTATGGTCAGAAAGAAGGGGTAAATCCTTATAACACTCTGATACCCAAACCTCAGAAAGTGGAGATGTTTGAAGGTAAAGAGGGAGCGCTCATAGGAAAGGGGTATTATATCATCTGCCCTGAGTGGGAAATCTCTGCGGCAAATTATCTGGCAGAGAGGTTGAACAATCTTTTTGGAACCAAGACCGAGGAATGTGTAAACATCTGGTCTTTGGATGATTACAGAAGGTTCACCAAGGGAAGTCTTTCTAACGATAAACAAAAATTTGTAAGAAAAGAGAGAGGCGCTGTTCAGATTTTCATCAACTCTTTTGATATAGATCTGACTAACAATGAGAAAGAGAAGGGTAAGTATTCTCTCTCTGTTTTGGAGGATGAAATCACAATAAATGCAAAAGATAAAGAGGGTGTATTAAACGCGATTCAGACACTTCTGCAACTATTTCCTCCTCAGGTTTATAATTCTAATAATAAGGAGTTTATAAGTGAATATATGATTCCTGCAGGAAAGGTGGAAGATTATCCTCAGTTCCGATACAGAGGTTATGAGCTGGATGTCTCAAGAACCTTCCGTCCGGTAAAGGATATCTATAAAGTTCTTGGTTGGATGGCACATCATAAACTCAATAAGTTCCACTGGCATCTGACGGATGACCAGGGGTGGAGAATTGAGATAAAATCTCTTCCGCTTTTAACGGAGAAGGGTGGTTGGAGAGGACCGGATGAGGTAGTTCCATCCTCCTTTGGTTCAGGCAATAAGCGTTACGGAGGCTTTTACACTCAGGAGCAGATTAAAGATATTGTACGTTATGCAGAGAGGTTGGGTATTGAGATTATTCCGGAGATAGAGACCCCGGGTCATTCACTTGCAGTTGCTGCAAGTTATCCGGAAATTCTCTGCAACGCTCCGGAAGATACCAGCATTAACAACACCGGTTACAGCAGAGAAATTTGGTGCGTTGCAAAGGAGAGCAACTATGAATTTATAGAGAAGATTATCTCTGAAGTTGCTTCACTTTTCCCGGGTAAAATCATCAATATGGGAGGAGATGAAGTTAACCACTTTAACTGGAAGAGATGCCCGGATTGTCAGGCACTTATGAAGAAGATGGGATATACGGACGAGAGTCAGTTGCACTCCTATTTTGTAACCAGAGTTAACGAGATTGCAAAGAAGTATAACAGAAAGATTGCAGGATGGGAGGAGATAATGATGGCAGACGGAATTCAGGATAATTCTCTCATCTATGTTTGGCACAGCAATAAGTTTGGACCAAAGGCCGTTCAGAACAGATTTGACTGTGTTATGCAGGCTGCCGAGTATGTCTATATGGATATGAAACAGTCTCCTATTGAGAGAGGACACAACTGGTGCAGAGTAATTCCTTTGGATACTACATACGCATACGATCCTATTGCACTGGCCGCTTTTGCAGATAAAAACGAGAAGGAGAGAGAAAAGTTCTACAATATTCTTGCAAACAAACACGTTGTAGGAATTCAGGCCGGACTGTGGGAAGAGTTGGGTAACAGACCAGATAATTTTGTTGAGTATCAGACATTTCCTAGGTTATGCGCAGTGGCTGAGACTGCCTGGGGAACATCTAAAACAAGGGGTAACAGGAGTGAAGATTTCAAAGATTTTTACAACCGTCTTACGCAGTATCATTTCCAAAGAATGAACAATATGGGAATAAGATACCGTGTTCCTTATCCTGTTGTTACGGCGGAGGAGAAGGCTCAGACAAGAAGTGATGTTCTTAGAAGCGGCTCACCTAAAAAGCTTTACAAGATTACCGCAGAGGCACCTTATGAAAATGCAGTTATAAGATATGCTATAGTTGCACCGCAGACAGCAACGGACGGAATAAGAGGACAGAAGGATACAACCAACTATAAGTATATTTACACTGAGCCTATAATTACCAGAGATATAGCAAATTACCGCTTTGCAACATTTGTGTCCGACACTCTGCATTCAATAGGAGTTGCAGTCTCCAATGTTCCGCTTTACAATGAACTTAAACCGGCCTTTAAGATTGAGACAAATATGAATGCTTCTGAGAGTTCATTAAAAGTTTTAACGGAGTATAAGAGAGGTTCATACTGCCGCTTCAACGGCAGAGCAAAGGCTGGAGACTATATTATCTTCATATTTGACAAACCTGTGCAGTGTTCTGTTATAGACATAGTTACAGGAAGATCTAACGTAGATTTCTACGGCATTACTGAAGGTTATGCGGAGTACTCTTTGGACGGTAAAAACTATACAGGAAAAAAAGAGGTGGAAGACAGTCGTATAGTTCTTACTCCAAATGCAAAAGTTAAGAGTGTCAAGATCTCTATAACAGGAGAAAGCGATGGTCAGAACCTTATTCTGCCACCGCTTCTAATATATTAATATATTGTAATTTATATTATTGTTCCGCTCTTTTTACATTTGTATAAGCGGTAACAATTATTTTATCCAGTTTGGAGTTAAACTCCTTTACCTTCTCCTCTGTAAGTTTACCCTTACGGAGTGCTTTTACTACAGGCTCACTCTCTTTTAATATATCCTCCTGATAAGGATATAACTGCTGGCTATATCCCGTTCCTTCAGGATTATAGAGAAGTGAGTAGTGGAAGTATTTATTTCCGTTTCCTCTCTTAATTGGAAAAATATCTTTCTTAAGAGAGAGTACCTGATCACAGGCGTAGCAGTAATTTTTCTTCTCTCCGCTACCCTTTAAAAGTGAGAAAGGAATCTGAGAAGGATAGGCCATAAATACCGGAACCATAAGGGCTAACGGACCGTAACCCATACCGCACCAGAAGATTGTATTGGATGCATTTTCTCCCTTTTTAACTCCCTGGAAAATAGAGATTGCAGAGGTGGATTTTCTTGGAATGAAATCCTGATCCATAAACCAACCGTTTGTCTGCTGAGCAATATCACTCTCTCTCAGATCTGCCTTAAGGATAGAGTGATAGAAGGAGCGGGAGAGTTTATCCATTATCCATTCCGGAGTAAATTTCACTCCCTCTGCGTATGCCTTATCTATTATATCAGTAGCGTTACCAAATCTTACATATCCCATTCCTTTATCCTCCACTCCGCTGCGGGAATAGTTGGTTGTAATGAGATATCCGTTTGGTGCAATTGCAGGATCATTGGCGTCAAACTTTTTCCAGGTTCTGGTATTTACCTCATAATAAGCTGCTCCTCCCTCTGCATCTATTACTCCGAAGTTTGCCTCAACAGCCAGAGGTTTTCTGATTGTATCCAACAGATTTTCAAAGTCTTGGATGGTTCTGCAAATTGAGAGCGCAAGGTACATAACCTCTCCTTCAGAATCCTGAAGATCTTTCTCCTCCGGAATTGCAAGATTATATGAAGCGGTATTCATAATGCAGAATCCTACCTCATTACTTCCAGCCCAGGCATCTCCGCCTCTCTTTGGAGAATTTACCAGAGCAACAAATCCATATATTCTTCCCTGGAAAAATTCCAGGCGGTTGTTAAGCTCTCCGGTATCTCTGTTTTTCCACATCAGAGGTCTGCCGTCTTTTGTGCATTTACCCGTGAAAATTGCTGATGTACAAGCAAATATATCTACAGATAGTAACGTAATAAGAAAAAGTGTAAATATCTTTTTCATGGTAATTGAATTATTTGTCTTTAAAATAGGGAGTAATCTTTATATGGAGAGATTCCAAGATGTTTATATGATATCTCAGTAACCTCTCTTCCTCTTGGAGTTCTTCTTAAAAATCCCTCCTGAATAAGGAACGGTTCATAAACCTCTTCTATAGTTCCGGCATCTTCACCAACTGCAGTTGCAATGGTTGTAAGTCCAACTGGTCCCCCTTTGAATTTATGGATAATTGTGGAGAGAATCTTATTATCCATCATATCCAATCCTCTCTTATCTATATTGAGCGCATCCAGAGAGTATTTTGTAATCTCCAGATTTATATCTCCGTTGCCCTTTACCTGCGCAAAATCTCTAACTCTTCTTAAAAGCGAGTTTGCAATTCTAGGGGTTCCGCGGCTTCGGCAGGCAATCTCCTTGGAGGCCTGGTCATCTATATCAATATCTAGAATCTTTGCAGAACGTTTTACTATATTTTGCAGAGTTTCCGTATTATAATACTCTAAGTGACAGTTAATTCCAAAACGTGCACGGAGAGGAGAGGAGAGAAGTCCGCTGCGGGTTGTGGCTCCTACAAGAGTGAAAGGGTTGAGGGTTATCTGCACAGAGCGGGCACCAGGGCCTTTATCTATCATTATATCTATGCGGAAATCCTCCATCGCTGAATAAAGATATTCCTCCACAATTTTTGGCAGGCGGTGAATCTCATCTATAAAGAGCACATCCCCCGCCTCAAGTGAGGTTAAAAGGCCTGCAAGATCTCCCGGTTTGTCCAAAATAGGGCCGGAGGTTACCTTCATATCCACCCCCAGCTCATTGGAGATAATATTGGCTAAAGTGGTCTTTCCTAAACCAGGAGGGCCAAAAAGCAGGGTATGATCCAGTGACTCTCCTCTCATTTTTGCAGCCTTTACAAAGACCTTAAGGTTCTCTACAACCTTCTCCTGACCGGAAAAATCACTGAATTCCTGGGGACGGACCAGCTTTTCCATCTCTCTGTCCGATGTGGATTCTATCTCTCTCGGATCAAATTTTTCTATGTTTGTATTCTCCTCTGAAATCATAGCAAGACAAAGATACTTTTTTAACCGCTTAAAATATAATTACTATATAAATTTAAATAAGAATAAATGGTTGTAGTAATACTCTGTGGAAATTGTTGATAACCTAAAAAATCCTTTTCAGAAGCGGTTGAGAGTGGATTTTTATTTAAACGGAGTGTTGAAAACATATAGATAACCCTGTTTAAAAAAAGGCTCTTTTTCCACAGAAATTTTTTTCCCCTCTTTTTTTAAAAGTTATTAACATAGATAATAACAATTTCTATACCTTTGCACCACATATATGAGCAGGATAGAAGGGATAGCGGGCAAGTTTGACTCCTTGGAAGTGGTGAAAAGGTTATCCTCCTTTATAGAGGGCTCTAAAAAGGGTGACTCTGTAGTTATAAAGGGACTTTTCGGATCTTCCAAAGCTTTTCTTTTGTCCTCTGCCGTCAAAAAGAGCGGCTGCGGTAAGATTCATATAGTGGTGGAGGATACCAAAGAGGCGGCGGAATATATGTGCGCAGATCTTTATGAGACCTTTACAGGAGAGGTCTACTACTTTCCCCTCTCTTCATCTTCACAGGCCAGAAAAATCTCCATAAAAGACTCATCTAACAAGGTGCAGAGAAGTATCACCCTCAGCGCTTTAAACAACTTCTCAGGTGAGAGTAATTCTATCGCGATAGTTACCTATCCAGATGCGGTAAAAGAGAAGATAATGGCGCGCAGCGCTGTATTGGAGAGTATACTGAAAATCTCTGTGGGTGAGGAGATTGAGTTTGAATCAATAAAGGAGAAGCTCACCGATGGGGGATTTGAAAAGGTAGATTTTGTCTCAGAGCCGGGAGAGTTTGCAATAAGGGGAGGTATAGTTGATATCTTCTCCTATTCTGATAATGTTCCTTATAGAATAGATTTCTTTGGAAACAGTGTGGAGAGCATAAGAAAGTTCTCTCTGGATACTCAGCGCTCCAAAGAGGAGGTTAAATCCGTTGAGATTTTTCCGAATGTTTGCGGAGAGGACAAGGTTATGGCTTATGGTGGAGATACACTCTTTAATTATGCTTCAAAATCTTCCGTTGTAATTTGGAACAACACTTATGAAGAGTTAAATGGGATGTATGAGGATAATCCTTGTATATCTCTGAATGGCAGGAGTATAAAAGAGAGGGAGGGTGAAGAGATACTTGAGATGAACTGTTCTCCGCAGCCTAGTTTCAACCGTAACTTTGAGCTTCTGGCAGATGATATAAGAGCGCGTAAAAAGCAGGGATATCAGGTATTTATAAGTTCCTCATCCAAAGAACAGATTGAGAGAATAAGAAATATTTTCAAAGACTCATCTCATATTTCAGAGGGAGAGCTTCCAACATTTGAAGCGCTGGAAAATTCTATTAACGAGGGATTTATAAGTGCAGATGTAAAGTTGTGTCTCTATACGGACCATCAAATTTTTGAGCGTTATCACAGAGTAAAAGTAAGACGTGAGGTAGAGAGAAGCGAGCGTCTTACACTGGAAGATTTGAGTGCCTTTCACGTTGGAGATTATGTGGTTCATATAGACCACGGAGTTGGAGTATTCGGCGGGTTGGTAAAGACGGAGGTAAACGGAAAACATCAGGAGGCAATAAAAATAATTTACAAAGACGGAGATGTGATATTCGTCTCAGTTGGAGGTCTTCATAAAATCTCCAAATATAAGAGTAAAGACGGTGAGCCTCCAAAGATTTACAAACTTGGCAGCGGTGCCTGGAACAAGTTGAAAACCACCACTAAAGCCAAGATTAAAGATATTGCAAAAGAGCTTATTGAACTCTATGCAAAACGTAAGGGAACAAAGGGCTTTGCCTTCTCCGCAGACTCCTATCTTCAGAACGAACTTGAGGCCTCCTTTATCTTTGACGATACTCCGGATCAGGTAAAGGCAACCAAGGCAGTTAAGGCGGATATGGAGAGTGAGAATCCTATGGACCGTCTGATATGCGGAGATGTGGGATTCGGAAAGACTGAGGTTGCAATACGTGCGGCATTCAAAGCAGTGTGTGACGGAAAGCAGGTTTGCGTTTTGGTGCCTACCACAATTCTTGCACTTCAGCACTACAAAACCTTTACGGAAAGACTTGCCGAGTTTCCTTGTAAAATAGATTATATCAGCCGTTTGCGTACAGCTAAAGATATACGTTTAATAACTGAAGATGTAAAGAGGGGAAAGACGGATATCATAATTGGAACGCATCGTCTTCTGAATAAAAACATCACCTTTAAAGACCTCGGACTTTTGATTATTGATGAGGAGCAGAAGTTTGGTGTTGCTGCAAAAGAGAGGCTGCGTCAACTCAAAGTTGAGGTAGATACATTGACACTTACCGCCACTCCTATTCCTCGTACTTTACAGTTCTCACTGCTGGGTGCAAGAGATCTCTCCATTATAAATACTCCTCCGCCAAACAGACTGCCTGTAGAGACGGAAGTTATTGATTTTAACGAGGATTACATAAAGGAGGCTATAGAGAGTGAGATAAAGAGAGGGGGGCAGGTCTTCTTTGTTCACAACAGAGTTGAGGATATTCTTGCGGTAGAGCAGATGATAAACCGCATCTGTCCGATGGCCAAGACAATTGTGGGGCACGGCAAGATGGAACCTTCTCTGCTGGAGAACAGAATTCTGGATTTCATAAGGGGAGATTATGATGTGCTTATCTCCACCACAATCATAGAAAACGGTATAGATATACCTAATGCCAACACTATGATTATCAACCAAGCGCAAATGTTCGGCCTGAGTGATCTGCATCAATTGAGAGGAAGAGTGGGACGCAGCAATCGCAGAGCATACTGCTATCTGATTGTTCCGCCAATGTCCTCCATTACTGAGGATGCAAAGAGGAGGATAAAGGCAATTGAGGCCTTTTCAGAACTCGGCAGCGGGTTTAACATCGCGATGCAGGATTTGGATATAAGAGGTGCCGGCAATATGTTGGGAGGAGAGCAGAGCGGCTTTATTGCAGATATGGGATTTGAAACCTACCAAAAGATTCTCAATGAGGCCTTTATAGAGATTAACGCTCAGCGGCCGAACTTTGTAAATCCTATTGGCACAACCACTCAGTTTGTCTCTGACTGTACGGTTGAGACAGACCTTGAGATATTCATCCCGGACGAGTACATTCCTCAGCCTACGGAGAAGATAAAACTCTACAAAGATTTGGATGCGGTTAAAGAAGAGGGTGATATAGAGCCGTTTATAGAGTCTTTGAAAGACCGCTTTGGTGCTCCGCCAAAGGAGGTTCTGGAGCTGGCAAATGTTGTAAGACTCCGTCTGGCTGCGGTAAAGATTGGCGTGGAGAGAATAATCCTCAAATCTGACATTATGCGTCTCTACTTTGTATCTGACGCCAACTCAGCCTTTTACAGAACGGAGTTGTATCAGATGGTGATGGGCAGAATTGCTGCTTTAAAGGGAGCAAAACTTAATTACAAACCTCAGGAGAAGAAGCTTACACTTACAGTTCCGGGTGTTAAATCCGTAACAGCTGCATACGGCATAATATGCTCTTTAGGGGCTTGATAAAGATTGTATTCAAAATATCACTATATTTGGACCTTATATGGAAACAAACCTTTTAGTAGATATAGGTAACACCAACGCCAAGGTTGTATTTTACTACAACGGCACAATGGGGCGTCTGCACCGTTCCTCAGACAGGGATGCTGTGGCTTTCATTAAGAGTGTTATACAATCTACGGAGTATGAGGTAAATACAATAGTTGTAAGCAACGTAAGAACCTCCAACGAGCCGGTTAAGGCGGCACTGGAGCCCCTCTGTAAAAAGCTGATACTGCTGGATTACAAGACTCCTCTGCCTGTAGATCTGGGTTACGGGTTTGATGCAACGGAACTGGGTGCAGACCGTATTGCGGCGGCTCTGGCCGTAGCCTATATGTTTAAAGGCCAGGACTGTATAAAGTTTGACTTTGGAACAGCCTTAACGGTAGATTTCATAGACAAAGAGGGGCACTATCTAGGGGGCAACATTTCCCTTGGAATGCGCAGCCGTTTCAGAGCTTTGAACGAGTTTACGGGGTTGCTTCCATACATCACTCCGGATGCGGAATTCCCTCCTGTGGGAGTTACCACCACCGGTGCAATGAGCGCAGGGGTTGTATTCGGTCTGATATTTGAAGTAGAGGGATATATAAAGAGATATCCGCAGCATACCATAATTTTTACGGGAGGTGATTCCTTCTATTTTGCACACAGGATTAAGCACACTGTTTTTGCAACACAGGATATGGTACTGCAGGGATTGGCAATTATAGCAGATTTTTATGCAAAGTAAAATGAGAGCAAAGAGATTGATATTATTGGCTTCTGCCTTTTTGATGGGAGTAACCCGTTTGGCGGCACAGGATGTTGATGCACTTGGAACCTTTACTCCATACTCCATCTACGGAGTAGGAGATCTTTACAACAACACCTCTGCCATCAATTTAGGAATGGGCGGCATTGGAATGGGAATAAGAGACACCAGGTTTATTAACTACAAGAACATAGCCTCTTTAACCCAGAGAGACACCCTCTCCTTTATGTTGGATCTGGGAGTTGTTAGCAGGAATATGTACCTTAAGGACAGAAACGCTCACTCCGCCTATAACACTGCCAATATCAATAACTTTGCCTTCTCCTTCCCAATAAAGAACAAAGCCTCTCTAGCCTTTGGAATTATGCCATTCTCCAGTGTAGGTTACAAGTTCAAGAGCGTTGAGACGGATGACAAACTTATAGACAAATACGGATATATCACCTACTACAAGTATGGTAACGGAAACATCAACCAACTCTTCTTTGGAGGTGCCGTTAACATCATTAAAAACGTATCCGTTGGTGCTTCAGTAGTTTACTACTTCGGTAACCTTACAAACCACAGCAACATTGCCTTCTCCGGGTTGTCTGTAAGGACAATAGAGAGCGGCTGGAAACATAAACCTCACGGAGTTACCGGAGAGTTTGCAGCTCAGGCCTCATTCCCTATGCCTATGGAGAATACGGTGCTTACCGTTGGTGCAACCTACAGAATGAAGAGCACCCTTTACGGTTCACAGAGCAGATATGCTTACGCTTATGACGGTACCATTGAGGATACCATTATGAATGAGCCGGTTAAGGAGCATATAAAGATTCCGGGAAAGGTATCTGCAGGTGTGGCACTCTCCAAATTGGACAAGTGGACCGTTGGTTTGGATTTTGAGAGACAGGATTGGTCAAAAACCGCTTTCAAGAATACTCCGGGAGTAGGATATACCTCACAGGCAGCAACTTCCATAAAGGTTGGCGGAGAGTTTACTCCTAACAAGTATGATATCCGTTACTACTACAAGAAGATGACCTACCGTGCAGGTTTCCACTATGACAAAACCTATGTGCGCCTGGATGGAAAGAGTATAAATCAGATAGGATTTACAATTGGAGCATCCTTCCCGGTTTACCGTCTGAACAACGCCATCAACCTGGCGGTAGACTTTGGTCAAAGAGGCTCAAAAACAGGTAATTTGGTAAGAGAAAATTACATTAATTTTATAGTGAGCTTAAGTTTGCACGATATTTGGTTCATAAAACCTAAGTTCCAATAAATTGACTACATTTGCGAACAATATAGAAACAAGTAAATAATAAAAACCACTCAAATAATTTTGCTACTATGAAAAAATTAAGAATTGCACTACTGGTTTTCACAGCTCTGGCACTCTTTACCACCGTAGAGGTTTCCGCTCAAGGTAAGTTTGGTAAGGATAGTGCAGATTGTGTTAATAATCTTAATTTCTATCAGGACTTCCTCCGCCAGGGAAATATGGAAGAGGCTTATGCTGCTTGGAAAGAGGCTGTTAAATTCTGCCCTCCAAAGGTATCTCAGAACCTCTACATCAACGGTAGAAAAATTATGTTGAGCAGAATCAACGCTACTCAGGATCCTGAGAAGAGAGCAGTTATGATTGACTCCCTTTTGGAACTGGCCAACACCAGAGCAATGCTCTTCCCTAACAGAGCAAAGATTGCAAAAGAGGGACGTCTGAAAGATATGATGATGTTCTTTGGACAAGATCCTGCAAAGGCAAAACTTCTCTATGATAACCTTACAGCATACGCTGAGGAGTTTGGCAGCGGTGCAGATGACCAGATGATAGTTAACGCTATGATCAAGGCCGGAGAACTCTATGCTGCTAAGCAGATTACAGATGAGGATGTGATGAATGCATATTCAAAATTCAATGACCTCTTTGAGGCTCGTAAAGTTGCGTTCCCTAACGATACCACAATTGACGCTTCAGAGGCTATGCTTCAGAATGCATTCATCAACAGCGGTGTTGCAACTTGTGACAACCTCATTAAAGTGTTCACTCCAAGATTTGAGCAGAACCCTAATGATACCACTCTTCTTAAGACAATATCAAGTCTGCTCAACAGCAACGAGTGTACAGATTCCGAGCTCTTCTCACAGGTTGTAGGTCAGATGTATAAACTCAACCCAACTGCAGGTGCCGCTTATTTCCTTTACAGATTCTTCAATTCAAAGGGAGATGAGGAGAAGGCTCTGAGTTATCTGAAAGAGGCAGCAAGCGTTGCAACAGGCGTAGACAAAGGAACTTACCTCTATGAACTTGCAACAATTCACTATAAGAACCGCGCATTCTCTTCTGCAGCATCCGTTGCACGCCAGGCAGCAGAGCTTAATCCTAAGTATGCCGGCAAGGCAGAGATGCTTATAGGAACAATCTGGGCATCTGCTTCTTGCGGCGGTGATGAGATTGCAAAGAGAGCAAAGTTCTGGGTTGCTACAGACTTTATGCAGAGAGCAATGGCTAAGGATCCTTCACTTGCAGCCGAGGCTCAGAAGAACATTGCAAGATATCATCAGTACTTCCCTAAGGCTGAGGATGCCTTTATGTATGACCTTGTAGACGGTAAGAGCTACTCTATTTCCTGCGGAGGTATGAGCGCCTCTACAACGGTTAGAACTTTGAAGTAAAAAACCTTTAGGCACAATGCATAAAGGCCTATACTCAAGAGGATTAAAAGGATTACCAAAAATTGTTTTGGTAATCCTCTTTTTTGCATTGTCCCTTTTCTGTTCAAGAAGAACGGAGCTTGCAAACCAGATAGATCTGGCTACTGCTCCGAGAATGCAGGGAGACAGCATAGTTGCCGTTCAATCCACCAACGGAGATATTGTGATGAGACTCCAGGCTCCGAGAATGGAGAAGTATGAGTTGGACTCTCTCTCTTATGAACTCTTTCCCAACGGCTTTGACGTTTACTCCTACAGAGACAGCAACCTTGAGGCTCACATTCATGCAGAGGTTGCAAAGCACACAACTTTCAAAACTCTTGAGGAGGTTTGGGAAGTTTACGGCAACGTTGTAATTCGCAATTTTGTGAACGGTCAGACCATGAAGACGGATACTCTCTATTGGGACCGCTACAAACACAAAATTTACACAGATTGCTATGTGGAAATGTCTTCTCCTCAGGGATTTATGCAGGGTTACGGTATGGAGAGCGATGAGACTGCTTCCAATGCAGAGATAAGGCGTCCGTTTGACTCCTTCAGCCGTCTTGAGGAGGACTCCACCTATGTAGATACCGCAAACTTTATAGGACCTATTCTCCGTCCGGAAAAGATAGGGGTAGATCTTAAAGTTACCGGCAAAAAATAGTATGATAACCAACATAATCATAGTAGTTGTTGCACTCTGTTTCTGTTGCCTTTTTTCCGGCTACGAAATGGCCTTTTTACACTGCAACCGCCTCAAGGTGGCACTGGATAAAAAGGAGGGGAAAAAGTATGCAGTTGCAATGGACCGCTTCATTAAAAATGAGGGGGATTTAATCTCCGCACTGCTGGTTGGCAACAACATTTTTGTGGTTATCTACAGTATTGCGGCGGCGCATCTGCTCTCCCCTCTAATCTACAGATACTTAACAACTTCCACATCCATCGCGATTATTATAGAGACGGTTATCGCCACCTTTATTGTAATGATAACAGCTGAGTATCTGCCAAAGACTCTCTGCTACCTCAATGCAAATAAGGTCTTCTCTTATTTTTACAGAATAATACTCTTCTTCTACTACCTATTCTATCCGATCACCTGGCTTACCAACAAGTTGTCAAACTGGATATTGGGTACCGGCAAGAAAGATGGTAATAAGGTTGCTTATGCATATCAGCAGGAGGAGGCTGCATTTGACCAGACAGACCTCTTGAATCTCTCTGAGGAGGTGGAAGATGCGCAGGGTGATGATGTTCCTTCGGACATTGAGATTTTCCAGAATGCGGTAGATTTTTCAAAGACAAAAATTAAGGAGTGTCTTATTCCGCGTACAGAGATTACTGCAATAGATATTGAGGAGAGTTCTGAAGATCTGCTGGCTCTCTTTGTAGATACCGGATACTCCAGAATTATTGTATATCAGGAGACCATAGATGACATCATTGGTTATGTCCTCAGCAAGGATTTGATGAAAAAACGCAACGCTCCGCTTAAGGAACTGCTGCGTCCAATCAAACACGTTCAGATGAATATGGATGCTCAGGCTCTGCTTGAGATGATGATAAACCGCAAGGAGAATATTGTTGCGGTAGATGATGAGTACGGCGGAACGGAGGGTATTGTTACACTGGAGGATCTCATTGAGGAAATCTTTGGAGAGATAGATGACGAGTTGGACCGTAATGACCTTCTGGAGAAACAGATAGGAGAAAACGAGTGGGTCTTCTCCGCCCGTTTGGATGTTAAAGATATCAATAGAAAATATGAGCTGAATCTTCCGGAAGATGATTCATACGAGACACTTGCCGGATTGATTCTCTATACCGCTCAATCCTTCCCAAAAGAGAAGGAGACGTTCCGCATTGGGGACATCTCCTTCACAATTCTCAAAACCTCTAAAAAGAGAATAGAGACTGTTTCAGTTAAACTGTTGGATTAGTAGAACTTGTAACGTCTGTCTACAACTCCTCCGTCCAAACTCATAATCTGAGGAAGAACATTAAGAATTGTGTAAACTGCGTTGTCGCTCTTTCTCTGAGCGTCATCCTCTGTGTAGTAAGCTCCGGCCTTACGGTCTTTAATCTGGAAGTAATAAACTCCAATAGAGCCCTTTACAGGACCAACAATGCCGCTCTGGTTCTTCTCTCCGGCTGCTGCAACAGCTCCAAGGAACTTAGGATCAAGTGCCTGTCCGCTGTTCATAGAGGCAAACGTTACATCACTCTGAGAACTTACGGTAGTTCCGAGTGCATTTGCAACGCTCTCCAAATCAGTAGGATTCTGAACCTTCTCAGCGCACTCCTTTGCTGCCTTCTCCACCTTCTTCTGAACCGTGAGCAGCTCTTTGATCTGAGGCAGAACCTCACTCATCTCTGCATAGCCCATAGGGTGAATTTTCTTTAATGCAGCAACAACGAAGTACTTGTTGTTAACTGAAATAACTTGAGATACAGCACCCTCCTTATTGTCATAAATCCAACGGCTTACCTCCTTCATATTGTCATATCCGGCAATCTGGGATGCACCTCCGAGGAGGCGGTTGGCAGGAATAATAGAGAGGTGGTTATCTTCTGCATACTTCTCAAATTTCTTAATATCGTTTGCGCTGTTGTCAACAACTTTGTTGGCCTCTGCGTAAACCTTTGAGAATGTCTCGCGGCTCGGAGTTGCCTCTCTGGAGAGAACAGCAACCTTTGCCTTGCGGAGAGGTTTAGTCATATCCTCAACCTTAACAACAACAAAGTTGCCGTTAAGTGGGAATGTTATATAGTCACCCTTCTTTGCAGAGAAAGCCTTAAGGAAATCTGAAGGAAGTTGATTTGCAGCAATACCCTCTGTGATCCAGCCTATTACGCCAGGCTCTCCACTCTGCTGAGGAGGGAAATATTGTAAAGCCAGGTTTGCAAAATCCTCACCGCCCTTAAGAAGGCTTACCAGTGAGTCTGCCATCTTCTGATCTCTTGCAGGGAGGAATTTTACAAATACTGAGTCCGGTCTCTGAGCTACATCCAGAATCTTTGCAGCAACAAACTCTTTATCAAAAGGCTGTGGCTCCAGGATTGCACCTGCTGGGTTGGTAGCTGCAAACTCGTCAACAATTGAAGAAGCCTCTGAGATATCACCCTTCTTAAAGTAGATATCTGCAAAAGGAGCATCTGAGTTCTTTGCAATGAAGTTCTTCATATCTGCATCTGCAGTCTTTACAAACTCAGGGAAGAGTCTCTCCATATCTGCCTTTGCAACCTCAATATCTCTCTCGGAAGGAAGGATCTCAAATGCAACCAACTCTGCATCTCTGGTCTCATCCTGTTTCAGAGAGGTCTTGATTCTATCGTAGAAGCTCTTTATCTCACTGTTAGTCACATTGATAGAGCTGTCTGTAGCATAACCTATAGGCTGAACTACAAACTCAATGTCATAAGCGTTGTTGTTGTCTGCAACATCTCTCTTAACCTGGAGATTGTTGGCAACGGAACTCTTTGCAAGCATTGCGGAATACTTGAGGTACTTTCTGTCCTGAACAATGTTGTTCTCCAGGAAGTTCCAATATTTAGCAAAGTTGCCGCTCTCATCCAGCTCCACATTCTTAAGGAACTGGCTGAAGCGCTCAGGATCATACTCTCCTCTCTCGTTGAGCATTGCAGCCTCCTGGAGCAGAACAGGGGAGATATCGCTTCCCTTGGTCATATCCACAAACTCCTTCTCTCCAACTCTGATACCTGCCTTCTCGCAAGCCGGCATAATAACCTCTTCAGTGATGAGAGACTGCCATGCAGATGCGTTTATCATCTGACTTGTCTCCTCATTGGAAGCGTCTGCAGAACCGGTAAGGTTGTAAATGCTGTTGTAGTAATCTACTCTCTTGCTGAACTCCTGATAAGATATTCCCTTATTGCCAATCTTTCCTACGTCATACTTGGAAGAGAACATAGAAATAGTGGACTGGAGGGTATCCGGGTCCACAATGAAGGCCAGCAACGCAAGCGCAATAATAATGGAGATGAAGACACCCATTCTTTTGCGCATTTTCTCAAGAACTGCCATATAGTTTTAATCTTTAAAAGTTTTTCAAATTTCTTAGGTCTCCCTAAAAGGGCTACAAAAGTAATAAAAATTGCCCTAAAACACTCTTTTATTGAAAAAATTGGGTTAGACGTTAAAGAGGAAGTGCATAATGTCTCCGTCCTGGACTACATATTCCTTACCCTCGGTAGCCAGTTTTCCGGCAGCGCGGCAGGCACTTTCACTGCCGTAGTGAACAAAGTCATCAAACTTTATAACCTCCGCACGTATGAACCCCTTTTCAAAGTCTGAGTGTATTACACCCGCTGCCTGAGGCGCCTTATCTCCCTTTTTGAAGGTCCAGGCGCGTACCTCCGGCTCTCCCTGGGTAAAGTAGGTCTGAAGCCCCAGCAGGCGGTAGGCTCCCTGAACAAGGCGCACAATACCGCTCTCTTTAAGCCCCAGCTCCTCCAGGAACATCTGACGGTCTTCATAGCTCTCCATCTCCGCAATGTCAGACTCTATTTTGGCAGCCAGCACCAGTATCTCCGCCCCCTCATCTTTAACCGCCTCTTTAACTCTCTCTACGTATGCATTTCCGGTTGCAGCACTTGCCTCATCCACATTGCAGACATACATCACCGGCTTGGCCGTAAGAAGGAAGAGACTTTTTGCAAGCTTTATATCTTCCTTATTATCAAAGGTTACGCTGCGTGCGTTCTCTCCTCTTTGCAAAACCTCCTTATACTTTTCCAGCACAGCACAGAGTTTCTGCGCCTCCTTGTCTCCTCCCGTCTTTGCCTGCTTTGAGACTTTGGCCAGCCTGTTCTCCACAGTTTCCAAATCTTTCAGCTGCAACTCAGTATCTATCACCTCTTTATCCCTTACCGGATCTACGCTGCCGTCTACGTGTGCAATGTTTGGATCATCAAAACAGCGCAGCACGTGGAGAATGGCATCCGTCTCCCTGATGTTTGCAAGGAACTGGTTTCCAAGACCTTCTCCCGTACTGGCTCCCTTTACCAGACCGGCAATGTCTACAATCTCCACCGTAGCGGCCACCACATTGCGCGGATGAACCATCTCCACCAGTTTCTCCAACCTTTTATCCGGTACTGCAGTGGAACCTATCTGCGGATTAATTGTGCAGAAGGGAAAGTTTGCAGCCTCCGCCTTTGCGGAGCTGATACAATTAAACAGAGTGCTCTTACCAACATTTGGAAGTCCTACTATACCGCACTTTACAGACATATCTTTTCTCTCTTTTTATTCGTTTAACAAGGCTACAAATTTAGCAAAAAGATAGTTGGATTTTGCATAAAGGTCAAATATACTCTGCGGCATCCGCTCCTCTCTTTTTGACTCTATATTTGGAGCATGAAGAACTTAAAGGAATATCTCTTGTTGCTGATTATGTTCTGGAACCTTGAGAACTTTTACCTAGACTCCCGCCGTTTTGCAATCAAAAGAGATCTGATTGTAAAAACTGTTATGGCGGTAAAGGATAGAGAGGGTGATTTCCCTGCCCTTATCGGGCTTTGTGAAACGGAGAGTTATATTGCCACTCGTATGCTGGTTAACAATACTCCGCTTCAACGGCTCGGCTACAAGATTATTCACAGAGATTCTCCGGATAAAAGAGGGATAGATGTGGCGCTTTTGTATCGCGATGAATTTTTTAACCTGCTGAATACCCGCTTTTTAAGAGTGCCCTCTTTTAGAACGAGGGATATTCTGTATGCCAGAGGAACGGTTGGGGCAGACACCCTGCACATCTTTGTAAACCACTGGCCCTCAAAGCTTGGGGGAGAGAAGAGCTCCTCTTCAAAGAGGATGGAGGTGGCCTCTCTTTTAAAAGGGGTGACAGATTCCATAAGGAGCGCCAACCCTTCCGCTTTAATAATCGCGATGGGGGATTTCAATGACGCTCCCTCTTCAGAGGCGGTCAAAAGCTTGGGACTTAATAATCTATCGGGAAAACTGAAAGACTCTTTAAACAGCTCTGATTCAGAGGTAAAGGGCTCTCATAAGTTCAGGGGCAAGTGGGAAATGCTGGATCAGTTTTTAGTAAGTGACTTCGTAAAGGGCTCCGCCTCTTTGTTTTATATGCCGCACCTTCTGACGGAGGATAAAAAGTATTACGGTGTTAAGATTAGAAGAACTTTCATTGGGCCTCGTTTTGTTGGGGGTGCAAGTGACCATCTGCCCATCTTGTTAAGGATAAAAATTGTAAATTTGTCTCCATGAAACAGTATTTAGATCTTCTAAAGAAAATAATGGATGAGGGTGTGGTTAAACATGATCGCACCGGCGTGGGGACAAAGAGCATATTCGGCTATCAGATGAGATTCAACCTCAATGAGGGCTTCCCTCTTCTTACAACTAAGAAAGTACATTTAAAATCAATAATTTACGAGCTTCTGTGGTTTATAAACGGAGATACCAACATTAAGTATCTCAAGGAGCACGGAGTGAGTATATGGGATGAGTGGGCGGATGAAAACGGTGAGCTGGGACCGGTTTACGGGGCGCAGTGGAGAAGGTGGAACTGCGGAGACGGACGCCATATAGATCAGCTTCAGAACGTGATGGATACGCTTAAAAACAATCCGGACTCCCGCCGTATAATCATCTCCTCCTGGAACGTTGCTGAGATTGAGAAGATGGCGCTTCCTCCTTGCCACTCTCTCTTTCAATTTTACGTTGCGGATAACCGCCTCTCCTGCCAGCTTTATCAAAGAAGTGCAGATACTTTTTTGGGTGTCCCTTTCAATATTGCATCTTACGCTCTGCTTACTATGATGATTGCAAAGGTGTGCGGTTTTGAACTCGGAGATTTTGTTCACACTACCGGAGATACCCATATCTATCTCAATCATTTTGAGCAGGTTAAAGAGCAGCTCAGCAGAACACCGAGGGCGCTTCCTAAGATGTTGATTAAGGGTGAGCAGAAAGATATTTTCTCCTTCAAGTATGAAGATTTTGAACTTGTAGGATATGACCCGTATCCGGCAATAAAGGCTCCGGTTGCTGTTTAAAAGTTTACGTTATGATCTCACTGATTGCCGCGGTTGCAGAGAACGGTGCCATTGGAAGAGGTAATGAACTTCTTTGGCATATTAAAGAGGATCTTGCTTATTTTAAGCAGGTTACTATGTCTCACCCGGTAATTATGGGACGTAAGACTTTTGACTCCATAGGCAGAGCTCTTCCGGGCAGGCGCAACATTGTGGTTTCACGTTCAAAGTTATCAAATACAACCATTGAACAGGCAGAAGATTTAACGGCTCTGCTTACGGAGGTTAAGAGAAAGCGGACGGAGTTCTTTGTTATTGGCGGCGGTTCTATCTACAAAGCTGCAATGCCTTTTGCAAAGCGCCTTTACATCACAAAGATTTTTGCAGAGGCAAAGGATGCAGATACCTTCTTTCCAACCATCGAGAGTAGTGAGTGGAAAGAAACCTCCTCTTCTAAAGTGTTGACAGACAAAGAAAACAACATAAAATTCCAATTTGTCGTTTATGAGAGAAAGGGCTAAATTCAAGAGCTCGCTGGGTATGTTGCTGGCACTGGTGGGCTCTGCAATCGGCTTGGGTAATCTCTGGAGATTCCCGTACGTTGTAGGCAACAACGGTGGTGCTGCTTTCATTATTATCTACCTTGTTGTGGTGGCTTTAATCTGCCTTCCGGTTATGGTTGCGGAGTTTGTGATTGGACGCCGCGCAAGGGCAAACGCCTACTCCGCTTACGATAAATTTGCTCCAAAAACCAAGTGGAAATATGTTGGTCTGCTGGGAGTTATAACAGCCCTGATTATAGACTCCTTTTACTGTGTTGTAGGAGGTTGGACTGTAAGTTACCTCTTTCATTCATTCTGTTTTGATGTTACTACAGAAACAACCGGACAGAGTGCTGCAATGTTCTCCGCCCTCTCTTCAGATACATCCCAGAACCTTATCTATATGCTTATATTTCTGGGACTTACCTGCGGTGTGGTAATGCTTGGTGTACAGAAGGGAATAGAGCGCAGCTGCAAATATCTGATTACCATTCTTGCGGTTCTGATTGTAGCAATAATGATTAACTCTCTTACCCTTGAGGGTTCTTCAGAGGGGTTGAAATTTCTCTTTAAACCGGACTTCTCAAAGGTGACATTCAAGACCATTCTCTATGCAATGGGGCAGGGATTCTTCTCACTATCACTGGGTTGCTGCTGTGTCCTTACATACGCTTCCTATGCTCCTCATAAAGACAACCTTCTTAAGACCACATCTCTTACCGTAACATCAGATGTGCTCTTTGCTCTTATTGCCGGAGCAGCCATACTTCCTGCTGTATTTGCTTTTGGAATTTCACCTACAGAGGGTGCCGGCCTGGCCTTCATAACACTGCCTGAGGTCTTTGGGCAAATGGCTATGGGTAAGGTAATTGCAGTCTTCTTCTACTTTGTACTCTTTGCCGCTGCAATCTCCTCATCCATCTCACTTTTGGAGATAGTTGTGGCTTACATAATGGAGATTTTCTCCTTCAAACGAATTAAGGCAGTTGTGATTTCCTCAGTAATTATGATTGCACTCGGAATCTGCTGCGCCGTTTGGGGTAGCATTTTCAATCTGTTTGACTACATATCTGCCAACATACTTATGACAACGGGAGGATTCCTCGTTGCACTCTTTGTGGGATGGAAGATAACCCGCAAAGATTTTGAAGATGAGATAACCAGTTCCGGCATGCACAAGGTTCCTAAATGGCTCCTTGTAACTCTCCGTTTCTTAATAAGATACGTGGCCCCTATTGGTGTTGCCGCAGTAATGATTAGTAGTCTCGCCGGTCTTTAATCTATCTTTGCAGGCTCTTTCTTTTTGAAAGAAAGGACTATTGTGGCTGCTATTAGGATTAGCAGAAGTAGGGATGCGTAGAGTGAGTAACTCTCTCCTTTTATGAAGCTCTTTGGTTGGAAGGTGAAGGTGATATCTCCCTCTCCTGCAGGAACTATTGCTCCTCTTAACACCCAGTCTGCCTGGAAGATATCCAACTCGCTCTCTTTGCCTGCAGCATCTTTTACAACAGCCTTCCACCCAGGATAGTAAACCTCACTGAAGAGCGCAACTCTTGGTTTTGCTGTTGAGTAGTGGTAAACCAGTTTGTTTGGGGCATAGCTTGTTAAAAAGATTGAAGAAAGGTTGTTTACAGCGGTGTCTTCGGATACTGCTTTAAAGCCTTTTAGAGCGCTTTCAAATTTTTTATTGACAATTGCAGTGGTCCGCGGATTTATTTCACCAAGTTTTTCAATCTCTTCATTGGCGTTATCTACAAGTGTAACACTGTCTGCAAACCAGCAATTTCCTAAAGCGTAGGAGTTTACAATTGGTGCGCTCTCTCCGTTTACAATGATGTAACGGGTGTTGAGCATACTCAAAACAGGATGGAATGTAATTGCAGAGGAGGCCTCATCCAATGTAGTTACTCCCTGCAGTTCAGAGCCAATCTGTGTAATCTCTTTTCTGATGTAACGGTCAATCAAATCCTGGTAACGCTGAAGTTTTGCAGGTGAGTAACCGCCAATGGTTTTATGATGGTAGGAGATGTATGCGTTGTTGAAAGGATCTACAGTAAGATCTAAAACTCTGTAGTTTGGATCCTTGTCAGAATCCTTAAGGAATGTATCTACCGGGCGGGCGTTGAGAACGCTTGTAAACTCCTGCTGCGTAACAAAATGTGAAGAGTTCAGGTAACGTTTGTCTGCACTCCATAGGTCTATTCCAACAAGCAGAATAAGTGCTGCGGTTGCATAGCAAACCTTCATCTTCTTGTTGAATGAGAGCCAAATTACAAGTGCAGCAAGAAGTATGAAGCAGAGTGAACGGAAAGCATCTGCTCTGAGAAGAGCTGCTCTGTCCTGAGTAAGTGTTGCAACAAGTTCCTTTGGAAGCTGAGCGTCCGCTCCGCCGGAGAAGTTGCCTGCAAGTGACGGCACCAGGCAGAAAATCAGGGAGAAACCACCTGTTATACCCAACGCCCAAAGCAGAGATTTCTTTGCCTTTGCTTTGTCTAAAGTGTAGAATTTATCCAAAGCCAATATGGCAAGTATAGGAACCGTAACCTGCAGTATTACAAGAATCATAGAGACGGTTCTGAACTTGTTGTACAGCGGCATGTAGTTGAAAAAGAAGCGTGTAGGAGCCATAAAGTGATAGCCCCAGGAGAGTACTACTGCAAGCAGTGATACTACTACTATCCACCATTTTACTCCTCCCTTAACAACGAAAAGTCCTAATACAAAGAGGAATATGCAGATAGCTCCAAGATACATAGGGCCTGCAGTAAAGGCTTGAGGTCCCCAATAGAGCGGCATCTGTGATACAAACTTTTCTGCCTCATAAGCTGGATAGTTATACTGCTCTGTAAGCATCTTGTAAGTTGCAGAAGATGAAGAAAGTTTACCCGCAGAGGCTCCTCCGTTAAAGTTAGGAATCAGAAGGTTAGGAGTCTCCTCCACTCCATATGACCACTGGGTTGCATACTCCAAATCCAAACCGGAGCGGCTCTTTTCCCCCGTTGCTTCAGCACTGTTATCCGTAAGTTCCGTTCCGCCTCTCATTGTATATTTTCCGTACTCGTAAGTTGGCCAAAGGTGGTTGATGTTTGCAGCAACTCCCAAAAGTCCGGCAACAAGAACAACAAGAGAGATTTTAAAGAAGTTGCCAAAGCACTTCTCTTTTATTGCCTTTATAAGTTGCCATATTACATAACCTGCAACTATAATTACCAGGTAATAAGTGATTTGCGGATGGTTGGCCTTTACCTGAAAACTGAGAGCAAGACCAAAGAGAACAGCACCCAAATATGAACCTTTCCTATAGGCATAGACAAGTGCTGCAATAACCCAAGGCATAAAGGCAATGGCCATCATCTTGGTGTTGTGACCAACCTGGATTATCTGCATGTTGTAAGAACAGAAGGCCACCGCTATTGCTCCGAGTATTGCCAAATAGATGTTCACTCCAAATGCAAGGAACATTAGGAAGGCTCCTATCATGCAGATTATCAGATAACTTGCAGGACGCTGTCCTATAAAGAGAATATCATAAAGATACTTTGTAAAATCTCCGTGATACTTTACGGAGATGGTAGTTGCAGGCATTCCGGAGAACATGGAGTTTGTCCAATAGGTTGGATCTTCCGGGTGGGCGTCATTCCAATCTACAATCTCATGGCTCATACCCTTCCAACTGGATATATCTGACTGATTTACAACTTTTCCGCTCAGCGTATAAGGAGCATACGCATACCCTATAATTATAAATCCGACTATTGCAAGCAGATACGGAATCAACTTCCTAAAAACATTGCTTTTCCTTTCCTCCATATTCTTTCTTTTTCTATTACTTACTTATTTCATCCAGCAGTTTTGCCAACTGCTCTGTTGTTTTAACACGTGAGAATCTTTCCACCGCTTTGTTCTCTGTTGCGCTCTCCGAAGCTGCTGGAACGCAGCGCGCTGCAAAGTCACGCATAATGGATTCTATTGCTATGGCATCATCAAATTCAGCTATCTTTCCGCGGCCGGTCTCCCTGAGTATTTTACCCAAATCTCCCTCTACCGGACCAAAGGCAAATATCTCTCCTTTGCAGGCAATATACTCGTAAAACTTGCCGGTTAAAATTGCGGCAGACTCCTTCTCTTTTCTGAGCGGAAGCAGAAGAACGTTGGCTCTCATCTGCCAACCTATGCTCTCAAGATGAGGAACATATCCAAACTGCGTGTAGTAACTCTCAAGCCCCGCGTCTTTTATCTCCTCCGCCACGCAACCGTCTGTCTGGCCCATAGTTACAATCTTGAGTCTTGATGCAAACTGAGCATTCTCTTTCACCATCTTGCCAAGGATGGGCCACAGCAGATCCGGGTCTGCACTCTTTGGAAGAAGACCTGTGTGAACTATCACAAACTTCCCGTCACACTCTCTGTCTATTCTCTCTTTTATCTCCTTTAAGGCTGGGCGTTTTTCCGTTGAAAAATCATCCGGATCAAAGCCGTTGGTAATAACCTCTACCTTTGGAGCAAACTCTGCATACTCTCCTGTTGAAAACTCCTCCTTCATCTTATCTGATACCACCACAACTATGGAGGCATCATTCAAAACGCCTCTTTCCAAAGCTTGATGCTTCTTCAAAGAGGAGGCGCTCAGGCCAAGGTGTTTGAAGTAAAAAATCTTTGTCCACGGGTCCCTGAAGTCTGCCAGATGGGGGATATTGAACTTTTTGTGGAGAGCATCCGCAATCAGGTGCATTGAGTGAGGCGGTCCGGTGCTTACCACCGCATCAAACCTCTCCCCCTCTTTAATCAGCTTGGAAAGGAACCTTACAGAAGGCTTAATCCACCAGCAACGAGGGTCCGGAATGAACCAGTTTCCCCTAATATGCATGGAGAGTCTCTTAAGGAAACCGCCCCCTTCTGAGGAGATAATGTTGGCCTCAATCTTCTCTCCCTTCTTCTTTCCGGAGAGTATCTTATAGAACTTATAAGGCTCTGTAATTTTGCGCTTTATAATTTTTGTATCCGCCCCTATGTCCGCCATAAGGGATTCGTCCGTGGAGTTGACGTCCGGGTTCAAAGGGGTATAAATTACAGGCTCCCATCCGTATTGTGGGAGGTACTTTGAGGCCTTGAGCCACCTCTGCACTCCGCTGCCACCGGACGGGGGCCAATAATATGTGATAATCAGAACCCGCTTCATCTGCTATTTGTCCGCCTCGGTACCCTTAATCAAGTTTTGATAGAGGCAGTTTACAACGCGGTTATGAACCGCCATAAAGCCACGCTCACGTTTGCCGGAGCAGCCGTTGGTCATAGAGATAATACCGAATGTTCTCTCCTTGTTCCAGAGCATAATGGTGTAGACTCCGTAAGCACCTCCGGTGTGGCCCACCATTGTCTTGCCTGGGATAATGTCTTTATTGTTCCAGAGAGCAAAGCCGTAGTAAACTGGCTCGCCTCCCTCAAATCCCTCTTCTGTTCCAGTCTCTGTAAAGCGGCTCTGCATAAGAAGGGCGCTCTGGCTTCCCAGAACCTTTGCACCGTTGGCTGCGGTACCAAGACCCATGTGCATCTGCATAACCTTTGCCAATCCAACAGGGTTGATCTTCATTCCGCCGGTAGGTGAGAAGATAGGAGTAGAGTAGCCGAATTCGTACTCTGCAATCTCTTTTGTTCTAGGAGCGTAAGCCTCTTTCTGCTCCTCCCATTTGCCCTTATTGTCCTTCTGGTAGAGAGAGACAAACTTTGTGGAGTCCAGACTTGCAACCCAGTAACCTGCATAGTCAATACCAATAGGTTTAAGAACGTTGTTGACAACATACTGGTCAAAACGGATCTTGCTAACTCTCTCAATGATAGTTCCCAGGGTGTTGTAACCCAGATTGCAGTACTCATACTGAGTACCCGGACGGTAATCGTTGTAAGATTTTGCAAAGTCTGCATTCTTCTCAGGATTAATGACATCCAGTTTAAAATATCCACCCGCATCGTTCAATGAGGAGGTGTGAGAGAGCAGCATGTAGGGGGTAATCTTTACATCCGGGAACTTAGGGTTTCTAACCTTAAAGCCCACAAGATCACTTACATCTGCGTCCAAATCAAGAGCCCCTTTCTCAACCAACTGCATAATGGAAGTAGCTGTGAAAGATTTAGAAATGGAGGCAATGCGGAAGAGGTCATCCTCCTGCAGAGGGGTCTGCGTCTCAAGGTTTTTGTAACCCCAACTGTTTTTGTATACAATCTCGTCACCCTTTACAACGGCAACGCCCAAACCTATAACGTCCAGATCTGCCATTATTTTCTCTATACCCTTGTCAAATCCCTCTGTGTAGAGAACCTCTTCAACGGGCTGAGTATCTTTGTTTTCCTTAGCAGTGTTGCAGGAAACGAGAGCCGTCATACCAATAGCCAAAGCTATGGCGGCAACTGATGAATAAGTAGAAATTTTCATACAAATTGTGAATTTTTACAAATATAGGAAAAGATAAATGCTAATTTTGCATTATGGGAGAGAGAAATCTTAATACACCGTTAATGAAGCAGTATGTGCAGTTCAAAGCACAGTACCCGGAGGCGCTCCTGCTTATGAGAGTGGGAGATTTTTATGAGGCCTACGGGGAGGACGCCCTTACGGTGAGCAAGGTTTTAGGAATTGTTCTTACAAAACGTTCCAACGGAGTGCCAGATTCCGTAGAACTTTGCGGATTTCCTCACCACTCTCTGGAGAACTATCTTCCTCGTTTGGTCCGCGCCGGCTACAAGGTGGCCGTATGTGATCAGCTGGAAGATCCAAAGATGACCAAAACCATTGTAAAACGCGGAGTTACGGAACTTGTAACCCCTGGCGTTGCCTACAACAACGATATCCTGGAGCAGGGCCGCAACAACTACCTGGCATCCTTTGTCTTTGAGGGAAAAGAGGCCGGCGCCGCCTTTTTGGATGTCTCCACCGGAAGTTTCAAAGTTGCACAGGGCGGATTGGATTTCATAGATCTTCTGCTCACCGATATGGCTCCGGGAGAGATTCTCATTTGCAAGGGTTTTGAGGCGGGTTTCAGGAAACAGTTTGGAGAGAAATGGTACCTTACCCCAATGGACGAGTGGGCTTTTGTTGAGGAGGCCTGCTTTGACAAACTTGAGAAACAGTTTGGTGCCAAGGCACTTAAGGGGTTCGGTATTGAGAAGATGCGTCTTGCAAAGATAGCAGCAGGCTCCATCCTCTTCTACCTTCAGCAAAACAGAATATCTGACATTGCCAGCTTTGACGCCGTTACCATCAAGGGCCAGAGCGGCACCTTCCATATCAACTCCATCTCCAGAATAGACCGCGGCAACTTTGTCTGGCTGGACCGCTTTACCATCAAGAACCTGGAGATATTCAACTCCTTCTCTCCAGATGGTGTATCTCTTATGGATGTTGTCAATCACACCTCCTCCCCGATGGGAGAGCGCATGTTGCGCTCCTGGCTTGCGATGCCGCTGATAGATGCGGAGCAGATTGAGAAAAGATATGATGCGGTGGAGTTTTTCCTATCAGATGACGATTTGCGTACCCAATTGATGGAACACATTGATAACGTGGGAGATGTGGAGAGAATACTTGCGCGCTGTTCTGCCGGAAAGATTATGCCGAGAGAGATGGTGCAGTTGAGGCGTTCGCTCTCAAATATGCAACCCATCGCGGAGCTTATAAGAGAGAAGGGGGGAGAGAAAAAGTTGGTTGAAAAAATTCCGGCGCTGAGTCAGTTCTTCAAAGACCTTGCAGAATACAAAGCTCTGGATAAGCTGATAGGCAGCAAGTTAATGGAGAGCCCGGCTGCGCAGTTTGGTAAGGGTGATATAATTGCAGAGGGAGTAGATGAGCGGTTGGATTCGCTAAGAAAAATATCCAGAGAGGGAAAAGATTATTTGCTGGAACTTCAGCAAAGAGAGAGTCATAGAACTGGAATTCCTTCACTCAAAGTTAGTTACAACAATGTATTCGGTTACTATCTTGAGGTCAGAAATACCTATAAGGCAAACGTTCCAAGTGATTGGATTCGTAAGCAGACGCTGGTTTCTGCAGAGAGATATATAACTCCGGAACTTAAAGAGTATGAGGAGAAAATACTGGGTGCGGAGGAGAAGATTGTTCAACTGGAACAGAAGATTTTCTTAGACCTTGTTCTTGAGATTCAGAAGAGAATACCGCTCATTCAAAAGTGCTGTATTGCAGTCTCCAATCTGGACTGTCTGGTTGGTTTTGCAGAACTTGCTAAGAAGAACCGTTACTGCCGTCCAAAGATGGATAACACTCTGGAGATTGAGATTAAAGAGGGGCGTCATCCTGTCCTTGAAACCAGAATGGCTCCGGGAGAGGAGTATGTTGCCAATGACCTCTATTTATCCAATGAGTCTCAGCAGATTATAATACTTACCGGTCCAAACATGGCAGGTAAATCTGCACTGCTGCGTCAGACTGCGCTCATTGTTCTTCTGGCTCAGTGCGGCTCCTTTGTTCCGGCAAAGAGTGCACGCATTGGAGTTGTAGATAAGATCTTCACAAGAGTTGGTGCATCAGATAACATTTCACAGGGTGAATCTACCTTTATGGTTGAGATGCTGGAGAGTTCCTCCATACTTCACAACCTCTCTGAGAGAAGCCTTGTTCTTTTGGATGAGATTGGAAGAGGAACAAGCACCTTTGACGGTATGTCAATAGCCTGGGCAATTGTAGAATACCTCCACAACAACAAAAATGCAAAAGCAAAGACCATCTTTGCAACTCACTATCATGAACTTAACGAGCTGGAGAGCATCTATCCAAGAGTTAAAAACTTCCATATTGAGGTTAAGGAATCCGGCAAGAACATTGTCTTTTTGCGCAAGATGAAACGGGGTGGTGTTGCCCATAGTTTCGGTATCCATGTTGCTCGTCTGGCAGGTATGCCTGAAGAGGTTCTCAGCTCCGCAGAGAAAACCCTCCTAAAACTGGAAAAGCAGGAGAAGCAGCGCCAGGCCTCCAACCCAAAGAGGGAAGATCAGATGCAG
Source organism: Bacteroidales bacterium (assembly GCA_017959005.1). Taxonomy (GTDB): domain Bacteria; phylum Bacteroidota; class Bacteroidia; order Bacteroidales; family UBA932; genus Egerieousia. Next base: position 105,239 of record JAGDBO010000001.1, on the reverse strand, counting down.
CTCTCTTTCTTCCAGTTGGATGACCCTACTCTCTCCGCCATCAAAGCCAAACTGGAGGCAGCAGACCTCAACTCCATGACCCCGCTCTCCGCCTTTGACCTCCTCCGTTCCATGAAATCCGAACTCGGTTTGGATTAAAAAGGGCTTACTATTCCAAATTTTATTATTAATTTTGCGACCGTACTCCATAAATTTATGTAAAAATTTGGAGTATAATACAAATTTTACAGGCTTTATGTATAAAAGAATTTTTGATATAGAGAGCAAGTTGGATGAAGGAATGTTCCTGTTTGGCGCACGTCAGACAGGGAAATCCACCCTTTTGAAAGAACGCTTCAATGGGAATATTTACTACGATTTACTAAACCCGGATGTAAGAAAAGGCTTTAAAAGGAATCCCAATGCTCTAAAGGAGGCTCTTTGGGACAAACCAGTTGGTACTTTGGTCATCATAGATGAGATTCAAAAAGTGCCGGAATTACTGGATATTGTTCACACTTTAATGGTGGAGAAAGGACTTTGGTTTATCCTCAGCGGTTCCAGCGCAAGGAAGCTCAAAAAGCATGGAGCCAATACACTCGGCGGCCGAGCAATTCCGGAAACTCTTTATCCGCTTGTTTGGCCGGAGGTGACAGACTTCCAACTGGATCGTGCAATCCAGAACGGAATGATTCCGCGTCACTATACAGTAGCAGATGCCACAAAGCGCCTTAAGGGTTACGTAGAAGTATACTTGAATGAAGAAATTAGGGAAGAGGGAGAGGTTCGGGAACTTGAAGCATTTGAGCGTTTTATGGAGGTGGCGGCTATTTCAGACGGTGAGATGCTTAACTATTCCAATATAGCTTCAGACTGCGGCGTTTCTGTTAAGACGGTACAATCATATTATCAGATTCTATATGATACACTCATTGGTTATGAGATACCGGCGTATAGAAATGTTATCAAACGAAGGGTTATTCAGGCTCCTCGGTTCTACTACTTTGATGTGGGGCTCGCTAACTATCTGATGGGCCGTCATTCGCTCAAGCGCGGAACTGATGATTACGGTCACGCTTTTGAGCATCTAATAATGCAGGAAATTATTGCATATAAGGGATATAACGATAAGAAAGAAACCATCTCTTATTGGCATACTTATGACCATAAAGAAGTTGATGCAGTAATTGGAGATGCAAAGATTGCCATTGAAATAAAGTCTTCAGGACAGATAAGACCAAAACAAAAATCAGGTCTTAAAGCCTTTAAGGAAGAGCACCCGGACTGCCGCCTAATTCTTGTATCATTAGAACCAATCACAAGAAAAGTGGAAGACATAGAGATGATCTATGTGCTTGATTTCCTGAGGATGCTGTGGGCCGGTGAAATCTTCTAACACCTACCACTATTTGGAGTTCATGGCGGTGACGGGGTTCAGATTGGCGGCGGTCCAGGCAGGGAGGACTCCGCTGAGAACTCCGATTCCGGAGGCAATCATTACACCGGAGATTACATTTTGTAAACTAAGATGAACGTCATATTCCGCAGGGATAGGGGCCAGTGTTACAATCACCCATACCAACAGTACGCCCACAAGGGCGCCGGCCACGGCAAGTATTAGGGCCTCTGTAAGAAACTGAGTCATAATGAAGTATCTCTTTGCTCCAAGCGCTTTCTGAATACCTATGATCTTGGTTCTCTCCTTAACGGAGACGAACATAATGTTTGCTATTCCAAAGCCTCCTATCAAAAGCGAGAAGGCCGCAATTACCCATCCAACTTTTTGGATGAGCCCCATCACCTGTCCTAACATACTCTCCAACAGGTTGAGGGAGTTGACAGAGAAGTTGTTCTTCTGTCCTACTCTCAGCCTACGTACCTGTCTCATAAGGTGTTTGATCTCTGCAATGAAGTCATCACTCTGAACACCCTCCTTTGGAATGGCGTAAAGTTCTCCGTCAGATTCTCTTAAGTGGAAGATGATTTTACCTGTGTTATAAGGGATTATACAGTTACCGTCCGTCTCTACCAATGTTACCAAGCTCTGTCCCTGTTTGGCAATGACACCAATTACGGTTACACTGTATCCGTTAATCTTTATTGTCTGACCAACGGGATTTTCATCTCCAAATAGTGACTCCGCAAGTCCTTTTCCCAGTATAGCAAGAGGCTGAGAACCTTCAAGTTCCATAGGTGTAAGAACTCTACCGCTCTCCATATCCAGATTGATGACTTTATCCAATCCGCCAATAGCACTCATTACCCAAACTCCGGATGCGGTGCTGCGTTTATGTTTGATAGTAGCGTTGCTGTTTACGGAGTAGAGAAAGTCTCCTCCCTTCTCGGAACTGTTTCTTAAGTACTTGTAATCCTCAATAGTTACGCTTGGTCTTTTGATATACTCCCACCACTTGTAATCGGTTCCGCTGCTGCCGTCCAGAGCAATGTTTCCCTCATCATCTTCCGGTCCCATTGGCCAGGAAGAGACTTGTAACATGTTGCTGGTTCCGAGAGATTCAAAGCCTCGCTTTACGTTGGAGCGGAGCGCATCTACTGCTGTAAATATTGCGATGATAGTAAAGATACCGATACTGACACCAAGCAAAGAGAGGAAGGTACGTAACTTATTTCCCTTCAGCTCGTTAAAAGTGAAAACTACACCTTCTTGCAACAGCACCGCTACAACCCTCAATCTCTCTATTAAACTCTTCTTTCCTTCCATCTTCCTCTGTTACTTTTGTTCCAAAATTTTTGTCAGTTCTATAAAATCTTCTACCCCGAGTTGCTCCGGTCTCTTATCCAGATATGGTGATTTTTCAAGCACCTCTTTTGCTTTTGGGGAAAGATCTGATGTTATAGATTTTATTGAGTTTCTTACGGTCTTTCTTCTCTGGCCGAACGTTGTCTTTACAACGCTTTTGAAGAGTTGCTCGTCACAACCAAGAGATTCTCTGGTGTTTCTCCAAAGCCTTATCACTCCGCTCTTTACCTTTGGAGGCGGAACAAAGGCGCTCTCATCTACGGTGAAAAGATACTCTATGTCATACCAGCATTGCAAAAGTACGGAGAGTATGCCGTAATCCTTTCCTCCCGCATCCGATGCAAGACGCTCAGCCACCTCCTTTTGAAGCATGCAGACAACCTGAGTAACCCTATCTCTGTCTTCAAGAATTTTGAAGAAAATCTGAGAAGAGATGTTGTATGGGAAGTTGCCTATGATGTAGACTTCATTGCCGTTGGTTCCCTTTTTGATTTCCGTTTCGGATGGGTAGATTTCCTCCAGGTTGCTCTTGAGAAAATCTCTCTGCTGGAGGGTGTAGAGAAACTGCGGAAAGCGATCCCTCAGTTTGTCTATGGACTCCTGGTCTATCTCGCATAGAGAGAGGTTTATCCTCTTATCCATAAGGAGATAGTTGGTCAAAACTCCCGTTCCCGGGCCAATCTCCAAAACATTCACTCCGCTCTCAACGGTAGGGTTTTCATCCAATCCGGTTTCCGGTATCAGAAGAGAGTCTACAATCTCTATGGCAATATCTTCATCGCGGAGAAAATGCTGCCCAAGAGCCTTCTTGGCTCTCACTCCATCATACCTTACCGGATGAACCGTCCTTCTATGTTGAGAGTTCCTTCCCATAGCAGTGACAAAAATAGAAAAATAGTGTTACTTTTGGCAATCATTATAAAAGACTATGTACAGAACAAATACTTGCGGAGAACTCCGCCTTGCAGATGCCGGGAAAAAAGTAACGCTCGCCGGATGGGTTCAGAGAATCAGAAAAATGGGAAGTCTCAACTTTGTAGACCTCAGAGACAGATACGGTATTACTCAGCTTGTTGCAGATGACACTGCAGATAAGACAGTTATAGATACCATTAACTCTCTTGGACGCGAGTATGTTATTCAGGCAGAGGGTGTTGTATCTGAAAGACAGAGCAAGAATCCTAAGATGCCAACCGGAGATATTGAGATTAAGCTGGATAAAATCAACATACTTAACGCTGCTGCAACTCCTCCTTTCACAATTGAAGATCAGAGTGACGGCGGTGATGATTTGCGTGCAAAATATCGTTACCTGGATCTTAGACGCGGTCCGCTTCAGAGAGCGTTGGCTCTGCGCCACAGAATGGCTATAGAAACACGCAACTATTTGGACGGCAATAACTTTATGGAGATAGAGACTCCGTTCCTCATTAAGTCTACTCCGGAGGGAGCAAGAGACTTTGTGGTTCCTTCCAGAATGAATCCGGGAGAGTTTTACGCACTTCCTCAGAGCCCTCAGACATTCAAGCAGCTTCTGATGGTTGCAGGTTATGACCGTTACTTCCAGATTGTAAGATGCTTCAGAGATGAGGACCTCAGAGCAGACCGTCAACCTGAGTTTACTCAGATAGACTGCGAGATGTCTTTTGTTGAGCGTGAGGATATTTTAAAGATGTTTGAAGGCCTTGTTAAACACCTCTTTAAGAACGTATTAGGAAAGACCTTTGATGAGCCGTTTGAGAGAATCTCTTACGATGAGGCCATGAGCTTCTACGGCAGTGACAAACCGGATCTCCGTTTTGGAATGCAGATGCATGAGATTACTTCACTTGTTCAGGGAAAAGGATTCTCCGTCTTTGATTCTGCAGAGTATGTAGGAGCAATTGCTGTTCCTGGCTGCGCCAACTATTCACGCAAGCAGACGGATGAACTTACCGAGTGGGTAAAGCGTCCTCAGGTAGGTGCTAAAGGGCTTGTTTTCATTAAGTTCGGAGATGAGGTAAAATCTACGATAGATAAATTCTACACACCTGAACAGATTGCAGAGATTGCAAAGAACGTTGGTGCGGAGAAGGGAGATTTGATTCTTATTCTCTGCGGTCCTAAACATAAAACTCAGGTTGCATTGGGAACTTTGCGTTTGGAGATGGGCAGCCGTCTTGGTCTTCGTAAACCTGAAGATTTCAAGCCGTTGTGGGTTTATGACTTCCCTCTTTTGGAGTGGGATGACGAGACTCAGCGCTTCTACGCAATGCACCATCCATTCACCTCTCCAAAACCGGAAGATTTGGACAAGTTTTACTCCAACAAACAGGAAGATCTGGCGGACGTAAAGGCCAACGCTTATGATATTGTCCTCAACGGCAATGAGATAGGCGGCGGTTCTATCAGAATCTTTGACCGCAAGATTCAGGAGAGAATGTTTGAGATTCTGGGATTTTCTCATGAGCAGGCAGAGTACCGCTTTGGCTTCCTTATGAACGCTTTCAAGTTCGGAGCTCCGCCTCACGGAGGAATTGCATTCGGATTTGACCGCCTCTGCGCACTCTTTGGCGGACAGGAGACAATCAGAGATTTCATTGCATTCCCTAAGAACAATATGGGACGTGACGTTATGGCTGAGGCTCCGTCTATCATAGATGATGCTCAGATGGATGAACTCTTCCTCAAGAGCACCGTTAAGAAAGAGCAATAACTATAGATGCTTATTTTCAACGAGGGAATTATTGAAGCCGGTTGTGATGAAGCCGGGCGCGGTCCTTTGGCCGGTCCGGTGGTGGCCGCCGCCGTTGTGCTTCCAAAGTATGATCCTTGTAACCCACTCTTTTTCAACCCGCTGATTACGGACTCAAAAAAGCTCACGGAAAAACAGAGAGAGGCTCTGCGTCCTCTGATTATGGAACATGCTCTCTCCTGGGCAATTGCACGTGTTGAGGCAGATGAGATAGACCGCATAAACATTCTTAACGCCTCCATACTTGCTATGCACAAGGCACTTGCAGTTGTTGAAGATGATTTGAAACAGAAGGGATTACTACTAGAACACATCATTGTTGACGGTAACCGTTTCCATCAATACAACTCCGCCCAACAGCAAAAAGCAATCCCCCATCACACCATTGTGAAAGGGGATTCCAAGTATATCTCAATTGCGGCCGCATCTATTCTTGCCAAGACGGAGCGGGACCATATAATGACCTCATTGGGAGAACTTTACCCGCAGTACAACTGGAAGAAAAACAAGGCCTATCCAACCAAAGACCACCGTGATGCCATAGCCAAATACGGACCTTGTCCTTACCACCGCCTCTCCTTCAGACTGCTGCCTGAATAAACAAAAAAGGATGGTTGCCCATCCTTTTATCTATAAGTTCTCAGCTATTTCCCGGAAGCGGGATTGTATCTCTCCCTCTTCCAATGCGGCAGGGCGGCCGTTATCTCCACCTTCCATAACTCCCATCACGATAGGGATTTGCCCCAGGAGAGGAACGTTGTATTTGTCTGCCATCTTCTCTCCTCCGTTCTTTCCAAAGAGGTAGTATCTGTTGTTTGGAAGTTCTTTTGGAGTAAACCAGCTCATATTCTCCACAATGCCGTAGATTGGAGTGTGAACATCTTTGTTGCGGAACATATTGATACCCTTCTCCACATCTGCAAGAGCTATCTGCTGAGGGGTGGTCACAATAATTGCACCGGTGAGCGGAATCTCCTGAATCATAGTGATATGGATATCACCGGTTCCGGGAGGAAGATCTATCAGAAGGTAATCCAACTCACCCCACATCACCTCAAAAGCCAGTTGCTTTAAGGCGCCGCAAGCCATTGGTCCTCTCCAAATCAGAGCCTGCTCGGGTTTTGCAAAGTAGCCTATGGACATCCACTTTACGCCATACTTTTCTACAGGAACAATGAGTTGTTTCCCTTCTTTCTCCGTAATGGGGGGAAGATAATCTTCTGTTGCGGTCATCTTCGGAACGGAGGGACCGTAAACATCCGCATCCAAAAGTCCAACCTTGTAACCCAGTTGAGATAGGGCAATTGCAAGGTTTACGGCAACGGTAGATTTACCAACTCCTCCCTTTCCGGAAGCAACTGCAATAATGTTTTGAACAGTGTTAAGTTCCTTCTTGTCCAAATCTCCGCGTCCCAGTTCATTCTTGTTGTGACCGGTGGCTTTGTTGGAATCTATCAGGACAAGTATGCTGGTTTTGGCTTTAGGAAACGCCTCTTGCAGAGCCTTTTGGCAAGCCTCCTTAAGAGAGTTTGCCATAGGATCGTTACGATGGAAAACGAGCCGGAACTTGATAGTTCCGGCGTCGTCCTCACTCTCGTCTTTCTGGTAGTTAAGGTTCTGAACAAGAGAGAGCTCAATTATGCTCTTATCATATTCCGGGTGAATAACCCTGTTTAGAACCTTTTCTATATCTGATAGTTGAATCATATTATTCTTTAATATCCATTTCATCTAGCAGATATCCTGCACCTCCGAACTTATCTATGATAAAGAGGACATAGCGGATATCTACGTTGATACATCTCTGAAGGTTAGGTTCAAAGAGAATATCACTGCACAATGACTCCCAGTTGCCGTCAAATGCAAGACCTATAAGCTCACCCTTTGCGTTGAGAACGTCACTTCCGGAATTACCGCCGGTGATGTCATTGTTGGTCAGGAAGCAGGTTGGCATCTCGCCGTTCTTCATTGCATAGCGTCCGTAATCTTTAGCCAGGTAAAGTTCTTTAAGTTTAGCAGGAACAATAAACTCAGGATCATTTGGATTCTCCTTCTGCATAACACCCTCAAGGGTTGTATAATACTTATAATCAACGGCATCTCTAGGTGAGTATCCGTCAACCTTTCCGTAGGTAAGTCTCATTGTAGAGTTTGCATCAGGATAGATTGGGTTATTGCCGTTCATAAGCATAAGTCCTCTCATAAAGGTCTTCTGTGCATCTCCCTCATCCTTCTGAGCACCAAGATAATCATCTAAAACATCCATATATGAAGAGGAGAATGTGCTAAGGTATCTTGCAGCAGGATCCTTTTTCAGATCAAAGTTCTCACTTGCCAAAGCAGCGGCTGCCTTCTCCTGATTTGTGAATACGGAGTTGTCAAAGATATTGTCTACATACTTGTCAATATCCCCACCAAAGAGAGAGTCTATATCCTTGTAAACTACAGGAATATATCTTGGCTCAGTAACTTTCTCCTTGAAGGTCTTAAGGAGAACCTTGCTGGTTTTGCGGTCAAGTTCAGAGTTGTAATCTTTGTAGAAGTTTGCGGTTGCTTTCTTGAATGCCTCTGCGTCTTTTGCGCGGAAAGCCTGAGAAGCAGCGCGGATAATCTCCACGTTGTTCAGTGTCTCAATAATGTATGTAAGAGCAATACTAGGCTTTACAGACTTCTTTGCAGACTCGTTCAACTTGGCAACGCAGTCTCCGTATTCTGCCTGGCGCTGAGGATCTTGTGCAGCCCACTCATTGAACTCCTGCTCCATCTGTCTCTTCTTTTCTACGGTGTTGAGTTTTGCAAAACTCTCATTCATTCCAATGCTGTTCTTACGGTAGTTGGAAGAACTTGCAAATTTGCTTGCATACTGAATGTTGATCTTCTGGTCTGCTCTCATAGCCTCTCTCCAAACCTCCTCTTTAGCCGTTCTTGAAATGGCGGTAGGGGTGTTGTCTGCATCTCTTCTGAGAACAATCTGCTCGCTTGTAAGGTAGCGTGAGGTTCTTCCAGGGAAGCCGATGATCATTGCAAAATCACCTGACTTATAACCCTTTAGAGAAATGCTCAAGAATTTCTTTGGAGTATAAGGAACATTGTCCGGGCTATATTCTGCAGGGTTGTTGTCTTTGTCTGCATAGATTCTGAAAACAGAGAAGTCTCCGGTGTGACGAGGCCACTCCCAGTTGTCTGTCTCACCTCCGAACTTACCTATTGAGGAAGGTGGTGCGCCAACAAAACGTACATCTTTATATGTCTTTGTAAGGACAAGATAGTAAGCGTTTCCGGCATACATCTCAGAGAGACGGGCATTGAGATATTTGTTATCGCCAATGTAAACTTTGCCAAGAGAATCCTGAAAGTTTTTCAGAAATTTCTTTTTCTCATTCTCTCCCAAATTCTTAACCTTTTCCTGGGCTGCAAGAATCTCATCCGTAACATCTATGAAACGGTCTACGAATGTAACTGTAAGGCCCGGAGCAGGAAGTTCCTGACTCTGGTTCATTGCCCAGTATCCATCTCTGAGGTAATCATGCTCAGTGCTGGAAAGCTTCTGAATGCTGCCGTATCCGCAGTGATGGTTGGTCAGTACAAGTCCCTGAGCAGAAACAACTTCTGCAGTACATCCGCCACCAAAAATCATAATGGCGTCCTTTAGTGAGGAGTTGTTTACGTCATAGATTTGCTTTGCTGTAAGTTTGCATCCGGCAGCCTTCATATCCTTGATATTCATCTTATCAAGGAGTTGGAGCAGCCACATACCCTCATCTGCCATAGCTCCAATTGGAAGAGCCATCAGAAGGGCAAGAATCATTACTCTGAATTTTTTCATAATCTATCTGTTTGATGTTAATTTTCCTTAATTTTGGAATCGCTGGTAAAAATATCAAAAATGGAGTCAGAAAGCAACCAAATTTCTAAAGTTGTAATATGTCCGGACAAGTTTAAGGGCGGCCTCTCCTCACTTCAGGTAGCGGAATCCGTAAAGGATGGGCTGCTCCGTTACGGATTATTCAAAAAGGGTGAGCCCTCATTTTTGAGCCAAGCTCCTCAATTTGAACTTGTGGAGATGGCAGACGGAGGAGATGGCAGCGCCGCTCTGTTTGGCAGAATCTGCAATGCAGAACGTGTTGATACAAAGGTTGTTGGGCCCCTTGGCAAAGAAACAGACTCCTACTATATGTTTTCAGAAACCCTCCCGAGTGGAGAGAAAACGCCTTGCGCCTTTATTGAGTGTGCAACCGCTTGCGGTCTTGCAATGGTTCCTTTAAAGGAGAGAAATCCTCTTAAGACCACAACCTATGGAGTGGGGCAACTTATCCGCTCTGCCGTTGAAAAGGGTGCAAAGAAAATCTGGATTGGAATTGGAGGAAGCGCAACCAATGACTGCGGACTGGGAATGGTTCAGGCCTTGGGATTTGAGACGGAGGGTGTTAATGAGTTTGTCACCGGAGGAAACCTGAACAAGATAACGCAAATCTCTGAGATTAAAGATACTGCGTGGAGAGAGAAACTCTACTCCACGGAGTTTGTTATGGTTAACGATGTTGATAATCCGCTACTGGGTCCTACCGGCGCAACCTACATATACTCACCGCAAAAGGGAGCAACAAAGAGAGCTATTGAGCAGATGGAGGAGGGGTTCAAAAAGGTTCTTACAATCCTTCCAAAGTTTCAAAAGTCCCGCGTAACGGCAGAAGAATCAGCGCTTTTCAAAGGTGCTGGTGCTGCAGGTGGTTTGGGCTTTGCTCTGCGTCACTTCCTTGGAGCGGATGCGGTGAGCGGCTTTGAGTTCTTTGGAAACTACCTCCAGAATCTGGGTAAAAAAATCGCGGAGGCGGAGCTTATTGTTACAGGAGAGGGAAGGGTGGATAATCAGAGCCTTATGGGGAAGGTGGTAGGCGGCGTCACACAAACGCTGAGCAAAATGAAGGAGCACAAAAGGTTATGGGTGGTTTGCGGTAAGTCATCCATCGGGGAGGAGGAGATTGCAAAAAGTTGCGGCAATGCGGAGGTTAAGATTTATCAACTTGCAGATATTGAGCCTAATATGGCGGCCAGAATGAAACGGGAGGCGCCCCTGCTCTCTCAACTTGTCTATTTTGCAGCAATGGAAACGGACGCCCTCCTGTAGGAAAGGGGCGTTTTTTTTCTTATATTTGGCATCTTAAAATCAAGAAAAAGTAAATATTTAAAATAAAATGAAGACTTACGAAACCAAAAACATTAGGAACGTCGTACTTCTAGGCAGCCCTAAATCGGGCAAAACTACATTTGTAGAGAGTATGATGTTTGAGGGCAAGGTTACAGACCGCCGCGGCTCCGTTGAGGGCAAAAACACAATGAGTGACAACACGGAGATTGAACAGATTTATCAGAGATCTATCTACTCAACTCTCTTGTACACAGAGTTTATGGACACCAAGTTCAACATCATTGATACTCCGGGTTCAGATGACTTTGTTGGCGGTGTTTACTCAGCATTCTCAGTTTGTGACAGCGGTATAGTCCTGGTGAACGCTACTCAGGGCGTTGAGGTTGGTACGGAGATTTTCATCCGCCAAGCTCAGAAGCACAACAAGCCTCTCGTAATTGCTGTAAACCAGCTGGATAGCGAGAAAGCAGATTGGCATCAGGCAATTGATTCCCTCAAGAATGTTTACGGTGGTAAGATTGTTCTTGTTCAGTTCCCTGTTTCTGTTGGTACAGAGTTCAACGCATTCATTGACGTGCTCAAGATGAAGATGTACAAGTTCAAAGATGAGAACGGAACAAGAGAGGAACTTGATATTCCTGCAGACTTGATGGATGAGGCTCAGACCCTCCAGCAGGAACTTATTGAGAAGGCTGCAGAGAATGACGAGCAGCTGATGGAGATTTTCTTTGACAAGGGTTCACTTACAGAGGACGAGGTTCGTTCAGGTCTTAAGGCCGGAATGCTTAAGGATGAGATCTTCCCTGTATTCTGCCTCTCTGCAAAGAAAGATATTGGCGTTAAGAGAGTTATGGAGTTCGTTATCAACACTCTGCCGGATCCTGGTCAGCATGAGAGCCAGCTTAAAGATGGCGGCAGCGTAAAGGTTGATGCTAACGGTCCTACTTCATTGTTCTTCTACAAGACCGCTTTGGAGCAGCACCTGGGAGATGTTGCTTACTTCAAAGTTATGACCGGTACTCTCAAAGAGGGTATGGATCTTTACAATCCTGAGACCGGTGATAAAGAGAGAGTTACCATTATCTATGCAGCTGCGGGCAAGAAGAGAGAGAAGGTTTCTGAGATGAAGGCGGGTGACATAGGTTGCACCGTTAAACTTAAGAGCGTTAAGGTTGGTCAGACTCTTTGCGCTGGTTGCGAGTACTCTTATGCTCCTACCAAATTCCCTGAGCCTAAGTTCCGTACAGCAATCAAGGCTAAAGAGGAGAAGGATGAGGAGAAACTTGGAGAACTTCTCAACCGTGCTTCAGCGGAGGATCCTACAATTGTTGTAGAGTATTCTAAGGAGTTGAAACAGACTATCCTCAGCGGACAGGGAGAGCACCATATCAACATTCTCAAGTGGAAACTCAACAATGTAGATAAACTTGAGATTGAACTTATGGCTCCAAAAATCCCTTACAGAGAGACTATTACAAAGGTTGCTATTGCAGACTACCGCCACAAGAAACAGTCCGGTGGTGCCGGTCAGTTCGGTGAGGTTCACCTTCTCATTGAGCCTTACTATGAGGGCAAGCCTGAGCAGAATAAGTTCAAGGTAGACAATCAGGAGATGGTTCTCAATATCAAGGGTAAAGAGGAGTATCCTCTTGAGTGGGGCGGTAAACTTGAGTACTACAACTGTATTGTTGGTGGTGCAATTGATGCACGCTTTATGCCTGCTATCCTCAAGGGTATTATGGAGAAGATGACTGAGGGTCCTCTTACCGGTTCATACGCAAGAGATATCCGCGTTTATGTATTTGACGGTAAGATGCACCCGGTAGATTCTAATGAGCTCTCCTTCAAACTCGCTGCACGTAACGCATTTAAGGAGGCCTTCAAGAAGGCCGGTCCAAAGATCATGGAGCCTATCTACAACATTGAGGTAATGGTTCCTTCTGATTGCATGGGAGATGTAATGAGTGATCTTCAGAACCGCCGTGCACTTATTGAGGGTATGCAGAGTGAGAACGGCTTTGAGGTTCTCAAGGCAAGAATTCCTCTGGCAGAGCTCTACAGATATTCTACAACCCTCAGCTCACTCACTTCAGGTAGAGCAACCTTCACTCAGAAATTTGCTGAGTACCAGCAGGTTCCTGCAGATGTACAGGAGAAACTCCTGAAGGCATACGAGGAGAGCGAAAAGGACGAATAATGATAATTGAGTGCAAAGATATTACTAAGGCCTTTGGGACCCAGCGGGTTCTCAAGGGCCTTAATTTTTCTGCCAACCAGGGAGAGATTCTAAGTATAGTTGGTGCCAGTGGTGCGGGAAAAACCACTCTGCTCCAGATACTTGGAACCATCCTCACTCCGGATGGCGGAGAGGTCATCATAGACAACACCAACGTCTTCCAACTCTCCCCAAAAGAGCTCTCTACTTTCCGCAACCAAAAGATAGGATTTGTCTTCCAGTTCCATCATCTTCTTCCTGAGTTCACCGCTTTGGAGAATGTGATGATGCCTGCTCTTATTGGAAAATATGAACACGCCGGCATTGCCAAGCTATCAGACAAAGATATAAGAGAGAAGGCAACAACTCTTCTTAATGAACTGGGCCTCAGCGGAAAAGAGAACTCTCGCCCGGCAGAACTCAGCGGTGGAGAACAGCAGAGGGTTGCCATTGCCAGAGCAATGATCAACTCCCCTAAAATTATCTTTGCAGATGAACCTAGCGGTAACCTGGACAGTAAAACCAAACAGGAACTTCACGATTTGTTCTTTAAGACCAGAGAGAAGTACAACCAAACCATCATCATTGTAACTCACGATGTTGAACTGGCCCACCGCTGTGACCGCTCCCTTGAACTAAAAGACGGAGTCTTTGTAAATGAGTAACAACTACTTCAAGTTCAAGCAATTTACAGTCTTTCAGGAAAATATTTCCATGCGTGTAAACACAGACGGTGTGTTGCTTGGCGTCTGGGCTTCATTACCAAACACAACCAAAACCACAGTTTTGGATGTTGGAACCGGCACGGGAGTTATAGCCTTGATGATTGCTCAACGCCTTAATACCAAGGCAGATATCACAGCAATAGATATTGATGAACCATCTGTAAATCAAGCTGCCGAAAACTTTGAACAATCAAAGTGGCAAGAATCTTTAACAGCACAACATGTTTCTTTACAGGATTTTGTAGCCACAAAAAAAGAAGAACAGTTTGATTTGATTATATCAAATCCTCCATACTTTAACAACGCGTTAAAAAATCCCCAACAAACAAAGCGCTCAGCAAGACACACAGATTCCCTTTCATATCAAGAACTTACAGAAGCCGCCAAAAAACTTCTAAAACCAAACGGTATCCTCAGCGTTATTATTCCCTATGATGAATTCCCAACAATGCAGAGAGCCGTTGATTCAACTCTTCAACTTGTGCGTCTTTGTAAAGTCTTCACCCTCAGGCAAGACCCAGCCCCAAAACGCCTGCTCTTAGAGTTCACCAAAGAACAAATAACAAACCCCGTACAAGAAGAAGCCCTCTGCATAATGGAGAGTTCCACTACCTTTTCACAGGAATACAAATCCCTCACAAAAGACTTCTACTTAAAGTTTTAGGACGGCCATAAAGGCGGATTGTGGAACTTGGACTTGGCCAACCTGGCGCATACGTTTCTTTCCCTTCTTCTGCTTTTCCAGAAGTTTTCTCTTACGGGAGATATCACCTCCGTAACACTTGGCTGTCACGTCTTTACGGACTTGGCGGACGGTCTCTCTGGCAATGATTTTTGCACCTATTGCAGCCTGGATTGCAATGTCAAACTGCTGGCGTGGTATGAGCTCTTTGAGCTTCTCACACATACGTCTTCCAAAGTCGTATGCGTGGTCTCTGTGGATAAGAGATGAGAGAGCATCCACCTGTTCCCCGTTAAGCAGAATATCCAGTTTCACAAGATCTGCGTTGCGGAAATCTGTGATGTGGTAATCAAATGAGGCATAGCCCTTTGAGATGCTCTTGAGTTTGTCATAGAAGTCAAAGACTATCTCAGAAAGCGGAAGATCAAAATTAAGTTCAACTCTGTCTGTTGTGATGTAATGCTGGCTTATGAGAATACCACGCTTGTCCAGGCAGAGTTTCATAATAGGGCCAAAGAAGTCTGCCTTTGAGATTACCTGTGCTCTGATGTAAGGCTCCTCAATGTGGTCTATCATTGTAACCTCCGGAAGGCCGGAAGGGTTGTGAACGTCAAGCACTTGGCCGTCTGTGGTGTAAACCTTGAACTGCACGTTTGGAACGGTTGTGATGCAGTCCATATCAAACTCTCTGAAGAGTCTTTCCTGAACAATCTCAAGGTGTAAAAGCCCAAGGAAGCCGCAGCGGAAACCAAAGCCCAAAGCGAGAGAACTCTCAGGTTCAAAGACCAAAGAGGCATCATTGAGTTGGAGTTTTTCCAAAGAGACTTTAAGCTGGTCATACTCGTCCGTCTCTACCGGATAGACACCGGCAAAGACCATAGGCTTAACCTCTTCAAAACCGGCAATAGCCTCCGTACAAGGGTTTTGTACAGACGTAATGGTGTCTCCAACCTTTACTTCAACAGCGCTCTTAATGCCACTGATGATATATCCTACATTGCCGCAGCCTATCTCCTGATGCGGTTGGAGTTTCATACCCATAACACCAACCTCATCTGCAACATACTCCATTCCGGTGTTGAAGAATTTTACCTTCTCTCCCTTGTGGATGGAGCCAGCTTCAACTTTGTAGTATGCTATGATTCCCCTGAAAGGGTTGAATACGGAGTCAAAAATAAGGGCTTGAAGCGGAGCGTTCGGATCTCCCGTTGGGGCGGGAATTCTATCCACTATTGCATCCAAAATCTCCGTAACCCCCTGCCCGGTCTTGGCGCTGCACATAAGAACCTCTTCCGGAGCGCAACCTATAAGGTCACATACCTGGTCTCTGATAAGTTCAGGCTCTGCGGCCTCCATATCAATTTTATTGAGGACAGGAATAATGGTAAGGTCATGATCCAAAGCAAGATAGAGGTTGGAGATGGTCTGAGCCTGAACGCCCTGGGTTGCATCTACAACCAGCAGTGCTCCCTCCGAGGAGGCAATGGAGCGGGAAACTTCATAGGAAAAATCTACATGGCCCGGGGTATCCAGAAGGTTAAGGGTGTACTCCTGCCCATCCTTCTGATATTTCATCTGAACGGCGTGACTCTTAATAGTTATACCCTTCTCCTTCTCCAAATCCATAGAGTCCAGCACCTGGTTCTCCATCTCACGGCTGGAAACGGTGTTGGTCACCTCCAGCATCCTGTCTGCCAAGGTGCTCTTACCATGGTCTATATGGGCTATTATGCAAAAGTTTCTAATGTTCTTCATTACCCTGCAAAAATAAGAAAACCATTGGACAAATCTCTACTATTGCTAAATCAAAGCAAATAAGTTAATTTTACAACAATAACAAAAAGAGTTCTTTTAAGCTATATGTCTGATATTCAAAAATTAAAGGATACGGCCACCCAAATTCGCAGGGATATCTTACGAATGGTAACGGGTGCCGCAAGCGGGCATCCCGGGGGAAGCCTCAGTTCTACAGATGTTGTAACGGCACTGATGTTCAGTGTGATGAATCACGATCCTAAAACCTGGAACCGCTCCGGAAAGGGTGCGGATATGTTCTTCCTCTCCTGCGGCCACGAGTCTCCGCTTCTTTACAGCGCTCTTGCCAGAAGAGGCTACTTTGACGTAAAGGAACTGGGAACCTTCAGAAAACTGGGCTCAAGGCTTCAGGGACACCCTGCAACAGATACCGGACTTCCGGGCATTCATATAGCCAGCGGATCTCTGGGCCAGGGACTTAGCGCTGCCGTAGGCGCCGCTTTGGGAAAGAGGCTGGACAAAGAACCAAACCTTGTTTACGTGCTTGTTGGAGACGGAGAGAGCCAGGAGGGACAGATTTGGGAGGCGGCTGAGTTTGCTTCACATCACAAGGTAGACAACCTGATTGCCTTTACAGATTGGAACGGACAGCAGATAGACGGAACTACGGAAGAGGTTATTGGTCCGGACCATCTGGATCAGAGATGGAGAGCATTCGGCTGGAACGTTGTGGTTGTTAAAGACGGCAACGATATGGAGCAGATTCTCTCTGCGGTAAAACTGGCAAAGGAACTCTTGGCTGCTGATCACAAGCCTGTTATGGTGATGCTTACAACTGTTATGGGAAAGGGTGTAGACTTTATGGAGGGCACCTGCAAGTGGCACGGCAAAGCTCCTAAACCGGAGGAGTGCGAGAAGGCGCTCGCTCAGTTGAAAGAGACATTGGGAGATTACTAACCTTAAGAACTATCGAGATGAAGAAGTATATAGACACCGGTAAAAAAGATACCCGCTCAGGTTTTGGAGAGGGACTGTTAGAGCTTGGCAAACAGATGGATAACGTTGTTGCCCTCACGGCAGACCTTAAGGGGTCAGTAAAGATGGATGCTTTTGCAAAGGAGTTTCCTCAGAGATTTTTCCAATGCGGTATTGCTGAGGCAAATATGGTTAACACGGCGGCAGGCCTTTCTCTAAGCGGTAAGGTTCCGTTTATAGGTACCTTTGCAGCCTTTGCAACGGGCAGAGTTTACGACCAGGTTAGAATGTGCGTAAGTTACTCTGAGACAAACGTTAAGATAGCCGCTTCACACGCCGGCATTACTCTGGGAGAGGATGGTGCAACTCACCAGATTCTGGAGGATATTGGTCTTATGAGAATGCTTCCTGGGATGGTGGTAATCAACCCTTGTGACTTCAATCAGACAAAGGCTGCTACTATTGCTGCCGGCAAATACACAGGTCCTGTTTATTTGAGATTCGGCCGCCCTTCCGTTCCTAACTTTACACCTGAAAACCAGGAGTTTGTGATAGGTAAGGCAATTCTTCTGAATGAAGGAAAAGATGTATCAATCTTTGCAACGGGACATCTTGTTTGGGAGGCGCTGATTGCTGCTGAGGAGTTAGAGAAGGAGGGAATCTCTGCAGAGGTGATAAACATTGCAACTATTAAACCTCTTGATGTTAAGGTAGTTATGGGGTCTGTAAATAAGACTGGCTGTGCTGTTACTGCAGAGGAGCACTTCGTTGCAGGCGGTATGGGTGAGATGATTGCCGGAGTTTTGGCTGCGGAAAAACCGGTTCCGGTGGAGTATGTTGCAATCAATGACAGATTTGGTCAGAGCGGCACTCCTTCAGAACTGATGAAGGCCTACGGTCTTGATGCAGAGCATATTGTAGCTGCCGCCAAGAAAGCCATCAAAAGAAAGTAACACTATATGACAGACAAGGAGATCCTGCAACTATACCATTCCGAGCAGGGAGCCCAACAAGCCTTCAATATGATTGTTAGGCAGTACTCCTCACGTCTGTATTGGCATCTGAGAGAGATGGTTTTAACTCACGATGATGCTAACGATTTACTGCAAGATACACTTATCAAAGCGTGGAACGCTCTTCCTAACTTCCGAGGAGAGAGCGGTTTGTACACGTGGCTCTATAGGATTGCAACTAACGAGGCCTTCACTTTTTTAAAGAAGGAGAGAATAAACAGCAAGTTCTCTTTGACCTCTTTTGAATCCAAACTGAAAAAGCGCCTCTCTGAAGATCTGTACTTTTCCGGAGATACTATGCAAATGATGCTTCAAAGGGAGGTTGCAAAACTGCCGGACCGCCAGAGGGCTATCTTTTCCATGCGTTACTTCCAGAATATGTCATACGCAGATATCGGGGAGATTCTGGGAAGTAATGGGGATGCAATAAAGGCCTCCTATTCAATAGCATATAAGAAAATTTCCTCTAACCTGAAGAAACTAATTTAATACATTATACTATGAGAAAGAGAATCCTTACAATAGTCTTTGCTCTTTTTGTATTTTCAATACCGCTCTACTCCGTTGTGAATGGGCTCTCTTTGACAACCTCTCCAGCAAGGGGGAAAATACTTTGCTGATTTTTTACATCCGCTTTTTACTTTTTGGGATAAAAGAACTCTAAATAATGGTTTTTGAAAGAGACAGAGAGATGAACGAGAAGGAAAACAACAAGACTTTTTTTAATGATCCGCTGGAAGAGAGCAAGTTGCATCAGATTCCATTCACGGTTCCGGAGAACTATTTTGAGGAACTGGAGGAGAATCTGAATGCCAGACTTAGCGGACAGAAGCAGGACGGCAAGTGGGGTGCCCTCATCAGAACCATGAAGGCATCACTGGCACTGGCGGCCTCCTTCCTCATTATTTTCGGTCTTGGATGGGGTGTTATGCACCTTACAAAGAGTGTTCAGAAGGGATCCACCCTGGCCGCCACTACAGCGGAAGATGCTGTGATAGACAGCCTTATACAGGAGTACGGATCTATAGAGATAGCAAAGTTCTATGAGACTGATGAGGAGATTGATGAGAGAGAACTTTATCTGGAAGATGAATATTTGGACGCTATAGGTGAATATGTGGAATCTATCTCCACAAACTATAACGGCGTTTTGGCAGAAGATTTTAAACAGTAAAAAGGAGAGATAAGAATATGAAAAGAAATTTGATTTTTTCCTTGGCTTTAATGATGTTTTTGTTGGGTTCACTAACCCTCTCCGCTCAGGATGGAGAGAAGAGAGGCCCTAATAAACAGATGTTTAACAAGGATCAGATTGTTTCTCAGAAGATTGCCTTCTTTACAAAGTTCTTGGATCTCACCCCTGAGGAGGCTCAAAAGTTTTGGCCCGTTTACAATGCCTGTCAGCAGGAGATGGAGAAAGCCAGAAAGGAGACAAGAAAGAGTGCTTTCACACTTTCAAAAGCATTAAAAGAGGGAGACAAAACAGATGAAGAGATTAGTTCTCTTGCAGAAACCTATTATGGAAACTTAGACAGAGAGAATTCTCTGCAGAAGCTTCACTATGCTGAGTACCAAAAGGTTCTGCCTATAAAGAAAGCGGCGCGCGTAAGACTTTTGGAGGAGCAGTTTACCCGCAACCTTATTATGCAGCTGAGAGGAAACTATCGCGGAGGTAAGCCGGGACCAAAACAACCTCAGCCAAAAGAAAATGAGACAAAGTAGATTAACACTTCAATTATTGTTATAATGATGTGTTCGCGGGGAAGGTCGCAGAGATGCGGCCTTCCTTTTTTATAGGTTTATATAAAACAAAAATAGGGTGGCTCGGCCACCCTATTTTTACTTAATAATCACAACACTACTATCAGGAAGGAACAGTTTTGTGGAGACTAGCGCTCCGTCAAATTTCCGTTTCTTACTTGCTATATTCGGGTGTAGAATAATTAAGGAGTCCCTAATCTCTACAAGTTTTTCTTCAGCCTCTTCATCATCTCCCTCTTTAAAGAACTTCTTGCTGCTGAGGATTTTCTCTACGGTCACCTCCAGATCCGGCGTTATGGTCTCATCCTTTACAATCTTTGTTGTAATGTTTCCAAGACTGTCTTCCTCTGTAACAATAGAAGAGGAGTTCTTGAACAGCACGTGAATTTTTGGATAGAGAGCATACTTTTTATTTTTCTTGCCGCTTGTGGTGTATAGCAGATAGTCTCTGTCATAAGGACTCTCGTCGTTTACATGAACTTCATCCTCACCATTGTCGCTCTTGACGTCCCAATCCACAACGTAGTTGGAAGCCCTGTTCTTGCCAACAGCCTCATCAATATAGTCTGCCATCTTCATCCACTCAACCTTCTCACCGTCCAGAGTCTCAGGGAGTTTAGCATACTCAACATAGAGTGTGTCATAAGATTTTACAAACTCTTTCTTGAAGGTGGAAGTTGATGAGGCCATATTGAACACCTTGTCTGATGAGAATACTGAGAGACCTATGATGGAGAGAATCCAGAGTGCAAACATAATGAGTCCCGGGTGCCACTTTGGTCTCTTAAGGCTGAAAATGAGCCATATACCTGCGTATGTGAGGGCCAAAATCGGGAGAACTATAAAGAGAACGGCACTTATCTTACCAAGCAGGCCCCACCACCAAGGCATCTGAAGATAGTCCATGATGCTTACAGGTGTAACTCCGAAGAACTTATTGGAACCCAGGAAGGCAAACCAGCCGGCTCCAAGCAGTCCGAATGCAATGAGCAGAAGAATAAGACCTATGAAAATCTTAATCAGACGGCCCAACCATTTTCCGTGTGGCTGATCCGGGTTATTATACTCATCCTCAACACCTTTCACACCAGGGTCTCTGCCAAACATCTGGCTCTTCTGAATGCGAGTTCTAGCCTCAGGAATAACAATCCAAAGCACAATGTAGGTCAAAATCATAAGGGAACTTATGCTTCCTACAAATGAACGGAAGTGGAAGAAGAAACCAAACTTAAATAACTTGAATACCAAAAAGATGGCAAAGAAGAGTCTAACCCATACAGGGCTGATCTTGAAATAGTGGGCCAAACCGCTGCAGACACCTCCAATAACTCTGTCCGTGGTGTCTCTGAAGAGGCGCCTTGTTATGGTATCGGAGCCGGTTGCGGGCTCTTCCGGTCTTGCCTGGAAGGTGCTCTTTGTTTCAGAACCCTTCTCTCCCTGCTCTTCCTCATCAAAATCTGACGGACGTCCCATAATCTTAATCACCTCATCCACTCTCTCCGCGCTTACAACCTCATCCTTAGTATGGCTCTCCAGAAGAAGCTCCGCAATTCTGCTCTCAATATCGTTGATAATCTCTTTGCCCTCAGGCTTGGTGCTGTAGTGGTTCTCTAAATCTTTAATATAGAGACTCAAACGCTGA
The DNA here is from genome assembly GCA_017959005.1 of Bacteroidales bacterium. Classification (GTDB taxonomy): domain Bacteria; phylum Bacteroidota; class Bacteroidia; order Bacteroidales; family UBA932; genus Egerieousia. The sequence continues at coordinate 83,848 of JAGDBO010000001.1, read as the reverse complement.
TATGCATCTTTATTTACCGCAAAGGAGATACCGCCAATGCTAACTTTTATTGTCTCTTCCATAATTAAATCTCCTTTGAAAGTGCAGTTGTTCCGTTTTTAATAAAGTCTACCGTCTTAATCACATCTCCCCAGGCTTCATCCATCACCTCAAGAGCCTTATGTCCCTTCTCTGTAAGTGAGTAATACTTACGAGGAGGACCTGCCGGACTCTCTTCCCATCTGTAGGAGAGCAATCCCTGATTCTTCTGACGGGCCAACAGAGGATAAAGCGTTCCTTCTACCACAATCATTTTTGCCTCTTTAAGCTCCGCGATAAGTGGAGAGACATAGGAATCTCCCTTTCTGAGGATGCTCAGAATACAGTATTCCAACACACCCTTTCTCATTTGAGCCTTAATGTTCTCCGCATTAAGGTCAAAGTTCATCTCATTCTGATCCTTAATTTCCATAACTCCTGTTTTATCTCTTTGTTCTGAATTTATCAAGATTCTCCGCCGTCTTAGGCCATCCCCTCATCTCACACTTCTGTGCCGGGGTAGTTGCCTTAGGTACTACAATCCAGAGGATTATGTAGATAAGAAGGCCTGAACAACCGGCCAGGAAAAGAAGTACAAACGCTATCTTAATAAGAGTAGGGTCAACATTGAGGTAATATCCCAATCCCATGCAGACGCCGCCTAAAGAGGCGTTGTCAGAGTCTCTGTAAACCCTCTTTACCGCCGGCTCATCTGATACCTTAGCGTTGTAGCTGTTGTTATTGTTAAAGTTGGCGCTCTCTCCACCGCTTCTTCTGTAAGGCTCTCCGTCCGGCATACCCAACTGGTCTATGATCTCATTAATCATATTTATATCTACAACGTTCTTAACGGGACCTACCTTATAAGAGAGTATCTCTGCGATTCTCTCCTCTAAATCCCGCATTGTCTCCTCAGACTGGACGCCCAAAGTTGATTTTCTCTTAAAGGCATCCAGATACTCTTTCAGAGCCTCATAGGCATCTTTCTCCAAAGTGAAGCTCTTGTTTCCGATTGCAACATTGATTACTTCTTTCATGGTCGTATAATTTTTAAAGTTCTTTGTATTCGCTGGTATTTTGCAATGCAAATATATGACAATCCTTAGGTACTATGCAACACAAGGTAGTATATTTAAAAAGATATCCTGATGTTTTTGACGCTGTTTTGCGTGAATATCAGGATATTAGGCGCTTGTTACGTTTTTATTACAAAACGCGGTTTAGTTAGCCGGAGTCTCCTCTGCAGGAGTCTGAGCAGCCTGATTCTCTATAGGGAATGTAGGGATGCTGTTTGCCGGTGCGCTCTTCTGAAGTTCTTTGGTAAGATCTGACTTCTTACTCTGATTTCCCGTACCAACTGCACCTGAAGCTGCAATGCAGCAAACTATGATAATTCCGGCAAGCCACCATGTAGCTCTCTCCAAAAAATCCGCAGTCTGTCTAACGCCAAATGTCTGATTACCAGCAGCAAAGTTAGCAGCCAATCCGCCGCCCTTTGAGTTCTGGAGCAATACTGCAATAGTCAGAAAAATGCTCGCAATCACAATAATAACTACAAATACTCCGTACATATTATTCTTTATTTTTTGTCTTCAAATCGTTTACAAGGGCTGCAAAGTAAGCACTTTTTTGTGGATATAACAAAATTAGTTTAGAGAAGACCTCTATAGCTTGCTCATTGTAACCCTGTTGTGCATATATGTGTCCGAGTGTTTCAGTGCAGAAAGCAAGATCGTCAAAGTTAACCTTGCCCTCAGAATCTATAACGGTAGATTTATCCGCCTGCTTCTTAACAAACGGACTGTTTCTGAGTTTAAGCTCCATATCATCCTCAGGAGCAATGGATTTCAGATCCTCCTTGGAGAAGAAATCTCCTCCGGCAACTATAACTTTTCTGCGCGGAGCCTCTTCAACTATCTCCTCTTCAGGTGTAATGTTTTCCGTCTTTTCAGAAGCGTCAAGAACAATTGTCTCCTCCTCTGCAAAATCTCTATCTGGATTATTTATGTTTCTGTAAAGGGTTGAACGTGAGGCTAAAAATACGGCACACTCTTTCAGTTTCTGAGTGAAGGCCTCTTTGTCTATACGGTAGAGTTTCTCCAGAAGTATCTGACGTGCATAGGAGTACCACGGGCTCTCTTTTATGAGAGACTCCAACTCCATAACATCCATGGAAGACAACTTTTTATTTTTCTCTTCTACCTCCACTCTGCAACGGTTGCGTTAAATATATCTTCCACCAGTGTCTCTATAATCTGCTGGCACAAAACATCTTGCACGGAGTCCAAAGAGTTGGTGGAGTCATAGTCCTGGTATGCGGCAAAGGAGCGTCCCTCCGGGAATGCCTCATCCGGATATTTGTTGTTCTTGTAGATAATTCTTACTGCAATTGTAAGACGGTTGCGTGATGCAATTTCATCTGCGGTTACTGCGGTTGGCGTAACCTCGTAAGTTGTAATGTATCCGGTCACCTCCAAATCTGCATCCTGGTTGTCATAAACCATCTCAAGTTTTGTAAGACGGCGGTACTTGTCCTGCAGTGCCTGAGTCAGATTGTTGGAGAGAGAGGGATTAATCTGCATAGCCTTGTTCTCTATGTTGGCAACAAAGATTGTCTTAATGTCCGGCTGCAGAGAAGTTCCTGAGAATGAATAAATTCCGCAACCACTCAAAAGCATGGTTCCAATAAGTGCAATAAGCAGATGTATAGATTTGAATTTCATAGTTGCTACTTCTTTATATCAAACTCTTTTATCTTTCTGTAGAGAGTTCTCTCTGAGATTCCCAACTCATCCGCCGCAGCTTTTCTGTTGCGAGGATACTTCTTGAGTGCGGAAAGAATCTTCTGTTTGTATGCTCCGTTTATTGAGAGGTCTTCCGCCTCGCTCTTTGTATCACCCTCTGATGAGACAACTATAACCTTCTCCTCGTTTCCTCCCTGCGGAACGGTGATATTCTGGGCGCCGGATTGTGAAAAGCCTCCGGAAGCAGCCACCTGTTTAAGGTTGTCCACATCCTGTTTCAGAGCGTATATCATCTTGTAGATGACCTCTTTATCGTTGATAAACGAACCGTCCTGATATGGGCCCTGAGGGGTTGTCAAAACCGGATGTATGTCATCTTTAGGAAGATACTTTCCCATTGTCTCCGCGTCTATCACCCTGGATGGCTCCAACACTGCAATCTGCTCCACAACATTTTTCAACTGTCGGATATTGCCGGGCCAGCGGTAGGTCATAAGAAGAACCTGCGCATCTCTTGTAAGTTCTATGCAAGGCATGTTGTAGCGGTCTGCACAGTCCAGAGCAAACTTGCGGAAGAGCATCGGGATATCACCCTTGCGCTCTCTCAAAGGGGGAAGTTCTATAGGGATTTGGTTGAGACGATAGAAGAGGTCCTCCCTGAATTTTTTCTGTGAGATGGCTTGCATGAGGTTTACATTGGTTGCTGCAATTACCCTTACATCAGTCTTTTGCACGGTTGAGGAACCTACTTTGTAAAACTCTCCGCTCTCCAAAACTCTCAGCAATCTCTTCTGTGATTCCGCAGAGAGTTCTCCAACCTCGTCCAAGAAAATGGTGCCGCCGTCCGCCACCTCAAAATAGCCTTTGCGGGTCTCGTTGGCGCCTGTGAAGGATCCCTTTATGTGGCCAAAGAGTTCGCTCTCCATTGTTCCCTCGGGAATGGCGCCGCAGTTTACGGCTACATATTTTTTATGTTTTCTTGGACTGTTGCTGTGAATAATTTGAGGGATGGATTCCTTTCCAACTCCGCTCTCTCCGCTTACAAGAACAGAGAGATCTGTCTGCGCCACCTGCTCTGCAACCTCAAGGGCCCTGTTGAACTTAGGGTCATCTCCTATAAGATCAAATCTGTTTTTTAAACTCTGTAATTCCATTTACCCTGAATTTTGCGTCTGTAGGGGCAAAGATACATAAAACTGACATTTTTTCAGTATTTTTGTCTGTGGCAAAAGAAACCGTTGCCCGATTGTTGTATAGAAGCTATTCTGATGAAAGAGATTTTGGCAATAATTCCCTCCCGATACGCCTCAACAAGGCTCCCTGGAAAACCTTTGGCTCTTGTAGGTGGTGTCCCGATGGTTGTGCGCACCCTGCGCCAGGCTGCAAAGGTCTTCACTGATGTCTGTGTTGCTACGGACGATGAAAGAATTAAGGAGGTTGTGGAGAAGTGGGGCGGAGTTGCCGTTATGACCTCTTCAACCCACCCGAGCGGAACGGACCGCTGCCTTGAGGCTTTGCAGAAATATTCAGAGCAGACCGGCCGTACCTTTAAGGTTGTGGTAAACGTTCAGGGAGACGAACCTTTCATAAGCACAAATCAGTTGGAAAAACTTGCAGCCTGCTTTGATGATGAGAGCGTCTGCCTTGCAACAATAGTTAAGAGAGCCTCTACATTTGCAGAAGTGGATGACGTTAACCGTCCTAAGGTTGTTGTAGATGACAATTGGAATGCGCTCTACTTCTCACGCAACAGAATTCCTTATGACAGAAGCGGTTGCATTGACAGCTCCTCTTTCTTTTTGCACGTTGGACTCTACGGTTACAGATGTGAAACGCTGGAGAAGATTTGCAAGATGAAGGAGAGTTTTCTGGAGAAAACGGAGAAGTTGGAGCAACTGCGCTGGTTGGAGAATGGGTTGAAAATCAGAGTGGTGGAATCCAACGACCAATCTTACGGAGTAGATACTCCGGCAGATTTGGAGCGTTTGAACCGAATGATAGAGAGGGGGGAAATTAAAGTAGATTAACATTTTAACTTTTTTTATATGAAGAAATTATCTAGTTGTCTCCTTGCAGGAGCAGTTATGTTGCTGGTAACTTTTTGTGCCAATCCACAGCAGATGGCAAAGTTGGCGGCGTTGGTTAAGACGGAGTGCAACCCTCAGATTCTTGAGTGCGTAGGTGGAGAAATTAAGGCCACATACACCATCCATTTCCCGGAGAAGTATTTTGTGCAAACAGCTTATTTAAAGGTTACTCCGGTGTTGGTTTATGAAGGCGGACAGGAAGTTGGTCCGGATTTCTGGATGCAGGGAGAGAAGATAAGAGATAACTACAAGGCCGTCCCTTACAAGATTGCCTCTACCGTTAGCAGAGATGTTGTCTTTGCTTACAAACCTGGTATGGAGAAGGCAACCCTCCAACTTGTAGCAACAGTTTACAATAACTCAAAATCAAAGAGTTATGAGTATCCTATTCCATTCAAGATAGCAGAGGGAACAAACTGCACCTATATGCTTGCCAAGACTTCCGGCATGGTTTACGAGATGGAAGATACTTACCAGAAGGAGGTTACAGAGGAGGTTGAGACTGAGATTCTCTATGACGTAAACAAATCTGACGTTAAGACCACCCGTTTGAATTCAAAGGAGATTAAGGCATTTGAGGAGTTTATAAAGAAGGCTCAGAAAGATAAGAGCAAGACTGTAAACAGCAGTAAGATAATTGGATACGCTTCTCCGGAGGGACCTCAGGACAAGAACAACACTCTCTCAAATCAGAGAGCAAAGTCTGCAAAGACAGCATACGATAAGACAATATCCAAGAAGGCAAATCTGGATGTTCCTGTAACAATTGAGGAGAAGGGTGAAGATTGGGAAGGATTCCAGAAGATTGTAAAGGCTTCTAATATAGAGGATAAGGATCTTATTCTTAGAGTTCTTTCAATGTATTCTGATCCTGTTATCCGTGAGAGGGAGATTAGAAACATGTCTCAGGTATTCCAGACTCTCTCAACAAAAGTTCTCCCTCAGCTCCGCAGAAGCCGTATTGTAACAAGCGTTACAAAGAAGAACTTTACAGATGAGGAGATTGCTCAAATGCTTTCAAACTCAGACGAGAACCTTACAGAGGAGGCAATGGTTTACTATGCAGCCAAAGTTGCAAAGGACAATGACGAGAAGATTGCAGTTCTGAAGAAAGCAGCAGAGAGATTTGGAACTACCCGCACGCTCAATAATCTTGCGGCCGCATATCTTAAAGCAGGCCAGACAGATAAGGCAGCAGAGGCTCTCTCAAAGATTAAGGAGGAGAGTGCAGGTTACTACAACAATTTGGGTGTTGTTCAGATGCAGAAGGGTGAGTATGATAAGGCTGCAGAGTACTTCTACATGGCTAAGGGAGAGAATGACGAACTCATTGAGCAGGCTAAGGAAAACATTGGTGCTCTGCTTATTATGGACGGTGATTACACCGGAGCTCTTGAGGCTTTGAATGAGAGCAAGGGTTTCAACCATGCACTTGCACTTGTTCTGACCGGCAAACCGGATCAGGCAAAATCACTTCTTACCAATGAAGATGATCCGGACGAGTCATACCTGAGAGCAATCATTGCAGCACGCAAAGGAGAGGTGAGCATCTGCGAGAAGGAGCTTGTAACTGCTTATAAGAACAGTAAATACGAGGCTCGCGTAGACAGAGATATAGAGTTTGCAGCATTACAGTAAGATGCATGATCCATACAGAAACAGATTGATACTTTTTTCCAATACGTTTCCGTATGGGAATGGTGAAACGTTCCTTGCAGAGGAGATTCCTCATCTTGCAAAGGAGTTTTCTGAAATAGTAATTTTTCCTCTTTATGAGGAACTTGGATTAGTTAGAGAAGTGCCCTCAAATGCTCGGCTTTGCAGGGCGCTTCTCCCTTTTGATCATAAAGACAAATTAGGATTTCTAACAAAAGGACTCTTTAATACTGCACCCTTTTTCTTTGCAGCAAAAGAGTTCTTTTCCAGGGCTTTATGCGGGCGTGAGATAAGACTCGAAAGGGGTAAGAAAAAGGCGCCGCTCTTTAAACGTCTCCGCATTTTCTTCAACTACTTTCTTATGCTCAGAACAATGCTGGGAGATAAGAAACAGATGGAGATAATTTTAAACGAGTGTGCATTTGCAGATAAGATCTATTTCTACTGGGGAGATAAATCTGCAATGATGATTCCTTTCCTTAAAAAGAGATTGGCACCAATGGTTGAGATGCTTCCTAAGTTCTGCGTAAGATTCCATGGATCAGATCTTTACGAGGGAGCAAAAGGCTATCTTCCTTTCAGAAAGGAAATCTTTGCGGAGACAGATTTTGCAATTACGGTTTCAAATAACGGAGCCTCTTACATTAAAAAAAATTACAACCCGGCACCTAAACTTATAGAGACCTGGCACCTTGGAAGTGCTCATCATAACAGAGAGTGTGCAAACCTTTCAACAGAGAGTTCTCAATCCAACATCTTCAACATTGTAAGTTGCTCCAATGTTATAGAACTTAAGCGCGTTGGATTGATACTCAATGCGTTAAAAGAGCTCTCTTCAAACAAGGAAGATCTTAAGATGATTAAGGAGAGGGGGTATAACTCCATCTGTTGGACCCATTTTGGAGGTGGTCCTCTACTTGAATCTCTAAAGAAAGGGGCAGATGTTTTTGTTTCAAAAGAATTTGATTTTAAGATAGATATAAAGGGTGCAACAGAGCACTCAGATATACTGTCTTTCTATAAAGACAGGGGCGCGGATCTCTTTATTCTTGTGAGCAGAAGTGAGGGAATCCCGGTCTCAATTATGGAGGCCTTCTCATACGGAATACCCGTTATTGCAACCAATGTGGGAGGTGTGAGTGAACTTTTCCGTAACTGTCCGCTGGGTTATCTGGTGGATTCCGGTATAACAGCACAAGAACTTGAAAATCAGATTGTGGAGTTTATAAAACTCCCAGCTGAGATTAAGAAACAAATGAGAGAAAACGCATTTGAAAACTGGGCGGAGAATTGGGATGCGGAGAAGAATTACTCCTCATTTGCCCAGGAGCTGGCCGCTCTATAAATCTGTTCCTACCAACGGAATTGTACGGATTCTCAATCTGCAGGCCTCGCTCTCATCAGACTTTTCCGGAAGATCCTGCATTATCTTAAAGAGATAATCCGGATGGGATGGTGTTCCGTAGATTTTTATTGGAATCTCCGGACGTCCCTCTGCAATGAAGGCTATATCTAATCTCTTGATATTGTTCTTTTTATGCCAGGAGAGCGGGAAGATATCCAGCACGTGATCTACATAACGCATGCTGTTTATGTGGCCGTTGAAATCTACATCTGAAAAGTAGGTGTTGTCTATTCTGAAGAGTGAAGGCTCTTCCAACTGAATCTTTGCAGGGCGGTCTATTGGGACATTCAGATACTCCTCATCTTCCGGAGAGAGAACAAAGGTTGTGATTAGTCCGTTGTGAATCTCCATAAGATCTACCGGGTGGCGGGTGGTGGTGTCTATCATTGCCCAAACGCTTCTGCCCCAGCCCAATACCTCGCCCTCTTTTGAAAGGGCTCGGAAGTTTCTGCTTGTAAATAGCGGATGAACTTTATCTATCCAGGTTTCAATGGTTATCTCCTCATGGCGTGAAGGTATTCTCTCCATCTCAACGGCCAGACGGGAGAGAACCCAGGTCTTTCCCATCTCGTTCAGATAGACTGTTCCAAATCCGCGCTCTGTAGAGTGATAATCTGCCGCAGAAAGCATAATGTTCACAAGAGAACTGAAGCGCAGCATCTTGCGAACATTACACTGATATTGCTCTACTCTGAAAAGGTATCTTCCTATCTTTGGCAACTGGTTCATCAGACGGTCATTATCTCCTTCTCTTTTGCAGCAACCATCTCGTCTACTTTCTTTACGAAAGAGTCCGTCTTTTTCTGAATCTCTACCTCTGCATCTTTGCAGACATCCTCCTCAAGACCATCCTTCTTGAACTTCTTGTGAGCCTCAACAACATCTCTTCTGGCGTTGCGGATACTCATCTTTGCACTCTCGCCAGCAGAGCGAGCCTGCTTGCAGAGCTCCTTACGTCTCTCCTCTGTCAAAGGCGGGATGTTGATTCTGATGTTCTCTCCGTTGTTGATAGGGGTAAAGCCCAGGTTGGCGTCCATAATAGCCTTAACTATAGCAGCTACCATCTTCTTCTCCCAAGGCTGAACAATCATGCTCTTAGGATCCGGAACGGATACTGAAGCAACCTTTGGAACAGGGGTTGGTGAGCCGTAGTAATCTACCATTACGCTGTTCAAAACTGCCGGATTTGCCTTGCCGGCGCGGAAGGTCTTAAGTTCTTCCTCAAGATGTTCAATGGCGTTTTCCATTTTGGATACACCCTGAGCAATGTTCTCTTTAGAATCTTTAATTTCCATATAACCGTTTTTAACTATTCATTATTACTTACAACCGTTCCAACATTCTCTCCCTTAAGAAGTTTGGTAAGGTTGGAAGGGTCTGTCATATCAAAGACTATGATTGGCATATTGTTGTCTTTGCAGAGAGCGAATGCGGTCTGGTCCATAACCTTGAGATTGTCTGCAAGGGCTTTTGTAAAACTGAGACGCTCATATCTCTTGGCGGAAGGGTTCTTTTTGGGATCGCTGTCATAAACTCCGTCCACCTTTGTTCCCTTCAGAAGAGCATCAGCTCCAATCTCACAGGCACGCAGGCTTGCAGCAGAATCTGTGGTAAAGAATGGGTTTCCGGTACCTCCTGCAATGATTGCCACTCCGCCTCCGCAAAGCACCTCCATAGCCTTCTCTTTGGCATAGTATCTTGCCACAGGCTCCATCGGGAGTGATGTAAAGACCTCCGCCTTAACGCCGCAGTCCTTTAGGAATGAGGAGAGGGCCATGCTGTTGATTACGGTTGCCAGCATTCCCATCTGGTCTCCCTTTACGCGGTCATATCCTGCATCCACTCCGCTCAGACCGCGGAAGATGTTTCCGCCGCCCACTACGACTGCCACCTGAACGCCTCCTTTAACTGCCTTTGCAATCTCTTTGGAGTAAGATTTAATGACGTCCGCATTCAGACCTATTCCGTCCGCTCCGCCCATTGCCTCACCGCTGAGCTTGAGCAATACTCTCTTTAATTCCATCTTTTAAATGTTTAATTGAGCAACGAAATTAGCCAATTATTGTAAAAATTGCAACTAAATGGTATCTTTGCTAATCGAAATTAAAAACAGATATCTATATGGCAAACATATTTACTACATCAATCGGCAAAAAGGTGATAATGAGCCTCAGCGGATTCTTCCTAATTCTCTTTATCACTTTGCATGCAGTTTTGAACGGTGCCTATCTTCTGGATAATACCGGCGAGGCATTCAACGCAGTTTGCGAGTTTATGGCTCTTCCGGTAGTTACCGTAATGGTACCGGTCCTCGCACTGGGATTCATTATCCACATCATTTATGCCTTTATCCTTTACATTCAGGACTATAAGGCTCGTGGAAAAGAGAGATACGCCGTATCCAACAAGACTAAGGCAGACGGTTGGGCATCCAAGAATATGGTTATACTTGGCCTGCTGGTTCTCATTGGAATAGCTCTTCACCTTACAGATTTCTGGGCAAAGATGCAGCTCCAGGATTTCCTAGGCGGAGAGGTTGCAACAGGTGCATCAGCAATGGTAGCAACATTCAAGGGACGCTACTACGTTTATGCTATGTACATTGTGTGGTTTGTTTGCATCTGGCTTCATCTTAACCACGGCTTTTGGAGTGCATTCCAGTCTATGGGTTGGAACAATCAGAAATGGATTGACAGATTGAGAATTATTGGTTACTTCTACTCAACCATCGTTATCCTTCTCTTCATTGCAGTTGCAACAAAGGCTACATTTTTTGCTTAAAAGTCAGACGAATAGATCTCTAATAATGCCGTCCGAGACAAAGTATTTCTCGGGCGGTATTTTTATTCTCTCACCCTCTTTAATGAGAAAACCTGCGGAGAGATAACGGTTAAAAATCTCTTGAGACCCCTCAAAGAAACGAGGAGCGCTGCTGCAACTCTTTAGAAGTTTTTCCACAGCCACACCCTCACTCTTTCTCAATCCCAGCATAAGAGTTTCATTGTAGATATCACTCTCTGTAAGAGTCTCACCCTGACGTATTTCAAACAGATCCTCCCGGCAGTAATCCTCAACGGAGTTAAAGTTCCACTCTCTCTTTTTCCCTATGAAAGAATGGGCACCCGGTCCCAGTCCCAGGTATGGAACTCTCTCCCAATAACCGCTGTTATGACGGGAGAAAAATCCCCTCTTTGCAAAGTTGGAGATCTCATACTGCTCATATCCCGCCTCTTTTAGAAGGCTCTGGAGCATAGAGTATTGCAAAGAGCAGGCGGCCTCATCTGCAGGGATGAAATGACCTTTTGATGCCAGCCTTTCAAGCGGCGTATTTTCATCTATTGAGAGTTGATATGCGGAGATATGTTCAGGTGAGAGAGCGGTAAGTTTTTTTAGGTTGCTCTCCCACTGAGCCATAGATAAAAGAGGAAAACCGAAGATTAAATCTGCGCTTATATTATCAAAGCCCTCCTCCCTTAAAATGGCAAAGGCCTCCCCCGCCTCCTCTGCGTTGTGCCTTCTTGCCATCCACCTTAAATGGGTATCCTCAAAGGATTGGATTCCCACACTCACCCTGTTGACTCCCAGTCTTTTAAGTCCTGCGGCATACTCCTTTGTCACATCATCGGGATTTACCTCTATGGTGAACTCAAAAGCCCCATCGGGAAAAGAAAAGTTATCTCGCAAAAGCGCCACAATTTCAGAGAGAGTGGCAATGGGCAGAACGGAGGGAGTGCCTCCTCCAATGTAGAGGGTTTTAATTGTTTGCTGCTCTTTTGGGAGGGTATCAAAAAAGTTCCTGCGCAAGGAGATTTCTCTTCTTAACGCAGGAACGAATTTCTCTCTAATCTCTCTGCCTACAACAGAATAGAAGCCGCAATAAATGCACTTTGAGTTGCAAAAAGGGATGTGCAGATATATTCCGGCCATCCGAACTATTTCAGATAGAGTTCTGCTGTTCCAATTCTGCCTCTGTTGGTGTAAACCTCAACGGTGTAGGTTCCTCTTGAGAGCTCAACTCCAGGGGTGAAGTAGATGCTTACATCCAACTCTTCTCCCTGATAATCAACCTCGCGGGCTGCGGAGTAGATGAGCTGCTGACCGCCGCAGGTAAATACCTGCTGGCTGCCGTCCGTCATAAGGATATCCTCAGGATCTTTGATTCTCACATAGATTGTCATTGCACCGGTCTGAGCAATGGAATTCTCTATCAGAGAGAGGTTTGTGCGGAACTGATTAACTCTGGAAGAGCGGTTGGTTTCGTTGCCTCTGCCGTTGAGACCTACCAGCGAAATGCCGCGTCCCTTAACTGCAGAACCCTCGTCCAACTTCTTAGCCTGCTCCTCAATCTGCTTCTTCTGTTTAGCGTTCTCCGCAGTGGTCTGCTCAACCTTCTTTCTAACCTCCGTAACCTCCTCCTTCAGAGCAACGTTCATCTGGTTGAGAGAGTCTATCTGTTTGATGTAACTCTTCATAATTGCACGCAGAGTTCCGAGCTCTTTCTCATATTTACGCAATTGAGCCTGGTTGGAAGCCTCCGTACGTTTAACCTTCTCAATAAGGTCTGCAACCTTCTGTCTTTCAATCTGAAGCTGTGTGTTTATGGTATCATTGGTAGATGACAGGTTAGCATAATCCTGCTGAAGCTGAGTCATCTGCTCCGTGAGAGCCTGCTTGTCTATGGTAAGCACCTGAACCTCCTCCTTGTAGGCGGTCTTCTTACTTAGCTGAGCAATCAACAGACCGGCAAGGATTACAATAACGCCGGCCATAACTCCGATTATTATCTTTAGTTTCTTTTCCATATCTATTTGTTTTATCGGTTTATACAAAAATAGCAATTAATTTGATTAAATTTGCCAACTGAAATTTTAACGTAACATTTGTAACAATATGGGAGTTGGAAAATATATTGTTCGTGCCCTTAAGTGCATGATATTGGTGATGATAATGTTCTGTATAGTTATCACGATTGTCTTCTATACATCTGAACATTCAGCAGATATGAAACCGTGGGATCTCTTTGATCAGGGCAGTTTTACCAAGATAATCATATTCTTTTTGGCTTATGCATGTGTCTATCCGTTAATTGGTTACGGCAAGAGAGAACTGGCATTGGGCGGAGAGTTGGCGGCAAACAGACAGGAGATTGCAAACCTTTTGGCGGAGATGAACTTTGTTCCGGTTTACAAGGAGACGGAGGAGAAAGATTTCAACGTTCTTAAGTTCCAGAACAAGAGCGCATTTATAAGAGCTTTGAGATTGGGAGAAGATAAGGTAACCTTTACTCAGAAAGATGGCATTGTAGAGGTAGAAGGGCAGAGAAAAGATGTGATGAGAGTTGTACGCAGAATTGAGTGGTACCTGCAGCAAAAATCTGAAAATGAGGAGTAATGAAGACCGTTAAAAAATATCTGAACGCTTTTTCTGCAGACGTTGCAAAGGGAATGCTTGAGAACGAGGGCATTCAGGCCGAGGTGCTTCACCGCAATATGCCCTACCTGGGAATCTCCTACAAGATGGCCGTGGAACTCATTGTAAATGATGAGGATTACGAGCGCGCCCTTGAGCTTATCAAGAAGATGGAGAGTGAAGGAGGTAACTTCACCGAGACTCCAGATGGGGAACTTGAAGAAAGAGAGTAGAGCTATTTCTGTTCGTTCAGCAGCTTTTCCGCTTCTTGCAACTCTTTGTAAAAGCTTTCTCCATAACGTTTTATTATGGGTTCCTTTAGGAACTCGTATGCCTTTATTCCCACCTCTTTCCCCTTGTCAAAGGCCTCTTTGCAGAGGTGTTCTCTGCTTAGCGTAAGGGCCTCAACTCCGGTGGAAAGTCTCTTTATTCTGATGGGGAATATCCAGCAGGAGAGCGGCTTTCTTAACCCTCTGTGGTTTTGGCAGTAACCCCTCTCTACAGCACAGTAAGTATAACCCCTTTGGTCTATGAAGGAGTATGCACACCGGCCGTCTGAAGGGATAAGCGGAGTAACCTCGTCACCGTCAATATCTATTACAAAGCGCCCCTGTCTCCCGATAGCCTCTCTGCCGTCTGCAGCAAGAAACTCTTCATACTCTCCGGCCTGCTCTGAAAGCTGCTCCTTCTCACCCTTTTCCAAGGGAGCTCCGCTGTCTCCCACAATACAGCAAACACCCTTGCACCTGTCATAGTCACAGCAGAAATACTCCGTGAGTATCTCCGTGCTTACCAGACAGTTACCAATCTCAATAACCATAGATTAATCTACGTTGAAGAAGTTTCTAATGAACTCGTTCTCCTGCAGTAGTTTCTGCGTTGGAATATCTGCCGTTGTACCATCCATGATGACGGTAATTCTGTTGGAGGAGATAAGGTCTTTTATAAACTTGGAGAGATCTTTCTTTGTAACCGGAGTGAGCAGTGAAGCGGCATCCGTAGGGAGGGCGTTGGAGGCCATGTATCTGGACTCCAGCAGATCCAGCCAGTAGCTGCCGTTTGCAACTCTTGCGGAGAACTGCTCCTTGAGAGATTTCTCCAACATTGCAAACTCCGCATCCGTAATGTTTTTGGAGGCCTTCTCCAAAGAATTAATCAACTCGTTAATACAGCCGTGAGCCTCGGAAGAGTCTGTCTCAAAGATGGTTCTGAGGGTGAATATATTCTCCGGGTAGTAACTCAAAGCGGTATTGACGTTGAAGAGCGGAACCTTCTTGTAAAGATTTCCCTTGAAGATGTTCTCCACATAAATCTTTGTGAGCTGTGAGAGAATGTAGTTGTTTATATCCGCCTTCTTTGCACAGGAGAGGGTGAGCGAAACATAGGTTCTAGGGACAGTCATCTTTGCAAGGAATCTCTTCTCCTTATGTCCCTTAGTTGGATAGTTAGGAACTACAAGCCAGTTCTCCTTCTTGCTCTTGTCTGCAGGGATGGCTCCTATATACTTAACAGCCATCTCTTTATAAGTGAAGGCATTCTTTCCGGCAAAGACAAAGACAAAGTCTGCCGCATTGGAGAAGCGCTCCTTAAGTTGAGAGTGAATTTTGGAGTAATCATAAGCTTCAATCTGCTCCTCTGTCAAAGGAGAGACATACTGCTTGTTGGAGTTGTTGTAGTAAGTAACGGAATCTTTGAATATCTCCTGAGGTGAAAGGGAGTTGAATTTAAGGTCATTCAAAACCTTTCTCTTGTAGACCTGATATGAGGCGTCATCTGCTCTCAAATCAGTCATATTCAGGTAGATTGCCTGCATCAGTTTTTCTGCGCTGGACGGTATTGCAAAGCCCTCCATTCTCTCCGTGTTCTGATTTATGCGGGAGGCAAGATTCATATGGTTGTAGGAGTAGAGTCTGTCCATATTTGCATATGAGACATCTGCAATGCTGCTGATATCCAGCACATCATTGAAGAACTCCTGGTTTCCTATGTTAACACCCTTCATAAGGGAGAAACCTCCCTTGCTGAAGGCTCTGAAATAGAGCGTGTCTGAAGGAGAGGTGGTCTCTTTGAAGAGAAGCGTTGCACCGTTGGAAAGAAGCAGAGTATGTATTCCGGTTCTTGTATCTTCCGTCTCGGAGACAACTGTTGCAACCGTGTTGATATCTACGTTTGGCCATACAGGAAGAGTGCTCTCTCCGGCAACCAGAGATTTGTCCAGAGGTTGAGAGAATGAGCTCAGCAGACGCTCCTTTGAAATATGGTTAATTCCGTCTGCCTTAGGCAGATAGCAGGATATGACAATATTGTCCTCCTGGCAGAGCAGAGCGGAGATATAGCTGTTGAGCTGCTTGAGATTGAGAGAGAAGAGAACCTCTTTCATTATCTCAAAATGCATCTCGGTACTTGCAAGTGAGTAGCCGTCATAGAAGGAGTCCAGTGCCCTCTCAAGATAGAGGTCATTGCCGGCAACTGAGCGTGTGTCATAGAGATTCTCCAGGCTCTTCCAGTAGAGATCTACAGCCTTTGTAAACTCCTGTTGGTAAGCTCCTTGGTCAAAGAGTTTCTTGAGAACACCTCCCACAAATGTGGTTGCTGCATAGACGGTGCTTGGAAGAGTTTCAAAGCGGATGGTATAGGCGTTGCTCTTCTCTATTCCCATGAACTTATCCTCAAAAATTTCAAGGTTGTAGAGAGGAAGGTTTTCACGCACCACTCCGTCATTAATTCTGTCTACCAGAATCCTGATTGTGGCAAAGTCCAAAAAGTCCTGTATATAAGGGAGATTGGTTGTCTTATACTCATCCTTGAGAGGCTGTTTCAAATAGTTTATTGAGACGGTGGTTTTGCCGTACTCGTCATCCTGCATAATGAGTGTCTTTACTCCCTTGAACTCTTTTGGTTTGTAGTAGGTTCTTTTACTTCCGTTAAGAGGTTTTGGAATGGTGGAGAAGACAGATTTTATCTGAGTCTCCGTCTTTGCAAGATCCACATCTCCAACAACAATGACGCACTGCAGTTCCGGGCGGCACCAGTCATAGTAGAATTTTCTCAAATCTCTTGAGTTGATGGCGTTAACACTGCGTCTAACCTCAGACGGCTGTATCTCGTTAATGTAAGGACTGTCCGGATAAAGATCTCTTAACAGTGAGTAATCCATTCTGTGCAGAGGGTTCCAGCTGTTGAGAATTCTGCCGGCGAGAGTTGAACGCTCCGCTGCAATATCCTCCTCGTCTACGTTAATGGAACTCATCCAGTTATAGAGTATAAGCAGGGCGGAGTCTATGGTGTTGGAGCGGGAGATTGGAAGATTGTTTATGGCATAAGTTACCCTGTCCAACCCCGTTTGGAAGGTCAGGTCATCATTGGAGAGACCCAAAGATTTGAGGTAGTCCGGTATGGCGCTTCCCGCAAAGTTTCTGGTTCCCTTGGTAGCAAGCTGTTGCAAGAGCATAAAAGAGCCTCTGTTATCTCCCGTTTCCAAAGAGGTACCCACTTTCTGGGCAACGCAGAAGGTGGCCGTAGCCTTTTGGGCCTGATTTTTGACTATGATGTAGGAGAGGCCGTTTGTCAGCTTTCCGTTTTTGACCCTTGGGTCATTGGGAAGAGTGGCGGAGGCTTGGGTTTGAGAGAAGAGAGCCATCGGAGACAAAAGAAACAGAAGGGCGAGTATATATGAGAACTTTTTCATAGCATTCCTTTTTGTTTCGACAAAATTAAGAATAAATATGTTGTTTGCGTGGTACGGGAGTTTTTTTTAATTTTGTCTCCGCTGTTTTACAGAAGAATACAAACTTTAAAAACTTTATACAGATGAAAAGGATCACAAAACTTTTTTTAGTTGCAGCAATCGTTCTGTTTGCTGGAAGCGCTTTTGCTCAGGATATGACCAAGGCCGGCGAGGTTTACCAGAAGGCCACCGAGGCATACCAGGCTGGAAATGAAATGGAGGCGGTAGCGGGCTTCAAAGAGGCTCTCAGTATTGCTAAAGAGGCTGGAGATGAGGGAATTGAAATGGTTGAGGGTTGCAAGGATATGATTCCTAAGATCCTTCTCTCTGCAGCAGGCAAATATGTTGCCGCTAAGGATTATGCAAAGGCAGAAGAGACCTATAACAGTGCACTTGCAGCAGCAAAGGAGTATGGAAAGGATGCTCTTGCAAAGAGTGCTGAGGATAATCTTGCAAAACTCCCTTTGCAGCAGGGTGCAGATGCTCTGAATGCAGGTGATTTTGCAGGCGCAGCAGCCCTCTTTGAGAAGGCTACGGAGAAGAATCCTGGGAACTCAAACGCATTCCTCTATCTTGCAATGGCTAACGAGAAGGCAGGTAATCTTGATGCTGCCGAGGCTGCTTACAAGAAGGCCGGTGAACTCGGAAACGAGAAGGCTAATGCCGCTATGAGTCAGATGTTTGTATCTAATGCAAACAAGGCTTTGAAGGAGAACAAACTTAAGGATGCCATCTCATTGGCAGAGAGGGCTCTGGCTATGGGACCTAACCCTTCAGCAAGCCAGATTGCAGGTATGGCCGCTTACAAATCAAGCAGTTGGGCTAAGGCTGCAAATCACCTCAAGAACGCTCCTTCTTCTCCTCAGACAACCTACATCATTGCATCTTGCTATGAGAAGGCCGGTAACAAGGGTCAGGCTTGTGCTTTCTACAAGAA
Organism: Bacteroidales bacterium; assembly: GCA_017959005.1. Taxonomy (GTDB): domain Bacteria; phylum Bacteroidota; class Bacteroidia; order Bacteroidales; family UBA932; genus Egerieousia. The sequence goes on along the minus strand of JAGDBO010000001.1, from coordinate 65,865 downwards.
GATTCAGAATGACGGCAAGTTCGGTCCTACTGCAAAGGCAAAGATTAAGAATCTTGGTTGCTAATGCTTGAAGTTGAACTGCTGGCTCCGGCTAGAGATTTGGAAATCGGTACTGCGGCTATAGACTGCGGTGCCGATTCCGTTTATATTGCCGCTCCAAAATATGGTGCTCGCTCTCAGGCCGGCAACAGTTTTGACGATATTAAAAAACTCTGCTCTTACGCCCATAAGTACAGGGCAAAAATCTATCTGACTCTCAACACTATACTCTATGACAGCGAGATAAAAGAGGCGGAAGATTTTATGTGGAGAGCTTACGAGGCGGGGGTGGACGCCCTAATTGTTCAGGATCTTGGAATCTTAAAGATGAACCGTCCTCCTATTCCCCTCTTTGCCTCAACCCAGACAGACATACGTACTCCTGAGAAGGCAGCCCTTTTGGAATCATTGGGTTTTGAGAGACTGATTCTTGCAAGAGAACTCTCCCTTAAGCAGATAGGGGAGATTCGCCGCGCTACGAGTTGCCAACTTGAAACTTTTGTTCACGGGGCGCTCTGCGTCTGCTACAGCGGGCAGTGCTACCTCTCTCAATACCTTACAGGAAGAAGCGCCAACCGAGGAGAGTGCGCCCAGCCTTGCCGTGCAAATTATACCCTGGTTAACGAGAAGGGTGAGGTGCTGGTAAAGGATTTTCCGCTGCTTTCACTCAAGGATATGGACCAGTCTGAAAACCTTGAGGCACTGATAGATGCCGGTGTGACCTCATTTAAGATTGAGGGGCGTCTAAAGAGCGCTTCTTATGTTAAAAATATTGTTAAAAAGTATGATAACGCTCTTAACTCTTTGTTAGATAAGAAAAAATGTGCGGGCGTTCAGATTTGCCGATCCTCTTTGGGATATAGCATAGCTCCTTTCACTCCGGACAGTGGCAAGACTTTTACCAGAGGATATACGACTTTTAACATTGAGGGCAGAAGAGGAGATTGGGCAAGCGGTGCTGCAGCCAAAGCAAAAGGTGAATATATCGGGGAGGTGGAGAGTGTAAAGACAAACGCAAAGGGTTTTGTAACCTTCTCATATAAAGGAGATAAGAGGATTAACAACGGAGACGGCCTCTGCTTTATTTCAAAGAGGGGAGAGATATTGGGACAGCGTGCAAGCAGTTGCAGCGGAGCTTCTGTTGAGCTCTTTACCAAAAGCTCAGAGATACAGAGGGGAGATAAAATCTACCGCAACTATGACGCCCTCTTTGAAAAGGAGTTGGAAAAACCGGTGAAAAGGATTATCAATATCCCCGTGGATTTATCTCTCTCTCCAAAGGGAATTTCCATCTTTTGTGAGTTTTTAAAAGAGCCGCTCTTTTTTGATATTGAGGGAGATACACCGCAAAACAGGGAGAAGGCGGAAGAGATAATAAGGGGGCAGATGGGTAAAAGTGCCCTTCACTTTAAGTTTACGGTGAGAAAAATTGAGGGGGAGTTGCGCTTCTATAAAACCTCCGCTCTCAATGCAATAAGAAATTCTCTGGCGGAGGAGTTAAACAAAGAGATTATTGCTCATCACGATGAAGAGCGTACCGTCAAAATTAAGGGGACTCCTTTGGAAAAAGAGGTGGCTGCAGCGGCGGAAGGGTGGAGAAATAGTGCCCCTTCAAACTATCTGTTAAACTGCTCTAACAGCCTCTCCTGCAGCCTCTACAAAGAACTCGGAATAGTCTCTCCGGCGCCCGCTTTTGAATTGGAACAGCCAAAGGGAGCGCTTCTTATGAGGACAAAATATTGCATTCGTCATCAGTTGGGACTCTGCCCTAATGACGGAGGCAAACTCTATCTTTTAAACGGCAAAAACCGTCTGGCTTTGGAGTTCGATTGCGCCAATTGTGAAATGGTTATTAAAGCTCTCTGATTTTTCGTAATTTTGTACGGTTATGATTTTTTCAGAAGTAGCAGGTCATAAAGAGCTTAAGGAATCCCTCAAGAAGATGGTTCAGGGGGTCAAAATGCCGCACGCACTTCTCTTTTCAGAGCAGAGCGGATGTGGGGCACTGCCTCTGGTTCTTGCACTTACGCAGTTTATCTTCTGCAAGACAAGGCGCGCCCTTGCCAGCGGAGATGATACCTGGGTTGTAAAGGGACTCTTTGGAGACGAGCCGCAGTCTCTCCCAACAGAAGATGCCTGCCAAGTTTGCTCCTCCTGCATAAAAATCAGAAACCTGGCCCATCCGGATTTCCACTTTCTCTTCCCGATAAATACCACTCCTTTGGTGGATAAGGGAAAGAAGGCTCCAATGGATATGTACTATGAAATCTTCCGCAAGATTGTGGATGAAAACCCCTATTTCTCTGAGCAAGACCTATATAGAGAGATGGGTCTGGAGAATAAGATGGGACTTATAGGAGTAAATGAGGCCTCCTGGCTTATAGACAGACTGAACTTTACAGCATACGAAGGGGGAAGTAAAGTGGTGCTGATTCTCTACCCGGAGAGGATGAATCTGGAGGCGGCCAATAAACTTTTAAAGAGCATTGAGGAACCTACGGAGGATACCTTCTTCTTCCTTATCACCACTGATCCAGAGAAGATTATAAAGACCATCCGCTCCCGCTGCAGGCTCATAGAGGTTCCTCCTATTGAGAAGGAAGATCTTAAGGAGGCCATCCAGAAAAAATATAAGATGAGTTCTGAGGAGGCGCTTAAGTGGGCGGTATGTGCTCAGGGAAGCTTTGGAAGGGCTATGGAGATGATAGAAGAGAGCCAGCAGGAGAGGGAGGATTTTGAAGATTTCATTTCACTCTTCCGCTTGGTAGATGAGAGAGATCTGACCGGCTTACTAGCTCTGGGACAGGAGATTGCAAAGAAAGGCAAGGAGGAGCAGAAACTCTTCTGCCGCAACGCCTTAAAGAGTCTGCGTACAATGTATATGATAAAGATGGGACAGGAGAATATCTCCTACTCTTCTCCAACTCATATTGAGCAGATGAGAACTTTGTCTGAGAGACTGAAGGAGGATTTCTTCCAGAAAGGATATGATATTTTTAACAATTCAATAGAGTGCATAGAGAGAAACGTGAATGCAAAATTTATCTTCTGTGACTTGTGCAATGCGCTCTACATAAATATAATATAATGGATGCAGAAAAACTGACATATGATTGTCACCGTGGTTGTGAAGTAACTACAAAAGCGGACGGTTCCACTTGTCCGAGATACAATATGGGTTGCTGCAAGAGAGCTGTCTTTGACTGGCTCCAGGGAATACCGAACGAGGAGATGGAGAACCTCTTTGAGGTGCGTTTCAAAAACACTCACAAAGGTATATATATCAATGATTCTCAACTGGTTTTAAGAGAGGGAGATATTGTGGTTACTGAGGCTCAGAACGGTTATGACGTTGGTATAATTACACTTGCAGGTGCTGTTATTGCCCACCAGCTTAAGAGAAACAACATTGAGCATAAGTCTTACGAGTTCAAGAGGATTTACCGCAAGGCGCGTCCGGCGGATATTCAAAAATGGCAGGAGGCAATTGCAAGAGAGCATCAGACAATGATCCGCAGCCGTGTTCTGGCGGCAAACCTGGGTCTTGAGATGAAGATTGGAGACGTTGAGTTCCAGGGAGATGGAACCAAGGCAATCTTCTATTACATTGCAGACGGCAGAGTGGATTTCCGCCAGTTGATTAAAGATTTTGCAGAGGAGTTTCATATTCGCGTGGAGATGCGTCAGATTGGCGCGCGCCAGGAGGCGGGTCTTATTGGCGGAATAGGAGTCTGCGGTCAGGCTCTATGCTGCTCAAGGTATATAAATGATTTCCAGTCTATTACTACAGCGGCGGCAAGATGCCAGGATCTCTCTTTGAACCCTCAGAAACTTGCCGGACAGTGCGGAAAACTCAAATGCTGCATAAACTATGAGGCTCCCGTTTACATAGATGCAAAAGAGAAACTGCCTCAGATTAACGAGCCGCTCCACCTGGAAGACGGAGACGTTAATGTTGTGAAAACGGATGTCTTAAGGGGTGTTATGTGGTTCTCATATCTGGATAAGGAGGGAGATGACGCTTATCCTCTCAAGGTAGATAAGGTGAATGAAATTCTCTCTCTGAACCGTGAGGGAAAGAAGGCCTCCTCCATTGCAAAGGAGCCTAAGGAGAAGGTTATTGATTTTAAGAGTGCGGCCGGAGAGGACAGCATCACCAGATTTGACGAGGTTAAACGTAAGAAGAATAACAACCGTCAACGCTTTAAGCAAAAAAGATCAAAATGATCTCCAGGCGCAACGCTCTGATATTATCTTTCCTTTTTATCTTTCTTGCGGCAGGTTGCCGCGAGCCTCTTAAGCACTTCTGTTTCAAGAGTCTGCAGGGTGACGGCTGGCAGCCGGAAGATACCCTGAACTTGGAGTTGGACTTAAGAAAAAGTGATGAGGGAAAGAACATCTACATCTCCGCCTCCTTCAGAGAGTTTGAGAAGATGCAGATGATGAAAGAGGGTTCCTTTTCTCTTTTTATCAAGATGATTTCTCCGAGCGGAGCAGAGAAGCGGGATACTCTCTCTCTTCCCTTCAACTCGCAGGAGATTAAGAGTAAAAGAGAGGGAAAAATTATTCAGTTCCAGTGGCCCTATCTTACATCCGTCAATCCTAATGAGGAGGGAATTTGGAAGATAGAACTTACCCGTCCAAGAGGAGACTTTTTAAAATACGAGAGACTGAGGGGCGTAGGAATAAGCTGTAAGGCAACACCTTAAAAGAGATGAGCACAGTAAATAAATTAGAGAAATTCCGTCAGAACGAGACCTTTGCCTGCCTTCTTCAACCAAAAATGGAGGAGCTTTTCCGCAAAGATTTCCGTCTTAAAGGGAAGTGGCAGAGTGAGGAGTTTAAGAATACAAATCCTATCACCCTGGAACTCGGTTGCGGAAAGGGTGAGTATACTCTCTCTCTGGCCAAACTCTTTCCCAACAGGAACTTCATTGGTATGGACATTAAGGGTGCCCGTCTTTGGAAAGGGGCTAAAGAGGTGGAAGAGAGCGGAATAAAGAATGTGAGATTTCTGCGCACAAACATAGATTTCATTGAGTGGATTTACGGAAAGGATGAGGTGAGTGAGATTTGGATAACCTTTGCAGATCCGCAGCTGCGTTCTCCACGCAAAAGACTCTCCGGCTCTATGTTTTTGGAGCGCTACCGTAAGTTCCTAAAGCCGGGCGGAGTGATTCATCTTAAGACGGACAGTCGTTATCTGCACGAGTATACAAAGGCTTTAGCGGAGCAGAATAATCTCAAAATAATCTGCTGCAGTACTGATGTTTATAAGGAGGCGGAGAGTACAGCTCAACCATTTCCAAAAGAACTTACAACCGTTCAGACTTTTTACGAACAATACTTTTTGAAGATGGGTCTTCCAATAACTTATCTCTCATTTCAGATAAGCAATAACGAGCCAATCAAGGAACCTCGGTGGGATTCAGATTACTGGCTGGGCAAAGAGAATGAAGGACGTATCTTAGGAAGAATCAGATAGTATGGAAGAGATCAACAAATATCTTAATGAGATTACAGAGCTGCGTCATAAGATTCACAGCCGTCCCTGCCTATCAGGTGATGAAAAGGAGACGGCGGAGATAGTATGCTCGTTTTTAAGAGATTGCAATCCTGATACACTGGAAAATAATGTGGGCGGCAATGGTGTTGTTGCAACCTTCAAAGGGGGAGAGAGCGGTCCAAGGATTCTTCTAAGATGTGAACTGGATGCCCTTCCGATAAGAGAGCAAAGCGGGGCTAAATACTCTTCTCAAAAAGAGGGGGCGGCCCACTCCTGCGGTCATGACGGACATATGGCGGTTCTCTGCGCTGTTGCACGTGCTATCTCTCTTAACCGCAGCCTTTTAGGAGAGGGTGAGATAACCCTTCTCTTCCAGCCGGAAGAGGAGACAGGAAGGGGCGCTGCCCGTATGGCTGAGGAGTTAAAAATGAGGGGGGTGCACTATGATTATGCTATTGCGTTTCACAACTGGCCGGGCAAAAAATATAAGAGCGTAGTTCTCTATCCGGAGTGTTACGCCTGGGCCTCCACGGGAATGAAGATAGAGTTCATAGGAAAACCTTCTCATGCGTGTGACCCGCAACTGGCTCTGAATCCGACTGTTGCAATAATGCGTCTTATTGAGAGAGTTCTCTCTCTTGATAAAATATTCTCCTACTCCACCATTGTAAACGTCAACATTGGAAGTGAAGATTACGGCATTACTCCGGGTGAGGGATATGTTGCTCTTACTACAAGAAGCCAGACGGACAAAGGCTTGCAATCTCTTGTTTCTCAGATAGAAGAAGCGGCCCAAAAACTGGCGCAAGAAAATTCTCTTGCTGTAAATATCTCTTACACAGACCATTTTCCCGCAACCGTAAATAGCAAAGAACTTACTCAGATGATAGAAGAGGTTGCAAAGGAGGAGGGTTACGCCACTGAGAAAGATTATGAGGGAACCCACGGAAGTGATGATTTTGTGCACTTTACAAAGATGAGCACCCAATCCTCCTTTTTTGACGTAGGTGCAGGAGAGAACCACCCGCAGCTTCATAATCCTGCGTTTGATTTTGATGATTCTCTAATACCGGTATTTGTAAAAATTATTTTTTCCGTCTGCAGACGAATTCTGCAAACTCAATAAGCGTCTTTTTAGCCGAAGAATCAGGCAGTACGTCCAATCCTCGTATACCCATAGTAAGATAGTGATTTGCAGCCTCTTGCGCATACTCTACTCCCTTGTTTTCATTAACAAAGGCAAAGACCTCATCTACTATCTCTTTCTCTCTTTCCGGAGTGCAACTCTTCTCTGAGAGTTCTTTAATCTTGGAGATAATCTCCGCTCTCTTTTGGGGAGCGTTTTTGAATGCGCCCAGAAGAGGCAGCGTTATCTTTCTCTCCTTCAGGTCAATACCAAAGTTCTTCCCGGTCTCCATAGATGGAGAGTAATCAAAGATATCATCTCTGATTTGGAAAGCGAGTCCGAGATATTTAGCAAACATACCCACTCCGTCTAGAACATGTTGAGGAGCATTAACGGCGTAAGCGGCAGACTTTACGGTTGCTTCAAAAAGAGCGGCCGTCTTACCGTAGATGATGATAAAATAATCCTCCTCAGTGGTATCCATTTTATCCGCCTTATCTATCTGAAGCAGTTCTCCCTCACTCAGTTTTTTTGTGGCGTCTGTAAAGAGCGTAATTATCTTTCTGTCACATTGTACCGAAATAACGGCCAGCACGCAGCTAAGCCAATAATCACCGGTAAGAACGGCAACATAAGGGGTAAAAAGAGCTCCTACGGTTGGAGCGTTTCTTCTTTTGGTAGCCTGGTCTACAACATCATCGTGAAGAAGAGTTGCGGTGTGGAGCATTTCGGAAGCGGCTGCACAGCGGAAACTCTCCTCTGTAAGATTTCCGCAGCATCTACCCACCAACAGGGAGAGGAGAGGTCTCATCTCCTTTCCCCTGTTGCCGAGTATATACTTGTTGACCCTGTCAAGGTAAGAACGGTCCGTCTTGAGAGCTTCATAGAGTACTCCGCGATAGCGGTCTACATCATCCCCCAGAAAGGCTCTTACCCCCTCAATATCTGTCATTTCTCTTTAGAATATGAAGGCGAGTGAAACCTCCAGACCCTTCTGCTTGGAAGTCTTCCACTGATTGTATGTACCCTTTTCACCTTCACCTACCTTTGAGATATCCCAGTTGTATCTTACGTTGAACTGGAACTTCCAAAGATCTGCTCCGAATCCAAGACCAACGCCGCCGGTGAATCTGTTGAGATCATCCCAAGCACCTGCGTTATGGTTCTTTCCAATGGCGTAGCTGATGTATGGAACAGCTTGAACATAAGGCCTTACCACAACCAGATTGAATCCGTACTGGATGCTGAGAGGAACCTGGAGATACTGCAGTTCAATTTTCTCATTGGTAGCACCCGGAATGCTCTCTTTAGGAGCAATGGTTGCTGTTCTGTTGATGAAGAGCAACTCAGGCTGAATTACAAAGCCCGGAGTAACATGGTGGCTGTAGAGGATACCGGCCTGGTAACCAATGTTATCCTTAACCTTAAAATCCTTGTTGACCTTTGAAAGGGAGGTGGTATAGATACCGCCCTTGATACCAAACTGTGCCTTGGCAACATTTGCAGTTCCAGCAATTGCAAAAGCTGCAATAAGTGCTATTGCTAAAAATCTTTTCATAATATGTTTAGTTTATAGTAATGCTTTTAACTTCTCCTCGATGGCCTCTTTTGTATTGGAGCCCACCATCTTATCCTTCAACTCTCCATCTTTGAAGAAGAGAAGGGTAGGGATGTTTCTGATGCCGTAGTTTACAGGGGCCTCTTCTGCCTCCTCTACGTTGCACTTTGCAATTACTGCACGTCCTTCATACTCGGCAGCAAGCTGTTCTACTATTGGGGCAATCATGCGGCAAGGACCGCACCATGTAGCCCAAAAATCTACCATAACGGGAAGTTTGCTCTCAAGAACAACCTCTTTGAAATTGGAATCAACAACCGTAATCTCCATATCAGTGACTTTAAATGAAAAAAACTTTAATTATCAGGTTGCTAAATTAGCATTTATTTTTCAGAAATCGTATTTTTGTTAAAGCCAAACGGAAACTCAAAAACAAATCAATATGTATAAAGATTTTCAATCATACCTGAAAACAGAGCTGGGCTCTATTAAAAAGGCCGGCCTGTACAAAGAGGAGAGAGTTATTGTCTCCCCTCAGAGAGCGGACATTAAAGTTGCAGGCGGAAAAGAGGTTCTGAACTTCTGTGCCAACAACTACCTTGGTCTGTCAGACAATCCACGCCTTATTAAGGCCGCTAAAAAGGCTTTGGATACAAGAGGTTACGGAATGAGTTCCGTAAGATTCATCTGCGGAACCGGAGATCTGCAGAAGGAGTTGGAGAAGAAAATCTCCGAGTTCTTCGGCACAGAGGATACAATCCTTTACACCTCCTGCTTTGACGCCAACGGCGGAGTATTTGAGCCGCTCTTTAACGAGGAGGATGCAATTATATCTGACGCGCTCAACCACGCTTCCATCATAGACGGTGTAAGACTCTGCAAAGCTGTTCGTTACAGATATGCAAACGCAGATATGAAGGAGCTGGAGGAGTGCCTTAAGAAGGCTCAGAAACAGCGCTACAGAATAATTGTTACGGACGGCGTATTCTCAATGGACGGCAACGTTGCCCCTGTAGATAAAATCTACGCCCTTGCAAAGAAGTACAACGCTATGGTAATGGTGGATGAGTCTCACTCTGCGGGAGTTGTAGGCAAGACAGGAAGAGGTACAACAGAGCTTTACAAGCTCAGAGGCAAGATAGAGATTCTTACCGGCACACTGGGCAAATCATTCGGCGGTGCAGTGGGCGGATTTACAACAGGTAAGAAGGAGATTATCGCGATGTTAAGACAGCGCTCACGCCCTTACCTCTTCTCCAACTCCATCCCTCCGATGGTGGCTGCTGCAGGTATTGAGATGTTCAATATGATGAGCCAGACCAACAAACTGCAGGACAAGCTCCACGCCAACACAGCATACTTTGTGGATAAGATGAAAAAGGCGGGCTTTGACATCAAACCTACCCAGAGTGCAATCTGCGCCGTAATGCTCTATGATGCAAAACTTTCACAGCAGATGGCTGCAAAACTTCTGGATGAGGGAATCTATGTTGTCGGCTTCTACTATCCTGTTGTGCCTAAGGATCTTGCAAGAATCCGCGTTCAGGTTTCCGCAGGCCACTCAAAGAAACAGTTGGACAAGGCAGTTGCCGCCTTCACCAAGATAGCAAAAGAGCTTAAGGTTCTTAAATAGACTCCGTTATGACAGCACTACTTCAAAGCATATTATACGTGAAATGGGACGTAAGTCCCTACATCTTTTCCATTGGAAACTTCCAGGTAAGGTGGTACGGCCTTCTCTTTGTGAGCGGCTTTATCTTTGGCTACTGGCTCTTCTCAAAATTCTACAAGAGAGAGGGAATGCCTGCAAAACTCCTGGATCCAATGCTTTATATGCTTTTGATCTGTGCTTTGGTGGGTGCCAGACTGGGACACGTTCTCTTCTATGATCTGGATTTCTACCTTGCCAATCCGGGTGAGATTCTGAAGGTTTGGCACGGCGGACTTGCCAGCCACGGAGGTGCAATTGCAATTCTCTTCGGAGTTTGGTGGTATGTTCACAAATATGGCAAGAAGTACAACATTGATTACATCTGGATTGTAGACCGTCTGGCTATAGCAATACCTTTTGCCGGTATGGCTATCCGCCTGGGAAATCTCATGAACTCAGAGATTTACGGCTTTGAGACTACCGTTCCATGGGGTTTTATTTTTGTCAGGGACGGCCAGACTGCGGCGCATCATCCTACCCAGCTTTATGAGGCTCTCTCATATCTTCTGATAGGAATCATAATGCTGGTTCTCTACTACAAGAAGAGGGAATCCGAGCCAAACAAACCGCTCTACCGCGGCTTTTTGTTCGGCCTCTTTCTGGTCCTTCTCTTTGGAGCGAGATTCCTCATTGAGTACTTCAAACTTCCTCAGGAGGGAAGTGATGCGGTTGCAATGAGTGCCGGCAGAGCGCTCAATAACGGACAGCTTTTAAGTATTCCTTTTGTGGTAGCGGGTGTTGTTATCATAATCTGGAGTTATATAGCTAAAAAGCCTCTTTTACGCCAGGAAAACAAGTGATGGAGAGAGAGAATCATAACATATCAATAGAGTCCCCTTCCGGTTGGAAAGATTATGAAATCATAGACTCGGGGGAGGGTTACAAGTTGGAGAGATTCGGCTCCTTCATACTCTCGCGTCCTGAGCCTAAAGCGCTTTGGACTAAGAGCTTGTCTGAGGCTAAGTGGAGAGAAATGGCTCACACCGTATTCCATCCGGGTGCAGGATTCGGCAAGGCGGGAAAGGAGGATGTGGGAACCTGGGAGATGCTCAAAAAGATGCCTGAGGGATGGACAATTGAGTACAAGGGTAAGGAGAGACAGGCCGCAGAATGGAGCCAGATGCGCCACGGAAGGTTCTCAAACAATGGGCTTTACATAAAACTCCGCCTTGGACTCACCTCTTTTAAACACGTTGGCGTATTTCCGGAGCAGGCCTCCAACTGGGATTGGATTTATGATACTGTCCGCACGCTGAAAATGAAACAGGATAGGCAGCAGCCGGATGGCGCAGAGGCAAAGCCGTTCAAGGTTCTGAACCTCTTTGCTTACACGGGAGCAGCCTCACTTGCAGCACGTTGCGCAGGTGCGGAGGTGACGCACGTAGATTCCGTAAAACAGGTTGTAAACTGGGCAAAAGAGAATATGACACTCAGCAACCTGGAGAACATTCGCTGGATTATAGATGACGCGCTTAAGTTTGTAAAGCGTGAAATCAGAAGGGGTAACAATTACAACGGTCTCATTCTGGATCCTCCGGCTTACGGACACGGTCCGGACGGAGAGCGCTGGAAGTTGGATGAGCTTCTCTTTGAGATGCTTACGGAGTGTTCAAAGATTGTGGCAAAAGAACATTCCTTTGTGGTTTTGAATCTCTATTCCAACGGTTATTCCGCACTGCTTGCAGAGACCATTCTGAAGAAGGCGTTTAATGCGCTTCCTTCAAATGCTTCAAAAACAGAGGGTTCCGCCCAACCGGCCTTTGAGTGTGGAGAGCTGGCCCTTAAGGACAGCTTTGGTAAGGTGATACCGCTCAGCGTATTTGCCAGAATGGTAAATCAATAAAATTATTATTTTTGCGCGTCCAAATTGGTAAAAGAATTATGCAGAAGTTTATTGACACTTACAACTTTGAGGGCAAGAAAGTTATTGCCAGAGTAGATTTCAACGTTCCGTTGGATAAGGATTTTAAAGTTACGGATGCTACAAGAATCCGTGCAGCGGTTCCTACAATTAAGAAGGTTTTGGATGGCGGCGGAGCCATCATTCTTATGTCTCACCTTGGAAGACCAAAGGGAGTGGATGAGAAGTTCTCTCTTAAACATATCATTTACAAGGTAGAAGAGCTGCTGGGCGTAAAGGTTCTCTTCTGCCCGGATTGCATGAAGGCAGACCAGATGGCAAAAGATCTGAAGATGGGTGAAGTTCTTCTTTTGGAGAATCTCCGTTTCTATGCTGAGGAGGAGGGAAAACCGAGAGGACTTGCTGAGGATGCTTCAGAAGAAGAGAAGAAGGCTGCAAAGGCAAAGGTTAAGGAGAGTCAGAAGGAGTTTACAAAGCATCTTGCTTCTTACGCAGATTGCTACATCAATGACGCATTCGGAACAGCACACCGTGCACACGCTTCTACAGCTCTGATAGCAAGCTACTTCCCTAATGATAAGATGTTCGGTTACATTATGGAGGGAGAGATTAAGGCTATTGATAAAGTTGTTAAGGATCCGCAACATCCTGTTACCGCAATCATTGGCGGTTCTAAGGTGTCATCCAAGATAGGTATTCTTCAGAACCTTGTAGAAAAGGTTGACAATATGGTAATTGGAGGAGGTATGGCATTTACCTTCGTTAAGGCAAAGGGTGGAAAGATTGGTAACTCCATCTGTGAGGATGACCAGATGCAGGTTGCTTTGAATATTCTCAAGGCCGCTGAGGATAAGGGAGTTAAGATCTATATCCCTAAGAGCGTTGTTTGTGCGGATAAGTTTGAGAACGATGCCAACAAGCAGGTTTGCCCAATTGATCAGATTCCGGACGGTTGGGAAGGAATGGACTGCAGCGCAGAGTTCCTTGCAGAGATTGATGGCGTAATAATGAACTCAAAGACAGTTCTTTGGAACGGTCCTATAGGTGTGTTCGAGATGCCGTCATTTGCTGTAGGTACTCTTGAGATTGCAAAGACTCTTGCAAAGGCTACTCAGGAGAAGGGTTGCTTCACCCTGGTTGGTGGAGGCGACTCCGTTGCCGCAGTTAACCAGATGGGTTATGCAGACAAAGTAAGCTACGTCTCCACCGGTGGTGGAGCAATGCTGGAATACCTTGAAGGCAAGGTTCTTCCGGGCATTAAAGCAATATTGGACTAAGAGATTTCTACTTTAAGTCCTTTGGTTTTATCAATAAGATTATCTGCAATTCGCAGGTAATCTTTTTGTTTTACATGAAGCTCAAAGGTGGAGGAGTTACTTGATATTGATACGTTCTGAATTGTATCTCCAAGTTTCATCTCTTTTATGATAGAGATAAGTTTTGTAAGATCCTCCTGGCTCTCTGAAAGGAGCGTAATGGTAAGGTTCTTCTCACCTACGTTGCGGGTGATGAAATGCATTGCCTCCAGGCAGATTACCGTAATAAGAGTTGCTGCTACCGCAAGCGTGTACATCTCTGATCCACAGGTAAGTCCAATGGCTGCAGCTACCCAGAGACCGGCCGCGGTAGTGATACCGCGGACCGCATTCTTCTGGAAGATAATAACACCGGCACCTATGAAACCGATACCGGAAACTACCTGCGCAGCAACACGCGCTCTGTCATAAGTGGTATCCCCAAAAGCGTATTGAGAAACAACCATAAAAAGTGCCGAGCCCAGAGCCACAACAAAGTGAGTTCTCAAACCCGCCTCTTTTGCTCTCATCTCTCTTTCAAATCCTATTAATCCGCCTAGAAGTCCAGCTATGAAGATTCTAAGTATAAAATTCCATTCAATTGTCATAATGCCGTTGTTTTTAATGTTTTAGAAAAATCCCGGGGTGTAACCGAACCAATGCAGAACGGTCTGTCCCCAAAGCAGAATTACCAGCCAGCTGATAAACATCATTGTGATACCGAACTTAAAGGTATCGCTCCAGCTGTATTGGTTTGTGGTATAGAGCAGTGCCGCAGGCTTGCTGTTAAATGGCAGCACATATACGTGGCCTACAAGCATCGCTATCGGGAAGGCCAAACTCATAACCGGATAGTTGAAACTCTGCGCAACACCTATAGCGATAGGTACAAAGATAAGTGTCTGCATGGTCTTACTTTGGAATATGAGGGCACTTAAAAGCATGGTGCTTGTAAGTATCATATACAGAGCCCAATACGGCGTGCTTGCAGTTATCCCGATAGATGCAAAGGCAGCATTTACCGCAGTGCCCGGAAGTCCCGTTGCATCCAGACCCGCACCGAGGGTATAGGCGCCGGCGGAGAAGAGCAGCAGGTGCCAAGGGATATCTACGTCATTCCACTTGACAACGCCGATCTTTGGCATAAGAGCCACAACGGCTCCGATGAATGCCACTGCTGTCTGGTTGATTCCGTGCTGTTTGTCCGTTGCCCAAAGTATGAGCACACAGAGGAAAATTGCAATTGCTCTGAACTCCTCTCCCTTCATCTTACCCATAGCATCCAACTCTGTCTTCAACCTCTCCATACCTCCCGGAATCTGAGGCTTTTTCTCATCTTTCTTCATTGGGAAAATAACTTTTGTACCAATAAACCAACCAATGAAGATAAGGAGCACGCTCATAGGGAAGGCGCACTTGAACCAATCCTGATAACTGAATGAACCAAGGCCAATTGCACCGGCAATGAGTGAGCCTGCAAGCAGGGTTGCTCCGGAACCGGTAAGGAAGGCGTTGGCTCCCAGGTTAATCTGGAAGAGGTTCTGTAACATGAGGTTACGTCCAAAGTTGTTTCTCTTCTCTCCTCCGGTGGCGCCATATATTGCACAGATTACCATCATAATCGGGAGCAGAATGGCAGCCTTTGCAGTAGTTGCAGAGATAAAGGCAGAAAGCACCAGATTGATGATGATGAAACTGAATATGATTCCGCCGGCATTCTTTCCGAACTTGAGTACGAACCATAGAGCAAAACGCTTGGCTACCTGGGTTTTAACCAGCATTGAGGCGAGAACGAACGAGAGTATGTTCAGCCACATTACAGGGTGACCCAACTGAGCGTACGCAGTCTTGTCCGTGGTAATTCCGGTAAGCACAATGCCCAGGATAACGATCAGTGAGGTGAGGTAGTTTGGAACAGCCTCGGTAATCCAGAGGATTATGGCTGCCACAAAGATGGCCAGCATTGCATAGTTGGCCCTAATAAACTGAACCAGACCGAGTTCGTTAAAACGCTTGAGTGCACTTCCGGAGAGCGACTCCGTGTCCAGATTCTCCAGGAAAGGAATTTTTACAACATAATAAAGGAGGATGAACACCAAGATGGCGAGAGGCCCGCCGAAGCGCTGCATAGTCCGCTCAAAGCCGGATTTTTGCATCTTCGGCAGCTTCTCGATCTTGTAGTTGTTCATATCAAGAACATCCATTACTTCCAGTTCTTGTACGGGTTTTTCATTAACATGGAGTTGTAATACTTCACATCTCCGGTTACCTCCTCACCCAGCCACTCAGGTTTGTCAAAAGCCTCATTCTCGCTTCCGAGCTCAACCTCGGCAACAACCAATCCGTCATTGTCTCCGTAGAACTCATCTACCTCAAATGTGTGCTCTCCAACCTTAACAAGGTAGCGGGTCTTGTCAATAACACCTGGTTCGCAGATATTTAGAAGATCCTGAACCTCAGCAACAGGAATCTCTTTTTCCCACTCAAAACGGCTGGCTCCGCTGTCGGAACCAATACCCTTAATGGTGATGAAACCCTTCTCTCCCTTTACGCGCACGCGTACGGTTCTCTCTGGAATAGAGCAAAGGTATCCCTGTGTGATACGGGTTGCTTTGAAAGCGGCATCTTTAAAGTTGCCCTTTACCAAAAACTTGCGTTCGATTTCCTGTGCCATATTATTCGTTTGCTAGAGGTTTGTCACTCATTCCAATAACACGCTTGATTGCCTGCAGATAGTTGATATTCTCAACGCCCTCAAGACCAACGTCTTTGATAGTCTTCTTAATATCCTCAATCTCTGTAGACTCGGAGTTGATGGTAACCACCTTTGCACCGTTGATAAGAACGTTACCAACTTCGCATATTGTACCGTTTACCATATAACCGAAGCGCTGCTTGTGAACGCGCACTGCTGCAAGGTCCGGATTAGCCTTTACCATCTGGATAAACTCGTCAAAAGTATAGGTATCCTTTGTAAGAGCAGGCATCTCTACCATGAAAGCAGGAAATACCTCTTTCTCAAGAACTTCCTTGCTGATAGGGAATTCACCCTTCATCAAAGGATTCCACTGCTCCAATCCGTCTACGTTCTGGACAAATGTCTTGATGTCCATCTTGCCGTCACGAATCTTGGTGTTGTTTATATCGTTCTTCTTTGAGATAATGTAAATCTCATCTGACTCTCTCTCCCAAACCTTCTCTGGTACAGGGGCAGAGAGGCGTGCCATTCTTTTATGAGCCTTACAGAAACACTGACCGAAACTGCGGAACTCAAAACGAGGTTTGCTTATTTCTCCAATTTTTAATTCTCCCATATTTCTGTGTTTTAGTAAGTTAATAATTATTGAAGACCGGTTACAGGGTCTGAAGTATCGTTAGTGTTCTTAGCACCAGGGGTAGCTGATGTGTAGTACCACTTACCTGTTCCGTCCGGAACGCGGCTGTAAGATGCAGGAGCAGTCTTAGCTACGGTTACCAGGTTGAAGTCATCCAAATCCTTCTTAACAGGATCTGTAAGCTGTACCCTTACGGCCTTCTTTGCGGAGAGACCTGAAGTGAATATGAGCTCTGGATCATAACCCTCATGCTTTTCGCCAGGAACTACAACATCCTCACTGTAAAGGAGAAGATATGCGCCTGCAGGGAGTTCGCGGTTAGGACCTGTCCAAACATCCTTGGTATCCTTGAAGATCTTTATGCCCTTAATGTTGATAGCCTTACTACCGGTGTTGATAATTTCTATAAACTTGTCGTTACCGTTGAGCTCATTGAGTTTCAAAGGAGTAAAGTCAATAGGAATTACACCGACTGTGTAAGATACTTCATTAGAAGTGGTTGTACCACCCTTGGTCTTTGCTACTACGTTGTAGGTAACAACAGTACCCATTGCCTGAGCAGGGATAACGCCTGAGTAAACGTTAGCAGCACCGGTCATCTTAACTGTCTGAGCAGCACCGCCGCCAACCTTGTAAACAAGATTAACCTCATCAACTGTAACGAAAGCGGTAACTGTTGCATTAACTGTTACATCTTCAAGTTCGTTGTAAGCTATGGTGTTGGAAATATTTGAAATTGCCGGGAATGGATATACTTCGTCCTTAACACAAGATGTGAAGGCAAATACCATTGCAAATGCAGCTATTATAAACTTTTTCATAATTCGTGACATTTTTAGAAGTTAATCTCAATACGAACGCTGAGCATGTTGTAATCTACACCGGCCTTACCCTTCTTCTCAACAACCTGAGTGTAGTCCTTTGTAGGTTTGCCGTCTGCATCGTGACCTACGAGGAGCTTGCCCTTACCGTTTGCATATCTGTCATTGTTATTATGCTGGTAGTTAATCATAAACTTTACGTTGTTGTAAATCCACCAGTTGAGTCCGATTGTGTAGGCCTCTGCAGAACCTCCGTAGATGGTCTTGCTGTTGAGGTCACAATACTCGTAACGACCTGCAATCTCAAGATCTCCCCATTTGCGGCCGTATCTTATCTTAGTGTACTTGCCACCGTTAGCATCATAACGCTGTGAACCACCGCAGAGAAGGTAGCTTGACTGAATGTATCCGCCGCCAAAGTTCTTAACTGCATGGTCTGCAGCTGACTTCTTAAAGTGAACGTTATCACCAATCCAAGCCATCTCATAACGAAGTCCCTGCCAGTGACCTGCCAACTCAACTGTCCAGAGCCAGTTGTGGTCAAAACCAGGAAGGTTGTCAGTATCAAGATATTTCTTACGGTTGATGCTTGTGGAGTTACGTGCACTTGCGCGGTACATTCCCCAAGCACTAGGCTCTACGCTTGTAAGAGCTCTGCGGTAAGATGCTGCAAAGCCAATATGCAAGCTTGCGTCCTGCAACTTGTAGAGAGGACGGAAAACAATCTTGGAAGTGATGGAGTAACCTGCATCACGGCCGTAGTCCTTGTTGTTGTCTGCAACGTTTGTCCACTCCTCGCTGCCTGCAACTTCCTGAGAGAAAGCGCCTATAGAACCCCAGAACCATTTGTTTGCATATTTTGCGTTGATTCCGAGGTGACGTGAAGGAGCTAGTGCTGAGGTAACCATAGGTCTCTCCATGAACATCAGATAACGTGAAGAGGTGTTACGCTGCATAGAGAAGTTCTCCTTAAAGTTACCGGCCTGGAGTTCCAGATTCTTTACACCTGTGTAACGTACAATAGCGTCTTTAAGTTCAACAAGACCGTTAGCAAGATCCATATCAAACTCTCCGTACCACTTGTTGGTTACCTGTGCCTTAACGGCGAAACGAGCACGGCGGATGCTTACTCCGTTGCCAATCTGGTCGTAATCTTTGCTGTTCTTTCCAAAGAATACGGCTCCGTCAACTTGTGCACGTCCGTCAAACCAGAATTTGTAGCCACTCTTCTGTGACTCAAACACTGTAATACCGTCCTGAGCCTCAACATCCAGAACATCTGAATTAACTGCGACTCCGTACTGGTTGCGTTTTACGTTTTCCTGGGCAAATACCGCTCCGGCTGTGAGCAGTAAAGTAATTGCCAGCAATAATGTTTTTCGCATAGTAATTAATTGTTTGGTTAAGTGTATTAAATTGATTTAATGAATGTTATTAGGTTGTCGCTGCGTCTGAGTCCCAACTTGGATCTCAATCTGTAGCGGTTTATTTCTACGCTCTTTGGTGTAATGCTCATAAGTGAGGCAATGTATTTGCTTGAAAATCCTTGTCTTAGGAGGGTTGCAAGTTTTCTCTCATTCTCCGTCAGATGAGGGAAGGCCTCCATTAGCCTCATATTAAAGTCTTTGTGGAGCTCCTCGCTGCGTGAGTAGAAGTCATTCATCTCTCTGGTGAAGTACATTCTATCGTGAAGAGACTTAAGCAACTCCTCTGTGCGTGCGTCCTTCTCTGCTCCGTCCTTTGTTGAGCGCACCATCTTCAACTGGTCAAAGACGCTCTCCATATAGTTCTTCTGCTCGCTTATTCCCATTGCAAAGTCTACCAGCTCTTTGCGCTTGTTTTCCAGCTTGTTGAGAAGATCTTTCTCCGTCATCTCCGCTCTTACCTCCAGTGCGGAGAGAGATTTCTGTGTTGAATAGTAGCGCTGCTGCTGAGAACGCAATATTTGTTTGTTGAGGTTGCTTTTGTTCTGACGGCGAACAAAGAACATAACTCCGCCAACGGTAAGGAATATTCCTAAAACTATTATGGTTCCGAGTATCTCTCTGTCCAGTATCTTTCCAAGGCAGAAAGATAACAGTAGTGCCAAAATAGGTGAAAGATAGGTAGTTATAATGCCCTTAATTATCTCCGGCCCCTCTGTAAGCGTTCTCTTGCTGAATATGCTTATGCCTGCAAGTGCTGCAATGAATAGCGTTCCTGCAGGAAGCGGAGTTGCTCTCAATCCAACGTACTGCGGAAGCGGTGAGCTAAAGAGAGCAAAGCAAACCAAAAGTCCCATCATCAGTGACAGAATGGACTGAGGGTTTGTATCCAGCTCATAATCTGCAATATCCCACTTGTCTCTGTTTATGCTGCGTGCAACCAGCGGCATTAGAACTATAACCGCACCACCTGCAATATACGGAGTAAGGCTCCCATATTCAGACGGCAAATAGGTGAATATCATTGAGATATTCAGACCAGCCGCAGGAATCAGCAGCAGTGCAACTATGGTAGAGAGGGAGAGCACTCTCGCCTCCGTTTTTGCAAAGTGATTCTTTCCGCCTCTCTGCATAAGAGCAAAGAGAAGATAGAAGGTGGCGGAGATAAAGGCACAGAATAAAGGAGCCGCAATCCAGGAGAGGATATACGGCATAGACTCCTTAAAAGTTATTGTATCTCCGTTTGCCAGTCCCAATCCAGCAATGGCTGCAATAAATGCAAACGGAACTGCAACAAAACGGCTCAGTTTCCACATAATTGCTGCGGAGAGGGCGGTGGCCATTCCCACAGGAAGTATATTGGCTACAGATTTAGGGGAGAGAAGCCCCTCTGTCATCTGAGTAAAATATTCGGGATAAAAGCAAGGGAGAACCATTGCTGCTATCAATAAAAAGGGAGCTGTTACTCTTATAAATATTCTCTCTCCGGCTCCGGAAGCCAGCACGCTGCCTCCTATATATGGATAGTCCATCAGCATTAAAGCTGAGGCGGCAAGCAGCAAAGAGATGATAATATATAAGAGGGTAGTATCCATTAAAGGGCTCTTTTTATGGTCATTACAGAGAGTTGCTCAGCCACCTTTACCGCAGCTTTTGCCAGATCTTCAATATGGAGGGCAAAGTAACGCAGGTGGAACTTCTCACTGAGTTTGAGGTTATCCATATTGTGGAATACTGTCCGCTTAATGGACTGACTCACCTTAACAGCCTCTTTCTCATAGAAATAGACCTGGGCAGTGGTTTCAGATACGCTCTTTGGGGAGGTGAAATAGGCCCTGGTTGCAGGGATTGTATTCTCTGCGGCCATTGCAGCCAACTCGCTGAGTTTCACAAACTCACGCTTAAGCTCATTAGGAATTCTAGGAGACTCAATCTCAAACTGGATAAGGTCTGTGCTGATAATCACAAAGATGTGGTCCAGTCTCTCCAAAAGACGCATAATGTCTCCTCTGGAACGAATCAAGTAACCTCTGGAATAGAGCATGTTCTCTATCTCTCTTGCTTTGGAGGAGGCGTCGCTCTCCAGAGTTGCCATCTTCCCTAAATTCTCCGTAAAACTCTCCTGGTCACCGTAAAGATAGTTCTTTACACCCTCTTTAAATACTATTAAAGCAGCGTCTACGGTCTCCAGCAAGCCGCTTACAGACTTTTCAAGTCTATCTGATTTCCTGGAAAAAATTTCATTTAACCCCATGGCGTAACTCTACATTGTTATCTGAACACAAATATACAAGAATAGAGTCATATTTTCACCCCATGTAGAGTTTAAATATGTGAACGTACGCCGTCTATGGTGTATTTATAGAGGTTTTGTAGAGTGCTTGTAGAGTTTTTGAGAGGTCTTTGAGGGCTATTTCAGGTGCTTCAAAAGTCTCTTTGAGAAGTTTGTGGTGCCAAGGTCCGTCATATGGTTGCCGTCCACGGTATCTTCATTACCTATACCTCTCTTTTTTGATACGTCTATAAAGTGCAGATTCTTAAGCGGTCCCGTCTTTACGCGCTCTCCGGTTACCGGATCTGTATACTCTGCACCCTTGGTTTTCAGGCGTTTATAAATATCTCGTATAAGTTTATTCTCTTTAACCATATCATCATTGTTACCAGGAAGGATAAACTGCTGAGGATATTCAAAGTTGTTGACAAGGTATACGGGAACATTCGGATTGGCTGCTGCAATGGTACCGATAAAGTAGTCTGAACTGTCTCTGGTAGTGTTGTAGGTACAGTTTGGAAGGCAGTCCAGCACATAAGCGCTTACCGGAATTGTCTTAATCCAGTCTGCCATATTTCCATCCATTCTGCCGTTTCCGGAGAAGCCCAGATTGATGGTCTCTTTACCCAGTTTTCTCTCTATGATTGCAGGGTATGCCATTCCTGGACGGGAAACGCAACCTCCTTGTGTTATGGAAGTTCCGTAGAATAGGATTGGCAATCCGTTGTTTCCCGGCAGCAGTTCTCCCTGCGGAGGAAATATGGTGGCAGCGGAATCTATACCAATCTCCATCTTGTCAACTCCGTCATATAGAGGCAGATAGATCATATACTCCTTCTTCCCGCCATACATCTTTCTCACAAATACGTTTGCAGAGTTTTTGCCGTTAGGAAAGGCGGTTCCTGCAAACTTCCACTCCTTTTTCTTTGGGTTGTTGAGCACGTAGAGATCCATTCCCTTAATGCCTGTATATGCCATGTGGCTCATTCCAAAGTTATATGTAAGGGTCCAGCGGGCTCCAATACAGGTGGCATCCGTAGAGAATCTGATAGCTATTCCAGCTCCGTCACACCCCAAATCCCAGAGCTCTTTTCTCACAATTCCCTTAAGTCTGTTTGGAATTCTGTAGTAGTAACAGCTGTCTGCTGTAGGCTTTTCTCCCTGTCCTATCATCACCGCATCTCCTTTCTCTACAAGTTCTTGAACATTGTAGAACTTAAGCTCGGAAACCTTTTGTCCCCAAATAGTTACGCTGGTTAAAACAACTGCGGAAAGCAGTAAACTCTTAATCAATGATACCCTTTTCATATATTAATCCATTCTATTTTAATTCCTCTTCTTTCCATACCTCTGAGCCAGGTCATCTGCCTTTTTGCAAACTGATGGATGGCTATAGCAAGGTGCTCCTTCATATACTCATAACTGATTTCTCCCGTCAAATATTGAGTTATGAATTTATACTCCAGTCCGTAGTAAATCAGATCCTCCGCCTTAATACCTCTGTTCAGAAGCGCCTTTACCTCCCCAACCATACCTTCAGAGAGCCTTGTCTCCAGCCTTGCATCTATCCTTTTATTGCGAATTTCCCTATCCGGAGCCAGGGCCAGGTATTTTATCCTCTTTGGAGCAATCTTCTCATACTCTGCATCTTCCATTGTCCGCCCCCCATTGTCCGCCCCCTGGGAGAGCTCAATTTCAATGGCACGGATAACCCTCTTCTTTGTGTCAAAGTCCGTATTGTTGTGGGGCTTGCTCCCGTGTTCCCTCTTAAGGGAGGTGAGCATCTCAATAAGCTTCTCCATGCTCTTTTGCTCCAACTCCTCTCTCAGTGCCCGGTTGGGAGCAACCTCTTTTAGAGCGTAATCCTTGCAAACCGCCTCAATGTAGAGCCCGCTTCCCCCGCAGAGAATAGGAAAGAGATTTTTCTCTTTCAACTCCCGATAAACTTTTTGAAAATCTCTCTTGTATTGGAAGAGGTCGTACTTCTGCCCCGCCTCCGCTATATCTATCAGATGGTATGTAATCTCTTCGTATTCTGAAAGATCCTTACCGGTTCCAATATTCATATCTCTGTAGACCTGTCTGGAATCTGCTGATATAATGTGACATCCGCTATATGAAAGCAATCCCTCCTGGCAACAGTGGTTAATCTCTCTTGCCACATTTACGGCAAAGGCGGTCTTGCCGGAGGCTGTAGGTCCCATAATGACAAGCATATCCGCACTGCACCAATCTATGTTGAAGAGAGTTTTCATTCAAACACAAACTTAATGAAATAATCTATATTTTTGCAGGCGTATGAAAAAGAGTACCGCTAAAATAGATATCCGCAACCGCCGTGCAGGGTTTGACTACGAGTTTCTGGAGAACTACACGGCAGGGGTGGTGCTTGCAGGAACCGAGATAAAATCTATCCGTGCCGGCAAAGCCTCCCTTGCAGATACCTATTGCTATTTCAACCGTGGAGAACTCTACGTAAGAAATATGCATGTGGCGGAATATTTCTGGGCTACATTCAATAGGAAAGATCCTAAGAGAGACCGCAAACTACTTCTTAACCGCAAGGAACTCAATAAGTTGGAGCGTGCAGTAAAGGAGAAGGGACTCACCATAGTTCCAACCCGTCTCTTCATCTCGGATAATGGCTACGCCAAACTCAATATCTCCCTTGCCAAGGGAAAGAAGGAGTATGACAAGAGAGAGTCTATAAAAGACAAAGACCGTAGACGTGCAGAGCAGCGCGGGGAGGATTACTAAAGCAAATCTTTTATATCTGCCAGTTTGTTGATTATTACATAGACCGTCAATCCTGCAATGGAGTTGATGCCGGTCTTGTGTGAGATGTTCTTACGGTGTGTTATGACGGTGTGGATGGAGATATTGAGACGGTCTGCTATCTCCTTGTTGGTAAGCCCTTTGGCCACCTCCACAAGAACCTCCTTCTCTCTCTCTGAAAGAGCTTCGTTCTCCGTTGTCCGCTCAAGCTCGTTCATCACACTCTGTTGTTCTGTTTCTCCAACCTTATCATAATTGGAACAAGAATCTTGCTCTCAATAATGGTATGTTTTGTAAGGTCACTCTCAATTGAGATGATATCTTTGAGTATGTCAAATCTTAAAGACTGTGAATACTCTTCCGGCAGATATTTAAGAATGATGTTTCTAAGGTCTGCAAGTTTATCCTCTATACCGGAATGGTTTTCAGTAAATTGCATAACCTTAAAGGCGGTGCTGCCGTCACTCTTTCCTTTAATCAGAGAGAGGAGATATGGAAAAACAATCTCCTCTTCAAAGTTAAAGTGGTGCATAAGTTCCGCCTGATAATCATCATAGAACTTGTTCAGAATCTTCTGATTGTTAGGGTCTTTCCCCTCCAATAGTTTATGAATCTTAAGGTGCAGGCTCTTAAAGATTTTCTTTGAGTAGTACTTGTGAGAAACCTTCAGGTAGTTTACAAGGTGTTCCAGATCTTTAGCTGTAAGTAAATCTACCTGAGGCTCAAACTCGCTGGAGGAGAAAATGTTGCAAATATTGGTGAAGAGGTGCGAGGAGAGTTTGTATCTGTGGCATATCTGCTCCACCGTGGCCTCGTGAAAGCCAAGTTTTACGTTCATTCTCTCCAAAACGGAGACAAGCAGCGGGTTGGACGCAATGACGTCCGCAAGTTTTGACTTCTCTGTAATCATCTTAGTCACAGTTGCAAACAAGGTTGCGGTCTCCGTAACCGTCATCTACGCGTGATACGGCAGGCCAGAACTTGTTCTCTCTTATCCACTTAAGAGGATATGCGGCAAGTTCTCTTGAGTATGGATGGCTCCAATTGTCTGAGCAGCACTCCTCTGCAGGGTGCGGTGCACAGCATACAGGATTATCCTTTGCATCAAATTCTCCGCTCGCAATCTTTTGGCACTCTGCCTTAATTGTCTTCATTGCCTCAATGAAGCGGTCCATCTCCTCCTTTGGTTCACTCTCCGTAGGCTCAACCATAAGTGTCTCATGTACAGGGAATGAGAGGGTTGGTGCATGGAATCCGAAGTCCATCAATCTCTTTGCAATATCTGTAGAACCTACGCCGAATTTCTCTTTGAAATCTCTGCAATCCAGCAGACACTCGTGAGCAACTCTTCCTGTTGCACCTGAGTAAACGGTTGGATACTCGTTCTTTAGAGACTCTGCAATATAGTTGGCATTGAGTATTGCAACCTGGCTAGACTCCTTGAGACCCTCAGCACCCAGTAATTTTATGTAAGCGTGAGTGATTGGGAGAAGCAGCGGATTTCCGAAGGCTGCAGCGGATACTGCATCCGTTCCCTTGCAACCCTCTGCAATGCTGCAACTGTGTGCAATACAGTTCTCTTCCGGATGTCCCGGCAAATAAGGTGCAAGTTCTGCAGTTGAGCAGATTGGGCCAACTCCAGGACCGCCGCCGCCGTGAGGCATAGCGAATGATTTGTGGAGGTTGAGGTGGCAGATATCCGCACCTATTGTTCCAGGATTTGTAAGACCAATCTGTGCATTCATATTAGCTCCGTCCATATATACCTTTCCGCCAAACTTATGAATTGCATCAATAATCTCCTTAATCTTAACCTCAAATACTCCGTGAGTAGAAGGGTATGTAATCATCAGACCTGCAAGGCGTTCTCCTGCCTGCTCTGCCTTCTGAACCAACTCTTCTACGTTGATGTTTCCCTTCTCGTCACAGCCAACCAGAACAATCTCAAAGCCTGCCATTGCAGCAGATGCAGGGTTTGTTCCGTGAGCAGATGTAGGGATAATCATCACCTTTCTATCTGTCTGACCTGTAGCCTCAAAGAAACGGCGTATGGTTGTAAGTCCTGCATATTCTCCGGCAGCACCTGAGTTTGGCTGAAGCGAGCAGGCAGCAAAACCGGTAATGGTCTCCAGATCCTGCATCAGTTCATGAATCAGCTGCATATAGCCATCTACCTGATTCTTAGGAGCAAGCGGGTGAACGTTGGTAAGTTCGCTCCAACTGAGCGGCATCATCTCAACGGCAGCGTTGAGTTTCATTGTGCAGCTTCCCAGCGGAATCATTGAGTGAGCCAGAGAGATGTCCTTTCTCTCCAACATCTTGATAAAGCGCATCATAGCACTCTCGCTGTGGTAAGAGTTGAATACCTTTTGAGTGAGAATAGGAGTCTCTCTCTTCATAAATCTTCTCTCCACCGGACAGTGACCGCTACCCTGGCCGCATCCGCAACCGCACTGGCAGTTAACCTCTACTCCAAAGATTCCCAAAATCTTATGAGCCTCAGCCTTGTTGCTCAATTCATCAAAGCTGATTCTGATTTTTCCGCACTTTGTATAATAGAAGTTGAATCCGGCCTCAAGTGCCTTTGCTTTAATGGTATCAACATCAAGCTTTTGCATAGCACCTGTCAAATCTCTTCTGCCTTTAATCTCTATAGTGTCAAAGAACTCTTCATTTGAAAGAACATATCCAACCTCTTTCAGTTTTCCCGCAACTTTGTGAGCAAACTTTTCTCCATTCTCCGCGATGGATTTCAGTCCCTCCGGTCCGTGGTAAACTGCATACATTCCGCTCATTGTAGCCATAAGTGCAGTGGCGGTGCAGACGTTGGAAGTTGCCTTCTCTCTCTTGATGTGCTGCTCTCTTGTCTGAAGGGCCAATCTTACCGCCTTGTTTCCCAGGCGGTCTACGGTAACACCGATGATACGGCCCGGCACGCTTCTCTTGTACTCCTCCCTGGTTGCGAGGTAGCCCGCTGTAGGTCCGCCATAACCCATCGGGAGACCCAGTCTCTGAGTGCTTCCAACTGCAATATCGGCTCCCCATGCTGCAGGTTCCTTCAAAACTGCAAGGGCGAGAATGTCACAGTAAGCGGTTACCATGCAGCCCGCTTCGTGCATCTTTGCACAGAAAGCGGAGTAGTCTCTTACCTGTCCGTCTGCTGCAGGGTACTGAACCATAGCGCCAAAGCACTTAGGATCACCCTCAAACTTATCCCACTCACCCATAACTATCTTAATGCCAAGACCTTCTGCGCGAGTCTTAAGAACGCTCTTAACCTGTGAGAAAAGTTCGTCATCTACAAAGAGCACATTCTTGCCTGCCTTAACGGCATCCCTGCTTCTGAGGTTGAACATCACTCTCATTGCCTCAGCGGCAGCCTGCGCATCATCCAACATTGAGCAGTTGGAGAGTGCAAAGCCGGTGAGTGAACTGATTACGGTCTGGAAAATGAGCAGCGCCTCCAATCTTCCCTGAGAAATCTCTGCCTGATACGGAGTGTAAGAGGTGTACCAACAAGGGTTTTCAAAAATGTTGCGGATAATTACCGAAAGAACGCCGGTTCCATAGTAACCGCATCCTATCATTGAACGGAAATTCTTGTTTTTGGAGACCATCTCCTTAAGGTGAGCAAGGTATTGGTTCTCTCCCATTGGGGCATCCATCTTAAGATCTTCCTTCAGAAGGATATTTTCAGGAACGGTCTGTTTTACAAGTTCTTCCATTGAGTTAACACCAAGCACCTCAAGCATTGCCTTAATATCCTGCTCTCTTGGTCCGATGTGTCTTTGCGCAAAAGTATATGACATATATTCAATTATTAATTATTAATCCAATCACAATCCACAAAGATAGAATTTATAGGGGAATTCTCTAAATAGGCATAAATATGTTTTTTTGTATCTTTGCCCACAAGACTAAAACCTATTTTATATGAGTTTACTCACTAAAAAGATTACCGAACTCCAAGAGAGAACGGAACACGCTCAGCAGGGCGGTGGTGACAAAGCCATAGCAAAGCAGATTGCAATGGGAAAACTCCCGGCAAGAGAGCGTATCCGTAAACTTCTGGACGAGGGGACATTCTATGAGTATGACCTCTTTATCCAGCATGATGCCCGTGAGTTCGGAATGGAGAAAAAAGACCTTGCCGGAGACGGTGTAGTTATTGGAACCGGTAAGATTAACGGCAATCCTGTGGCCGTATACGCACAGGACTTTACCGTAGCGGGAGGCTCGCTGGGAAGTATGCACGCCCGCAAGATTACCAAGATTATGGATTATGCCCTCAGAATGCGTATTCCTTTGATTGGTATCAATGACTCCGGAGGAGCCAGAATTCAGGAGGGTGTGAACTCTCTTGCAGGTTACGGTGAAATCTTCTTCCGCAATACCCTTAACAGCGGTGTAATTCCACAGATTTCAGTCATTTTGGGTCCATGTGCCGGCGGTGCAGTTTATTCACCGGCCCTTACAGACTACGTTTTTGTGGTAGACAAGATATCCAAAATGTTTATCACCGGCCCGGAGGTTATCAAATCCGTTCTGGGTGAGGAGATAGATATGGAGTCACTCGGAGGAGCAAGAGTTCACTGCGAGACTACCGGTAACGCCCACTTCTTTGCAGAGAGCGAGGACGAGTGCTTTAAGCAGATTAAGACACTGCTCTCCTATCTTCCTGCAAACAACAAGGTTAAGCCTACTTTGAAGAAGAGCGAGGAGCCGCTTAAGAAGTACAATATTGTAAAGATAGTTCCTGCAGATCCTACAGAACCGTATGATGTAAGAAACGTCATAAGAGCTATTGTAGATAAGTCTGAATTCTTTGAGGTTCAGGAACTTTGGGCAAAGAACATTGTGATTGGATACGGCAGAATAGGTGGAAGGACCGTCGGATTCATTGCCAACCAGCCGCTCTATCTTGCCGGAGTTTTGGATTGCGACTCTTCTGACAAGGCCGCACGCTTTATCCGCTTCTGCGATGCCTTTGATATCCCGATAGTTACACTTGAGGATATGCCGGGCTACCTCCCTGGTGTAGATCAGGAGCATGCCGGAGTTATCCGTCACGGAGCAAAACTTCTCTACGCTTACTCAGAGGCAACCGTGCCAAAGGTTACCGTTATTTTGAGAAAGGCTTACGGCGGAGGATACATTGCAATGAACTCCCGTCACCTGAGAGCAGACTTCGTATTTGCATGGCCTACTGCAGAGATTGCAGTTATGGGTCCTCAGGGTGCAGCCAACATCATCTTCCGCAAGGAGATTATGGAGGCGGAGAATCCGGAGGCAATGCGTAAGAAGAAAGTTGAGGAGTACAAGGAGAAGTTTGCAAATCCTTATGTAGCAGCGTCTAAGGGCTATATAGATTCTGTAATCAATCCTGCAGACACCCGTCAGTT
Organism: Bacteroidales bacterium; assembly: GCA_017959005.1. Classification (GTDB taxonomy): domain Bacteria; phylum Bacteroidota; class Bacteroidia; order Bacteroidales; family UBA932; genus Egerieousia. The sequence goes on along the minus strand of JAGDBO010000001.1, from coordinate 36,740 downwards.
CATACTCCAGTCTTTGGATATTTCACAACAGAAGAATGCCGGCGTTCCTAAGAAGAAACACGGCATTCCACCGTTTTAATGGAGGGAGAAAGATATGTCTGAAAATGAGAAGACAGTTCCCGCTACTCCTAATGAGGAGGAGGTTTTGAAGGAACTTCACACCATTGGTGAGGCTCAGGATGCCGTTGTGCTTCCAAATCAGACTTCCCAGAAGAAGATGCGTTTCTCCGAGGGAGGTTTGGAGTATAAGACATTCCTTACCAGGAAGTTTGTGGAGCGCAAAACCTGGCAGGCTCCGGATCCTTACAAGGTTCTCTCACACATCCCCGGTTCCGTCATCGAGATATTCGTAAAGGCGGGAGAAAAGGTGAAGAAGGGAGAGAAGCTTATGATTTATGAGGCTATGAAGATGATGAACGTTGTTCACGCTCCAATGGACGGCGTTATCAAAGAGGTGAATGCAAAGGTTGGAGATCACCTTCCAAAGGGTGCTCTCCTGTTTACATTTAGAAAGGGCAAGAAGTAGGTGAATTCAATCCTTAAGGGAGCGGAGGCTGAGGCTATTGCCTGCAGTTGGTTGAGGGAGAGAGGCTTTAAGATTGTAGAACGGAACTACCGCCACAACCATCTGGAGGTTGATATTATCGCTGTGGGTCCGCTTCCAAAAAGAGTTGAAGAGGCTGAAAAAAGCTGCAAAGAGTTGTATGTTCCGGGGGTGAAATTTCTTTCAACCCCGGTTCTTCATATTATTGAAGTTAGAAGCAGGGAGAGACCGATCATAGATCCTGCACTTACCGTGGATGAGACAAAACAGAAGAACCTTATAGAGGCAGCTTCTTATTATGCGCTCTCTCATAGATTAGATCTTGAACTCTTTTTTGACATTATTTCCGTGGAGTTTCTCCAAAACGGTGAGCGTCTCAGATTTATCCCGGATGCCTTCAGAGCGGAGTGGTGAAAGTTATTGCAGATTACTTTTTATTTAGTAACTTGTAAAACTTTTCAGAACAATTATGGGAACAAATAGATATTGTATTATAATGGCCGGAGGGGTTGGAAGTCGTTTTTGGCCGGTCTCCCGCAATGCACGTCCTAAGCAGTTTTTAGATATTCTAGGTACCGGACGCTCTTTCCTCCAGGCAACAGTAGACAGGTTTAAAAAGATTATTCCTCCGGAAAATATTCTGATTGTCTCTGCACAACAATATAAAGAGCTTATTTCTGAGCAGGTTCCGGAGATTCCGGCGGAGAACGTTCTTTTGGAGAGCAGAAAGAGGAACACTGCTCCCTGCATTGCTTATGCAACCTATAAACTCTATAAGAAAGATCCGAATGCAGCTGTTGTAGTTACTCCTGCAGACCATCTTATTCTTAATGAAGATCTCTTTTTGGAGACTGTAGATACGGTTCTTACAACTGCTTGCCAATCAGACAATCTCTTTACTTTGGGAATTAAGCCTACCCGTCCGGAGACTCAGTACGGCTATATTCAAGCAAATAAGGCCAGCGCCAAAGTTGTAAACGGCCACACTTCCTATCAGGTGAAGACCTTTACTGAGAAGCCGGATGCAGAGATGGCAAAGGTGCTCTATGAGAGCGGTGAATTCCTCTGGAATTCAGGTATTTTTATCTGGAGCCTCAAGAGCATAAAGAGGGAACTTGAAACCCATCTGCCTGATCTGGCAGCCTCATTCTCTGAGATAATGGACTTCTTCTATACTCCTAAGGAGCAGGAGAAGGTGGATGAGATCTACAGCGGATGTGACTCCATTTCAATAGATTACGGACTTATGGAGAAGACCTCCGTATGTTGGGTTTTTGAAGCCTCATTCGGATGGAGTGATTTGGGAACTTGGGAGAGCCTCTATGTTCAGAACAAAAAGGATGAACAGGGCAATATGGTTGCAGCTCCGTCATCTATGCTGGCGGAGGTAAAAAACAGTATAATAGTAACTGACGAGAAAGATAAACTTGTGGTTGTTAAGGGAATGGAGAACTATATGATTATCAGTACAAAAGACGTTCTTCTGGTATGCCCTAGAGATGAGAAGGAGTTTAAGGCGCTTACCGCAGAACTTGCCATTAACAACCTCTCCAAATATATGTAATGATGGAACCTATTAAAGTTAACGTTCAAAGTGAAATAGGAAGATTGCGCGGTGTGATTCTTCACACCCCGGGAGACGAGGTTGAAAATATGACTCCGCGTATTGCTCAGAGAGCACTCTACAGTGATATCTTAAATCTCTCCATTGCTCAGCGGGAATATGCTCAGCTTGCGGGAGTTCTGAACAAATGGACAACTACCTATCAGATTGCGGATCTGCTCTCCGTTGTGTTGGATGACCCGGGAGACAGAGGACTTCTGCTGAGCCGTATCTGCTCCATTGAAAATGTTCCGGAATATTTTGATATGCTTATGTCCACTCCTACCAAGAAGCTGGTAAAGCTTCTTATTGAGGGTCTTCCGGCAAAGATTGAGACACTCACCGCCTTCCTTGCAGACGAATATTATGCACTGAGTCCGCTCTACAATTTCTACTTTACAAGAGATGCATCTGCATCCGTAGGAAGAGACGTGCTTATCTGCAAAATGGCTAACAAGGTGAGAGTGAGAGAGTCTTTGATTATGGAGTCAATCTTCTCCAACCCTCGTCTTTTTGAGTGCAGCATCATTGATGCAAACGAGTTCTCCAAAGAGAGAGCCGGAGAGGGGGGCATTGCAGGCAGCGCAGTTAAGAACGGAGTTAGTGTAGAGGGTGGAGACATCATTGTAATTGATGACAATATCCTTCTGGTAGGTAACGGTTTACGCACTACCTCCAAAGGAATTGATATGCTTATTCAGCGTTTCTGCAAAGACAAATCAGACGGACAGAAGAACATTATTGTTCAGCAACTTCCGGATGATGTTGAGTCCTTCATCCACATGGATATGGTATTTACTATGTTGGACAAAGATGCCTGCTTGATTTATGAACCGCTGATACTTGGTGAGAATCAGTACCGTACGGTGCTCATTACAATAGAGAACGGAAGAGTTAAGAAGATAAGGGACGAGCAGAACGTGCTATCAACTCTCCGTAAACTGGGTAAAGATTTGCGTCCTGTATATTGCGGCGGAAGTGAGGATGAGTGGAATGCAGACCGTGAGCAGTGGCACAGCGGTGCAAACAGCTTTGCAATTGCTCCCGGAAAGATTCTCTCATACGCCCGTAACGTTCATACTCTTAATGCTTTGGATGCTGCCGGCTTTAACGTTGTAACTGCAGATGATGTCATTGCAGACAAGGTAGATTTGGAGAAAGAGAAACGCTGTGTCATCACCATTGAGGGAAGTGAACTTCCGAGAGGCGGCGGCGGAGCACGCTGTATGACAATGCCGGTTGTAAGAGACAAGGTTTAATTTAGATTGAGTATATTTGCCCGTTAAATTTCAGTATGATGGAGAAAAAGGATATAGAACAGCTATTTGACAGAATAGATAAGTTCACTGCAGACAAACTTCAGGATGTTGAGGATTTGAGAGTAAAACTTCTTGGAAAGAAGGGAGAGATTACCCGTCTCTTTGATGAGTTCCGCTCTATTCAGCCGGAACTTAAGAGAGAGTTTGGAAAGCACCTTAACGAGCTTAAGACCAAGGCTGCGGAGAAGATAGAGTCTCTCAGAGAGTCCTTTGCGGATATCGTTGAAAAAGATACTCTTACAGACTTCACCAAGCCGGGTGATATGTTTGAACTGGGAACCCGCCATCCTATTTCCATCGTGAGAGCAGAGATACTTGATATCTTTTCACGTTTTGGTTTTGCAGTAGCAGAGGGGCCGGAGATTGAGGATGACTGGCACGTTTTCTCCGCACTGAACTTCCCGCCTGAGCACCCTGCAAGAGATATGCAGGATACCTTCTTCATTAACCCGGAGGGAGATGATCCTATCCTTTTGAGAACTCACACTTCCAGCGTTCAGGTCAGAACAATGGAGAGGCAAAAACCTCCTATCCGCGTGGTTTGTCCGGGAAGAGTTTTCCGTAACGAGGCTATCAGTGCAAGAGCACACTGCATATTCCACCAGGTTGAGGGTCTTTACATAGACAAAAACGTCTCTTTTGCAGACCTCAAACAGGCTATCCTTCTCTTTGTTCAGGAGATGTTCGGTCCTCAGACTCAGATTCGTATGAGACCTTCATACTTCCCGTTCACAGAGCCGAGTACAGAGGTTGACATCAGCTGCAACATCTGCGGCGGAAAGGGCTGCAACATCTGCAAGGGCACCGGTTGGCTGGAGATTATGGGTGCCGGAATGGTAGACCCTAACGTTCTTGAGGCCAGCGGTATAGACAGCAAAGAGTACACCGGTTTTGCGTTCGGTATGGGTATTGAACGTATAGCAATGCTTAAATGGATGGTGAACGACTTGCGTCACTACTTTGAGAATGACGTTCGCTTCTTGCGTGAATTCCAGAGCGTTAAGTAGAGATTATTCTACATAGACAACATTACTTGCATTGGATCTCATTTTACCTCGCAGGGCAACTACGAGGTAATTTTTTCCCTTTGCAGTCTTCTTATACTTACACTGTTTGGTAAGTCCCACCATGTTGGCTTTCCATACATCTCCCAGCAGCCTCTGTGTATCTTTCTTAAGTTCAAGCTCATAGACGGCATACTGCTGAGCTCCGGGAACATCATCCCAGCGCAGCGTTCCGGAGTGTTCGGAAATAACCGGTGCGTTTGGTGCCGGATAGGTGCTGGTTCCCAAAGTAGGGGTTAGACTTCTGTATGGGTAAATCTCTGTAATCAGATAGGTGAAAAAGTCCGGCTTAAAGAGTGAATGGGTTGTGAACCAGATGTTTCCAAATACAAATCCTGCATCTCTGCACTCTTTTACCTGCAGAGCGAACTCCTCCATACTCTCAAAACCCTTCTCTTTGTATCTGTATGCTGCAAGTCCCGGAATTGTAGGAACCTCCTTCATTATAGGCTCCCAACTGTCCAGAACCAACTTAAAATCAGCAATCTGGTGGCCGTGCTGCCAGTAGATTTGAGGTGCCAGGTAGTCTATGGAACCCTCTTCAATCCAGTGCTGAGGATCTGCATAGAGTCTCTGTGTGTTTACAAGTCTTCCTCCAGGAGAGACTCCGAACACTGCGTTTGGTTTTGCATCGTGAACGGCACGGTGCATAGCGGCAACCAGAGCATTCACGTTGCTCTCTCTCCACTCTCCTAAAGTGCGTCCGTTCCCGTACTTTGCAAAGTAGGCGTTATCATTCCACACCTTGTTGTCTGAGAGTTTTTTTATCTGTTTTTGAAGTGATTTTCTTGCAGCCTTGTCTGTCTCTCTCTTGAGGGAATCTCTCAAAAGAGGCAACTTTTCTGTTTTCTCTCTCAACCCATCGGGATAGAAGAAATCATCTATATGTGCTCCGTCCAGATCATAGTTTGTCATCACCTCATTTATAAGGTCATAGAGATATTGTACAACCTCCGGATTGCCTGGATTCCAGTACATTACCTTGCCGTAAGTTATTACTCTCTCCGGATGGCGGTAGCAGAGATGATCCTTCACGCGGTCTGAATCTACGCTTCCAACTCTCATTGGGTTGAACCATCCGTGTATCTCCATTCCCAAAGAGTGAGCGGTCTTAATTGCCAGTTCCAGAGGGTCATAGCCCGGGTCTTCTCCCTGCACTCCGGTAAGGTTGTGGTCCCACGGCAGTATGGTTGAGCGGTAGTAAGTCTCTGAGTTGCAGCAAAGTTGCATTATCACCACGTTGCAACCGGTATTGTATATCTGCGTTATCACATCTACAAGTGCCTGCTTCTGAGAGTCTCTCTGCATCTCTATGCGGTGTTTCATCTGGCGCTCGTTCTCTCCCGGCAAGCGGCGCATATTCACACGTATCTTCCTAGGCCAGTCACTACCCCTAACCGTTGTAAGCCACGCCCCACGGAACTCATGGTTCAACTCTATCTTATCCGTCACCGGGTTGTACACCCTCCCCTGTGCCTGCGCATACGCCTTTGGGGTGCCGCAAATTAAACCCAAAGCTAAAATCAACGATAAACAAAAGAAACCTGTAAAAGAGAGCTTTTTCATAGATTGAATTTTATACTCTCAAAATTAAGCAAAATAGACCAAATGCAAACTATTGGCCCGGGGCGCAAAAGATTTTTTTGCTCAAAACAAAAGGATTACTATCTTTGCATTCCCAATTGCGGAAATAGCTCAGTTGGTAGAGCACAACCTTGCCAAGGTTGGGGTCGCGGGTCCGAGTCCCGTTTTCCGCTCAAAAGGCCGTCCAAATGGGCGGCCTTTTTTATCTACATTATACCTTTCTATTAGAATACGTCTGTGTATTTAACTACAGGACCCTTGTTCTCTGCGAGTTTAGGGTGAGTGTAGTGGAAGCTCTTACCATCAGGAAGGGTGAAGGTAATCTCAGCAATCTGCACAAATCCATCGCAGATAAAGTAAGAGGATGTTGGCAGGTACTCGCTGGCTTTGAAGGTGGTAGAGGCTTCTTTGAAAGCGGGGCCTTCCTGGTAAGGGATGCTGAGGTCATAGATAGGCATTGCGGAAACAGTGCATACAAACGGGAACATCTGCTTGTCCATGTTGTATGCTCCGAACTTTACGGATACTCCGCCCCTGTTTGCGTTGGCGTCTCTAAGTTTCTGAACTATAAAGCCTTTTGCGTATGATGCAAGAGCATTATCCAGATACTCTGCTTCTCTTTGAGGATCATTTCTTCTGAGTTCAAACTGCTCAGTGGTCTCAAACTCTCCCTTTGTGTTCTTAAGTATGTTTGCCTGCTCTTTGATTGCATAGTAGTAACTCTGTGAAGGGAGGGTTCCCATATAGTAGAATCTCTTGCTGAAGTCTACCAGCATCTCCGGCATAATGCAGTCGCCTTCAGGAGTGTATGCACCCCATTTGCCATCTCTCTTTGCAAAGTACAGAGGACCGTCATACGCTTTGTGGATGATCTCTGGGTCCATAACTTCTCTCACGATAGTGTCATACACCGGTGGAAGAATCTCTTTGCTGGTTGCTGTGTATGTTCTCAGTCCGTACTTGCCTCCCTGGCGGAAGATGAATCCCTCCTTCAGTTTGTTGACAACTGCATCATAGACGAAATCTGAAATGCTCTTGTCCTCATAAGAGATTACGGCAAACTTTTCTCCACCGTCCTTCTTTACTGCAATTCCATAATGGCCCATCTGAACTGTCTCATAATCAAATGGGAAGAGAACCTCGTTAGTTGATGTAAGGATACCAAAGTTGCCGCCCTTCTCTTTGTTTGCGGTAACCCAAAGATTCTTGGCGTTGTAAGGAGGGCTGAGGATGTTGTACTGAGGAGAGATTTTCTCCACCAGCTTAAGTCCTTTGACTCCGTTCTTTCCCTTCTCAACATCAACCTCCCAGAGTCCCCATTTCTGGCTTCCGTCTCTCTCTTTCTTTGCAAGAACAACCCATCCCCAATCAAGGTCATACGTTACGTCTGAGGCTTTGAACGGAGATATGAGTTCTGCTTTTCCTCTGTCACAGAATGCGCCCAATCCAACGTAGTAGACTTCTATCTCTTTTCCTCTCTCCCCTCTCTTCTCATACTCCTTTGTACAGATGGCGTAAGCGTGGGAGGATTTGCCGCTTTGAACGGTTATAAGACCGAGTATAATATCATCATACTCAGGTTTTAATACCCAGAAGCCGAACACTTTCATATGTGACGGAGACTGCGGACGGTCTGAGTAGAAAATGTAGGAGTTGTGCCATACTCCAACCTTGTTTGTCTTTGGATCTTTCAAAACTACAAGTGTGTGGTCATCGTTCGGGTTCCAAGCGAATTTGAATCTGACCATACCTCCCTCAAAGAGGTTCTTGTATAGGTAATCATCTTTGCCTGATGTCTGTTTTACAGGCAGAGTAGGTGTCTGTTTAGCCTGATTTGCAGGAGCTCCCGGCTGTGCTGAAACGGCAGAAAATATGAATGCCGTTAAAGCAAACAACAAAAGAAATCGTTTCATATTATGTTGTGTTAAAAGTTCATACCAACGGTGACGGTGAAAGCACGGCTGTGTGTCTCGTCAAAGAGATCGTGACCTATGTTTCTCAAGCCTACGTTGTAACTTAACTCCGTGTAGAACATTGAGATACCCAATCCGCATCCAATCTTAAGACCGGCATCAAATCTCTTAAACTTTTTTTCATCATCTCCGAATGAGCTGTAAGCAGTTCTCTCTCCAAAGTTCTTAACATGACCTCCAACACCAACCGCAAAGTAAGGACCCAGGAATGGCTGAATGGAGAGTCCTATATTTGAAGGAATGCCAATGGCATATTTGAAGGTAAATGGAATCTCCAGAAAATTAAGGTCGTATGTAAAGTGCTTTCCTCCATAGTCACTCTTTCCTCCCTTCTCAGTGTAGAAGAGTCCGCTCTCAAGGAATACCGGCGCGTTGGCAGCCAGCTGAGTACCCATTACTATACCGGCATTGAGTCCCAACTTGGATTCATTGGCATCCATGTAGGAGGACTCTGAGTTAACCCACGCAGCGTTGAATCCCATACGGAAACCCAGATAGGTTCCATACTGAAGATTGTTATAGTCAAATCTTCCGGGTGCTGGTCTTTGAGGTTTGTTGCGACCCTGGTCATACATGTAAACGCGCCCCTGTGAGAAGGCAACCTGCTCTGAACCAAGTAATATGAAAGAAGTCAAGGCAATAGTGAGCAAGCAAAAAATCCTTTTCATATAGCAAATCGTTTTAAAGTTCAACAAATGACATCCCTACAAAAGTAGTGCTAAGTTACACATTATCATTGAGAGTTTGACAAGAAATCCGTAATTGTTTAACTTTGGGCGTTTTTATTTTTGTGTATGAGGAGAGTTTCTTTTGTAACTGTTATGGCACTGTGCGTTCTGCTGTTGGGACTGGCAGGATGCAAGGGCAACGGAAAGGTTTCTGCTGAGAGGCAGAAGGCCTTTGAAGATTCACTTATAAGCATAATTACGGAGGCTAATATTCCTATGATTCAGGCAAAGTACACTGCGCCGGGTGATACGGTTTATTGCCAGGTTGGTATAACTCCATGGGCTGAGGATTCAGTGAGAAAGGCGGATTATGAGCACGAGGCAATATTCCAGGCGGCCTCTTTGAGCAAGGTGGTCTTTGCTTATATAGTGCTGAAGATGTATGACTTGGGTGAGATAGATATAGACCGTCCGTTGTATGAATATACAGACATTGAGCGTTTTACGGATAAGGAGCAGGCAAAGAAACTTACTGCCCGTCTGATTCTGATGCACCGCAGCGGAATAGATGACTGGGCGGCATCTCCATCATCTGACGAGTGGCCTACAAGTCAAATCAACTTCACCTTCCCTGTAGACTCAATCTTTGGTTACTCCGGAGAGGGATACGCATTCTTGCAGAGAGCGGTTGAGGCAATTAAAGGGGCAGATATTCAGAGTATTGCAAAAGAATATGTCTTTGATCCGCTTGGAATGAACCTTACCGCATACGAGTGGATTCCTGAGTTTGAGGGAATTACAACGGCCTCCACAAGACGTAACGGAGAGAGCCAGGGAGTAAGGCAGTTCCCTCGTCAGAACGTGGCCTACACACTCAGAACATGTGCAACGGATTACTCAAAGTTCCTCAGCGTAATACTCAACGGAACAGGCTTAAAGCCTTCTACTCACGCACTTATGATAACTCCTTGCAGCGGTCCTGCAACTCAGTTCCCTCCAAAGGTCAGGAAGATAGATGAGAAGAAGAGCATCTACTGGGGTCTTGGACTGGGCATAGAGGAGAACCCACACTACGGCAGAGTTCTCTGGCACTGGGGAGACAACGGCAACACCAAGGCGCTGTTTGTTATCCTTCCGGCAGAGAAAAAGACACTGGTTTACTTTGCCAACAGCGGAGCCGGTCACGACATAGTAGAAAAAGTAACGGCTCTCTTTTTTAATGATAATGAGCCGTTTGACATAGGAGAATGGATTAGAGAAGAATAAGATGAACAAGCCATTTACCAAAATCGAACCTACAGGCAAGAACAGAAAGGGCGGCCTCTACTACAGAGGATTCAAGAAGTTTATTGCCCTCTTTTTCAACCATTACCTTTACAAGAGAGTTTACTATCCCGATGTGGAGAACATTCTTCCCGATGGGTCACCCCAGATAATAATTTCCAACCACCAGAACTGTCTTATTGATGCAATAGCGGTTATGCTGGCTTTCAGAGGGCCGGGACGCAAACCTTATTTCTGGGCAAGGGCGGACATATTTGCTGTCAGCAAGGTTCTTGAAAAGTATATCAGATTTTTGGGTCTGATGCCGGCATTCAGAGCCTCTCACGAGGGTATGGACGATATTGGAAAGAACGAGTCCTCTTTCCACGAGAGCCGTGAACTTTTGGCAGACGGGCAGTCTGTGATGTTATTCCCGGAGGCCGGACACCAGGATAAGAGATACCTGGGAGAGTTCCACGGAGGCTTTACAACTATGGCATTCCAGGCAGCCGAGGATGCCATCTTTGAGAAGGATATATACATCCTGCCGGTAATCAACCACTACTCTGATTACTTTGGAATGAGGCGCGAGATGCTGATTAAGTTCGGAAAACCAATCTCTTTGAGAGAGTACTATGACCTCTACAAGGAGAAACCGAGAACTGCAATGCGCCAGGTAAGCGAGCGGTTCCACAACATTATCTCATCTATGATGTTGGACATCAGGGATCTGGACAACTATGACTCAATAGATTTTCTACGTACCAACTATGGAGTTAAGTATGCTGCAATAAAGAATCTTCCTTACAAGATTCTTCCGGAAAAACTGGAGACAGAGAAGAAGATGGTTGCAGATTTGGCTGCTTTGGATGATGAGAAGAGAACCTTCTTCTACAACTCCGCCGCTCAGCTTAAGAAGGGATTGGATGAGACCGGTCTTAAGTTCAAGGACTTAAAGCGCAAGGTCTCAACCGGGCAGGTTATCTTCAAAGCTTTGGCCTGCCTTGTTCTGCTGCCTCTTTGGATAGTATCCCTTTGGCCTCACTACCTCATTTACAACATCCCTAAACCGCTTACCAATAGGATGAAAGACAAGATGCTCTCAGGATCCTTCTTCTTGGGAATGAGCGTAGTTATAACCATTCCGCTTTTCTACCTGATATCATTCTTTGTGGTGTGGGGAGTGTTGACCATTTATATGGCTCTGATTTACTTAGCATTACTGCCGTTCTTAGGCCTCTTCTGCTGGGAATACACGGAACTCTGGGACAGCTTTAAGCAGGATTTGAGGCTCTGGAAATTTCAAAAACGGACAAAAAGTGCTATCTTGCGAGGCTTTAAGCATACAAGTGAAACTATAGAAGACCAGCTTTGGTCACTGTTCAGAATATGAAAAGAAGAGTTGTAATAACCGGAATGGGAATCTACTCCTGCCTGGGAAAGACCCTGGAGGAGGTTAAAACCTCTCTGTACGAAGGGAAAAGCGGAATTATCTTTGACCCCGCAAGAAAGGAGATGGGATTTCTCTCCGCTCTTACAGGACATGTAGATATACCAAACCTCAAGGGAGTGCTGAGCCGCAACCAGAGAGTGTATATGCCGGAGCAGGCAATGTATGCCTTCTGCGCTACTGCAGACGCCCTTAAGAGTGCCAATATAGATCAGGATTATCTCGATAGTCATGAGGTGGGACTTCTCTACGGAAACGACTCCAGTGCGGAGCCTGTTGTTACCTCTGTAGATACAATGAGAGAGAGGAAGGATACCTCCCTCATTGGCAGCGGCGGAATATTCAAGAGCATGAACTCCACCGTAACAATGAACCTCTCCTGCATCTTCAAACTCAAAGGAATAAACCTTACGGTATCCGGTGCTTGCGCCAGCGGTTCCCATTCAATTGGCTGGGGCGCAATGCTCATTCAGAATGGACTGCAGGATATGGTAATCTGCGGAGGAGCACAGGAGGTTAACCCATTCTCTGTCTGCAGCTTTGACGGAATAGGCGCCTTCTCAAAGAGAGAGGCTGAGCCTGAAAAGGCCTCACGTCCGTTTGATAAGAACAGAGACGGACTTGTACCATCAGGAGGAGCGGCAACTGTTATTTTGGAAGACTACGAGAGTGCCGTAAAGAGAGGCGCTCCTATTATAGCAGAGGTTTTGGGATACGGTTTCTCTTCAAACGGAGACCACATTTCAGTTCCAAACGTAGACGGACCGGCCCGTTCGCTTAAGATGGCGCTGCTGCATTCAGGCTTGAAATGCAATGAGATAGGTTACATTAACGCACACGCAACCAGCACAATGGTGGGTGACCAGAACGAGGCTAAGGCAATATACCAGGTATTCGGTGACGAGATGCCGCCTGTAACATCTACCAAGTCTCAGACCGGACACGAGATGTGGATGGCCGGAGCAAGTGAAGTTATCTACTCCATCCTTATGATGAAGAATGACTTTGTTGCAGCCAACCTCAACTTTGAAACTCCTGATGAGGATTCGGCAAAACTGAATATTCCGGCAAAGAGAATTGAGAGAAAGTTCTCTACGTTCCTCTCCAACTCATTTGGTTTTGGAGGAACTAACTCTACGCTGGTTATCAAAGATTTATAATAAACAGAAAGATATGACTAAAGAAGAATTGATTGCAAAGGCAGTAGATGTACTTGCAGAAGAATTTGAAGTAGAAAAGGAAGAGATTACTCCGGATGCAGATATTAAGAAGACTCTGGATCTTGACTCTCTTTCACTTGTGGATCTTGTTGCTCTGATAGAGGAGACATTTGATATCAAAATCAAAGGCACAGACCTCGTTAAAACCACTACGTTCCAGGAGCTTTACGATTTCCTCTTTGAACGCGTACAGGCAAAATAAATGACACACATTGCACTGGCCGTTTACCGTTTCTTTCAAAAGAGACGCGCGGTCTTTTATCTGCTCCTTATAGGAAGTTTCGTTCTGCTGGCCCTACTTGCCAGCAGAATGTATTATGAGGAGGATATCTCAAAACTTCTGCCCCAGACGGAAGCTAACCGCGGGGCACGTTTTGCTTTTGACCGCCTCAAGGTAAAAGACAAAATTTTTCTGGAATTTAAGCTCTCTTTCAATGAACAAATGGATGATTATGAGAGGGTTGGAACCATCCTTGCGGCCTGTGACTCTTTTTGTGATTCCCTTCTTTCTCACGATGGTGAAAAGGACATTGAGGGTATCTTTAAAAATGTAGACCCGGAGCTTTTACCTGCTGCCGCATCTCTCATTTTAGACAACGCACCTCTCTTTTTAGACAGCACTTTTTATTCTAAGGTGGGCTCTTTGCTCAGCGCGCAATCTGTAGATTCTCTTATGGCATCCAACGTCTCCATTTTGGAGAACGATGCAGCGGGTATCTATTATGACATTGTCTGCAAAGATCCACTCTCCTTCAGAAACGTAATGATAGGGGAGGCGCTCTCCTTAAAGGACAGCTCTGATAACGGCCTATCTATCAGCGCCTCCAATAGTTTCTATCTCTTTACAAAAGACGGGGAGATGGCGGTGGCTTTTCTTACTCCTTCCTTTAAGGCAATGGACAGCAAGGCGGGAACCCGTCTTGTAAACAAGATAAACGCAGAGATAAAAGCCTTTGAAACTCTCCATCCAAACGTTGAGATTTTGTACTACGGAGCACCGGTGCAGAGCGTTTACAATGCAAAACGCATAAAGAAAGATTTGATTTACACCGTCTCCTCTGCTCTGATTATCATACTCTTAATTATAGGCTTCTGCTTTAGGACAAAAGACACGGCTCTCTATCTTTTGCTTCCGCTTCTTTACGGAGTTGTCTTTGCAATTGCAGTAGTCTATCTCATTCAGGGGCAGATGTCTTTCATTGCTCTGGGCATTGGGTGTATAGTTGTGGGAGTAGCACTCAGTTACTGCATACATATTATAACGCACCATAAATACATTGCAGATGTTGAGCGTGTTATAAAGGAGCAGGCAAAGCCGGTAACTCTGGGTTGCATAACAACGGTGGGCTCTCTTCTGGGTCTTATCTTTACCCGCTCTTCACTGCTGAGGGATTTTGGAATCACCGCCTCTCTGGTAATGATTGGAACCACGCTCTTTGCACTCTTCTTCCTGCCTCAGTTCTTTAGCGGAAAGCCATCTAAGAAAAATGAGAAGGCCTTTGCAACTATTGAAAAGATAACCACTTACCCGTACTGGAAAAAGAGCTGGCTGGTGCTGTTGGCTGTAGTTTTGTTTGTGACGAGCGCAATTTACACAAGAGGACGCGCTCACTTTGATGAGGATCTTCACCACATTGGTTACTATGAACCTCGTGTGATGCTGGCAGATTCTCTCTACCGTGCAAAGATAGACGGAGGTTGCAGAACCCGCTATTTTGCAGCCTTTTCCAAGGATTTGGATTCTGCTCTTATGCTTAATTCCCTTCTGAATGAGGAGTGCAAAAAACTAAAGAGCGAGGGGAAGATTTCATCCTTTACAAATCTCTCATCTTTGCTTGTTGCAGGGAGCGAGCAAATGGCAAGGATTGAGCGTTGGAAGAGTTACTTTACTCCGGAAAAGAGAGATGCTCTTATTAAAACAATAAAGGTTGCAGCGGATAAAAACGGTCTGGAGGCGGAGATGTTTGAACCGTTCTATGAGGCTCTGAATAAAGAGTATACACCGGTAGATATATATCATTCCAATGTAATTCCGGAGGAGATAATGTGCAACTTCATTGAGCAGAGAGAGGACGGAACCTATCTTGTCTTTACAAACGTCAAGACGGCAGATGGGGAAACTTTGGAGGAGGTCTCCTCTCTTCTGGCATCAAAAGCGGAGCTCAAGGATGGACTTCTGGTTGTTGATCCGTTCTTCTACACAACTGATATGTTGGCCATTATGAACCACGATTTTAATACCGTGCTTATAATCTCCTCTCTCTTTGTGCTGCTGATTCTTCTCATTGCCTTCAGAAACATCATCCACGCAATAATTGCCTTCCTCCCAATGTTTATGAGTTGGTATATTGTGCTTGGAGTTATGGCGGTTTTGAACATAGAATTCAACCTTATTAACATTGTAATTTCCACCTTTATCTTTGGTATGGGCGTGGATTACAGCATCTTTGTAATGGACGGTCTCATTAAGGGAGACAGCGGCGGAGAGCTTATTCGTTACCATCGCTCTGCAATTTTCTTCTCTGCGGTGATGCTGATTCTTGCCATTGGTTCACTGATGTTTGCAGTCCATCCGGCAATCCACTCCATAGGATTCTCCACTCTGATTGGAATGGCTTCTACAATTTTGATTACCTTTACGCTACAGCCATATCTTTTCTACAAAGTGCAAAGATTTAAGGCTAAGAAACAATAGTATGCAAAAGTTTGATGCTTTGATAATAGGAAGCGGTATAGGAGGCTTGGAATGTGCTTACATTCTGGCCAGAAGCGGTATGAGCGTGTGCGTTGTGGAGAAGAATGCGGTAGTGGGCGGCTCCCTTCAGAGTTTCAAGCGCGGTGAGGATGAGTTTGATACCGGCTTCCACTATGTTGGTGCCCTTGCAAAGGGAGAGATTCTGGAGCGCCTCTTTTCTTTCTTTGGCCTTATGGAACTCCCTTGGCATCAGCTGGATAGAGATGGTTTTGACGAGGTTTTCCTTAAAGACAAAAGCTACCTTTTATCTAACGGCCATACTGCTTTTGCAGAGAGACTCTCCTCCTATTTTCCAAATAGTTCTGAAGAGATAAAGCGTTATTCTGCCTTCTTAAAAGATGTTGGAAGCAAGATTACAGACCCTCTTTTAAAGGAGGGGAACGGACTCTCATCCCTTAATGAACTCTTCTTATGCAACGCTTATAACTTTCTGAAGGAGAGCGTTGGAGAGGGAGCGCTCCTGGATGTAATTAGCGGAACCTCACTAAAGTTGGAACTTAACCGTCCAACTCTTCCGCTTTACACTTTTGCTCAGATTAACAACTCCTTTGTTCAGAGTGCCTGGAGGCTCAGAGGCAGAGGTTCCCAGATTACGGAGACTCTTGCAAATTCCATAGAGAAGATGGGAGGCTTTATAATGAGGGGGTGGCAAGCGGTTGAGATTAAGGAAGATAATGGAGTATGCTCCTCTGTTGAGGTTTGCCGCGCAAAGAATACCGAGAGCCTTTTTGCAGACTACATTATCTCAGACCTTACTCCTCAGACTACTCTTAAACTGCTGAAGGAGAGCGGCTCTGTAAGAAAGATTTTCCGCCGCAGAATCAATAAGCTGGAGCAGACCTACGGTTTCTTTACGCTCAATCTCCGTCTTAAAAAAGATGCTGTTCCGTATGTTAACCGTAACCGTTATTACTACACACCGGAGCTGAGATCCGTATGGGACGTAAAGGATGAGAGTGCAAAGGGGAAAGTTTGTGGCCTTTTGATTACTCAGCAGGTTCCAAAGGAGGGGGAGAGGTTTGCAACCTATATGGATATTCTCACCCCTATGAGTTACGCTGAGGTTGCAAAGTGGGCGGATACTACGGTGGGCCATCGCGGAGAAGAATATAGGGAATTCAAAGAGAGAAAGGCGGAGGAGTGCCTGGCTTTGGCGGAGAGGATTATTCCGCACCTTAGAGAGAGCGTAGAGAGGTGTTACACAAGCACTCCGCTTACTTATCGGGATTACATAGGGGCCCCTGAGGGCACTGCTTACGGCATAAGAAAGGATTGCAACAGCATAGAAAAGACACTTCTGGCCCCAAAGAGTCCATTGAAAAACCTCTTTTTTACGGGACAAAATCTTAACTTGCACGGGATTTTGGGAACCAGCCTCACAGCGCTTCTGACTTGCTCCCAGATATTGGGCAGAGAGAGTGTGGTAAGGTTCTTGAAGTAATTTTTGACCGAGATTAAAATGAAGATGAAAAAAATATTGTTGACGGTTGTGGGAATTCTTTTTTCCCTTCTCTGCTTTGCTCAGACAAAGGAGCAGGCTCTTTCTGCAGTACTAAAGGCAAATGCCTCATACTCAACGGTTATTTCTCCCTTTAAACAGGTGAAGACGCTTAAGGGGCTTAAGAAGGATGACGTTAGAGAGGGAACTTTGTACTTCTCTCCAAAGACTTCTCAGCTCAATATGCAGTACAGCAAACCTGCAGGGAATCAGCTGCTTATTAACGGAGATAAGCTGGTTGTGATAAACGGAGGCACACGCACTGTTTACAATGCCAAGACCAATCAGATGATGAAGACTCTGAAGGGTACGCTGCTCTGCTGTGTGGCGGGAAAGGTTGAGGAGGCTGCTACATTGAACAAGGCAACTATAGAGTACAAGGATTCGGACAAGTACTACGTCTTTGTTCTTACGGTGGATAAGCCGGTTTTGGGAGGTCTTTCAAAGGTGGAACTCTCCTACAGCAAAAAGGACGGTTCACTCTGCCTTATGAAACTTACGGATAAGAACTCCGTTACCGTGTACGAGACTCCGACAAAAGAGTTTAACAAACCTCTGGATGAGGGTATATTTAACAACTGATTTTGAAAAGATTACTATACATACTGATTTTTACTGCCATCTCTTCTTCTCTGCTTGCACAGACCACAAAGATTAAGGGAAGGGTTACGGATTCGGAGACCGGTGAGGGACTTCCTTTTGCAAGTGTTTACTTCCCGGGCACCTCTATTGGAGTCTCTACAGATTTGGATGGTTACTACACCCTGGAGACCAGAGATTTGACGGTGGAACTCCTGAGGGTGGAGATGATGGGTTATGATTTCTCTGAAAAGAAAATCAAGCCAGGGGTTTTTAATCAGACGGATTTTGTTCTAAAGGCTCAGACCAACCTTCTGGATAAGATTGTAGTTAAGCCGGATTACCGTTATATCCGCTGGATTCTCTCTAACATTGAGAAGGGGAAAAAGATGAACAATCCGGAGGAGAGAGACCGCTACCAGTGCCGCCTCTACACCAAGATGGAACTGGACCTTGTGAATGCAGACAAACAGATACGTAACAAGCTGCTGCGCAAGAACTTCGGATTTGTCTTTGACTATATGGACACCTCCGTTATTTCCGGACAGCCTTACCTCCCGATAATGATTTCTGAGAACAACTCAATGTTCTATAAGCAGAAGGATCCTTCATCTACAAAGGAGGTTATTGAGGCTACCAGAATATCCGGAGTGAAGGATGAGGCAACCATTGCTCAGTTTACCGGCAATATGCACATCCGCACCAACTTCTATGATGACTTCATCAATCTCTTTAACGTGCAGATTCCTTCCCCTGTCAAAGGTCCTAACGTCTACTATGATTACTTCCTAATAGACAGTTTAATGATAGATGGAAGAAAGACATACCATATCCGTTTCCATCCTGCAAAGATGGTCTCCTCTCCAACATTTGACGGTGAGATGAGAATAGACGCTCAGGATTGGGCGGTTAGGGAGATACATGTAAAACTGAAGAAGGGCTCCAACGTAAACTGGATAAGAGACCTTGTGTTGGATTCTGAATATCAGTTGGTTGGTGGGCGCGGCTCTTACAAGGGCAAAGACTCTTTGTGGTTCTTCAAACAGGATAAGATGTATGCAGATTTCTCCGTCACAATGAGAGACTCCTCCAAGTTGATGTCATTCCTTGGAAGAAGACAGTGTGACTATCTGGATCCTTACTTCAACAAGCCAATGCCTGAGAATGTGGCCCATCTGATGACCAGCGTTACTACGGCAAGAAGCAATCCGCTTGTAGATGATGAGAACTACTGGCAGAACAATCGTCCTTTCCCTCTAAGCCAAAAGGAGAGAAACATTTACAAGATGGTGGATTCCATTAAGAGCGTTCCACTTTACCGCAACATATACACCATTGTAAATACCTTTGTAAACGGATATTACAACTTTAAGTACTTTGGAGTGGGACCTTATTACAAACTCTTCAGCTTCAACAACCTGGAGGGGGCGCGTTTCCAGTTTGGAGGAAGAACCACGGAAGATTTCAGCAAGAAGTTAAGACTCTCCGGTCACATTGCATACGGCACCAAAGATCATGATTTCAAGGGCAAGATAATGGCGGAGTATATGTTCAATAATACTCCTACCAGAAAGTTGATTGCAAGTGCCAGCAGAGATGTGCTTCAGATGGGAAGGGGTGCCGGTGCTCTTACTGAGGCAAACATTATGTCCTCTTTGCTGAATAAAGGTAACAGTGAGAGAATCAGCCCGGTAAATGAATACACTCTGGGTTACATTCACGAGTGGAACCAGGGGTTCAACAACAGCATATCCATTGAGGGACGCCGCGTTTATTCCAACCGTTACGTTCCAATGTTCACGCCGGACAGCGTTCACGTAACCAGCGTTGCTTCCAACCAGTTACACTATACCGCACGCTTCTCCTGGGATGAGACGGTTACAAGAGGAACCTTTGACAAACTCTATGTGCTTACCCATTATCCGGTCATCACCCTGGACCTTATTTACGGCGTTAAGGGAATGGCAGATAATGACTTTGGCTACTTCAGAGTAGAATCCACTTTGGATTACAAACTGCAGCTTCCTCCTGTGGGAACTTCCAAGTTCCAACTCACCGCAGGAAAGATAATTGGTAAGGTTCCTTATCCGCTTCTCAAACTCCATGAGGGTAACGGTACATACTTTTTGGATAAGACTTCCTTTGCCTGCATGGACTTCTATGAGTTTGCGTCAGATACCTGGACAACACTCTTTTACGAGCACAACTTCAAAGGATTCTTCCTGGGTAAGATTCCTCTTATGAAGCGTCTGCAGTGGAGAGAGGTATTCACCCTCAAGGCCGGATACGGCACTCTCTCAAGACGTAACAACGGTATAACAGACGGAAAGATTGGCAATCCGGGCAGCACCATTCCGGGTACAGGACCGGGCGCTCTCTATGAGGGAATGAATGCGGTAATGCTCTTCCCTGAGGGAATGAGTTCTCTCCGCAAGCCATACATTGAGATGGGAGTTGGTGTCACCAACATCTTGAGAGTCTTCAGAGTAGACTGTTTCTGGAGAATGACCCACCGCACCAAAGTGGTTAACGGTAAGACGGTTAAGGCAAAGCACCGTGCTGCAATCAACTTTGGTTTTGAGTGGAGCTTCTAATCACGAAAATAATCATATCAACATACAAGTATGAAACAATACATCGAGAAAAATAAAGAGAGGTTCTTTGAAGAACTCTTCTCCCTTATGAGAATTCCATCCATCAGTGCAAAAAAAGAGCATAAGGATGATATGTTAAAGTGTGCCAACCGCTTGAAAGAGCTGCTTTTAGAGGCAGGTGCAGACGAGGCGGGCGTTTATCCTACAGATGGTAATCCTGTGGTATTCGGTAAAAAGACAGTCTCTCCAACAGCCAAGACTGTAATGGTTTACGGCCACTATGACGTTCAGCCTGCAGAGCCGCTGGAGAAGTGGAAGTCAGATCCTTTCAAGCCTGAGGTTCATGACGGTGCAATATGGGGAAGAGGTGCAAACGATGATAAGGGACAGCTCTTTATGCACATCAAAGCCTTTGAGTATCTTGTTAAGAGTAATAAACTTAAGCACAATGTAAAGTTCATATTTGAGGGTGAAGAGGAGATTGGAAGTCCTTCACTTCCTGCCTGGGTTGAGAAAAACAAAGAGCTTTTAAAAGCAGATGTCATCCTTGTTTCAGACACCACAATGATAAGCGAGAAGGTTCCTTCTATCAACTGCGGTATGAGAGGTCTTGCATATCTGGAAGTTACTGTGACCGGCCCAAACAAGGACCTTCACTCAGGCCACTACGGCGGAGCGGTTGCCAACCCAATCAACGTACTCTGCGATATGATCTCTTCTCTCATAGACAAGGACGGCAAGGTAATGGTCAAAGGTTTCTATGATGATGTTGTGGAACTTTCAGAAGCAGACCGCGCACAACTTGCAAGAGCTCCTTTTAACCTGGATGAGTATAAGAAATTCCTTGATATAGAAGAAGTTAAAGGCGAGAAGGGTTACACCACTCTGGAGAGAACCGGTATACGTCCTTGTCTGGATGTTTGCGGAATCTGGGGCGGTTACACCGGAGAGGGAGCAAAGACCGTTCTTCCTTCCACAGCTCACGCAAAGATCTCTATGAGACTTGTACCAAATCAGGACAGCGCAAAGATTACCAAACTCTTTACAGAGCATATCAAGGCTATTGCCCCTAAGTATGTGAAAGTTAAGGTGGATGCAAAGGAGGGAGGCAACGGCTTCCTTATCCCTATAACCTCAGACTCATTTAAGGCTGCCTCAAAGGCAATGACAGAAGTCTTTGGTATTGAGCCGGTTCCTAGCCGCGGCGGAGGTTCCATTGCTGTCCTTGCAGATATGCAGAGGATTCTTAAGACAGACCCTCTCCTTATGGGATTCGGTCTGGAGAGAGACACCATCCACTCGCCTAACGAGAGCTACCTGCTCAAGCAGTTCTTTGGCGGCATGGAGTCCATAGCCCTCTTCTACGAGTTCTACTAAACGGCAGTGCTGCAATGAAAGCTACATCTGAAAAATAGAGAGATATGAAGTACAATAAAATTATCTTTTCAACCTTGATGACGGCACTTATGTTTGCCGTACTTTGCAGTTGCGGAAAAAGCAAGAAGGTAATTCCTGTAAATCAGATAGATATAACGCCTAATCCAATAGATTTGTGTGTAGGTCAGAGTGTAAGCGTTACCGTAAAAACGGCTCCGGAGGATGCTACCAATGTTGGAGAAATGACGGTTAACATCAACAAACCGGAGATTGCAACTCTGGCAGATGGAAAGGTAACTGGAGTTGGTGTAGGAAATGCCAACCTTACCGCAATTTGCGGAACAGTCAGAAAGGATGTGAAGGTAAATGTCTATCATACAATGAAGAAGAACGGTATGGCATATCCTATTACAAAGGCCAGCGGTTACAAAATGTATATGGGAACCTCTACCGTAGATTACTATGATATTGACTTTACAGACGGAACAGAGCATATTAGAATTATGCTCTCCGCTGAGATGTTGGGCAAAACTATAGATGTATCCAAGCCTGTAACAGATCTTCCGGACGGAGGAACATGCAATATTACCGTTTGCAGAAATCAGAACGAGAACTTCTACTCACTTTGGATGGGTAAATACGGTGACCCTTATATTGTAGATAATCTTTGGAACTTCATCACAGCAACGCCTACTGGAACATTCTCCTTAAGCACTAGTTCTAAGGGATTTAAGGCTGTTATTAATGTCAGTCTCAGCAACGGTCAGAAGTGGGAGCTTGAGTATGAAGGCATTATAGCTCTGAAAGACGAGGGCAAGGCTTAAATGAAAACGGAAATCAATCCTCAGGAAAGCAGCAGAGCACAGGCCTTCAGCATGTGGATCTCTTCTCCAATGCCAATGGTGACACTGGTGAAGACGCTGGATGTCACCCATTTGCTTAAGGTAAGCAAACGGACTGGCATTAAGTTCACAATACTGCTTTGCTGGTGTATTGGTAAAGCTGCCGGTAAAGTTGATGAGTTCTCTCTGCTTTTTGAAAAGGGGAAACTATACCGCTTTGACAGGTTTGCAATAAACGTCATTGTAGATAATTGCAAAGGTGGCATCAACTCATGTGATGTCCCTTACTCTGATGATTTACAGCAGTTTAATAAGGACTACCTGAGGATTACCGCACAGGCATTCAGGGAGTGTGAAAACCTCTACGTTGAGGATACAATGATTTTGGGAACATCTGCAATGATTCAGACAGAATTGGACTGCATTGTAAACCAATACAGCGGAATCTTCAACAACCCCTTCATAGCCTGGGGCAAATACCGCAAAAAGCTATTTAAGACCACGTTACCCGTTTCACTTCACTTCCATCACGTCCTAATGGACGGTGGCCAGGCAACCCGTTTCTTAGAAGAACTGCAACAGGAAATCAAAACCCTGAAAGTTTTTTGAAGCCGTCCGCCAAAAATAAAGGGCTCCCCGAACAATCGGGAAGCCCTTAACTTTTTAATTGCAGCAACGCTTATTTTGCTGTGTTTACAGGAATTGGAGACATGATGTTTGCCTTGTTGGTGGTAACGGTTGTACCCTTGTCAATTCTGACAACAATACCATCCAAAGCTACGTATGCAGGAGTGTTCATACCCCAAGCACCTGTATCGCTGCTCTCCATATCTATCTTAAGACCGTGAACTCTTCCCAGAGTGTAGAGAGGAACTGCGTTCCAACCCTCAAGCATTCCGAAAGTCTTGTAGTTTGCAAGGTAAGCCTCAACTTTGCCTGTCTCTTTTCCGTCTTTGTCAAGACCTATAAACTTAACCTTAAACCATCCGCCATTCTCTTTAGTCATAGGAACACCGCTTCCGAGGTCAGTAGTCATCTGAGCTACAGCATATGAAGTGTTGCAGATGTAGAGACCCTCAATTACTCTTGTGGTAGTATCTGAGTCTGTGAAGTTGATGATAGGTGCATAGTTCCAACCGCTTGCATCTGAGTATCCGAAAGATACGAGGCAGAACTCAGAGTTCTCAATTCCAGGGTATTTCATCTGGTTGGTGTGGTTTACTGCCAACTGATACTTGTACCAATTTGCTGCATCCTCCTTCTTAAGCTCAACTGCAGGGAAGTGAGAAACTGCAACACCGCCTGAATAGTACTGGTCTCCTACAGGTTTTGATCCAAGACCTGTTGTAGGATCCAACCAATAGTATCCCTTACCGTAAAGGTTCTCTCCATAAACATCTGAAGCAATCATGGATTTGTCCAAACCGGTGAAGTTTGTTGCAACCAAATAGTAGTTAGGTTTGTCTGAGTGCTTGTTGCAAGATGCAAGAGCCAAAACAGACATAAATGCAATAATTACAAAACGTTTCATCTCTATTATATTTTTAGTTTGCTTTGCTTAAGTTCCTCAATCCCGTAACCCGCAGGTATTGAGCTGTTCATAATGCATAAGGCCGGTCTTCTGACTTGTCCCTTAAGGCGCCTTCCCGGCCTTTAGAGGGCCAGTGGCAAAGAATGCCTTAACTTTTTGGGCTTACAGCAGCGGGTACTGTCCGGGAGTTTCACCCGATTCCCTTTTAATTTCCGCATATGTGGCGGAAAACCTAATGCGGCGCAAATATAGTTATAAATTCCTCAGATTGATAAATACCAACAAATCGGGATTGCAGCATTGGGCCAAATGGCATACCTTTGCCGCCGAAATGAAAAGGTTATCTGAACTCAAAACGGGTGAAAAAGGGGTAATTGTGAAGGTCCTGGGCCACGGGGGCTTCCGCAAGAGAATTGTGGAGATGGGCTTCATAAGGGGAAAGGTTGTGGAGGTTCTTAACAGCGCTCCTTTGAAGGATCCTATTGAGTATGAGATAATGAACTACCACATTTCACTGAGAAGGAGCGAGGCCGCCCAGATAGAGGTCATCTCTGTAGAAGAGGCGGAACACCTTGCTAAAGAGCACAATCCACGGACCGGCAACTTTATGCCTTCCTGCATAGGATGCAAGGAGGCAGACTGCAAGTTCAAGAACATGGCAGAGCATACGGACCCGTTTGAAGATGCTCTCTTTAGAGGTGCTGCAGAGAAGAGCAAGGAGATAACCGTTGCACTGGTTGGAAACCCGAACTGCGGAAAGACATCTCTTTTCAACAGAGCCAGCGGTTCTCATGAGAGAGTAGGAAACTACAGCGGCGTAACCGTTGGTGCGGTTAAGGGAAAGATGTACTACCGTGGCTATCGCTTCACTTTGATTGACCTCCCCGGAACCTACTCACTATCTGCATACAGCCCGGAGGAGAAATATGTCCGCCGCTCCATTGTAAAGGATTCTCCAGATGTGGTACTCAACGTAATAGACTCCTCCAACCTGGAGAGAAACCTCTTCCTTACCACCCAGCTCATTGATATGAACGTGAGGATGGTGATTGCCCTCAATATGTATGACGAGCTCCTTCACAGAGGGGATGTGCTTAATTATGAGGAACTTCAGAAGCTTATAGGTGTCCCTATGGTTCCTGTTGTATCTACTACCGGAAACGGTTTTACCGCTCTATTTGACACCATAATAGACCTTTACGAGGAGGGAGAGAAGACAAAGAGTATTGTAAAACACATCCACGTTGCTCACGGACCGGTGGTTGAGAGAAGCGTAGAGCGCTTAAGAGAAGCCATTTACAAGAATCCGAACGCAATGGATCTCTACACTCCAAGATACCTGGCTCTGCGTCTTTTGCAACACGACAAAGAGATAGAAGAGGTGCTCAATGCATTCAGCAACAAGGAGGAGATTCTGAAGATCAGAGACGCTGAGGTTGAGAGCATTGAGCGTGAAACGGGAGATACTCCGGAGACCGTTATTATGGACTCAAAGTACGGCTTCATAGACGGCGCAATAAGAGAGACTTACAAGGCCGGAGAGAGAAAACCGGGAACCACTCCAACAGAGAAGATAGACAACATTGTAACTCACAGAATATGGGGCTTCCCAATCTTCCTTATAGCCCTCTATCTGATCTTCCAAGCTACCTTCTCGCTAGGTCAGTACCCTATGGACTGGATAGATGCCGGAGTAGACTGGCTGGGTAACTTTGTTGGAGAAAGAATGAGTGACGGATGGCTCAAGGCTCTTATTGTAGACGGTATAATTACCGGCGTTGGCGGAGTGTTGGTGTTCCTTCCTAATATCCTCATTCTCTTCTTCTTCATCTCCTTGATGGAGGCCAGCGGATATATGGCCAGAGCCGCCTTCATTATGGATAAGATCATGCACAAGATTGGACTCCACGGCCGTTCATTTATTCCGCTTATGATGGGATTCGGATGCAACGTTCCGGCGGTTATGGCAACCCGTACCATAGAGAACCGCAACGCCAGAATGATTACTATCTTGATCAACCCTCTTATGAGTTGCAACGCCAGATTGCCTATCTATCTGCTACTTACGGGAATCTTCTTTCCAAAGAGCGCAGCGTTGGTAATCTTTTCCATCTATTTGGGAGGCGTCATACTGGCTGCACTTATGGCCAAACTATTTGGCAAGTTGATTTTCAATGAGGATGAGACTCCGTTTGTAATGGAGCTTCCGCCTTACAGAATTCCAACCTGGAAATCACTTTTAAGAGACACCTGGGACAAGGGCAAGCAGTACATTCACAAGATAGCCACAGTCATTCTAATTGGAACGCTAATTGTCTGGGCTTTAAGCTATTTCCCTAGCGGAGATCCGGACCCTGTAACCCGTTTGGAGAACTCCTATCTTGCAATGATAGGCAACTTTATCTCTCCAATCTTGTCCCCTATAGGATTCCACTGGCAGGAGACCGTCTCACTTCTCAGCGGTATGGCGGCTAAAGAGATTGTGGTGAGCACAATGAATATGCTCTATACCTTTAACGGTGAGCTCATTATAGGCAGTGTTCTCACGCCTGCCGTAGCCTTGGCATTTATGGCCTTCACGCTTATCTACTTCCCTTGCATTGCAACAATAGGCGCAATCAAGCATGAGACCGGCAGCTGGAAATGGGCCATCTTCACTGTCTGCTACACCCTTGTCCTTGCCTGGGTTGTTGCCCTCCTCCTCTCCAAGATCTTTGCACTGCTATAACTCATAAAAAAAAGAGATGCGTTGGCATCTCTTCTTTTTTTGTAGGAGATAGGAGAATCGAACTCCTATTTAGGGAATGAGAATCCCTTGTCCTAACCGTTAGACGAATCTCCCGTTAGTTCCCTTGTTTGGGAAATGGACTGCAAAGATATGAAATTCTTTTAATTCTGCAAGTCCCCCCTATTTTAACGTACTCCCAGGGCGTAGAGGAAGTGGGAGAAGATGGCGGGTTGGCAGATAATAGGGAAGATAAAGCCGTAGACAGCACCCCAGAAGTGGGCGGTGTGGCCTATGTTATCTCTGTTTCTCTTGGCCATCCACTGGCAGTAGATAAGGTAGAGCGGTGCAAAGATGTAGCCCGGAATAGGGACGGGGATGAAGTAGATGTAAATGCCTATTCTTGGGTCAAAAAGCACAGAGGCAAAGAGTACCGCAGATACCGCACCGGATGCTCCAACTGCATTATAACTCTCTGTGTTTTTATATTTTACAAGGTCTGCAAGAGAGCTTACGGCTATCGTGGAGAGATACATTAAAACATATAGGATTATGCCGAGGGGTTGCCCAAAGAAGAGGGAGAAGTATTGCTCCACGTAGGTTCCGAAGAAGTAGAGTGTGAGCATATTGAAGAAGAGGTGTCCCCAACTTCCATGAACAAAGCCGTATGAGAGTAGACGGTAGTACTGGCGGCGGTGGTAGGTGTTGAAGGCGTTAAAGAGGGTCTTGCCCAGGAAACCTTCTACATAAAAGCCTAAGAGACTGATGATTGCAGTAACGGCGATAATAATGACGGTAACCATTGCGTTGTTGCTGTTGTTTGTTGTGCAAAGTTGCACATTTTTTTTGGTATATTTGGAGGATAGAATTGTTTAGGCTTATGAAACGTACTATTCTTTTGATTGTGGCAATTGTGGGATGCTTCTCTTTGCAGGCTCGCAAGAAAGAGGTTGATCCAAGAACCTTCAATGTCTCCAAGGACAGCGTTGTCTTTCAGACCGAGTTCAGAGGGGCTTGGCTCTCTACGGTGGAGAGCATAGATTGGCCTAAGGTGCGCATACTGCTCAAGCCCCAGATGAGAGCGGACGGAACGGTTGAGAAATCCGGAGAGGTAAAGGCAAGAATTGAGATGCAGAGAGATTCTCAGAAGAGGGCGCTGGTAAGCCTTATCACCAAGATAAAAAGAAGCGGCTGTAATGCTGTTATGTTTCAGATAGTCAGCAACTCAGATGCTCTCTATCCTTCAAAGATTCTGCAGTGGGCACCAACCCTTACGGATACTCCGGGTGAGGGGCCGGGATATGACCCGCTGGCAGTTGCAATTAAGACGGCTCACTCTCTGGGAATGGAGATTCACGGCTGGATTAATCCGCTAAGAATAGGAAAAGTTACCCTGCCCCGCCGTGAGGATAATATATGCTATGTTAAGAACAATCTGGTTCAGGAACATAACGGCATGCTCTATTGGGATCCTGGGTATCAGGAGGTTAAGGATTACCTAGGTGCGCTTGCAACGGAGATTATGACCAAGTATGATTTGGACGGTTTGCATATAGATGATTACTTCTATCCATGGGGAGTTAAAGGAAAGGGAGAGCAGGTAAAGCCTAAAAAGAATGAGAAGGTGTGGAATGATGCTACGCTCTTTGCAAAATATGGAAACGGAAAGACGCTGGATGAGTGGAGAGAGAGCAACATCAACGATATAGTAAGAGTGCTTCACACGGCGGTTCACAAGGCAAAGCCTAATGCTGTGTTCGGTGTCTCTCCGGCCGGCAGACTGGTTAATACTCAGGACCTTTACGCAGATCCGGTAAATTGGGCAAAGGAGGGAACAATAGATTATCTGATTCCTCAGATTTACTGGCAGCACGGACATGAGATTGCAGACTTTAAGAAAGTTCTTGACAGTTGGGCCGGAATACTCGGAGATACTCCGGTGATTGCGGGACTGGCTGCTTACCGTTATCCGAGCAAGGCCTTCCCTTCTATGGATGAGTTCAAACTTCAGGTTGAGGAGTGCCGCGCAGCACCATACGCAACGGACGGAACCGCATACAACGTTGTAGGAGAGTGCTGGTTTACAACTCATAACATAATTACAGACGAGTTTACAAGTTATCTTCTGAATAACATTTATTTGGATGATGTTCCTACTCCTTCACTGGGAAGAAGCAATTCAGATATAGGTTCTCCGGAACTTACAAAGGTTGGATCTCTGCTCCGTTGGAATGAGATAAAGGGTGCGGACAACTATGAAGTTTACCGTTTGGTAGAGGTTGATGGCAAGAAGACTGCAGAGGGTGGACACGTCTTTAAAGCGGTGAGAGAAAAACGTTTGCACGCTTTCTCTATGGGTAAGTTGGAGAAAGGTTTCAACTATTTTGTGGTTGCTTGTAAGGGCAACCGCCGTTCAGAAAGAAGTAATATAATTTTTATTAAGGAATAGAGATGAGAAAGTTCTTTAGTTTAACTACGGTAGTTTCCGTACTGTTTTCTATGAGTTTGCTTTCCGGTTGCGGAGGCGGTGGTGGTTCAAAACCGTTGGATCCAGATCCTACTCCTAATCCACCAACTCCCACACCTTATGTAGATACATATAAGTACAATAGCTCAAAAGATAAGATAATTCTAACTCATGAATTTAGAGCTGCCTGGCTCACCACCGTTGGCGGATATGACTGGCCTAACGGCGTTAAGGACGCATCCGTTCAGCAGCAGAATCTTAAGAACATGATTCACAGTATAAAAAGCGCCAACTGTAATGCTGTGGTTATGCAGGTTTGCTGTAACTCTGATGCTATGTGGGAGTCAGCCATACTTCCTTGGAGTTCTGTGCTTACCGGAACAATGGGCAAAGATCCAGGATACGATCCTCTTGCCCTTGCAGTTCAGACTGCCCACAATGACGGAATGGAGATACATGCCTGGCTGAATCCTCTCAGAATTGGCTCTGCAAGTAGTGCACGTCCGGATACTCATCCTGCAAAAGTTCATCCGGACTGGGTACAGCAGTATGGTTCCAATCTTTATTGGGACCCGGGTAAACCTGAGGTAGTCAACTATTTGAAGAGTCTTGCCGTGGAGCTTATGACTAAGTATGATTTGGACGGAGTGCATATTGATGACTACTTCTATCCGGACGGATTGAAGGCGGATGAAAAGGAGTGGAATGATGACGCGCTTTATGCTCTTTACGGCGGCGGTCTTACTAAAGAGAAGTGGAGAGAGAGTAACATCAACAAGGTTGTAAAGGCTCTCTATGACGGAGTTAAAGAGACCAAACCTAATAAGATATTCGGAGTCTCTCCTGCCGGACGTCTTCCTCTTACAAGATACCTCTATGCAGATCCTGTTCAGTGGGTTGAACAGGGAATAGTAGATTATCTTGCTCCACAGGTATATTGGCCTCATTCTCACTCAACTGCACCGTTCCTTTCAACTATGAACACCTGGAAGGAGGTAGCACTTGCCGGAGGTGCAAACAATCAGATTCCTGTAATTACCGGTCTTGCAGTTTACCGTCTTACGGAGACAGGATTCTCCCTTGCGGAGTTTAAGCAGCAGGTTGAGGATTGCCGTAATGCAGACTGGGTTGTTGGAAACCTCTGGTTCCGTACCGCCCATCTTCTTGCATCCAACTTTGCACCATATCTGAAATCAGATATCTATACTCACGAGTCTCTGATTCCTAAACTCGGAAAGGGATTCAAGGATAACACCGGAGCACCTGCAGCTCCTTCTATTCAGGTCAGTGGCAACAAGATAGAGTGGACCGCCGTTACAGGTGCAGAAGGGTATGCGCTATATGAACTTGTAAAGAAAACTTCCACCTCCGGTTCAACAACCTGGACAGCGGAACTTATAACTAAGGGAGAACTCTTAAGTTATCCGGGTTCTTCCAAGAAGAATTATGCTGTACTTTCATACAACGGAAAGAATAGGAGTGCACTCTCCGCCGTTGTTTACGTAGAATAAAAAATTATGAAGAAACTATCCAAAGTGTTATTGCTCCTGATCCTCCTCTTTGGAGTGATCCTGCCTGCTTCCGCGGTATTTGAAGAGCAAAATATGTCTCAGACACTCAGAGTGTTAAAGCAC
This sequence comes from Bacteroidales bacterium, assembly GCA_017959005.1. Classification (GTDB taxonomy): domain Bacteria; phylum Bacteroidota; class Bacteroidia; order Bacteroidales; family UBA932; genus Egerieousia. The sequence goes on along the minus strand of JAGDBO010000001.1, from coordinate 6,050 downwards.
GAGCTGAAACATGTTTACAACCGTACGTCTAATGCTCAACAGAGGATGAAGGCATCTCGTCAGATGCAACAGAAACAGATGGTTCAGTTGATGGAAGACTGCAATGAGCTCTCTCTGATGCTCTACTCTCAGAAGCAGGATTTCACTTTTGACCTTACTCACGCTTTGGAGGAAGTTTCCAAACAGTACAGAGAATTCAGCAACCATCGCCGTCCTTTCGTAACTATTATAAATCAGCTGAATATAGAGATTGAAAGATACCAAAGGCTGATTTATACTCTTAAGAGAATCCCGCCCGCCTTAATTGAGGAGGGTAAAGATTCTCTTCAAAAGAGTGATTCTACTATTCTGCTTGCCAGTAAGTTACAGGAGGAATTGGAACTTCTGCACGAGAAGAACCTAAAGGAAGGAAAGGTAGACACTCTGGAGACGCCGGACAGTTTGAATGCAGTAGCCCACCATCATCACAAAAAGGCTGAACATGATACTCTCACCGGATTGCAGAAGAGCGGTAAGTTCTTCAAAAACCTTGCTACAACGGTGCTTACAGGAAAGATGTCCGTTAAAATGCCGAGCGGTTTGGACTTAGGAAACAATCATGAGGCAGAAGAGGAGGAGGAGGAGGAGGACGATGATGACGATGACCTTGTTATGGATATCTCCTCAGTAGATCCGGCTTTGGATACCACGGCATCTTCTGATGAATATATCTTTATACTTAAGGGCGCAGCCCTCAAGAACAGAGACAGCTGTATTTTCTATGCAGAGCAGCTGCTTAATCTCTATGAGGATACAAAGTCTGCTATTGTAATAGACAGTGTTAACTACAATGCTACCTGGCAGCAGTTGGAGTCTGCATATAATTATGCACAAGAGCGTTACAAGCATGTGCAGAAAAAGATTTTCATTGAGGGACAGACAAACTACTTTAAAATTCTTTTCAATCCTGTAGGCTATTTTAAGCGTGCAAAAATGGATGCCAATGACAAGTGGGCACCTACTACAGAGAGACACGTGCACAGCCAGTGGAGTCCTCAGACAATTTTTGGACTCATCCTTTTTGTGATGTTCTATCTGGGACTTTCTATATTGCTCAGTAACTTCCTGGTTAGAAGGTTAATGAAGAGGGTGAAGTATTTCCGGAACGAGAATTTCAAGAAGCACGGAATCTGTCTGGTTCTTCTCTTCTCCGTTGTAATCTTTGCAATCATTGTAACGGTTGCAATGCTCTTTACGGAACAGAACTTTTTGGAGGTGGCAACCCGCCGTCTCATTGAGTACGCCTGGTTGCTTGCCGCAATTTTCCTTTCACTTGCAATCAGGGCCAGGGGAGATATGGTTATTTACTGCCTGAGATCATACCTGCCAATTATGGTGCTGAGTATGGTATTGATTTTCATAAGAATAACCTTTATTCCAAACTCTTTGATCATACTCATTCTGCCTCCTATGTTCTTGATATTTACACTGTGGCAGAGCCGTGTAAGTACAAAGTACAGAAACAAAATGGAGTTTTCAGACAGCATGTATAACTTTATCTCTCTTGCAGTTATGCTGGCTGCTACCGTCCTCTCCTGGAGCGGATATGTGTTGATGTCTATTTTGGTGGTAATAATGTGGACCTTCCAGCTTTCTGTCTTGCAGACAGTTACCGCCATTGAGAATCTTCTTAAGAAGTATCACGATAGATATATGATGAAGTGGAAGAGGGCTTATGCTCTTTCTCACTCTTATCTGATAAACACAAAAGTAAAGGGTTCTTACATAGAGGTAACCTGGTTCTATGACTTTGTAAAGATGGCTGTTATTCCGGCATTCTCCGTATGGTCAATACCTCTCTGCGTCTATATGGCTTCCAACGTATTTGACTTATCTACAGTTTGTTTGAACTACCTGAGCTATCCGTTCCTCAACTATGATGTAATAAGCCTTTCCGTTAACAAGATATTGCTGGCACTCTCACTTGCCTTTGTATTCAACTATTTTTGCTACCTTGTAAAGTCTCTCTTCAGAGCTTACAAGATTCGCTCTATTTTGGAGAAGACAGGCCAGAAATCTCTGCCGGAGAATATGGTAAACTTCACTCTCTCCAACTCCATTATCAGTTTTGCAACATGGGGTATTTACATAATAACCGTATTCTTCCTACTGAAGATTCCATCTAAGGCAATTTCCATTGTAGCAGCAGGTTTGGCTACCGGTATCGGTTTTGCGTTAAAGGATGTAATCAACAATTTCTTCTATGGTGTTTCACTTATGAGCGGAAGATTGAGAGTGGGAGATATTGTGGAGTGTGACGGAATTCGCGGTGTTGTAGATACCATTACCTATCAGAGTACAATGATAGAGACTGAGTACGGAAGCGTGATGGCATTCCCTAACGCCGCACTGTACAGCAAAAACTTTAAAAACCTTACCCGCAACCACGCTTACGAACTTCTGATACTTCCTGTTGGTATAAAATACGGCTCTGATGTTGAGAAGGTTAGAGCGATTCTGAAAAAAGAGCTGATGAAACTCAACAAGAAAGACAAGTACGGAAGACTTGTACTGGATCCTAAGTACGGAATAGTTGTACGTCTCTCTGAATTTGGAGACAGTGCTATTATAATTAAGGTTTACCAACAGGTTCTTGTGGAGGAGCGTTACCCATATACTGCTTTAGCAAACGAGACTATTTACAAAGCTCTGAACGCTAACAATATAGAGATTCCGTTCCCTCAGAGAGATGTCTATATCAAACAGGTTTCTGATGAGAAATGAGGATAGGTGTTTACTGTTCTGCTAATCCTAATATAGACCAGGAGTTCATCTGCGCTGCTGAAGAGTTGGGCAGATGGATTGGAGAAAAGGGCCACTCCCTTGTGTGGGGTGGCTGCTCTCTTGGTCTTATGAACATCATAGGGGAGAAGGCACAAAAGGCGGGCGCCCGTTGTATTGGTGTGCTGCCCAAAAAGATAGAAGAGCGAGGTAGAATCTTCCACAATCTGGATCTCTGCATTCCCTGCCACACTCTTTCAGACCGCAAAGACTTATTGGTTGCAAACAGTGATATCACCATTGCTCTTCCGGGAGGCATTGGCACATTGGATGAAGTGATGACGCAGTGCGCCGCCTCTACGGTGGGCTACCACTCCAAGCCGGTTATCCTCTTTAATATCAAGGGCTTCTGGAATCCCCTCATTGCTCTTTTAGATCACTTTGAGAGGGAGAATTTGATGAGGGGTAACTATCGCGATAGAATAAAAACCGCCTCTTCAATAGAGGAGATTGAGGCTATAGTTGAAACTTATCTGCATCCTTAAGCACAGGGAACTTTGAGCGGAACTTTGCAAGAGATTCCATGTCAATCTCTCCGTTAACTGCGCATTCTGTTCCCTCTTCCGCCTCGGCCACACTGTTTCCCATTGCATCAATAAGCATTGTTCCTCCAATATACCTGCAGGCGGGATCTTCACCTACGCGGTTCACCGCCATTATGTAGCACTGGTTCTCTATTGCCCTTGCAGGCAGAAGTTTACGCCATACCGGAACTCTGGTTGCAGGCCAGCTTGCAACATAGATTATTGCATCGTATTCAGGATTGTAACCCTCGTCCAAAAGGCGGTTGCGCACAAAAACAGGGAAGCGGACGTCATAACACACTTGCAACAAGATTTTCACACCGCGCCACTCAACAATCACTCTTTTATCCTCACCTGCGGTGTAGCGTTTGTTCTCTCCTCCGTAGGTAAAGAGGTGGTGCTTGTCATACTGCCAACATCCATCGGGAGTTACAAAATAGAGGCGGTTATAGAACTTTCCCTTCTCCTCCACGGCCACACTTCCGCAGATGGCGCAATTGCTCTCCTTTGCCTGCTTTTTCATCCATTTAAGGGTAAAACATTCACCCTCATTGTCCAGCTTTTCCGCTATACCGTCCGGAGTTGTAGCAAAACCGGTAGAGAACATCTCAGGCAGAAGGTAGAGGTCACTACCTAAGTTCTCCTTTATGAGTTTCTCATTCAGCTTGGCATTCCCCTTTGGGTCTGCCCATAAAATATCTCGTTGCAGCAGTGTTACTTTCATACCTCAAAGATACATTAAAAGAAAAAGGATGGCCAAAAATTTTGGTCATCCTCTTTTTCTTAAACGGCGCAGGATTAGTTCTCCTTTGCAGCTTCCTCAACAGCCTCTGCAGCCTCGTCAATCTTAGCAGCAGCTTCCTCAACAGCCTTCTGAGTCTTCTGGTCAGCCTCCTTAACAACCTCAGTAGCAAACTCTCCAAGAGCCTTTGTTACCTTGTTGTATTTTGGAACCCAGTAGAGATAGTAAACTAACAAGAAAATAACTGCCATAGCAACAGCAGCGATACCAAGACCCTTGTTCTTCCTGTTACCGAAGCATCCGATAAGACCGAAGATCAAAGCAAGTGCAGCGAAAATCCATCCAACTACGTTGAGGAGAGGGATAAAGAGGAAAAGAATTCCCAAAACACCCAGTACGAATCCGGCAACAGCTAGTCCGTTACCTTTCTTTGCGGTTTCTTCCATAGTTAATTACACTTATTTGTGTCGTGCGCAACGTTTAGGTTTATACTTAATTGAATTAATTGTTTCTGCTTAAGCAAGGCAAATTTATAAAAAAAGTTTCAATGATATTCAACTTTTTATATATTTGCAGTCCCAATTGCCCAGGTGGTGGAATGGTAGACACGCTACTTTGAGGGGGTAGTGCCAGAAATGGTGTGCAGGTTCGACTCTTGTCCTGGGCACACAAAAAAACGGAGACCGGATGGTCTCCTTTTTTTGTGCCCATTGGGCACTACCACTACCTTTTCTTGCTCTTGGAGAAGAGCCAAGGCATGAAGTCTGGTTTCTCAAAGGCTTTCCACCAGCATACGTGTCCGCAGCCCGGGAATTCATGGTAACGGACATCTGCTCCGGCAGCTTTTAGGGCACGGTAGGCATCTCTTGAGCCGGAAACCGGAACGGCAGGGTCACTGTCTCCGTGGTAAAGACTCCAGGACACTCCCTCGAACTTTCCGAGCCTGTCCGGATTGATATCTCCGCAGATTGGAACAGCGGCGGCAAAGATATCCGGGTGACGGGCTACCGCATCAAAAACACCGATTCCTCCCATGGACATTCCATAGATGTAGACACGTTTTGGATCAACATCCGGACGTTGAATGAAAAGGTGCACCAGTTCCATAACTTCTTTCATCATTCTGCTCTCCGGATAATCTTTTGGAAAATCATAAGAGCCGGGGCTTTTATCAAAGGCCCAGGTGCGTCCCTCAGGACATTGCGGTACAATGACAAAGCACGGGTAATCATCGCGATTACAAGGGTTTAAAAACATCTGTGCGCCAAAGGTTGTTCTTTCATTGTCATTACCCCTCTCACCGGAAGTGTGCAGATAAAGAACAAGAGGATATTGCTTTATGCTGTCTCTTTTTTCCGGAACAAGGTAACGGTAAAGAAGAGTGTCACCGTCTGCACAGATAAGTTTTCCGTATTCATAAGATTGCGCGTTAACTGACGGAACGCTAAAGAATAAACAGAATGAAAATAATGATAGCAACAAAAGAGTCCAACGTTTCATAGGTACTTGTTTTTTTATTACACCAAAGTCAAAGATAATAATATAATATTTAAGACAGGTGCCTAAGTTAAAAAGTAGTAACTTAGCACCATGAAGAAAAGCAGAAAGAAGTACGACGCCAAACACTTAGCGAACTCGCAGCCAAGTATGAAGTGTCCCCGGATGAGAAGCTGAGCATCAGCAAACGAAAGTACTTTACAATAAAGTAGAAAATTGATAGAAGTTATTTACCATTAATGAATTATAATCGGATAATAAGTACCATTTCTCTCGTTGCATTTGGGATTTATTTGTCATCGTGTTCAATGATAAGAGGATATCGAGCCGACGGTTTGAACGGCCCGGGCATCTTCAGCTTTGAGCATCACGTCCACGATACAATTCCAAACGGCGACCAGGTGTTCCAATTCAAAGTGGCCGAATCAAGGGCCGATTGGATTGATACGCTTCATTTCTACAATGAT
>JAGDBO010000002.1 GCA_017959005.1 Bacteroidales bacterium | reverse complement strand
TAATAAATCATCCTTTAGCGGTTATCAGATTTTTAGCAAGGAAGATGGAACATATACAACTTCCAAAATCTTTAAAAATGGCAGATTCGTAGAGAACGCCTTAACAAACGGATGTAAGGTTCAGAAAGTTGATTCAACTGGAAAGGACTTATTATACAGCGGAATACAACTTATGTCATCAAGAGCACTTCTTACAAAAGGCGGAGGAGGAGGTGGTGTTGGAGAAGATCTGCAATGTCCTATTTGTGGCGGTGCTATAGCACAAATTGGCGATAGTTTTGTTTGCGCAGTTTGTAATGTTAATTTTGGTTCGATGGTCTCTGATACATGTCCTTATTGTTTTAATCCTGTAACAAACTGTCAGTGTTTTTGCCCTATATGTAACTATCCTAATAGATACGGTAATCAATGTATGTGTCAAAACCCATCCGGAGATCGTTGTCCTTATTGTGGAGTTTATGGCTGCAACGGACAGTGTGGTGGAGGTGCAGATTCTACAGGTACCGGAGATCCGAACCGCTATTTTATCACATTGAATGTTAATAACGTTAATGGGGGTTACGTCACTAGGAATCCTGACAGATCTTATTACTTCTTTAATGAATCCGTTACTTTAACAGCCTATCCTTATTCAGGATACAGTTTTTCCGGATGGTATGAAGAGGGTTTTCTTATTTCACAACTTCCTACTCTCCTACTTGATATGAATCAGGATAGAACAATTTTGGCTGTATTTGAAGGTATTTAAAAAAGCATTTTAAATGAAAAAGAGGGTTTTACTCGTAACGCTGTTTTTGTCTCTTGGAGGTTCTTGTGTTTGTTATTCTCAGGAAACCGTTCCGGCGGACTCCTCTGTTAATACTATTGTTTTTAAGAACTTTAAAGAGCCTCAGTTTAAGGGTAAAGATTTCTCAGTTGCTATTTATAATTACTTTTACTCCGGTGATGCCTTCTATTTTGGAAGTAAGCCTAAATCAAAAGAACCGGAGATTACATACTATGAGATGTCCATCAAATTTGAATTTGACTCAGATGGTTCTCTAAAAAAGGCTTCGGTTGTAAAGTCTTCTGGTTATAAGAGCCTTGATAAAAAAGTTTTAAGTCTCTCTAAGAATTATGCAAGAAAGAAATATATGACACCTGCTTATTCTGACGAAGTTCCTGTTCCTTGCGTAATTACCGTACCTCTTCTATGTAAGTATTACGTATTGACTACTTATAACTCCAACGCTCCAAGGAACTACGGTAAATATGTGTCACCTAGGTATAATCCGGATAGCAGGGATTATTAGAGTAAACCACTGTGATCATGAGAGTTGTTATAAGACTACGTAGGATTGTTTTTATATGTTGCTTTCTCTTTTCTAGCTCCCTCTTTTGCGTTGCTCAAGATAGCGTTAGCATACCAAAGACACTTGGAGAAAGGTATGAGGCCTTTTTAAAGTACCTATCTCCGGAGAAGGTTTATCTGCATACGGATAAGGATGTTTATGCAATAGGAGATACCATCTGGTTCAAATGTTATGTTGCCAATAAATCTCTGCTCTCCGAGTACGCGGAAAGCAGATTTGTATATGTAGAACTTGTTGGAACTACGGTTGCAAAAGATGTTTCTTCTAACAGACCGGTTGAGATGTCATACGTCATTCAGAGGATAAAGGTTAAGAAAAGGAATAATGTTTTGGAAGGTTTTATACCGGTACCGGATGACGTAAGTACGGGATATGCCACAATAAGAGCTTTTACCTATTGGATGCTCAACAAAGATGCTGAGTTTGTCTTCAAGAAGGAGTTATCCATAATCAATCCTATTAAAGATAATTACGTAAAGGAACTGGAAAAGAAGAAGATGCGTGATGACTTCCACTATGAAGATCTGGGTGTAGAGAACCCGTATCACAAGATTAGGAGAGTTCAGACAATAGACTGTTCCTTCCTTCCGGAGAGCGGCCGTCTGCTTCTTGGAACAAACTGCCGTGTGGGAGTGAAGGTTATAAACGAGCAGGGGCTGGGACAGCAGGCAGATGGCAAAGTCTTCAATCACAATGATATCCAGGTTGCATCATTCACTACTGATGAGTACGGATTCGGAAGTTTCTACTTGAGACCCAATGATGCAAATGAGAAGTATTACGCAAAGATAGAAGATGTAAGAGGAATACCAACCAAGGTGAATCTGCCTAAGGTTGAGAGCGTTGGAGCAATCATTTCTTTGAAAACGGGAACAGAGATGCTTCAGGCGGAGGTACATTTCTCCGGAATAAACAATGATGATTTAAAGTTTGTTCTCTGCAGCGGAGATGAGATTTATTATGAGAGCCCTGTTAAAGCAAACATAAAGTTCAATCTTCCCGTTAAGGGAATGCCAACAGGCATCAACAACGCCATCCTATGTACCTCATCAGGAATCATTTACGCTAAACGGCCTTTCTTTGTCTTTCCGGAGAAAACACTCAATCCAAAGATGACTCCAAAAGGAAAAGACTTTGGAAAGAGAGAGAACATAGAGGTGACTTTAGATTTGGGAGAAAAGGTAGACGGAGATTTCTCAGTCTCTGTAACGGATGATTTGCTCTCTCCGGCCAACAACCTGAATGACAATATATTGTCATATATGCTTCTCTCTTCAGAGATCCGCGGACACGTAGAGAATCCACAGCGTTATTTCTCAGATACCATAGACAAAGAAAAGAGGGTTGAGGCGTTGGATCTTATGCTTATGACTCAGGGCTGGGAGTATTATGACCTTCCTGCCATTCTTTCCGGCAACTTCCCTATGCCCAAATACGGGAGGGAATATATGCAGTCTTTGGCCGGACAGGTTCAGAAAGGTTTTTTGAAGAAGAAAAAGGAGTCTGTTGTAGCCTTTGTCGCCCCTAAAATAAACTTTGCCGCTTTGGGAAAAGTAAATCCTGATGGTTATTTTGAACTAAAAGACATAGACTTTCCGGACAGTACCACCTTCATTGTTAAAGCAGCCAAGAGCAGCGGAAAAGGAAATCTGAGACCTATTGTCTATGAAGATTCTTATGCTCCTTTTACCAAATTCATTCATAACAAGGAGAAGGTTTTCTATTCTCCTAAGGTTGAGGAAATTGTTACCAAGAATTACTACAATACAGATGGAGAACTCTCCTATCAGTTGAACGCTATAACCGTATACGGGAAAAAGAGGAGTATTCACGGTATCTCCCCTTTCCCTAATTGGGAATTCCGTGCAGACCAGATACGTGAAGGCAAAAAACTGGAGGCGTATAATAATTTTGATATGGTTAGTTATATAGCCATGACTTGCCCTGGAATTAGACAAGAATTGTATAATGAGCAAGGTGTTTATGTAAATAGGTTGTTATGTCATGTAACTGCCTCAGCCGGCGGTATGAACCTATCTGTTTCTTGGGTTCCTATTGTTGTTTTTATAGATGGTATAAGAGTAGTTGCAGAAGACTGGTGGCAAGTTGAATCACTTATGGTAGAAGATGTAGAAACGGTTGTTTATCTGAGGGGTATGGAGGGTGCTCCGTTTATTGCCTCCGGTGGTGTTGGATACGGCAACAACTCTTTCCCTAGTGTTGTACTCATAAAGACAAAACCTATAGAGCGTACACTTTGGCATGTAACATACGGCCGTCCGTTGGGCTGGCAGAGACCTAAACATTTTTATTCCCCTAAATATGAGGTAGAAGGAAAGGATATTGTACCTAAAGGCCAGGACAGACGTTCCACCCTTTATTGGAATCCTGCTGTAACGGCAGATGAAAAGGGAACCGTAAAATTCCGCTTCAACTCTTCAGACCTTCTGAGCGGCTACACCATAACCCTGGAGGGAGTGACATCCAACGGAGACTTTGTCTCCAAACGCTTTAACCTCAAGTAGAAAAAGAAAAGCAGAGGATGGATTCCATTCTCTGCTTCTATTTTGTGAGTAATTGGGATAATTACTCCTCTACTGTCTGAAGGTGCTTTACATAGATAGCTTTCATAAGCTGAGCGCGCTTCTTAACGGAAGGCTTCTCAAAAGTCTTACGACCTCTGAGCTCGCGGATGACGCCAGTCTTCTCGAACTTTCTCTTAAACTTCTTTAATGCTCTCTCTATGTTCTCGCCGTCCTTGATAGGAACTATAATCATTTGTTATACCACCTCCTTTTTCTTTTGCGGGGTGCAAAGATATGCAAAAAATGAGAACTGCCAAATTTTTTCTAAAACTTATAGTTAATGGGAAAAATGAGGATATTTTGTTATATTTGTTAATTGATTGATGAAACAGAATTAATTATTAATAACACCTATCAAATACAGTTAAATAACATGGCAGAGAAATTATTTACTGAGTTTCCTCCCGTGCCCACAGAGGTCTGGGAAGAGGCTATTGTTAAAGATTTGAAGGGTGCCGATTATCAAAAAAAACTGGTATGGAGAACCATGGAAGGATTCTCCGTACAGCCGTACTACCGAGATGAAAATCTTAAGGGACTTAAGAATGTTGGTGGAAAGGCGGGAGAGTTTCCATTTATAAGAGGCACTAAGGATAACAATACCTGGCTCATCAGACAGGATTATCTTGTAAAGAATGACTTTAAGAAGGCTAACGCTCTTGCACTTGACGGAATGATGAAGGGCGTTACCGCAGTAGGATTTGATCTTACTGAGACAGAGAAAGTTATGAAGGGAGACCTCAAAGCGTTGCTCAAAGATATCACACTGAGCGCTGTTGAGGTAAACTTCAAAGGATGCAAAGATCTCAACCTTTTGAAGAACTTTATTGCCTATGTAAACGAGCAGAAAGTTAAGGCTTCACAGGTTAGGGCATCATTTGACTATGACCCTCTCAAAGCACTGAATGCAACCGGAATGTATATCAAGGCAGAGGCTAAAAAACTTCTGGTTAAAGCAATTGAGATGGTTGAGTCCTTCCCTCACATTACAGTTGTGGGAGTTTATTCTTACGCATTCAATGATGCAGGAAGCACTATCACTCAGGAACTTGCATACGGAATGAATATGGGTAGCGAGTATCTGAATCTGCTTAAAGAGGCAGGCGTAAAGGTAGATGAGGCTGCAAAGAGAATCAAATTCACAGTATCTATCAGCGGCAACTACTTTATGGAGATTGCAAAGTTCCGTGCAGAGAGACTCCTTTGGGCAAACATAGTTAAGGCCTACGGAGCAAAGAAAGACGAGAGTTGCAAGATTAAAGTACATGCAGTTACAAGTGCTTGGAACCAAACAGTTTACGACCCTTACGTAAACATGCTTAGAGATACCACTGAGGCAATGAGCGGTGCAGTTGGCGGAGTAGACTCTATGGAAGTTCTTCCGTTTGACCATCCGTTCAGAAAACCGGGCGAGTTCTCAAACAGAATAGCAAGAAACGTTCAGAGTCTGCTTTTGGACGAGTCTCACTTTAACAAGGTTGTAGACCCTGCAGCAGGTTCCTATTACATTGAGGAACTGACAGATGCAGTGGCAAAGATCTCTTGGGATCTGTTCAACTCAATTGAGAAAGAGGGCGGATACATTGAGGCATTCAAGAAAGAGAAGATTCAGGACTCTATTAAGGAGACCTCCGTTAAGAGAGATTCCAATATTGCTACAAGAAGAGATACTCTCTTGGGAACCAACCAGTTCCCTAACTTCACAGAGGTTGTGGAGAAAGATGTTACCAAGAAGATAGTTACCAGAAAGGCCGCTCCTAAGAAGAAGGCCGGAATGGTTGGCCGTCCTCTTGAGGTTTACAGAGGCGCTATGGCGTTTGAGGAGTTGAGATTCAAGACAGACAAGGCTCCTAAACGTCCAATGGCATTTATGGTAACTTACGGAAACCTTGCAATGTGCAGAGCAAGAGCACAGTTCGCTTGCAACTTCTTTGCTGTGGCAGGATTCCAGGTAGTTGACAACAACAGATTCTCCTCACCTGAGGAGGGAGCCAAGGCCGCTTTGAAGGCTAAGGCAGACATAGTTGTTGCTTGCTCTTCAGATGATGAGTATTTGAATGAAGTTCAGCAGATTGCCAAGATTATTGGTAAGAAGGCTATAGTAGTTGTAGCGGGAGATCCTGCTTGCAAGGATGAACTCATTGCAAAGGGAATCACCAACTTCATCAGTGTAAGAAGCAATGTGCTTGAGACACTTAAGGATTACCAAAAGAAACTCATTAAATAAGGGGAGGAAACACTATGCGTCCAAAATTTAACGATCTAGTATACAAGCCTGCAACCAAAGCAGTTGCAGCTAAGAAGGGTACAAAAAAAGAGGTTCTTTGGAATACCGCTGAGAAGATTGCAGTTAAGACAAACTATACCGCAAAGGACCTTGAAGGAATGGAGCATCTGCATTATGCAGCAGGTGTAGCACCTTTCCTCAGAGGACCTTACAGCACAATGTACGTTCAGAAACCTTGGACAGTACGTCAGTACGCAGGTTTCTCCACTGCAGAGGAGTCCAACGCATTCTACAGAAGAAACCTTGCTGCAGGACAGAAAGGACTTTCCGTAGCATTTGACCTTCCTACACACAGAGGTTACAACGCAGATAACCCAAGAGTTGTGGGAGATGTTGGTAAGGCCGGTGTAAGTATCTGTTCCGTAGAGGATATGAAGATTCTGTTTGACCAGATTCCTCTTGGAAAGATGTCAGTTTCAATGACTATGAACGGAGCCGTTCTCCCTATTATGGCCTTCTACATTGTAGCAGGTTTGGAGCAGGGAGTAAAACTTGAGGAGATGGCCGGAACAATCCAGAACGATATCCTCAAGGAGTTCATGGTACGTAACACTTACATCTATCCTCCTGAGTTCTCAATGAGAATCATTGGAGATATCTTCGCTTACACTTCTCAGTATATGCCTAAGTTCAACTCAATATCCATCTCCGGTTACCATATGCAGGAGGCCGGTGCAACTAACGATATTGAAATGGCTTACACCCTTGCAGACGGATTGGAGTATCTGAGAACAGGTATCAAGGCAGGTATTGAAGTGGACAAGTTTGCACCTCGTCTCTCATTCTTCTGGGCAATTGGAACCAACCACTTTATGGAGATTGCAAAGATGAGAGCAGCCAGAATGCTTTGGGCAAAGATTGTAAAGCAGTTCAATCCTAAGAACCCTAAGAGCTTGAGTTTGAGAACACACTGCCAGACATCAGGTTGGTCTCTTACAGAGCAGGATCCGTTCAACAACGTTGCAAGAACCTGTATTGAGGCAATGGGAGCGGCACTGGGTCACACTCAGAGTTTGCACACCAACGCTCTTGACGAGGCAATTGCACTTCCAACAGACTTCTCTGCACGTATTGCACGTAATACTCAGATTTACATTCAGCAGGAGACTCAGGTTTGCCGTTCAATTGACCCTTGGGCAGGCTCCTACTATATTGAGAGTCTTACTAACGAGTTGGCTCACAAGGCCTGGGCACACATCCAGGAGGTTGAGAAACTCGGAGGTATGGCAAAGGCAATTGAGACCGGAATTCCTAAACTGAGAATTGAGGAGGCTGCTGCACGCAAGCAGGCTCGCATTGACTCAGGAGAGGAGACAATCATAGGTCTTAACAAGTACCGCCTTGAGCACGAGGATCCTATCAAGATTCTGGATATTGACAACACTAAGGTACGCCAGCAGCAGGTTGCTCGTCTGGAGGAACTTAGAAAACACAGAGACAACGAGAAAGTTAAACAGTGTCTTGCAGCCATCACCGAGTGCGTTAAGACCAAGAAGGGCAACTTGCTGGAACTTGCAGTTGAGGCTGCAAAGGCAAGAGCTTCTCTTGGTGAGATTTCAGACGCTTGCGAGGTTGTAGTTGGAAGATACACAGCAAAGATCCGTATGAATGTAGGTGTTTACTCATCTGAGGTTAAGAAAGACAGCGAGTTTGAGAAGGCAAAGAAGATGGTTGCAGAGTTTGCAAAGAAAGAGGGACGTCAGCCTCGTATCATGGTTGCTAAACTTGGACAGGACGGTCACGACCGCGGAGCCAAGGTTGTTGCAACAGGTTATGCAGACTGCGGATTTGACGTAGATATGGGACCACTCTTCCAGACTCCGGCAGAGGCTGCTAAACAGGCAGTTGAGAACGACGTTCACATTGTTGGAGTATCATCTCTGGCAGCAGGTCACAAGACTCTGGTTCCTCAGATTATCAATGAACTTAAGAAGCTTGGCAGAGAGGATATTATAGTAGTAGCCGGCGGAGTTATTCCTGCTCAGGACTACGATGCTCTCTACAAAGCAGGAGCTGCCGCAATCTTTGGTCCTGGTACAAGAATCTCCTTCTCAGTTATTAAGATGATGGAGCTTCTGAACCAGAGATTTGAGAAGTAAAAGTGCATTTCACCGGCAGGGCTTTGCAAAGACTTGTGCAATGCAAAACGTTGTCCGTCAATAGTTTATTAATAAACGGGGTGTTGTTTTCAGCATCCCGTTATTATTTAAATAACTGATATTCAGGCCGTAACATTGCACCTTTTACGTAAGTAAATTTTTAGTATCTTCGTTGAGGAAAAAACTCTTCAGATTATGTTTAAAAATATTATACGTACTGCTCTTTTATCTTTATGTTCAGTCATCCTCTGCTGTAATTCTGCCTTAGCACAAGGCAAAATCATATCACTGGATTATAAGGCAGATAAGAACTCTCTCTATCCGGGAACAGTAAGAAACATTCAGGTTTATGTTCCATCTCAGTATACCGGAGAGAAAGAGGCTTGTCTCTATGTAGGGTTGGACGGAATACTGTGCAACGCTCCAAAAGTTTTTGACAAACTGATAGCGGAGGGAAAGATGCCCGTTACTATTGGAATCTTTGTTCAGCCGGGCATTGTGTACGCTAAAGATAAGGCAAATGGTGTTGGTGAGGGAAACAATCAGACTGCAGCAAAAAAGGTTGTTCGTTACAACCGTTCAAACGAGTTTGATTACACAGACGGAAGGTTTGCAGAGTTCCTTAATAATGAGATTATTCCGTTTGTTGAGAGAAATGCGGAGATAGAGGGCAAGGATATTAAGATAAAGATATCAGAGAACCCTGATGACCGTTCAATATTCGGACTTTCCAGCGGAGGAATTGCTGCATTCAACACAGCTTGGTTTCATCCGGAACTCTTCCGCAGAGTCTTCAGCGGAGTGGGTACATTTGTCTCAATGAGAGGAGGTAACGATCTTCAGATGTTTGTCCGCAAGTGCGAGCCTAAACCTCTGAGAATCTTCCTTCAAGATGGAAGCAATGATGTATGGAACGCAACGTTCGGTCACTGGTATGAAGCCAATCAGATGCTCTCAACAGCACTTGATTTTGCAGGCTATGACACCAAGTATGACTGGAGTGACGGCGGCCATTCCGTAAAGAGATCCGCAGAGATATTTGAAGATGTAATGATCTGGCTCTGGGCAGATTACCCCGCTCCCATCAAGGCCGGCATCACCAAAAACGACTTCCTGAACAAGTACATCTACAAGGATGAGCAGCCTGTAAATGACCTCTCTAAGACCGGCAAGCAGGCTTGGCAAAAGGCTGAACAGAAGGATATTGTAAAGGCAGAGCCAAATATTTACAAGTTCAGAACCTCCACCATTTACACTGCATCATACCCGGACAGTTCCTTTGTTGTTGTATCTGATTATCTTTTCAGAAGCAACACACCAAACGGCAACTATCTGTGGCAGGGAGTAGGAAAAGATATGCAGAGTGCAGAATACTTCCAACGCTTCTATTGGCTTCATTCATTTGACAATACAGCTGTTATAAAGGGCCCTATGGCATTTGATTCAAAGGGCAATCTCTTCTGCCTTACCAACCAGGGAATTCAGGTCTTTGACCAGAACGGAAGAGTGAGATTCATACTGGAAATTCCAAATGAAGTTGAAGAGGCACTCAAGGATGAAAGAGTGTTACATACTCTGAATCTGATAATTGAAGAGGGAAAGATAATATTGACAGATGGACGTGGTTTCACCTATTTCAGGAAATTTGTCATATCTCCTGCTTTTTCTGGCCAAACCCCTAAATCTCAAGGCCAAGGATAAGAGGTATTCAATATGTGAACAATTTGTCTATTTTTGCGGGCTGAAAATCAGAATTAATAATTGTTTACAATGAGCAGGGCGTTGCTTACTATATTGTTGTTGGTGGTTTCCAACACTTTTATGACGTTGGCCTGGTACGGTCAGTTGAAGTTTAAGACAAACACATTGCTGCCGAGTTGGGGATTGGCGGGTATTGTGCTCATCAGCTGGGGAATAGCCTTTATTGAGTACTGGTTTATGATACCGGCAAACAGGATTGGATTCAAGGAGTTGGGAGGCCCGTTCTCTCTTGTACAACTGAAGGTGATTCAGGAGGTTATATCCATTGCAGTATTTGTAATCTTTGCGCTGATATTTTTCCGTACGCAGAGTTTCAACTATAACCATCTGATTGCTTTCTGTTTACTGATTGGGGCGGTTTATTTTGTATTCAGGTAGTCAATTGCTACATTTGCGCACGATAAAACAGGTTGATTTATGGCATTTTATAACAACGTAATGATTGTACGCCAGGAACTTCTGGCAAAACTGGTAGAGATGTGGAGCGAGGAGCGTCTGGTCTCAGACATAGACCGTCTGCCTATTAAGTTAAGTCCTAAGGGTAAGAAGGTTATGGGACGCTGCTGCGTTCACAAGGAGAGGGCAATATGGAGATACAAGAGCCTCCCTCTGATGGGCTTTGAGATGAGTGACGAGAAGGATGAACTGACACCGCTCTCCTGGTTTGCAAAGACGGCTCTGGAGAGAAATGACCCTCACAGCAAGGATCATCTGATGTGCGTTGTTGACGAGGCCTGCTCCTCCTGCGTAAAGACAAATTACGAGATTACAAACCTTTGCCGCGGCTGTGTGGCCCGTATGTGCTACATGAACTGCCCTAAGGATGCCATTCAGTTTAACTCAGAGGGCAAGGCGGAGATTAATCACGATATATGTATAAGCTGCGGAAAGTGCTACCAGAGCTGCCCATATCACGCAATTGTCTATATACCTGTGCCTTGCGAGGAGGTATGCCCTGTTAAGGCCATCAGCAAGGATGAGAACGGCGTGGAGCACATAGACAAATCTAAGTGCATCTACTGCGGCAAATGTATAAACGCCTGCCCGTTCGGTGCCATCTTTGAGGTCTCACAGATTTTTGACGTGCTGCAGGGGCTCAAGAACGGAACGGAGATGGTGGCAATTGTGGCACCGGCAATCCTATCTCAGTTTAAGGGTGTCCCTACTGACAAAGTTTACGGAGCAATCAAATCCCTTGGGTTCAAGGATGTTATAGAGGTGGCTCAGGGCGCAATGGAGACCACCTCCAGAGAGGCTGAGGAACTTATGGAGAGAATTAAGGAGGGAAAATCCTTTATGACAACCAGTTGCTGCCCTTCTTGGATAGAACTGGTACGCAAGCATATACCTCAGATGGCTGAGCACGTATCTACAACCGGCTCCCCGATGTTCTATACCGCCCTCATAGCCAAGAAGAAACACCCTAACGCAAAGGTTGTCTTCATAGGCCCTTGCCTTGCCAAGAAGAAGGAGGTAAGAGACAACCCTAACACAGACATAGCCCTCACCTTTGAGGAGATAGGAAGTGTCTTTGCAGGACTTCACATAGACTTTGAGAAGGTGGAGTCATTCGTACCGGAGGTTCAGTCTTATAAGGAGGCCCACGGCTTTGCACAGAGCGGCGGAGTGATTGGAGCGGTGAAGTATGTTCTGAAGGACGAGCAGTTGAAAGCTACCGCTGTTGCCAATCTGGATAAGAAAAACGTTGCTCTGCTCAGAGCATACGCAGCAACCGGGAAGGCCCCTACCCCGTTTGTGGAGGTAATGGCCTGCCAGGGTGGATGTGCAACCGGCCCTTGCATCTACAATGACCCTTCTACCGCCCTGAAGAACCTCCAGGAGGCTCTTGCCAAGATGAAATAACAGTTTCTCCTCTTGCATAATTTTTGAAAGAGACCTGCATTTTGTTAAATTTGCGGGTTAGGTAAAAGTGCCTATAGTTTTACATGAGCAAAGAAGTGAATAAGAGCGATTACAGCAAGGAAGACATCCAACACCTTGAATGGGCGGACCACCTGAGGAAGAGACCGGGAATGTATCTGGGAAAGCTCGGAGACGGCAGCGCACCTGATGACGGAATCTATGTTCTCTTTAAGGAGATTGTAGATAACGCCGTTGATGAGTTCAATATGGGGTACGGCAAGGTGATAGATATAACGTTGGACGAGGAGAGCAAGGAGGTATCTGTAAGAGACTACGGAAGAGGTATTCCTTTGGAGTCTCTGGTAATCTCCATGGGTGAAATAAATACCAGCGGAAAGTACGGCTCTGCCGCATACGGAAAGTCCGTAGGTTTGAACGGCGTGGGAGCAAAGGCCGTAAACGCAACATCTACAAAGTTTTACGCACAGAGTTGGAGAGACGGAAAGAGCGTCTATGCATACTTTGAGGAGGGAAAACTCAAAAAGAGCGGAGAGTTGGAGAACACTCAGGAAAAGGACGGAACCCTTATACGTTACACCGCAGACCCCACACTCTATGAGAATTACAGTTACAACCTGGAGTTCATAGACAGGATGCTCCACTACTACGCATACCTGAATACCGGCCTTACAATCCACTTCAACAAGACCACATACCACTCCAAGAACGGACTTCTGGATCTTATAATGGATAACATGACAGAGCAGCCGCTCTATCCCCCTATCCACCTTAAAGGAGATGATATAGAGGTAGTTATCACCCACGGAAACGAATCGGGAGAAAATATATGGTCCTTTGTGAACGGCCAGAACACCTACCACGGCGGAACTCACCTGAGCGCCTTCAGAGAGATGGCGGCAAAGACCATAAAGGAGTTCTTTAAGAAAGATTATGATCCTAAGGATATTAGAGAGTCTATAGTTGCAGCGGTGGCTATCCGCATTGGCGAGCCGGGCTTTGCAAACCAAACCAAGACCTTCCTAAACTCCACAAAGACAGATACTGACGAGAGAGGAGGAATTCCTATCCGAACATTCATCGGGAACTTTTTGGCATCTGAACTGGATAATTACCTTCACAAAAATCCTATGGTGGCAGATGCAATGCAGAAGAAGATTATCTCTTCAGAGAAGGAGAGAAAGGAGATTGCATCCGTGCTCAAGAGCAAGAGGAACAAGAAGGGAATGATTCATAATGAGAAACTTAGAGACTGCAAGATTCACTATACGGATAATGATCCTCTCTCTGAGGAGACCACAATCTTCATCACTGAGGGTAACTCCGCAAGCGGTACCGTTTCAAAGGCCCGCAACTCTGATACTCAGGCAGTCTTCTCATTAAGAGGTAAACCAAAGAACACCTACGGCAGCAGTAAGAAGGTTATCTATGACAATGATAACAAAGAGTTGAATCTGCTGCAGGCAGCCCTTGATATTGAGGAGGATATAGACAATCTGCGTTATAACAAGGTTGTAATTGCAACGGATGCAGATGTGGACGGAATGCACATCAGAATGCTGCTTCTGACCTTCTTCATTCAGTTCTTCCCGGAACTTATAAGAAGAGGCCACCTCTATATACTTCAGACTCCGCTCTTTAGAGTGAGGAAGAAGAGGAAGGACAACAGTTTTGACGTTCACTACTGCTACTCCGAGACGGAGAAACTCAAGGCCATAGACCAGATGGGCGCTCAAAGTGAGGTTACCCGTTTCAAAGGCTTGGGAGAGATATCAGACAAAGAGTTCAAGGAGTTTATAGGTGAGAATATCCGCCTGGATACCATAAGGTTAAACAAGGATGACTCCATACACCAGATGTTGGAGTTCTATATGGGAAACAACACTCCGGACCGCCAGGATTTCATTATGCAGAACCTGAGAGAAGAGGTGGTTCTGGAGGAGAGAACGGCAGATGAAAGCGTAGCGTAAGATGGGATTATCTAAACTGATTTACAAGATGATGGGGTGGAAAGCCATTGGCAGTGCCCCAGAGGAGAAGAAGTGCATTATGCTGGGAGTCCCTCATACATCAGTTGTAGATTTTGTGATAGCCTGGTGCGGAATGAAGATTCTTGGAAGAACGCCTAACATTATGATTAAGAAGGAGTTCTTCTTCTGGCCTCTGGGATGGCTGCTAAGA
Organism: Bacteroidales bacterium; assembly: GCA_017959005.1. GTDB lineage: Bacteria > Bacteroidota > Bacteroidia > Bacteroidales > UBA932 > Egerieousia. The sequence goes on along the minus strand of JAGDBO010000002.1, from coordinate 18,397 downwards.
AAAATGGGCGCAGTTCCGGTAGACAGAAGCCGTGGAGCGAATGTTGCATTGCACAATATTGAGGCTCTTCAGAAAGCGGAGAGAATGATTCTTGCTATTGCTCCGGAGGGAACACGCAAGAAGACGGATAAATGGAAAAAGGGATTTCTGGTTATAGCCAAAGCCTGCAACCTTCCTATTTACCTTGGAGGCTGGGACTATAAGACAAAGAGGCTGATAACAGGCGTAAGATTCTGGCCTTCAGATGATCCCAATAAAGATATGAAACTTATTCAGGCACACTATGCTGCTCTTGGATATGAAGGACGCCACAAAGGTTGTTGGAGCTATGGGGATGAGACTCCCAAACTTTTGCCCAACGATTATAACAAACCGGAAAAGGTGGATTAATTATGAAGAGGTTGTTAATGGTAGCTTTGGCTACTATCTTTTTCTACAATGCGTTTGCACAGACCTATACTCTGAAGGAGTATGAGGCGTTTGCGCTTGAAAACAGTAAGAGCATGAAGATTGCTCAGGAGAGGATTAACGCTGCCGAGAATTTGAGAAAAGCGGCTTTTACTCAATTTCTTCCTAGTTTTCAGGCTGTTGGTTCATATACCTGGAATCAGAAGAGCATCTCTCTTTTGAGCCAGGACGCCCTGCTTCCGGTAGGCAGCAAAATGGCAGACGGCTCCTTTGGCTTTACTGCAGATCAGGTATCCAACAAATGGACAGTAATAGAGGGGCAACCGGTTCCTCTGGATGCAGACGGCGTTCCGTTTGACCCAAAGAAGAATCCGGAGAAAATTCTTTGGAAGCAATATGCCTATCTTCCTAAGAGTGAGATGAGTTTTGATGTCCACAATGTTTTTGCCGCAGGTATAGGTTTCACTCAGCCTATCTTTATGGGAGGCAAGGTCAGAGAACTTTACAATATGGCAAAAAGCAGTGAGGAGGTTGCAAAACTTCAGCAGGAGAACGAGCAGGAGGAGTTGATTATTTCCGTAGACCAGGCATATTGGACAACAGTCTCACTCATCAATAAAAAGAAGTTGGCGGAGAAATACACTGAACTTCTTTCAACCCTGGAAAAGCATGTGCAAGCCGCTGTAGACGAGGGCGTTGCCACCAAGGGAGATCTGCTCAACGTTAGGGTGAAACTCAATGAAGCCAACCTTGCACTTACAAGGGCAACAGACGGAGTTGCACTCTCAAAGATGGCCCTGTTCCGCGTTTGCGGACTCCCTTTGGAGGGAGACTTTTCACTTGCAGACGAGGATATTCAACAGACAGATGCCAAGGAACTTGCAGAGGGTTATGACATTGCAAGAGCTATAGACAACCGCGTGGAAATACGCCAGTTGGAGCAACTGGAAAAGATAAGTCACAGTCAGGTCAACATTGCAAGAAGCCGCTTTATGCCAAACATTATTGCTTCTGCAAACTACCTTATGACAAATCCAAACACATTCAACGGATTTGAAAACAAGTTTAAGGGAATGTTCACTGCAGGCGTTGCAGTTACAATCCCTATCTTCCATTTTGGAGACAGAGTCTACACGCTGCGCAATGCAAAGAGTGAAGAGAAGATTGTAGGCTACAGGATTGAGGAGGCAAAAGAGCTTATAAACCTGCAGGTTACACAGGCCAACTTCAAAGTCAGAGAGGCCAACAGAAAGTTGGAAAGCGCAAAGAGCAACATTGCTGCGGCAGAGGAAAACCTCCGTCTTGCAGAACTCTCATACAAGGAGGGGCTTATTTCAGTAAGTGATCTTCTTGCTGCTCAGACTGCCTGGATCAGTGCAAATTCAGATAAGATAGATGCCGGAATAGAGGTCAGAATGTGTGAGCTTTATCTTAAGAAAGCAGTGGGAATCAGTAATTTGAATAATAAATAGAGAGATATATTATGAAAAAGTTAGAGCAATCAACCGTCAGTTTGCTGATAGGATTGGCAGCACTTCTTCTGCTGATTATAGTTTTGGTTGTAATTGGAATACTCACCTCCAAGAAGCCGGGAAAAGTTTCCCTTCAGGGAACCGTTGAGGCAAAGGAGTACAGAGTCTCCGGAAAGATTGCCGGAAGAGTTTCTCAACTTCTCTTTGACGAGGGAGATTCCGTTTCAAAAGGTCAGGTTGTTGTAATGTTGGACAGCCCTGAGATTCAAGCAAAACTCATCCAGGCAAACGCTCAGTCCAGAGCGGCTGAGGCGCAGCGTGCAAAAGCCTCAGGTTCAGCCAGAGAGGAGTTGGTTCAGGGAGCCTATGAGCAGTGGCAGAAGGCACAGGTTGGATTGGATATTGCACGCAAATCTTACCATAGAGTTGAGAACCTCTACAAGCAGGAGGTTGTCTCCGCTCAGAAGAGAGATGAGGCAAAGGCTCAGTATGATGCAGCCGTTGCTACGGAAAAGGCTGCAAAGAGCCAGTACGATATGGCTTGCCACGGTGCTCAGAGAGAGGACCGTATAGCTGCTCAGGCAGCGGTGGACGCAGCTCACGCAGGCGTAAATCAGGTCAATTCCTACATAGATGAAATCAATCTGGTTTCTCCTGTAACCGGAATTGTTACCGAGGTATTCCCTAAGGTTGGAGAACTTGTAGGCCAAGGTGCTCCGATTATGACAGTTACAGATATGAATGATGTATGGTTCTCATTCAATGTTAGAGAGGATTTGCTGGAGGGAATAACCGTGGGAAGTGAGATAAATGTTTGGATTCCAGCATTGGGCAGCTCAACTTACAAGGCAAAAGTCTACTTCATAAACGTTATGGCATCCTATGCCACTTGGAAACCTACCAAAGTCTCAGGAGAGTTTGACGCAAAGACCTTTGAGGTTAGGGCCAGACCTGTTCAACCTATTGCAAATCTGAGAGTTGGTATGAGCGCCTTAATCAAGTAAAATGAGCGGCAGAACCAATATGTTAAACTGCATCCTCAAGGTTTTCCGCCGTGAGGATAAGATTATGCGCAGCAGGCCTATCTACCTGTACGGCACCATATTGGTTTTGGCTTTCAGCGCCGTTTTCCTTTTGACCTTAATGCGTGAGGGATTGCCTCAGAAGGTTCCGGTAGGTGTGGTGGATCTGGACAACTCCTACATTTCACGCTCTGCCATAAAGCAGATAGACGCCCTCCAGGGAATAAAGATTGTAAAGAGTTTCTCCAGTTTCAAAGAGGCAAGGGAGGCTATGCAAAGAGGTGAAATCTATGGTTTTATAGAGTTTCCAGATGGCCTTTACAGAGATGCGGTGAACGGACTCCGCCCTACCCTGCCCTGCTACTACACTGAAGCTTACATGGTTCCGGGAACGCTGGCCTACAAGAACTTTCTTACCATGGCCAACGTGCTCAACGCCGGCGTAAGAAGAGCAACCCTCAGAGCCAAAGGAGTTGACGAGCAGATGATTATGGCCCAACTGCAGCCTATCACAATAGATACTCACAGCATCTGCAACCCTTACATCAGTTATGCAATCTACTTGATTTCAATACTTTGGCCGGGCATACTCTCTCTCTGCATAATAGTGATGACTGTATTCACCATTGGTTTTGAACTCAAGATGAAGACCACTCCGGAACTCTTGGAGACTGCCGGAGGAAGTATCATAAATGCTCTGATAGGTAAATTGTTGCCATACTTCATAATCTACACCATTCTTGGAGTTTCATTTGAAGTATTGGCTTACAAGATATTGGGATACCCGCTTATGGGTCCCTTCTGGGTTATGATTCTTACTGTAATCCTATTGGTGTTAAGTTCTCACTCAGTTGGAATCTTCTTCATTGGGCTCTTCCCGGTTTTAAGAGACGCACTCAGCGCTGCATCACTCTACTCGGTTCTCGGAATCTCAATGAGCGGAATGACATTCCCTGTGGAGATGATGATTCCTCCTATGCAGGGCTTTGCACAGATATTCCCTATAAGGCAGTACTACCTTATCTATGTCAAGTGGGCAATGCTGGATTCCGGTGTAGGTGAATGCTGGGTTAATATACTGGGAATGTGCATCTTCCTCCTATTACCATTCCTGGTTCTTACACGCCTTAATAGTGCTATGGTTAAACTGAACTATCCTACAAAATAGAGCGATGAATAATCTTAAGTTGAAAAATATTAAGAGTGCTCTCTCCCAGATGCTGATGATCACCTGGAAGGAGGTCCGTTCTATATTCAAGGATAGCGGTGTGCTTTTAATCCTGATTATTGCCGGAATAGGATATCCTCTGCTCTACTCCGTTGTCTATCTGGGTGAGAGCGTAGATGAGATTCCCGTAGGAATAATTGACGAGTGCGGCACAAATCAAAGCCGCTCATTTGCCCGCAAGTTGGATGCAACCAGAGAGGTACAGCTTGTAGATTGCATCAATATGGATGATGCAATAAAGATGATGAAAGGGCGTAGAATTCACGGCTTTGTGGTAATTCCTAAAGATTTCACAGAGAATCTGGAAAAGGGAAAGCAGACAACAGTCTCTCTATATGTCAATATGGCTACATTCTTCATCTACAAAAACATAGGCCTTGCCTGCAACTATGTGATGTTAGATGAGAATAAGAACATATCCATACAACGGTTTAGTGCCCAAGGCCTTACAGAGCATGACGCCCTTGCTGCGGCAGAGCCTGTTCAAAACAAAATGACCATACTCTTCAATGAGGGCAACGGCTTTGCAAGTTTCTTTGTCCCCGGAGTTCTGGTTCTTATAATCCATCAGCTTCTCTTCCTTGCCATAGGTATGATGACCGGAACAAGGAGAGAGGAGAATGAAAACCACAAACTCAGCCAGGTGGATAATCCTTCTCAAAAGAAGGTCTACAGATATATCATCGGACAGGGTGCGGCATACTTTTTAATCTATTCAATCCTAGGCACATACATACTTATGTTTGTGCCAAGGATTTTTGGTCTTCCACACTATGCCTCTGCCTGGGATATCTACAGATTCCTGCTTCCGTTCCTGCTTGCCGTAATCTTCTTCTCACAGACCTGGGCCATCTTTATCCGCAACAGGGAAACCGGTATGGTAATGTTCCTCTTCTTTAGCATAATCCTCTTGTTCCTCAGTGGATTAACCTGGCCTGTAAGCAGTTTCCCTGCCGTATGGAAGTATTTCTCATATATCTTCCCGGCAACATTCGGAGTTCAGGGATTTGTAAAACTCAACTGCTGCGGAGCAGACTTGGCAATCATCAGCAAAGAGATAATAGCACTCTGGATCCAGGTAGTTGTTTACTTTACAACCGCCTGCATCTCTTACAGATACATAAACAAATAGTCCGTTTATTGAGTTTTACCCTCTTCTTTCAGAGCCTTGTTGAAGCAGTGACGGCAGAGAGGCTCGTACTTATCCATCTCGCCAAGCAGAACCTGCTCATCCTTACCCGCTCCGGAAACTGTTGGAAGACGGTGAGAGTGCTGAGCCGGCTGGCCGCACCTTACGCAGATTGCGTGAACCTTTGTAACGTGCTCAGCTCTAGCCAAAAGAGCCGGCATAGGACCGAACGGCTTTGCCAGATAATCCATATCCAGCCCTGCGCAGATTACTCTTACTCCCCTATCCGCCAGGATGTTGCAAACCTCCACAATTCCCTCGTCAAAGAACTGAACCTCATCAATTCCAACAACATCCACATCAGTGGCATAGAGCAGAATGTTCTGAGAAGAGTCTACGGCAATGGATTGGATTGAATGGCTGTCATGAGAAACGACATCTGTCTCTGAGTAGCGCACATCCAGGGCAGGCTTGAAAATCTGCACCCTCTGATGGGCAAAGTTGGCCCTCTTAAGCCTGCGAATCAGCTCTTCCGTCTTACCGGAGAACATAGAACCGCAGATAACTTCTAGCCAACCAGACTGTTTTGCACTTTCCAGAAACATTTTTGCTATTTTTGTAGAGTAGACAAATTTAATAAAAATATGGAAGAGAAGCTAAACGAGATTGCAAATAAGCTCTCAGAGCTATCTGAGAAGGTAGATTTAATACTGAGCCGCTTACCTGCCACAGCCCCACACCTTGCACAACTTGAGGATGACAGCGCAGAGCAGGATCTTGTAGAATTCCCGATGGATGAAGAGGAGTTTGAGGAGGAGGAAACTGCTGCGGAGGATGAAGTTGAGGAAGAGACCGCAGATGAGGAGATTGGAGAACCTGAGGAGGAGAAGAAAAGAGATTGGTATGACTGGGAGTATGACTACCCGGCAGAGTATGTAGAGGACCTTGTTGGAAGTATGGGCATCAATGACCGTCTGGAGTTCATAAGAGAACTCTTCAACTCCAACAAGGCTGAGTTTGAGAGAGATATGCAGCATATTGATCAACTTCCAAACTTTAAGACCATTGTAAGTTATATGAGGCAGACGCATCCTCAGTGGGACGAGGAGAGTGACACCGTTTACAGGTTCTATATGCACGTCCGCCGTAAATTCCGTCAATAGAATAGTTTATGGCTGCAGGTAAATTATATCTTATACCAACTCCGGTAGGAAATCTTGGAGATATTACCCTCAGAGCAATTGAGATGCTCAAGAGCGTAGATATCATCTATGCAGAGGATACACGCACAAGCAGCTTACTGCTAAAGCGTTATGAGATTTCCACACACATGGAGAGTTACCATAAGTTCAACGAACACAAAAAGGCGGACTCCATCTGTGACAGAATTCTTAACGGAGAAAATGCAGCTCTTATTACAGATGCCGGTTCTCCGGGAATATCAGATCCGGGGTTCCTGCTTACCAGAGCCTGCATAGAGAAAGGCATTGAGGTTGAGGCACTTCCCGGTGCTACGGCCTTTGTTCCTGCGCTTACCGTTTCCGGTCTGCCATCTGACAGATTCTGCTTTGAGGGCTTCCTTCCGCAAAAGAAGGGAAGGCAGACAAGACTTAAAGCGGTTGCAGAAAATCCCATAACCACAATCATTTACGAGTCTCCATACAGACTTGTAAAGATGCTTGCCGCGCTTGCTGAGTTTGCGGGGCAGGATAGGGAAGCTGCTGTCTGCAGGGAAATTAGCAAAATTCACAACGAGTGCAAAAGAGGCACACTGAAAGAGCTCATTGAGTGGTATTCGGAGAATGAGCCAAAGGGAGAAATTGTTGTCATTATAGCGGGGAGAGATAAAGAGAATGATTATGAGAACAACACTTCCTTCAGAGAAAAAATCAAAGAGTAAAGAGACAGAAATCAATCCAACGCTGGCAAGGGGCATCATAGGGATGATGTTCCTGCTGCTTGCATTCCAGGTAGTTACCTTCACCATCCACAAGTGCTCCAAAAGCACCGAGCCAACTCCCCCACCCAAACAGGAAAAGCCTGCCTATCAGGCCACCAACTACAGAACCTACAAAGACAAAAGCAGATCAAAAAGCCGCAGTTACAATGCTCCCAAGCGGAGATACAACAAGCCCAGCCAGAGAACTGCAGTTCGGCCAAAAAGGGACACAGCATCCTTTAAACAAAGCAAGCCTTTGACACACAACACCGTGGTGTATAAGGAGAATGTGAGGGTGCAGGTGGATTTGAATGAGGCAGACAGTGCTGCGCTGATAGAGGTGAAGGGGATTGGGCCATACTTCTGCAAGAAGATACTGGAACTGAGAGAGAGGCTGGGCAGTTTTGCAGATGTCTCTCAACTTATGGAGATTAAGGGGATGGATGAAGAGAAACTGCAAAGAATAGGAAATCAGATCTTTGTCCATCCATCGGGAATAAAAAAGTTCTCATTGGCAGAGGCAGAGAGAAAGTTTCTCTCACGTCATCCCTACATTGGGGCCTACAATGCAAGAGGAATTGCCCTCTTCATAGAGACAATGGGCAAAGACAGCTGCACCCTATCCAACCTTGTGAAGAACAACATCCTCTCCCCTGAGGCCGCAGAAAAGCTCCGTCCATACGTAATAGAGCCGTAAATTTATTACCTTTGGGGCCGTAAAAAAAGAAATAATATGGGACTTATCACTTGTACAAATGTAGTCAAGAAGTTCGGCAATTTTACCGCTCTTGACAACATCAACCTTGATATCCCTGAGGGCAAGATCTTTGGCTTCCTTGGTCCTAACGGAGCGGGTAAAACCACTCTGATTAGGATTATCAACCGCATCACCCTACCTACTGAGGGGCAGGTGCTGTTCAACGGGAAGGAAATGAGACTCAGTGATATTGAAAAGATTGGCTACCTCCCGGAAGAGAGAGGACTTTACAAAAAGATGAAGGTGGGCGAGCAGGCCGTGTACCTTGCAATGCTTAAGGGACTGAGCCGAGGTGAGGCTACCCGTGAACTGATGAAATGGTTCCAGAAGTTTGGAATCCAACCGTGGTGGAACCGCAAGGTTGAGGAACTCTCCAAGGGTATGGCTCAGAAGATTCAGTTCATTACAACCGTTCTACACAACCCTAAACTGTTGATACTGGACGAGCCATTCTCAGGCTTTGACCCAATAAACGTGAATCTCATTAAAGACGAGATACTTAGAATGAAGAGTGAGGGATGCACCATCATCCTCTCCACTCACAATATGGAGTCTGTTGAGGAGCTTTGTGATGAGATTGCTCTGGTTAACAAAGCAAAGCTGGTAATCTCCGGAAGCGTAGATAAGATTCGCAGCGAGTATGGTCACAACCGCGTGGAGGTGTTCTTCTGCGGCTCTGAGGATCAGGCTCCTACAGACGTTGAAGGACTCTTTACGGTTCTCTCAACCGAGAAGGTTAAGGATGACTTCCGTTCCGTTCTGGAACTCTCTGCAGGCGTAACTCACAATGACGTTATGAGCGCTCTCATTAAGCAGGTAAACCTTGTTTCATACCAGAAACTGATGCCTAAGATGAGCGAGATATTTATTAAGCTGGTGGGAGAGAGCGGAGGCGCAACTTCCCAGAGCATAGATGATTACAGAAAAGCACATGGAGGAAAGTAAGATGAGCAAGATTGGAATTATCATATCTAGAGAATACTCAACAAGAGTAAAGAAAAAGTCCTTCATAGTTGGTACTTTGTTAGTTCCGTTCCTGTTGGCTATGATGATTGTAGTGCCTATGCTTATTACAATGTATTCATCAGACAACAAGACCTACAAGATTGCCGTATCTGACGAGAGCGGAGTTGTTGCAGACAAGTTGGAAAACAGTAAAGCGGTCAACTACACCGTAATAGACCCCTCTACAGCTGAGGATGTCAGAAAGAATCTTGCAAAGAGTGACGCCTATTACGGACTGCTTAATATCTCTCCGCTGGATTCACTGAACAACGCAGAGATCTCCATCTATGCAAACGAGCAGGTGAACCTCTCTCTTAAGAATCAGATTCAGAGTGAGGTAAACGATATTCTCTCTGCTAACAAACTTTCATCATACGATATTCCTAACCTGGATGATGTTCTCAAGAACATGGAGAACAAGTCCAGCGTTAAGACCTTCCAGGTGAAAGAGAACGAGGAGGAAGAGAAGCAAACCGAGGTAGGAGCCTATATGGTAATAGGTTACATCTCCAGCTTCCTAATCTATATGTTCATCTTCATGTTTGGCGGAATGGTTATGCAGGGAGTTATTGAGGAGAAAAACAACAGAATTATTGAGGTGATTGTCTCCTCAGTAAAACCTATGCAGCTGATGATTGGCAAGATTGTGGGAATTGCACTGGTTGCCCTCACTCAGTTTGCAGCGTGGATTGTTCTGACTTTCCTCATCGTGACAGGTGTAACTATGGTTACCGGCGGCAGTAAGGTTATGGATAACGCCGCTCAGGTTCAGAACGTTCCAATGGGAATGGGTGGAGATGTTGCAGCCGTTGCACTGGATGAGATTAATGCAGACAACAATGAAGACTCCTCCCCGATGGGTGTAATAGGACCGGTTCTCAACACCCTCAAGAGTATGAATATTATAGGAATAGTTGTAACCTTCCTGCTCTACTTCATACTCGGTTACCTGCTCTATGCCAGCATGTTTGCGGCGGTTGGAGCCTGTGTAGACAACCAGGCGGACACTCAGTCACTGATGTTGCCAATTACAATTCCGCTTATCATAGGCCTCTTCATAATGCTGAGCGCCTTCCAGAATCCGCACTCAACCATAGCGGTTTGGGGTTCAATTATTCCGTTCACATCCCCTATGGTTATGGTGGCAAGATTTGCATACGGAGTCCCTATGTGGCAGTACTTCCTCTCACTGGCTCTGTTGTTTGGAACCTTCCTCTTTATGGGCTGGGTAAGCAGTAAGATTTACAGAATAGGAATACTCTCATACGGAAAGAAGGCCGGCTGGAAAGATATCTTCAAATGGCTGAAATTCAAAGACTAATATGAGAAGAGTTTTAACACTGTTGCTTCTTGCTCTGTCGGTCTCCTTTACCGAGTTGACCGCTCAGAGAGTTGAGAAGTCTACCTATACCTCCGCAGAACTCTCCAACCAAACCATAAGTCTGCTCACTTGGACAACAGTGCGTATGGATTCCACCTACGATGCCCGCCCCGGTGAGAAGCTCAAAACCCTGGAGGTGCTGGCAAAGTACAAACCGGAAGTGGACAAAATCAACGAGCCTATTGGCTTCTGTCCCACCGGATTGGAGAGGAAGTCCCCTTGCGGTCCAATGTCCTGCTGGGCCACTGATGCCTATCTGGAGTATGCCCGCAACTTTGCAGACACTAGCAGGAGTATAAACTTCCCGGATGGTTTAAAGGTAGATTTCTCCCTTATGAACTTTGGCGGAATGAGGACGGAAATGCCAAAGGGCAATGTCTCAAAATATGACATCCTCTCCATCTTCCCTTTTGACAACTACCTCACCTACATACAGTTGAACGGCCGCAAACTCAAGGAACTCATAGAGTTCTTCTCCAGAACTTATCCTCAGGCAATGAGCGCCGGAATAAGGCTGGTTGTAGACGGCTACAGAGTTAAGGAGTGCACCGTTAACGGAAAACCTCTGGAGGATGACAAGAACTATGTCATTGCAACCATAGATTTTCTGGTAGACGGAGGAGACAACCTTTATGTCCTAAAGGAGGCAGACTGGGTAATAAAAACTAACGTTAAGTTGATGGATCTCTTCATCTCTTATATTGAGGGACTTACGGCAAGAGGCGCCAACATTGAGACCTTTGTTGACGAGCGTTGCAAAGTAGTAAACAGGAGGAAGTAGTATGAGAAAAGTTTTACTTACAACAACACTGGCACTCTTCTGCCTGACCTCTTACGCTCAGGATCTTGTGATACTCCACACCAATGATACCCACAGCCAGATAGAACCGATCTCTGCAGGAGAGTGGAAAGGATTGGGCGGAATTGTAAGAAGAGAAAAGTATATCAATCAGATAAGAGAAGAGAATCCTAACGTCATACTTCTGGATGCGGGAGACTTCTTCCAGGGAACGCCCTACTTTACTATTTTTAAGGGAGATGTGGAGGTTGAACTGATGAACGCACTGGGAGTTGATGCAGCCTGCTTCGGCAACCACGAGTTTGATAACGGAGTTGATGCGCTTGCAGAGAAACTGAGCAAGGCAAATTTCACCATAGTCAATGCAAACTATGACCTCTCCAAAACGCCTCTGAAAGAGATTGTTAAACCATACACCGTCATTGAAAGAGGGGGAAAGAGAATAGGCGTAATAGGACTCTCCATAAATCTTAACGGTCTTGTAAATCCTTCAAGGATAGAGGGTATGAAATACAACCACCCTTACAAGATTGTAAACAAACTGGCTCGCAAACTGCGTAAAAATGAGAATTGTGATCTGGTTATTCTGCTCACTCACTGCGGATTCAAAGGAGGACGTGAACAGAAACCGGATGATCAACTGATTGCAGCAAACACTGAGGGAGTTGACATCATAATAGGAGGCCACAGCCATACCTTCATAAAGGAGCCTGCAATAGTGGAAAGCAAGACAGGAAAGAAGGTTGTAGTTGTTCAGGACGGAGCCAAAGGAGAGGAGGTTGGCAGAATAGATATCTGGTTCTAACTCTCTTTAGGCAAGGAGGATAGAGAGAACTTAAAGATAATTCCTCCGCCCGGACGCAGAGAGGCTTTGATACTACCTTTATGGAATGCAACCGCATTCTTTACAATAGCAAGACCAAGACCGGAACCTCCGGTCTTTCTTGTTCTACCCTCCTCCACTCTGTAGAAACGCTCAAAAATTCTCTCAAGCGCCTCAGGTGGAACACCCTGTCCGGTATCCGTATAGGTGAAGTTTATCTTGTATCCTCCCTCACCGGAAACCTGATCAATTCCCGCAACAAGGGTAATCTCAATATCTTTTCCTCCGTGCTCTATTGAGTTGTCTATCAGGTTCTTGAACAGAGAGTAAATAAGCGTGTAACTGCCGTTGATTTTTAACTGGCTGCTGATTCTCGGAGAGAATTTTACATTGTTCTTCTCCAGCTTATAACCAATCTCGCCTATGATTTCCTGGAGAAGTTTTTTAATGTTCACCTCCTCAATCTGATAAACGCTCTCATCTCCCTTACTGAGTTCCGCAGACTCGTCCAACTTGTTCAAAGTGGAAACCTCGCTCACCAAATCCGTAAGACGGAGCGTCTGCGTATAGGCCTTACCCACAAACTTACGTATCTGATCCTCAGGCATATCCTCAGACTGCATAATGGTCTCCAGATAGGCCTTGATTCCGGTAAGAGGAGTCTTCAGTTCATGAGCAATGTTGTGGCTCATCTGCTGCTTGTACTTTTTTGCCCTCTCCAGTTGCTGGAATGTATCTGCAATCTCCCTTCCCACATTGCCGAACTCGTCATGGCTGAATTCAATCTTGCTCAGTTTACTCTCATCATCCCTTATGGCGCTCACCAGTTGGCTGTAGGTCTTCACAGGTTTTGACAGCCTACCGGAAATATATACAAATGAGCCAATTAGAGCAACCAGCAGAATGGAAATCATAAGGAGATAGACGTTGTCTTTCTCCAATTGAGCCGGCTTTGCAGTACGGAACTTTACATATGTTCTTATAAAGCCGCTCTCTGTCTTCTTTGCATAATAGAGATTCTCTTCATCCGGCTCCCCGATGGCTGTTCTCATAGCACTCCCCTCTGCGGCCTGTGCTGCATTGGCAACCTCTGCAAAATTGAGGATGTTATCCGGAACGGACATCTCATTCTGCCTGGAGTCAAAAAAGACGTTACCCAGCGTATCTGCAAGAGTGAAATTAATTTTATCTGCCAGAACAATATTCTCAGGATTTTTCTGATTCTCAGGCTTTTTCAACTGCTCTTCTATTATCCCGATGGCCACCTTCAGTTCACTCTGAAGTGAAGAGACGCTGTAACCCTTACTCTGACGCGTGAGGAAAAGTACAAAGAAGAGGGCTGCAAGTGCCAGCAGAACAAACAGATAGATCTGCAGACGATATCTGTATTTGAGAGCGAGTTGTTTCATCAGACCTCTATTTGGTCACAAGAGAGTAACCGTAACCGGAGCGGTTAAGAATCAAGTCTCCCGCCTTGCCAAGTTTCTTACGGAGTCTTGCAATATGAACATCTACAGTCCTTTGCAGAACGTAGCCGTCATCTTTCCAAACCAGGCGCAGTATCTCTTCTCTGGAGAAAACATGACCTGCACTGCGAGCCAGAAGCATAAGAATCTCCATCTCTTTTTTGGTGAGGAATACCTCCTCTCCATCAACGGTAACCCGCTTGTCTACAGGGTTGATATAGAGAACTCCAAAGTCATACTCGTTAGGTTCCTCTCTCTTGTTCTCCTTGGCAGGAACTGTTGCAACCGTACCGTTCTCTGCGGAGCGATTCCATGAGGTTGCAGAGGTAGGCATCTCCTTGCGGATTCCGCACCTTGCAAGTACGGCACCCACTCTGGCAACCACCTCGTTAATGGAGAAAGGCTTGGAGATGTAATCGTCTCCGCCCGTCTTAAATCCCTTAAGGACATCCGTTTCAGTATCCAGGGCGGTAACGAAGATGATAGGAATGGTGCTTTTATAATCCTCCCTGAGCAGTTGAGCCAACCTTAATCCGCTGATTCCTCCCAACATAATGTCCAACATCAGAAGATCGAATTTCTCATCTGAGATAATGGAGAGTGCATCCTCCGCACTCATCACAGTTTTAACCAGATAGCCGGCTTTTTCCAAATTATATTGGAGGATTTCACAGATATCCTCTTCGTCATCTACAACAAGAATCTTGGCTTTGCCCTTTACATCTTCCATAGTAATAAAATCTGTTTGTGACAAATATACTAAAATTCTTAACTTAGTGCCCGATTTGAACAACAGAGAGATTGATATGTCTTACAAGAAAGAGGAAATATTTACTCCCAAAACCACAAAGGAGTTGTCTGACCACTATAGAAGGATTTTGGAACTTCTGGGGGAGGATTCAAAGAGAGAGGGGCTGAGAAAAACCCCAATGAGAGTTGCCAAGAGCATGCAGTTTCTGACTCAGGGTTATGAGATAGATCCTGTGAAGATTCTCAAGTCTGCTATGTTTAAGGAAGAGTATCAGCAGATTGTGCTGGTTAAGGATATTGAACTCTACTCCATGTGCGAGCATCACCTGCTTCCTTTCTACGGAAAGGCTCACGTAGCATACATTCCAAACGGCTATATCACAGGCCTCAGCAAGATTCCTAGAGTTGTAGACGCCTTTGCAAGACGTCTTCAGATTCAGGAACGCCTTACCGTTCAGATAAGAGACTGCATACAGAACACACTTCATCCGCTGGGAGTTGCCGTTGTTATTGAGGCCGCTCACATGTGTATGCAAATCAGAGGTGTACAGAAGCAGAACTCCGTTACTACAACCTCCGCCTTCACGGGTGCTTTCCTCAATAACCGTAAGACCAGAGAGGAGTTTATGAGACTTATAGGTTCAGACCTACATTAATACAAGAGATTATGAGATTACTTTTTTGTGCTGCAGAACAAGAGGAGCTGGATTGCGCCCTTCAGGCTCTGAGACTCCATGAGAGTCAGATTGCCGGCAAGGCTCAGGTAGATTTTATGTTGACCGGAATAGGAACCACCTCAACCTGTTACCGTCTCACCAAAAAGTTGGTTGAGGCGGAGGCAGAAGGCAACCCCTATTCACTGGCTGTAAATATTGGTATAGCAGGAAGTTATGACCTCAACGCCTTCCCTATCGGGACAACTGCATTGATAGAGAAGGAGTACTTTGGAGACCTTGGTTTCAGAACCCCGTCAGGATTCCAGACGCTGTTTGATTCTTACGCCCTGGATGCCAACCTCTTCCCTTTCAAAGACGGTACGCTTCAGATGCCTCAGCTGCCTGATTTCTTTAACGAGATTGCAAACAGTTACAAGAAGGCTGTAGGAGTTACCATTCACACTATAACTGCAGAAAAATCTGTGATTGAAGAGATTAGAAAGAAGTACAACGCACAGATTGAGAGCATGGAGGGAGCCTCCTTCTTCTACACCTGCCTTAACGAGTACGTTAAGTTTATAGAACTGCGTTCGGTTTCCAACGCCGTTGGAGAGGAGGATCCTGCAAAATGGAACACCCCTCTTGCATTGGAGTCACTTAAGGAGGCCTGCAAAGAGTTCTTCAGACAGTTTATTGAAAATCAGCGCGTATGAATGAAGTAATAAGGATTGAAAATCTATATAAGATTTATCAGCTTGGAACTCAGCAGGTAAATGCGCTGGACGGAGTTTCTCTCTCAATAAACAAGAACGATTATCTTGCCATAATGGGTCCCTCCGGAAGCGGCAAGAGTACAATGATGAACATACTGGGATGTCTGGACACCCCTACCTCCGGCAAATATATTCTGGGAGGAACGGATGTAAGCCAGATGGAAGACGGTGAACTGGCGGATGTCAGAAACAAGCAGATAGGCTTTGTATTTCAGTCATTTAACCTGCTTCCGCGTTACAGCGCACTGGAGAATGTGGCACTGCCGCTTATCTACTCCGGCCTTCCCGCAAACGAGCGCAGAGAGATGGCGGAAAAGGCGTTGGAGACGGTTGGTCTTGCAGACAGAATGGATCACAAACCAAATGAACTCTCCGGCGGTCAGCGTCAGAGAGTTGCCATTGCAAGAGCCATCATCAACAACCCAACCATAATACTTGCAGACGAGCCAACCGGAAACCTGGACACCAAGACCTCCGTGGAGATTATGAACATCTTTGAAAAGATTTACTCTCAGGGCAATACAATAATCCTGGTAACCCATGAAGAGGACATCTCCCGCTTTGCAAGAAGAATTGTGCGCCTTAGAGACGGCCAGATTGAGAGTGACCAAATAAACCCTAACCCTACTCTTGAGAACAAGTAACACACTCAAAAACATAGATTATGAAGATATATACAAAGAAAGGAGACCAAGGAACAACATCCCTTGTAGGAGGTAAAAGAGTCTTTAAAAACGATCCCAGAGTAGAGGCTTACGGAGATGCAGATGAACTCATCTCCAACATAGGTCTTATAATTGCAGAGAGTGAGAACCCTGCAAACACCACAAAGACAGCCACTCAGATACGTAAAGACTTGCTCCGTATTCAGCAGCAGCTTATGTGCCTTTCCGCCTTCTTTGCAATGCCGGAGGAGGGAACAGGTAAAAAGCTCAAAGATTTTGAAGAAAATGAGATAACCTTCCTGGAGGAGGAGATAGATAAGATGACGGGCCAGATGCCGCCTCAAAAGGCCTTTGTTATACCGGGGGCACCTATACAGGCAGCCATCTGCCATGTGGCAAGAACGGTGTGCCGCCGCTGCGAACGTCATAGCATAAATATCCACTCTACGGAGCCTCAGCTTGAGAAAAACCTAGCAAGCTGCAAGAGCTATCTGAACCGCCTTTCAGACTATTTATTCACACTTGCACGCTATTTTTGCACAATTACCAATACTCCGGAAGAATTTTGGTTGCCATAAAGAAAATAGTATTATATTTGCAGCCCCAAAAAAGGAAAGGATATGTATTGGACCCTAGAATTAGCATCAAAACTTGAGGACGCGCCATGGCCTGCAACCAAAAGTGAATTACTTGATTACGCCGTTCGTTCCGGCGCTCCTGATGAGGTAATAGAGAACCTTAATGACATAGAGGATGAAGAGGAGGTTTATGACAGCATAGAAGAGCTGTGGCCTGACTATCCTAGCAAAGAGGATTTCTTTTTCAACGAGGATGAGTATTGATTTGATAATCAATAAGTTACAAGTATAAAACCAGGGTGAAAGCCCTGGTTTTTTGTCTTTTTACTGCCCATTTACTTCCCAAAGAAAGAAGAAGTTATCTCGTAAAGAAAGAGGAGGAATAGTTAGAATAGATTGATTATCTTTGTAAAAACACTTGGAAATGGAACATCTCATCACCATAGTAGCATTACTAATGTCTATTAATTGCTGTGCCCAGAATAATACACAGCAATCATCAACGGTGGAAGTTCCAAGTACAATAACCTATAGAGATTCTCTAAATAGGGTCATATGGAACTATGATGATGTTGATGTAAAACCATCTTTTCAAAATGATACGACCTTGCTTTCTTTCCATAAGTGGGTTGATGCAAACATATATTATCCAGAGGACCAACCTGATGCTATAGGATGGGTGATTGCCGATTTTGATATCATGCCTGATGGTACTCTCTCGAATGTAGTGATAACTAGAGGTCTATGTGAATCTATTGACCGAGTTAACCGAGAAGTGTTATTTAAATCCCCTAAGTGGGAACCTGGCAGAAAAGACAACAAACCATGCACTACGAGAATCACGGGCTTCCGTACTAAATGGATGCTTAGATAACACACTTTTTCAGGGATAGTAAAAGGGGAGCCATCATGTAAATTAGAGACTATTAGCCTGCCTCAGACTTCCCCTGTGACTATCCTATATTTTTGAATACAATTGCAACTGTCTGCTAATAAGGATAATAACCCCTAATACACTCTGTTTTCAACGAGGATGAGTATTGATCATTCAATTACGCATTGATTTAGCGTAACGGATTGAAAATAGGCAGCATGGACAAATCGCTAAGATTTTCCATGTTGCTTTTTCAGTTATTTAAGTTCAAATATACAAAAAATACAAAAAAGTTTGGATGGAAACAAAATATGTTGTATATTTGAAAACATCGATGTCATAAAATGACATTTAGCGTCAGAGAAAAGAATAAGAACTTATATTATTAGGCTTATGAAAAAGAAAAGTATTATTATCTTGTGTTCGGTTGCAGCTATATTCGCCATAGGGTTAATCACCTCTTATTTTGTTGATTGGCCAGTGGGTCTCAATGAGGCAGATGGCGATATCGCCAAGGCTGCTAAATTCTCTCGTGAGAAAGTTTCCGAGAAGCTTACTAATATGGAAGAACTCCTTCAGACCGACTCAGCCTTCAGGGATGATATCGTGGTAGCCCAGGTGGTGATGCAGACACGCGCCGCCCAGTTTGGCACGCTGGTTGACATGTCAAAT
>JAGDBO010000009.1 GCA_017959005.1 Bacteroidales bacterium | reverse complement strand
TACTCTGCCGGAGAAATACAGGGTAAGACTGCCTAGTACTACAAGTGTCTTCTCAACAGACTATATATCAGAGGCTTCACCTACTACTGCCGTACAGCCGTATAAACTACTGTACAACGGAAAAGAACTCCAGCTGATGGCACAGACGCCGCTGATTGACTACGGAGCAAGGCAGTACAACCCTGTCACTACCCGCTGGAACGCTCCGGATCCAATGAGTGAAAAGTACTATAGTACATCAGCGTATGCGTATTGCATAGGGAATCCGATTAACCATTCAGATTTATATGGACTAAAAATTGATGAGAATAGTAAGGAAGAATGGACACGTCTAACTACATCAATATCAAATAGAAGAGATGAACTTCAAAACGATATTAACCGTTTAGAAAATCTAGCAAAAGAAAAAAAATGGAGTTCTAAAAAGTTAGCAAGGAAAATTGGGGATAAAAAAGAAAGGGTAAGTAGTTTAAATGAGAGTATTAAGACTTTTAAAGTTCTTGAAGAGAGTACGCAAGTTTATGCTTTAAAACAAATTAATGGGATCGTTGGCAACACGAGTTATGATTCATCTTCTGACAGAATTATCCTTTCATACACTGGGACTGCAAACTTTGTCCATGAGGCTATTCACGCCGGACAATTTGAAACGCAAGATTTAGCATTTACTTTAGAGAACGGGCTAACATTTTTACAAGATGTATTTGATGAAATACATGCATATAAAGCACAATTTGCATATGAGCCTGAATCTGTTTCATCTTTACAATCTTCATCTATTGCCAATTCATTTAATTCTATAAATAAGGAATGGGTACTTGGAATCAACAACGGCAAACTATATGGTCCTGAAACCTCCAATAATACAGGACTAGTCCCTCTAAACATTAATTCAACAAAAGAAGACCTGATAAGAGCATATCCAAATAATCCAATATTTAAATCGTTTCCCAATAATACTACAGTTAAGAACTATTTATCAAACAAACTGAAATATAAAAAATGAGACCTTATTTCTTGATTATTTTCCTATCAATCATTTGTTTATGGATTATTCATAATAAACCCACCTATCAAATAGCTGGTACATACTCCGGCCATTTTAATACACTAGATCTTTATGGTAAAAATATTAGTTATCCATACATTCTGAAACTAAAAAGAGATAGCACATACTTCTTAAACTATATGTCACAGATTTTGGGGGATGGCGTAATATGCAGATCAGATGGAAGATGGAGTATTAGAAAAGATACACTAAAGCTTATATCAAGACCACACTCAATTGCTACAACCCTAGAAAGGGGAGCTATTTTCGACACAACATTTGTTTTCCTCATTATTTCCAATAACGAACTTCATCTTGTCCTTAAAAGTCGTTTAGGCTTTGACGATGGTTTTACCTTAAAAAAAACATCCGAATTAGTATTCAGTCAAGAAGAAGAACGTATAAAAAATAGTGATTTAGAAAACGAAAAGAGATTACGCGAAATAATAGAAATTGAAAATAGGCAGATAAAATAACCCCGAAAGTATTATCTTACTTCCGGGGTTTATGTCATATTTGGTCAACCGGTTACTTCACCTCTTTCAGCAGGCCTTTGATTGCTGCTTCAAGCTGTGGGTCTTTTCCGTTGAGGAAGTCACTGTAAGGGAGTTCTACCTTTACATCCGGTTCAAACTGCTTGTTCTCAGTAACTACGCCGTCTGTGCCCATTGAGGCAATCATAGGGATACCGAATACAATGGTAGGATCTATCTGAGTCTCCCACCATACTGCGGTACCGGTGCCCGGAACAGGCATTCCGTAAACCTTACCAATCTTGTTCTGCTGGTAAACGAACGGGAACATAAAGGCGTCTGAGTAGTTGCCCTCGCAGGTAAGAACTGCGCTTGGCTTCTGCCAGCGTCCCAGTGGCTCACCGTCATCAAGCAGCTCACCCTGAGGAGCATAGCGCATATAGGTCTTTGCACCCAGGAGAGTTACAAGTTCATCATGCAGCCAGCCGCCGCCGTTGAAACGGGTATCTACAATAACGGCCTCTTTCTTTACATGTCTGCCGCCCAGGCGGTTATAGATGGTACGGTAACTCTGCTGGTTCATTCCTTCAACGTGAACGTAACCAAGTTTACCGCCGGACATCTCCTCCACCATCTTCTCCATTCTTCTAACCCACCACTGGTACATAAGGTTTCCAAGTGAAGACTCTGCAACAGGACGGAGAGTCTGAGAGAAGGTCTTGCCGTCTGCAGATTTAACTGTAACAATGGTATTTACGCCAGCAAGGTTGTTGAGGTACTTGTTGTAGTTCTCAGTTGCTGGGATGCTCTCACCGTTAATGGCAGTAATGACGTCTCCCGGTTTAATCTTGTTGGAGAGTTTGTCTGCAGGGCCGTTAGGAATGATAGCTGTAACCTTAATACCGTCACCGGTATAGGTCTCGTCATAAAGCATTCCAAAGTTGGCAGTTGCATCACCGCCGGTCATAGCTCTTGCGGCATAGTAGCGGCCGCCTGTGTGAGAAGCATTAAGCTCTCCCAGAAGCTCGCTCAGAAGTACCTGGAAATCATAGTTGTTGTTGATGTAAGGGAGGAACTTTGCATATTCATCGTGATACATCTTCCAGTTAATGCCGTGAATCTTAGGGTCATAGAACTTCTTGGTTACCTGCAGCCACATGTGGTCAAACATATAGGCGCGCTCACCTGCAGCGTCAAGTTCCATCTTGCCGGCAATGGCAACAGGCTTTGGCATACCGCTCATTACATCAATCTTAACCGGAGCGCCGTTGCGCAGTCCAAAGATGCTCTTCTCATCCTTGCTGAGTTCAATGCCTCTCATCATACCAACGTTGCCCTGTCCCACCTTCTTGCTCTCACGGCTACGGGTATCTGCAACCCAAAGCTCCATTCCCTTCTCACCGCTGCGCAGATAGTAAACCTTCTTGCCGTCTTTTGTGAAGGCGTAATCCATTGGCTGGCCGTCTGTTCTGACATCCGCAATGCGGGTCTCTATCATATCAAAGTCATCAAAGACAATAGGCTTAACCTCTTTCTTTGGCTCAGGCTTTTTAAGATCTTTCTTATCTCCTGGTTTGCCATCCGGTTTACCCTCAGGCTTTCCCTCAGGTTTAACGCCCGGACCCGGTTTTGGTTTGTCACCCTTCTCTTTCTCCTCAAGGAGTTCAAAATCACCCTTTGAGAGGAGGAACTTATCGTATGACTCTTTGTCAAAGAAGGCTGCCTTAAGACCGTTGCTGTTAGCGCCGGAACCAATGTAAGTCATTGCCTGACCGCCAAATCCAAAGCGTGCATTTCTCTCACCGTAAGCGCTGTTTACAGGGTAGCGGATCTCTCCGCCCTCTGCAGAGATAAGAGCGGTAGCACCACCTCTCATCTGGTTCTTCTCATCATCTACGAGCAGCCACTTGCTGTCCGGGCTCCACTCAAATCCCCAATCACCATCGCGATAGGAATGGTTATGACCTTTAGGCAGAACCGTAACGGTCTTCTTTGTCTTAAGGTCCATTACTTTGAGGGTGTTACGCTCGCAAACGTAAGCCAGTTTTTTGCCGTCCGGAGAGACATCAGGCTGGTAGTTATCTTTGCCGTCTGCTACAACCTTCTCATAATTAAGAAGTGTGGAGGCATAGAAATACTTCTCTGTGGTATCTTTCAGAGTAGCCTTGAGGATGTTCCAGTTGCCGTCAACCTCTGCAGCATAGTAGAGAGCCTTGCCGTCCGGAGACCAGGTAATCATTCTCTCCTGGTATGGAGTGTTGGTGATTCTCTTTGTGCGGGCGTCATTTACGCCAACAACAAAGATTTCACCGCGGTTAACCAGCGCAATCTCCTTACCGTTAGGGCTTACAGCCATCTCTGTAGCGTTGTTTATGTTGAGGCTCTTAATCTTCTGATAGCCTGCGTTGGAAGCAATAGAGACGTTGAGTTTCTTTGGCTTCTGGCCCTCCTTAACTGTGTAAATATCTCCCTTCCAAACAAATGAGAGAGTACCGTTGCCGGCAATAGTAACCTCTCTTACAGGGAAGTCTTTGAAATCAGTGAGTTGAGTCTTATTACCGGTTGCAAGATCCTGCTTGAAGAGGTTCAAAGCGTTGTTAGCCCTGTTAAGTTTCATCTCAGAGATGTAGTAAACGGCGTTGCCGTCCGGAGAGAAAACAGGCTTTAAGTTCTCACCCTCATAGTCAGAAACTTTTGTATAACTATCTGATTTAAGGTCATATATCCAAATATCTCTGGTAACGGAAGAGGTGTGGTGCTTTCTCCAAGGATCCTCATAACCCTTCTTGTCCTGGAAGACAATTCTGCCACCGTCCTTTGAGAAGTTTGCCTCGTCTGCACCCGCCGCGCTTACCAAAATTGGTCTGCCGCCGGTTACAGGAATCTTGTAAAGGTTCTTGAACATTGAAGATGGGAAACGTACGCTCTCATACGGAGCAAATCTTCCGCTGCCAAAGAGCACATACTTTCCGTCCGGAGTAAAGTCAAACGGATAATCTGCCGCCGAATTGTAGGTAAGACGAACGGGAACGCCGCCGTTTGCATCCATAACGAATACGTCAAAGTTGCCGTAAATGTCACTGGCATAGGCAATTTTCTTACCGTCTCTGCTCCATACAGGATAACCGTTGTAGTTATCTCCGGAGGTGATAGGCATTGCCACGCCCCCCTCTGAGCTAACCTTGTAGAGGTTACCCATATAACCGAATACAATCTGAGTGCCGTCAGGTGAGATAGCCGGAGTTCTCAGCCACCTTACCGTCTGCTGGGAATAGCCTGCCGCACAGAAAAATAGCAGAAGTGCAACAGACACAAAAAATTTGGATTTGAAATTAAACATAGTTGTATTGTTGTATAATTTGTCTTCTTAGGTCTAAAGGTACGAAAGTTTCAATAATATGACGGGCAAAAGTTATCTTTGTTGCAAAATTCTTCAATTATGAAAAAAGTTGTCATTCTCCTTGCTCCCGGATTTGAAACCATAGAGGCCACAACCCCTATGGATGTCCTGAGAAGATGCCGGATTCCTCTGGTGGTTCTCTCTGTAGACGGGGAAAAAGTAACATCCTCACACTCAGTAAGCGTTGAGGCAGATTACACCCTCTCTTCCGCTGAGGGAAAGGCAGTCATTTCCGAGGCGGAGATGATAATACTCCCGGGCGGATTCCCGGGATATGTGAATCTTGCTAAAAGCAAAGAGGTTGGAGAGATACTTAAGAGGTTTGAGAGAGAGGGAAAACTTGTAGGAGCCATCTGCGGAGCTCCTACCGCCCTGCTTGCCAATAAGTTATTTTCCGGCAGCAAAATCACCTGCCACACATCCGTAAAAGAGGAGATGATAGCCGGAGGATACGTTTACACCGGAAGCAATGTTGAAAGATGCGGTAATCTCATTACCGGAAAGGGAGCGGGCCTCTCACTTGAGTTTGCACTGGAGTGCGCTCTGGCATTAACTGATGCAGAGAGAGTTGCAGAGGTAAAAAGAAAGATGGAACTCTAGCTATTCAACTGAGAACTTGTTCTTTACAGGGTTGCTGTAAACCTTCAGATAGATATCCATTAAAGGAAGCAGAATATCTTTCCAACGGGAGAGAGTCTGGTGCATAATATCTGCAAACTGCTTGTACTCCTCCTTAGTATACTTGTCTGTAAACTTGAAGGTATTATAAAGCATATCGTAGGCTATATAGTTGTTCTTAAAGAGTTTATAGCCGTTGTAAATTCTGGCGTCTATTACGGAGGCCATATAGGCCAGCGCCTCGTTTCTGTCCAGAGAGCCGGCGGTAAGAAGTTCCTCCGCTGTAATTGGCTTGCAAATCTGGATGTGAACCTTTCCCTTAGGTGAGAGAATGCCCTCCATAATGCTTCTGAAGTCCTCCCCCTTCTCCTTTATATATGGGTGATCCTGAGAGAGATAGAGTTCTCTGACCTTCTGGGTTATACAGGTCTCCCACTCGTATGAGACAGCCATCGGGACAATGTTGAGAGAGGAGAAGTTGGTGCCAATGTTTTTATCTCCCGATAGGGAGAACATCTTCAAAACGGTCTGGCTGGTCTTGTCATCTCCGTCCTTTGTTCGGCCGTTGCGCTGGGCAATCCAGACAGATGTCTTCCTTTCGTTAATCACATAACGGATATAACTGGAGAGATGGTAGCTGGTCTTGTAGAAATCCTTTGTGGTTCCGCCTCTTACAACCTTGAACATACGGTTGGATTTGCCTACGTCTGAGACCATTCCCGGCTGCATAAGGTTGTCTCCGAATGTAATCTCAGAACAGTCCAGTCCGTTGTTGTGAAGGGCAATCTGAAGCAGTGCGGCATCCAGAAGAATATCTCTGTGGTTGGAGACAAAGAGATAGCCTTTACCCGGTTCCAGATTCTCAAAACCGTCATATGTGAAACCATCCGTTGTCTTTCTTACAATGGCGTTTATGGCATCAAACATAAAGCCCACCTGGAATTGGCTCACCGTTTTGAATGAGCGGAACTCGTTGATTCTCTTTTCAATATCCTTCCCCTCATATATGAAGTTCATAACAGCAGGAAAGTTCTCGTCAGATGCAATTCTCTGCATGGCGTCTGAAATCTCGTCATCTCTATAAGGACGAATATCATCCCACTCGTTTGAGATATCCTTTGGTGTCTTTCTGTTGATGTCCATAATTCTCAGTTTTGGAGTGTGCCAATCCATTTAAGGAATCTATCATTCCAACCTCTTGCTCCCGAGTTCTTTGCCGCTCTTACTCCGAAGCCGTGCCCTCCCTTCTGATGGAATTCCACCATGCAAGGTACTCCTTTTCTTTCTAATTCGGAAGCCAGAGAGTGAGAACCGTTAGATTTCACAATAGGATCATCCTCGCAGTGAAGCAGGAAAACAGGAGTCATATCCTCTCTAATATTCTCATCCAGAGATAGTTTTGGAATAAGAGTGGTATCTCCGCGCAGCAGATTTTTCTTGGACATGCGGTGGCAGTAAGGTTCACGCATTGTGACAACCGGGTAGAGCATGGCAACATATGCCGGACGGTACTTAGGATTCTCCTCCAAAGCTGCACAACCGGCAAGATGCCCACCTGCAGAAAAACCTACCACTGCAATCTTTGTAGTATCTATTCCCAAAGAGGCGGAATTTGCTTTAACATAGTCCATTGCACGTCTGTAATCCTCCAACTGATCCGGATAATGCGCACCAAACCAGCCCATTCTGTAACGCAGCACAATTGCCAGATAGCCCCTGCGGGCAAAACTCTTTGCTACATCAAACCCCTCCTGGTTAATGGCCAGATATCTGTAACTTCCTCCCGGAAGGATAATTACGGCGGGATTGCTGCCGTTAGTACCATCATCCGGAGCATAAGTGAATATCTTAACTCTCTTATAACTTCTATCTCTCTGTTCTCCCTCCCAAAGCCTCTTCTTATCCACTCTGTGCTGAGCAAGCAGAGCGGAACCTGCCATAAGCAGGGCCGCAGAACAGAACAATATCTTAAACCATCTCTTCATCTGACTTGTACAAGTTTTTATCCTTTTCCCTCATCCTACCGTAACTCTCTTCACTATAAACGGTTGCGCACAGGGAATCATATTCCTCCCGATAGAATCTTCTTATAGCCTGAGCCTGCTTTAAAGCTCTGGCACCATACTCACCAAGTTTGCCGTAAGGGATTCTCTCTTTAAACTCCAGAACCACTCTGCCTCTCCTTAAAAGGTGCTCACCTTTAGGGAAAATCTCTCCCGGACCAAACAGAACAACAGGAAGAATATCCATTTGAAGTTCCTCCGCCATAGAAAAGGCACCGCTGCGGAACTTAAGGATATCACAATCCTCGCTTCTTGTCCCCTCCGGGAATATAAGTATTGAGCACCCCTCCTTCTTGAGGGCAATCAGTTTCTCTCTATTTATCTCCATCCCCTCCTCTATGCAAACGTTCCCCGCTTTGCGCACAAAGTTACCATAAACCGGCGATTTATAAACCCATTTGTTGGTAACAACTACAATTTTAGGACTCAGAGAGAGCAGATAGAGCAGATCCAGGTGAGACTGGTGGTTGGAGATAATTATGCAAGGCTCTGAGGATGAGAAGTTATGTTCTCCCTTTACAAAGAACTTCACCCTTGGCATCTTTGAGGAGAAAAACCTCATATAACGGGTTATAACCGTACGGAGCCTCTCTCCCTTCAGTTTTGGATTAAAGAGCGTTTTAACCTTCATCCAGAGGCAGACAGCCACAAATACCGCTACACAGTAGAGAGTTACAAAGATATCAGACAACCTGATTGGGAAAACTCTCTCCTTACGCTCCCTTCTGAAAGATTTGCAGACCAAAAAGCGGAAGAGTACCGGAGGCAGCATAAATGCCAGAAGAACCACGCATACAAGACCAATCACAGCAACCGCACCCAATGAGTGCAAAGCAGGATGAAGTGCAAAGATAAGGGACCCCACTCCCACAAACATAGTTATGGCAGAGAGAGTTACGCCCGTCTTGTAAGATTGCAGCAGAGGTTTTTTATTGGTGTATTCGTATTGGAGCCCCTCAACCATAAAGATGGTGTAGTCATCTCCCAATCCGAATATGAAGGTTGCAAGAATGATATTTACAATGTTGAAACTTACACCGAAAATTCCCATAATTCCCGTTATCCAAATCCAGGATACAACCATAGGAAGGAAGGCTGTAAGTGCAAGTTCCAGACGGCGGAAGGCAATCCATAAGAAGATGAAAACCAGCAGAGAACAGATGGCAAGCACCTTGTCAAAATCCTTCTGCAGTATATCTATCATTCCGTCCGTCATTGAGTATGAATCAAATAGGAAGGACCCCTCAGCCTTATCCTTGTAATCTTTGTATGAAGAGTAGAGAGAGGAAAGATTCTCCTTAGGAGTATAGAGAATTTCCATCACGATGGATGTTGAGGAATCCCTCAGAATGAAAGGAGCCATCAATGTTCCAACCGGAGAGAAAAACTCCTCCTGCTGAACGTTTAACTCACTTGTAAAGAGTTCTTTGAAAGAATCAAAGGCATCAGTTGTAAAGCCGGCCGCACTACCCGCCTTATCTAATGATGAGAGCAGAGTTTCACCGTTTTTCTCCACAAAGGATTTCCAGAGAGAGAGCCTTCTTGTCTGTTCCTCTTTTGACGGAAGGAACGGCCCTATACCCCTGGATGATAGTACGTTACCGCTCTTAACGTTAGACTCTGTGAAATTCCTGTTTTTCTCTGATGCATAGAGAGCATCACTTAGAGAGGCACCTTCAGAAACGGCATAAACTGCCACGCTCCCCTCTCTTCCGGAATAGGATGAGAGTTTGTCAAGTAACTGAGACTGAGCGGGTGCCATATAGTTTATCTTGGTAAAGTCTCCGCTGAATGTAACCTTGCGGCTGAATAGATAGAAGAAAACGGTTGCAACCAGCAGCAGCCAGAAGATATAGCGGTTCTCCTCAGGGCGGAATCCAGCCCAGCGGCCCAGCCATCCCCCGCTTCTAGGATTATAGTTTTTCTCTCCCACCCAGTGCGGTAAGAAGATGATTACAAAGAAGATGGCTCCCACCAAAGAGACGGCGGCAAACAATCCGAAGTCTCTCATTCCGGAGGCGCTCATAACAAGCAGAGAGAGGAAGGCACCTACGGTGGTTATGTTCCCTATAACCATCGGGGAGACTATGTCTGAAAGAGTCTGACGGGCGTTGCCGGTAAAGC
This sequence comes from Bacteroidales bacterium, assembly GCA_017959005.1. GTDB lineage: Bacteria > Bacteroidota > Bacteroidia > Bacteroidales > UBA932 > Egerieousia. The sequence goes on along the minus strand of JAGDBO010000009.1, from coordinate 126,342 downwards.
CCAAACGGGTGGAGTACAGAAGCGAGTAATCCACTGCTATACCGAATATTACGCAGCAGGCGGCAAGAGCCACACTGCTTACGCTCTCCTTCACAATTCCCATAAAGGCAAGCCCCGCCATTATTCCGAATATTACCGGAACGCAGATTAAAAGTATAGGTCTAACCCTTCTGAAGTACCAGGCTAAAAGCCCCACAATCAGAACAATGGCAAGAACGGCGCAGCGTACGGCATCCTTTTTCATACGCTCCGCATTCATTACGGCAATTACCGGAGAGCCGGTGAACTCCATCTGCACATCAGGGTAAAGAGCTGCTACGGAGTCTCTTACATCATATACCTGTTTTAAGAGTTCTGAGTTGTTGCCCGTCTCGCTGCCGCCGAACTCGGATGAGAAGTTCATCATAATTGCAGATGAGTCCGGTGTGAAGAGATACTCCCCTATCACCTTAAAGCCGCTCTCGGTTCCTAGGGTTCTGAGTTTCTTCAGAAGCAGTGAGGAGAACTGAAGCGGATCTGCCGCCACTATACTCTGAGTGAGGCCGTTGGAGGTGATCATAGACTCCTTGTCCTGCTCCAGCAACTCTGAATAGTTGCCTGCTGCTATGATTGAATCCATCCTGGAGTAATCTTCCTCCTCCAGAAAGTATGGCATGTTCTCCGCTACAAATGAGGCGGTTGCAAGGAATGAGGTTGGGTCTATTCTTACCGTAGGCTCCTTGATTCCCTCTGCCTCCATTGAGAAGAAACGCTCCGAGTACTCGTCCGCCGCCTGAGTCAGACGCTCTATACCCTCCTGAGTATCTTTAGGTTTCTCCTTAAGAGTCATTAGGGAGACAACCTTATCCTGCATTCTGAGATTCTTATAAACGAACTGGCTCTGACGGCTCTTCTCTCCTGAACCGTATGGCAGGAAGGCTGCAATATCCTCGTTCAGAGCAATATGACGCATGCAGAGATAGAAGCAACCTGCCAGAAGAATGGGGAGAAGGAGGGCAAGATAACGCCTTCCGCCTGCAAAGAAATCATATATCTTTAAAAAGAATCTCTCCATTATTTCTCAAACAACTTTTGAAGAGCCATTCTCGGATAGCCGTAGCAGATAGCGCCCAAGGTGAGGAAGGTATTCATTATGCTGATGCGTGTAAAGTCCGCACCTTTACGGAAATGGGTCACCCTGTCCGGTCCGTAGATTACATCTACCGGAGCCACCAGAAGTTTTACTCCGCGCCAGGCGGAGCGTACAAGTACCTCTGTTTCAAACTCATATCTGTTTCCAAAGAAATGAATCTTTGCAATTTTCTTTAGTGGATAGAGACGGCAGCCGCTCTGGGTATCAGGCAGTTTACGGCCGGTCTGAACTGTAAGCCAGAAGTTTGAGAAGTTGTTGGCAAACTTTCCGCCGGAGTCTATTCCCCTTTGAGAGCGGCTTCCAACAATTATGCTTCTCTGGCGCTCCTTCTCTGTAAGGCTCTGTGCCAAAGCCATCATCTTCTCCGCTCCGGAAATTGTGTGCTGCCCGTCTGCATCAAAGACCAGCGCATACTCAAAGCCCAGCTCCAACGCCTTCTTAAAGCCGGCGCGGATTGCATAACCCTTTCCTCTGTTCTTTTGGTAAGAAACTGTAGCATAAGGATTTGCAGCCTCCGCTTTTGCAAGGCTATCATCCGTAGAACCGTCATTTACCGCAATTACCTTATAACCGATTTCATTTATAGAGCGTACCACTCCGCCTACGGAGTTTGTATTGTTGTAAAACGGTACTATAAAACAAACTCCCTCCATCACACTCTATTTCTGTACAATTAGAATTGCACCTATAATTATCAGAGCAACACCCACATACCTTACAAACGGAATGTGCTCATGGAAGACAACCGCAGCAACCACAAGTCCCAGAACATAACTGAAACTGATCATAGGGTATGCTGCACTGAACGGATAATTCCTTAAGATATAGAACCATAGAACGGAGCCTCCTCCCATGCAGAGACCGCAGAGAAGGAAGTTGATATCCGTAAACAACTGTTTGATACAACTCCAGGTAAAGGCCAGTTTGTCTACCTTCTGCATTGTAAACTTCAAAAACATCTGACCCAGAACCAGCAGAGTACTTTGAACTATGGAGAGCAGTATCAGTTTGTACATAAGTTACTTATTAAGGTAAATGAATAGTTGGCTCCGCTGCGCACAGCAAGAAGTATTCTCTTTTGTGCGGCGGAGTTTTTCAAAATATCCGAGCAGCAGAAGAGCCCAAAGGCGGAGGCGGAAAGATACTCTCCGCACCACTGCTTGTATGTAAGACGCTCCTTCTCCTTAGGAATGAAGGAGAAGTTTTCCCTCTCTGTGTTAGGGAAATCCGAGGTCATTACAAGGTCTATATCATTCCAGGTTAAATTATTGGATGATAGGAAATTATTCAATCCTTCAGAAACTTCTCCGCGCAGCTGAACGGTATCCTCAATAACTGCAAAGGCCCTCTCGGAAGGTTTGTTCTCCAAAAGGAAGGCGGTTGCCCCCTCTGAGAGAGGAATTGAGGAGAGTTTTGGAATAAAGCTCAACATCTTGTAGAGAGCATCCGTCATCTGATCTGCCACAACCATCAGAATGGATGAGGCATCGCCCCATTCAAAACGCATCATGGAGTCTGTAAGCGCCCCCTCCATTGAGAAGATATCGTTTACGTGAGTGGAGTTGAAACCGTTGCAACCCAGTGCAATAGCAATCTGAGAGGCGCAGGTGTTAGGGGTTGAGCAGATGAACTTTGAAGGGTTGAGCATACTCTCTCCCTCATCAATCATCTTAAGCAGGAAGCTCTCCGTATCTCCAACGCAGCCGTTACCGGTTCCTGAGATTATAGCATCCGGGCTCTTTAACGGAGAGTTCTCCATCACATATTTTGAAACCGCCAGAGTTCTCTTTAGAATAGAACTCATTCTGCGGGCCTCCATTGGAGGTATAAACTGCTTAAAGTCTGGGTCTTTGCAGAGTACTCTGCCACCCTCCATTGGAAGCGCTTCAAAGGAGTTCACCCCTTTGAACGGCTCCTGAGCGGAGATTGCAGCCGCAGAGATTATATATGCTTTTCCCCTCTTCATTGGCAGTATTTTGAGAAAATAAGTGATGTATCGTTTCCTCCAAAACCAAAGGAGTTGGAGATTATATGTTTAACATCAACGTCTGTAACAGTCTCTGTAACAGGAGAGAAAGTGAGTTCCGGATCTTTTGTCTCAAAGCGCAGGTTTGCCGGAATGAATCTCTTTTCAATTACCAGCAGAGAGATTATTGCCTCCAAAGCGGCGGCCGCACTTGTGGCGTGGCCCGTAAAGCACTTGGTAGAACCCACATAGGGCATCTTCTCTCCAAAGAGAGTCATAAGTGCCGTCCCCTCCGAGAGGTCATTGTTCTGCGTTCCCGTTCCGTGAGCGTTAACGTAATCTATATCCCCGGCAGTCAAACCCGCCATCTTAAGAGCCTTAGTCATAGCCAGTAACGCCCCTCTGCCGTCCGATGATGAAGCGGTCTGGTGGAAGGCGTCACAGGCGTTGCCCCATCCGGAAAGAAGCGCTCTGATCTTTGCTCCACGCTTTTTAGCGTGCTCCACACTCTCCAGAACTATAAAACCTGCCCCCTCTCCAAGGTTAAGTCCCTTTCTGGAGGCGTCAAATGGGCGGCAAGGGGCATCATCCAAAATCATAAGGGAGTTGAAGCCGTTAAAGTGGTACTTTGTAAGTGACTCTGTTCCACCCGCTATGATAACGTCATAACGTCCGCTCTCAATCAGTTCCGCACCAAAAGCAATGGCGTTGGCGGCGGCGCTGCAGGCGGTGGAGATTACGTCCGTAAAGACAACACGGCTCTTTAAAGAGCCTGCAATGAGATCATTGCATACACCATCGAGATGAAGAAAAATCTGATTTGAGTGCTCCGGCCCCTCCAGATAGTGCTTGAGATATCGCTCAGTAATGTCCATACCTCCAACTGTAGTGCCGCTTATAAGCGCAACCTTTGTTCCCTCCTTTAAACGGGCATCCTCCTCGGCCCCGCGGGCCGCAACAATACCCAGCAAAGCGGAACGCGGAATGACCTTCTCCTTATTTTCTTCTATTAGTTCAAGAAGCTGAGAATCAGAAAACTCCACCTCCCCGCAAGGAAGGTTTGTATGAACGGTTTTAAGATATTTGGGAGATGCAATGGGGCAATGACCCTCTAAAAGAGAAGTATAGGTCTTATCCAAACCTATACCCAACGCAGAGATTATCCCCATGCCTGTTATTGCAATCCCAGAGGACATAGGGGCTATTTTTTGCTCTCTATGAATTCTGCAATTGAATTTACACTGGTCATAATACCCTTAGCCTGAGCAGGATCTGTAAGTTTGATACCGTAATTCTTCTCAAGCATCACAATAAGTTCCAGTGCATCTATTGAGTCAAGCCCAAGCCCCTCTTTACCAAAAAGCGGTGCGTCATCCTTAATATCCTCAGGAGTAAGCTCCTCCAGGTTGAGGGCTTCTATAATTTGGGCCTTTAATTTCTGTACATCCATATCATTCTAGGTTTGAAGGCGCAATTTACAAAAAAACGCCCAAAACATCAAAAAAGACTATTTTTCATCCACTGACTTCTGACCCCAGAAATCGTAGAAATTGAACCACTGGTAAGGGTTTTCTCTAATGACACGCTCCAGTATCTCCACATATTTCTGCCCGTATGCAATTGCGCGCGCCTCACGCCCCTTAATCTGAGGATCTATCTTAATCTGCTCAACGTGAACCCTGTAATGGAACCACTTATTGGTGCCCAGAACGAACATTGCAATGAAATCTGCCTGGAAGCGGTCTGCTATATTGTATATCCCGATGGGGAACTCCGCCTCCGCACCCAGGAAGGTGAACTTGTGGTTGCGGCGTCCGGTGAAGGTTCTGTCTCCCGCCAAAGTGATTGCCTCACAGTCTCTTATCACATCGTTGATCTTAAAGATGTGCTCCATGCTGTCACTCACCTCCACCATCTCAATGTTGTTCTGCTCCATTGCCCCCTTGCGGAACTTCTGCATCTGAGCTGTCTCTCCCGCAAAGGCCAGAACGTTCAGTTTCTTAGGAAGGTGGCCGCAGAGGTATGAGGAGATTTCAAAATTTCCCACGTGGGCAGAAACCATAACCAGCGGCTTTTCCGTAGTAAAATACTTGAAAACCAAATCCTTCTCTATCCTTGCAACACTATACTTCTTTATATGCCCGGCATAGATATAGAAGCGGTCCAGAAGGAATTTTCCAAAGAGAAGGTGATTTTTGAAGGTACCCCAAAGAGACTTGACAAAGGAGAACTTCTGCCTTCTTCTAAGATAGGAGTAGATGGCGTATGCCCTGCGCGGAGCAAAGATTACGTAACCTATAACCACAAAGGGCAGAAAGCAGTATATGACTCTGATATCCACATACTTAAGTATGCGCATCAGAAGCCCCTGCTTGGCCTCTCCTCCGCCGGTTTTACCTTTCCAATCCATCCTTTAGGTGTTAAGTCCGCCGTTAATCTCAATAACCTGGCCGGTGATGTAACCCGCTTTCTCTGAGGCCAGGAAGGCAACCAAATCTGCCACCTCCTGAGCGGTTCCAAATCTTCCTGCAGGAATAGTATCTTTCAAACTGTTCTGATCCAACTCTTTAGTCATATCCGTCTCCACAAAGCCCGGAGCCACGGCGTTAACCGTAACCCTCCTCTTTGCCACCTCCAGAGCGAGCGCCTTTGTTGCGGCAATCACTCCTCCCTTGGCTGCGGAGTAGTTTGTCTGGCCGGGCATTCCCTTTATTCCGGATAATGAAGCAACACTTATCACCCTGCCCCACTTCTTTTTAGCCATTGGAGTAATGGCCTTGCGGGTAACGTGGAAGAAACCGTTCAGGTGGGTATTTATAACGTCATACCAATCCTTATCCTCCATCCACATCATAAGGGTATCTCTTCTTATGCCGGCATTGTTTACAAGCACTGCAATGTAATCATCCGGATGAGCGGCCATCCAACCATCCAGCGCATCCTCTGCCTCCTTAGGCTCTGATACGTTGAACTTTAGAAGCTCGGCAACTCCGCCGGCCTCTTCAATCTCCTTCTTAACTGCAAGCGCTGCATCCTCTCTGCTTACATAATTAATCAGTATAGGATAACCCTCCTTTGCAAGAGCCTTGCAGATTGCGGCTCCTATACCTCTTGAACCTCCTGTTACAAGTGCGTATTTCATATTTTTACTTATTTGATAATTCTTTCATAAACTCCTCAGCCTTTGGAAGATGCTCCAATCTTCCAACATCAATCAGGCGTAGATTCTCAAAGTACCGCCCCTCAATTTTATACTTTGCTGCGTTCTTAAGATAGAAATCTACAATTGAGAATTTCTCCTCCCAACTCTCCATCAGTTCAAAAACTTTTGGAGAGAGCACGTGGATTCCGCCAAATGCAAAAGGCTTTAGCCCCCTCTCTTCCAATATTTTATGAGCATCTTCTCTTCCGGATAGCGATGCATACTTTTTATATGGAGACTTTACCTCAAATGTCTTCAGATTCTCCCATCCGGCCAGAAGATTATTGGAGTCAAAGAGCAGGCGGCGGTCGCTATAACGTCCGCTCACAACTACAGATGCAAGAACTCCCTCCTCAATTCTCCTTACGGATGAACTATAAAAAGATTTCAGATCCAGGTCTGAGAGAATATCTACGTTGTGAACGAGAAAGGGTTCTTTGTCATTCAAGAGTTTTGCCGCATGACGCACTCCTCCGCCCGTATCTCTCAGCAAATCAAACTCTTCAGAGAACTGAATCTTAAGACCGCAATGAGGATTTTTTCTAAAGAACTCTCTGACAAACTCCTCCACCTTATCTCCAAAGTGGTGAACGTTTATCACTATATCCTTAAAGCCGAAGGATAAAAGACGCCTTATCTGCCACTCCAAAAAGGTTACCCCTCCAACCTCAACCAGCGCTTTGGGCTTATTGATAGTCAGAGGTTTGAGTCTGGTACCCAATCCTGCGGCAAAAATGAGAGCTTTCAATTATACCTCCTCTTCTATACCAAGTTCTCTGTGGGTGAGTTTCACCCTGACGTTGAATTTCTTGGCTATATGATCTGCCAGATGTTTTGCACAATAAACGGAACGGTGCTGCCCGCCGGTACAGCCAAAGCATACCTGCAGGTGAGTGAACTTCCTCTCTATAAACCTCTTAACGTGAGGGTCTACCATATCGTAGACATTGGAGAGGAACTTCTTGATTCCACCCTCGTCCTCCAGATATTTGATAACCGGCTCGTCCAATCCTGTAAAGAGGCGGAAGCGCTCATACTTGCCGGGGTTTTCCAGGGCACGGCAGTCGAATACATACCCGCCGCCATTGCCGCTGTCATCCATCGGGATACCCTTCTTATAGGCAAAGGAGAAGACATGCACCTCCAGTGTTACCTCTCTTCTTAAGTCCTTGAGCTGGCGCATCTTAGTGAGCGCTGTCAAAACCTGCTGGAGGTATGGATACTCGTTGAAAGGTTTCTTTATGAGTTTGCGCAAATTCTCAATTGCAAACGGTATGCTCTGAAGGAAGTGAGGCTTCTTTTCAAAGTATCCGCGGAAACCGTAGGCTCCCAAAACCTGAAGGGTACGGAAGAGTACAAAGAGGCGGAGGTTGTGAGTAAACTCCTTCTCTGAGACCATCAGGTACTTCTTAAGTTCCTTACGGTAAGTGGCTATGAGGGTGTCTTTGAGTTCGTCTGAATAGTTGGCTCTGGCCTGCCATACGAAAGATGCAATGTCATAGTAGAACGGGCCGCGTCTTCCGCCCTGGAAGTCAATGAAGTACGGAATGCCGTTAACCAGCATCACGTTCCTTGCCTGGAAGTCTCTGTACATAAAGGTATTACCCTTCATAACGGAGAGCAGGTCCTTTGCCATCTTCTCCATATCCGTGTGCAGGCGGATTTCACTGAACTCCACGCCGCTGGTCTTAAGGAAGCAGTATTTGAAGTAGTTGAAGTCAAACCAGATGTTCTTCTCGTCAAACTCAGGCTGCGGATAGCAATTGGAGTAGTCCAGATCTCTTCCTCCAATGAACTGGAACTTAGGCAGCAGCGCCATTGTGCGCTTTAAGAGGGTAACCTCCTTCTGGGTGTAACTTCCCTTCTCTCTTCCGTTCTTTATTGCATCAAAGAGGGATACGGTTCCCAAATCCTCCTGAAGGTAATAGATACCGTCCTTGCTGGAGATATAAACCTCCGGAACGTTCAATCCCACCTCCTTGAAATGTCTTGCAAGAGAGATGAATGCGTTGTTCTCCTCAACGCTGGTTCCCATTGCTCCTATTAGGGAGACCTGCTCAGACTTGAGCCTGAAATATCTGCGGTTACTTCCGGACTGCGGCAACTCCTCACAGGAGATGCACTTCTGACCGGTATATTGTTCAAATAGATCCTTAAGTTGTTTCATAAGAGTATAACTGTCTAACAAATTTAGGAAATAATATCCAAAAAAACGTATCTTTGGATGTTTATAACTATTCTGATATGGAGAATAACGATAACCTCTGCAAGGTAATGAGCGATGTTTCCTACTGCTCCGACAAGTACCAGTACACTATGGGAAAGTCATTTTTGGAGTGCGGAATGAAGGATAAAACCGCCTACTTCAACCTCTTCTACCGCAAGGCACCGGACAATAACAACTGGGCCGTGGTTAGCGGAGTGAGAGAGGCTATGGAGATGATTGCCAACCTGGGAGGTAAATCTCCGGAGTTCTTTGAGAAGTTTCTCCCGGGAGAGGAATACAAGGCTTTCCGCGAATATGCTTCACAGATGAAGTTTACCGGAAACGTCTATGCTATGAGAGAGGGAGAGATTGCCTTCCCAAGGGAACCGGTCATCACCATAGAGGCTCCAATCATTGAGGCTCAGGTACTTGAGACTCCTCTGCTCTGCATTATGAACCATCAGATGGCTATTGCCACAAAGGCCAGCAGAGTTTGCAGAAGCACCCAAAAGCCTGTAAGTGAGTTTGGAAGCCGCCGTGCCCACGGTCCATGGGCCGCCACCTACGGAGCAAAGGCCGCATATATAGGAGGTTGCGCCAACTCTTCCAACATTCTTACAACTGAGATATTCGGAACACCGGCCTCCGGAACCATGGCTCACAGTTACGTAACCTCATTCGGATGCTCAATAAAAGGTGAGTACACTGCCTTTAAGAACTACATAAAGACTCACATTGGAGAACCTCTTATTCTCCTGATTGATACTTACGATACCATAAACTGCGGAATCAGAAACGCCATCAAAGCCTACCGTGAGTGCGGCATAGATGACTCATATCCACAGGGTTACGGAGTAAGATTGGACAGCGGAGACCTCGCCTACCTCTCACGCAAGTGCAGAATGATTCTGGATGAGGCGGGCTTTAAGAAGTGTAAGATTTTTGCTACCAACTCACTGGACGAGTACCTGATTGCAGAGTTGGAAAAGCAGGGTGCCATGATAGATTCCTACGGCGTGGGAGATGCCATTGCAACCAGCAAACACAACCCTTGCTTTGGCAACGTTTACAAACTGGTTCAGGTAGACTCTGAGCCTGTACTCAAGAGATCAGAGGATAAGATAAAGCTCATAAACCCTGGATTCCAAATCACTTACAGAATCATTCAGAACGGAGTCTTCAAGGCTGACGTTACCTGCTTAAGGGGAGATGCCACAAGCAAAAAGATTGAGAAGGCAGAGGAACTTCACATACAGAACGAGTTTGACGAGACTCAGCGTAAGAAGTTTGCCAAGGGAAGTTACACCTTCCAAACGCTTCAGATTCAGACAATGAAGGATGGCAAAATCTGCTACGAGGATGAGCCGGTTGAGAAGAAGAGAGAGCGCTACCTTAAGAATCTGAGCTGCTTTAACGAGACTGAGAGACGTCTGATTAACCCGCACGTTTACAAGGTGGATATATCAGACGAGCTCTATGACCTTAAGATGAAGCTGATTAACAATCTGATGCGTGAGATAGAGGAACTAAAGGAATCATTCAGACAAGAGTAATTATGCCACATAACTTAAAAAACAGATTAAGAAATCCGGCACTGCTTCTGCTCGCCCTCTCTTCCATAATACTTTTGGAGAGCTGGAGCAGGCCAACTCATATCCTTAAGAACAGTATCAACCTCAGAGATACCGTTGTAACAGACAGCGCTTTCCAGAGATTGGTAGATTCCCTTGCGGCTTTGAACATAAGCCCGGACTCCCTTAAAAAGATGGGGCTGGATGAGAGAGTTCTTGCAGCCATAGACTCCCTATACAAGGCAGACTCCATTGCCAACATTAAGGTCTATACTCCTAAGGAACTCAGACGGATGAGAAGGGACAGCATCCGCAGAAGACAAGACAGCATAATTGCCCACACCCCAAGAGTTTTGGATACATATGTCTTCCCGGACAGCGTGGTCTTTACCCGCATCTTCTCCTGGGAACATGACACCTATCTTAATAATCAGACACTTACAAAGATAGATACCACATTCAACTACCGCTTCCATGATCTTCCTTTCCAGCGTGACGATATCAACGGACAATATCTTGGAGTAAGCGGAAGTGCCGCTCTTCCTTTCAACTACTTTAAGAGAGAGAGTGAGGAACTCTTCCCATTCTTCACCCCATACAAGACCTATTCATACTCACAGGATAATCTTCCGTTCTACAACACCAAGACTCCTTACACTGAGTTGGCCTATACGGGAACTCTCCTGGCCAACCGTCAGAAGTCTGAGGATAACATAAAGTTCCTTCATACTCAGAACTTTACACCCGCCTTCAACTTCTCATTCCTCTATCAGAGAAACGGAGGCGGAGGCCTGCTGCAGAACGAGAAGACAGACTTCAGAACCCTTGCCTTTACCGGTAACTACCTTGGTAAAAACTATGTGGCTCACGGTGGTTATCTCTACTCCAGACTTAAGAGAGAGGAGAACGGCGGAGTTACGGATCTGAAGATGATAAGTGATACCACCATTGACGTAAGAACGGTGCCGGTTTTCCTAAATGACGCCAACTCCGTCATAAGACGTAACACCTTCTTTATCACCCACTCTTACGGTTTTCCAATCAGATGGACAAGACAGAGAGACTCTCTTGGAAACGTAATTCACGATTCACTTAAGACCAGCCAGGGAACTGCTACCTACTTTGGTCACCACGGAGAGTATACCGTATTCTCCAGAGGTTATACGGATTACATTTCAGACTCAGTAGGACGTTCTCTCTACCATAACCAGTTCTACATAAACCCTTACAACACTTACGATTCCACAAGGGTGATGAACCTGGAGAACCGTTTCTTCATAAAGGTACAGCCGTGGAATGCAGATGCCGTTGTCTCCAACCTCAGCGGAGGAGTGGGACACCAACTTGTTAATATCTACGGCTTTAAGCCGGATTACTTCATCTCCGGAAACCAGAACAAGAAGTACAACAACGTTTACGCATACTTCGGAGCGGGAGGTAAGTTCCGTAAGTACTTTGCCTGGAACGCAATGGGAAAGATAGACATGGTGGGCTACTACAAAGGGAACTGGTCTTTGGATGCTGCAATGAAATTCTCCTCCTGGATTGTTAAGAAGGGAGTTCACCTTACCGCCAAATTCCACGCCTCTTCACGCAGGCCTAACTACTTCTATAACAACCTATACAGTAACCACTACATCTGGAACTACGACTTTGCCAACACCCAGACAACCAAGATTGAGGGATTGCTTCAGATTCCTCACTGGGGATTGGAGGCATCCGTAGGTTACTCGCTTTTGAACAAGAACATCTATCTGGACTCTCTCTGCACCCCTATCCAGAACGGAACGGCAATGAGCGTCCTTAGCGGATATATCTCCAAGAACCTGGCTATAGGACCGTTACACCTGGAAAACAGAGTTCTCTTCCAACTCTCCTCAAAGCAGGAGATTATTCCTCTGCCGAAGCTGGCACTGAACTTGAGGTACTATCTGCAGTTCTATGCGGTCAAAAATATATTGAACGTACAGATTGGAGCGGATATGACCTACAACACAAAGTACTACGCTCAGGCATTTGATCCTGCATTGGGAATGTTCTATAATCAGGAGCGTTACAAGGTGGGAAACAACCCTTACGTAGATGTCTTCATCAACCTTCAGTGGAAGAGAGCCTGCATATTCGTAAAGGGCGAGAACATACTGATGGGTTGGCCTAACAGAGAGTACTACTCCGCATACAGATATATCAGACCTCAGAGAGCTCTTAAGTTTGGCATTTGGTGGCCATTCTACTTAAAATAGAGACTAACAATAAGTTAAGGTGAAGTTTTGGAAGACAAAAATAGTACGTGTAGGTGTCATTGCAACAATGGCACTTCTGCTGGTTTTGCTATTTACCCTATCCGGACTTCATCCAAAGTACTCCACAAGCAACGTTATAAGACCTCTTACCGGAGACACCCTCAACTGTACCATCCTTATAGACAATAAGTTGAACCCGGGTAACCCGGCCCTTAAGTTTGCCACTGACCTTATCCGCCAGTTCTCAAACAACAACCATTGCAAAGTTAAGGTGGGTGTAGAACAATCCTCCCTTGAGGTATGGGAAGATCTTACCAACGGACAGTTGGATGTCATTATCTTCAACGCCAGAACAGACTCAATACCAGAGCCTTTCAGAGATTATCTTACCGTCAGCATACCCGTTGAGAAGGATTACCACTGCGTAATGAGATATGATGACGACTCCGTCATAGACAACGTAAACTTCTGGATAGCACACGTTAAGCCTACCCCGGAGTATAAGAGGCTCTATGCAAAACTCCACAAACTGGAGACAACTCATACCTTCTCTCTCCCGATGACAAGATACTCCATCTCCCCTTATGACAACCTTGTAAAGAAGTACGCTGCCAATATAGGATGGGATTGGATGTTGCTTAGCGCTTTGATTTTCAAAGAGTCCGGCTTTAATACCGGAGTGGTCTCCAGTATGGGAGCCGTAGGTCTTATGCAGGTTCTGCAATCCATTGCCAACTCTATGGGAGTAGAAGATATCTATGACCCTGAGCAGAACATAAGGGCCGGTTGCTCTATCCTGGCAAAGACCCAGAAGACCTTTAAATCCCAGGGAATGGATGATGAGAACGCCCTGCTCTTTACCCTTGCCTCATACAATGCCGGTGAGGGCAGAATCCTTCAGTGCCAGAAGGTTGCAAGAGCAGAGGGCAAGAACCCTCTAATCTGGGAAGAGGTAGCCTCCGTTATTCCTCTTATGATAGACGGCTACTCTAAAGACGGCGTAAACGTCTCCTCCTTCAAAGGCGCCCAGCAGACACTGGACTACCCTAAAAAGGTTATGTCACAGTATGAAATCTACAAGAAAACCGTAGCGGAATAAAGAACTTGGATAATTGAATGTTTATTTATAATTTGCAATCGTTTAACCGTACTATTTGATGAAAAATTTCTACAAGTTCTCAATCCTGTTCATGTTGCTGATTTGTGTCAGCTGTTCCAAGAATGATGAAGATAATGTTATGACTTCAGTGGAATTTGATGTTACAGAGATCAATCTGGCCATCCATGAATCCCTTAAGTTAGAGCCTAAAGTGTACATTTCTGGATTGCCTGCTTTAGGGCAGAAATTAGAGTGGTCTTCATCTAATTCATCTATAGCAGTTGTAAATGAGGGGGGAGTGGTAACAGGACAAGAAACCGGTTCTGCCACTATCTCTGCTAAGTATAAAGGAAAGAGTGCCAGTTGCCGTGTTTCTGTGCGTTCATTGACAATGGTTGATTTGGGTTTGTCTGTCAAATGGGCAGACCGTAACATAGGCGCCGATAGGCCTGAAAGCGTTGGCGCTTACTATGCATGGGGAGAGACATCCGTGAAATCTATTTACGACTTGGATAAATACAAGTGGTGTACCGGAGGAGACTACAGAAATCTAACAAAATATAATAGATATACCGAGTTTGGTAAGGTTGACAACAAGACAATTCTAGAACCATCTGATGACATTGCAAGTATTACATACGGAAATAAATGGCGCATGCCAACGGTTGATGAGTTAAATGATCTTTTGGAGAAGTGTGATTGGTCTTGGGTAACTCTAAATGGAAACAGTGGCGGATATAATGTTAAAAGCAGAATAAACGGAAACAGTATTTTTTTGCCTGTTACCGGTCAGCGTTACGAGGATGTTCTCTGGGCTACAGATGAAGGGTATTATTGGACATCTTCTCTTTTAGCAAAGAAAGCTGATGACGCTCCTTGTTATGCTAACATTGTATGGTTCAGTTCAAAAGAGAAGCGTTGGGGCTACACCTTACGTCATTTAGGTCTGGCAATACGGCCTGTTTCTGACTAGTTTTGGAGAGCGGAAAACGGGACTCGAACCCGCGGCCCTCAGCTTGGGAAGCTGATGCTCTACCAACTGAGCTATTTCCGCAGTTTGGTTTTGGGAAGACAAATTTAGTAAAATTTCTCATAGATGAGACTTAGCTGGTTTATTGCAAAGAGGTTGGGTAACGGAGAGGGCAAAGGGCTCGGCTCCGTTGGCAATATCATTGCAATAATCTCAGTAGCAATAAGTATCCTTATAATAATCATTGCGCTTGCCGTTTCCAAAGGATTCCGTTATGAACTTAAAGAGAAGATGACCGGCTTTATGGGAGATGTAACAGTGTCTCCTGCCGGAAGTTACGGCTTTTCAGACTTGAGCGTTATGAAGTTGGGGGCTCTTCCAAACAGAGAGGAGATTCTCAATCTTCCATACGTTAAAAGCATTCAGGGAGTATCTCTCCGTCCCGCAATGATTAAGACATCTGATCAGATTCAGGGAGTGGTGCTCAAGGGAGTGGATTCCACCTTTGACTGGAACTTCCTTCAAAGCAGCATGTTGGAGGGAACGGTTCCATCCGTTGCAGAGGAGGAGGAGGCCCAGGTACTTATCTCCAAGAGAGTTGCAGATATGCTCTCCCTCTCTTTGAATGATAAGATAACCGTCTACTTTGTCTCATCTGAGGTTAGGGTGAGGCGTCTTACAATATCCGGTATCTACTCCGCACAGTTGGAGAACTATGACAAACTCTATCTAATCTGTTCCAAGGCATTGATTAACAAGCTTAACGGCTGGGAGGAGGAAGAGTGCAGCAACTATCAGATTCTCTTTAATGACCACAATGAAAAACTCTTTAAAGAGAGACGCAATCAGATATCCCAACTGGTTTATGAGGCTATTCCGGATAATGGATATGCAGTGAGGATCAGCGGAGTTTATGAAGATTTAGGCCATCTTATAGACTGGCTTAAACTGCTGGATATGAACGTTCTCATCATACTGATACTGATGATTGCAGTTGCCGGATTCAATATGGTCTCCTGCGTTCTGATTATTCTCTTTGAGAACATCTCCTCCATTGGAGTCCTTAAATCTCTTGGTATGAAAAACTCCGGCATCAAGAGAGTCTTCCTTGCAAAGTGTTCCAAGACAGTCTTTTACGGTCTCGTCCTGGGCAACATCTTATCCATAGCATTCTGCCTGTTGCAGGCAAAATACAAGTTCCTCCACCTTAACCCGGACAACTACTTTATCAGCTACGTCCCTATTGACATCTCCTGGTGGACCATCCTTCTTGCTAACATCATCTGCTTTGCCGCACTGATGCTGATCCTCCTCATCCCCGCCCACTACATCAGCCGTATCCAACCTTCCAAAACCCTGAACATAAAATAAAAACAGTAACTCAAAGAAGAACAACCTTTATTCCGACATACCTAAATGTCGGAATAAATGCTATATTTGTGTCGGAATAAATGTCGGAATAAATATGTATAAACCACCGTTCACTGTCTCTTCCAAAGCCATTAATCTGATTGCTGAGATTTCCAGTCAGATAGAGAGATATACCATAAATATGGAGCAGGGAGATTTGCATAAATTAAGGAGAGCCAACCGTATAAAAACCATTCATTCTTCTTTGGCCATTGAGGGTAACAATTTGTCTGAAGGAGAAGTACAAGCTATTTTGAATGGTAAGAAGGTTGTGGCACCATTGAAGGAAATACAGGAAGTTCGCAATGCTATAAAGACCTATGAGTTGTTTTCTAAACTGAATCCATTCTCTGTACAAGACCTTTTACTTGCTCACAAGACTATGATGTCTGGCCTTATTGATCAACCAGGAAAATTCAGAAAAGGCGGAGTTGGGGTATTTGAAGGAAATAAACCCATTCACATAGCTCCTGCTGCCGAACGTGTAAAGACTCTGATAGATGATCTGTTCAATTGGCTGAAAAAGGCAGATGACCATCTTCTGATTCGCAGTTGTGTTTTCCATTATGAGCTTGAATTTATCCATCCTTTTGTAGATGGCAATGGACGAATCGGCCGTTTATGGCAGTCTCTAATTCTCGGCCAGCTAAACTCGGTATTCGAGCATCTGCCCGTAGAAAATATAGTCTACGCAAATCAAAAAGCTTATTATCAAGCAATTAACAAGAGCTCTAACCTTGGAAACAGCAGTCCGTTCATTGATTATATGCTAGAAGAAATACTCAGTGCACTATTATGTCATCAAGGTAAATCAAATGAGGAAACTCTAGATGAAAAAGGTCTTAATACTCAGCAGGATAAAATACTTGGGTATTTGCGGGCCAACAGACATTTATCGGCAGCAAAGATTGCAGAAGAGGCTGGAATCAGTGCACGCCAAGCTGAAAGGATTCTTTCTGATTTAAAGAAGAAAGGAATCATCCTCCGAGTGGGAGCCAATAGAAATGGTTATTGGGAAATCGTTGATTTACAGAAACATTAAATAAGTCTCCATTAATGGGGAGACGCGCCTATTCCCTCAGCATAAAATCTACTAGATACCAGCCCTCCTCAAATCCCTCCATCCAGGAGGTGTCGTTTCCTTTTGGCTCAAATTCAAGATAATCCGCCTCCTGAGTAACCTCTTGTGGAATCATCTTCACAAAGTTGTTGTAGTCCTCTTCACTGTGGAAAAGCATATAGCCGCAAACGGGTCCCTCTGAGGAGAGATGAATAATCACAGCGTTCTTTGCCTCAAGATTTGCCTTGGTTGTTCCGCCTACATCGTTGAGTTCCAAAGTAGTTCCCAATCCATAATAGAACTGTTCGTTGTCACACTGTGCATTAGGACCTCCCTCTTTGAAGAAATGGTTCAACTCCTTAATGCCCATACTGTCCAGAATGTTCTTAACGTCTCCGCCGTAATTGAGGGCCAGCTGAGTCAGATTGTCTGGTGTAATGTTGAAGGTTATAGTTTCAAGTTCCTGGGTCTGAGCTGGTTTTCCCTTGCAGGAAACCAATAAAACTGCCATTGCTACAGTGGCAACGGATAACAGAAGCTTCTTCATAATTATTTGTTTTTTTAATTACTTACTCTCTTTGCGGCGTTTCATCTCCTTCTGCAGAAGTGAGAGTTCACGTCCGGTCTGACCGGCAACTGAGGTGTTCTCCTCCGCCCTTCTTACAAGGTAAGGAACCACATCTTTAACCTTTGCGTAAGGCACATACTTGGTAACGTTGTAACCCTCGTGAGCAAGGTTGAAGGAGATGTTGTCACTCATTCCCAGCAGCTGGGCAAAGTGGATTCTAGGATCATTATGAGCCAGACCCTTCTCATCTATCAGTTTGGCCAGCAGGTGGTTACTCTCCTCATTGTGAGTTCCCATAAAGAGCTCAAAGTGATCCAAACGGTCCATCACATACTTAACGCCGGCGTTGTAGTTTGCATCTGTAGCAGCCTTGTCTTTGCAGATAGGATCCGGGTAGCCCATTGCAGCGGCGCGTGCTCTCTCCTCCTCCATATAAGCACCGCGCACAAACTTGATTCCCGCAATATAGTTCTTCTCGCAGGCATCCTTGTAAATCCTTTCCAGATAAGGCATTCTGTCATGACGGTACATCTGCAGAGTTGCAAAAATGATAGCCCTCTTCTTGTTGTAAAGACGCATCATCTCATCTGTCTGCTCATCTATAGCATCCTGGAAGCAGTAATCCTCAGCATCAATAATCAGACGGACGTCATTGTCGTATGCCCTTTTACAAAAGGCAGCAAATCTTTCCCTGTAGGCTTCAAACTCTTTCTTCTCGTCTTCAGTGAGTTCCGCTCTTCTCTCGGAGGCTTTGCTCAATAGATAGTCCGTTGTTATGGTGGATGGTTTGAATACCGCGTATGCAAGATTAGGGTTGTCCTTTGCAAAATCTATGGAGCGCATAGTCTCCTCAAAGGTGTACTGAATTCCCTCAGGAGTCTGCTCTCCCTCTGCAGAGAAATCCAAAGTGGATTTTACGTTAAACTGCTTAAGATGAGAGATTGTTTTCTCGCAGTCCAGAAGTGTCTCACCTCCCACAAACTGCTTGTAGAGAGTAGGTTTCACCGCCCATCCTATAGGGAATTTAATCTTGAGCGCAAGGTTTGAGGCCCCCTTAAGGAACTTAACCATTCCCGGCCTCTTAATGGTATTGAAAAGCAGATATGCATTCTTGAGCTCGGATTTGCTCTTTGATGAGAATGCAACTTCCAGATTGTTAAAGTCTAACATAATTCTCTATTTTACCCTAACTATTTTTTTCTCAGAGCCTTCTTAACGGCAACTTTCTTTGTTGAACTTTTCTTTTCTCTTCTCTTTTTACCGGTGAGAGTATCAAGAACAAGGAGGATAAGTTTCTCAATATATGGATGGTAATCTGTGATAGCCTCTTTTCTGTAACGGTTTGCTATGATGCAACATACGGTAATTGCCTCATGTCCCATCTCCTTTGCCAGACCGGCAATAGCACTTCCCTCCATCTCATAGTTTGTAATCTTGTAATCCTTTGAGCGGAAACTCTCAAATTTTGCATTCATATCCGGCATAGCCAGTTGCAGACGGAGCACTCTTCCCTGAGGACCAAAGAAGCCGGGAGCAGAGATTGTCATACCCTTTATTGTCTTCTTTTCAAAGAGTTTGATAAGTCTCTCAGAGTTCTTGATAAGATAAGGGCGAGGAAGATTCTTGTCCCAGTTCATGTGTTTAACCAGAGCGTTCTCCATCTCCTTGTCAGTAACGGAATCTCTGTTTGCATACCAGTTAACCAGACCGTCACAACCTATTGATACGTGGCTGAGTACAAAGGATCCCAGTGGAATCTCAGGCTGCAGCGCGCCGCTTGTTCCAATACGGACCAAAGTAAGACTTCTCTTCTCCTTCTTAATCTCTCTGGTATTGAAATCAATGTTTGCAATGGCGTCCAACTCGTTCATCACAATGTCAATGTTATCTGTTCCTATACCTGTAGACAATACGGTGATTCTCTTGCCGTTATACATACCGGTGGTTGAAACGAACTCACGTGACTGTTTGGTAAACTCAATGGCGGTCATATGCTTTGCAATCAGAGAAACTCTGCCAGGGTCTCCCACAAGAATCACAGTATCTGCAAGTTCCTCCGGACGTAAATTAAGATGATATATGGAACCGTCTGCGTTGAGCAGCAGTTCTGAAGCGGCAATCTTTTTACTTTTCATACTTAATGAATGTTTTGATTTTGTTCAAATTTAATAAAAAATGTCCGAGAAATATTAACTTAGCGCTATGAAAAATATCAATTACCTTACACTTTTGCTCATTTCAGCGGTATTGCTGTTTATAATGTTCTTTGGAAAAATTTATACCGCTTATACCCCTTTTTTGGTTCTTTTGGTGATAACCTTTGGAATAAACCTCATAAACCTCTTCCTTATAAACCATAAGAATCTCCAGCTTAGGCTCTGCATTTACAACACCATAGTCTTAATAGCCTTTCAGGTATGGATTTTCATAGTATTCCACCAACTGAAGGTCTCTCTTGTAAAGTTCCCGGTTTCAATGATTTTCCCGAGCATTGCCGCAATACTCACAATAATTTCCATCACCCTGCTCCGCAAAAACATTGCTGCAGAGGGGCTTATGAAGGTGCTCAAAAAGAACAAGAAGAACAGAAAGATATAGGGGTGAGCCCTTTGAAGGTGACAGTACCCTTGCCGTGGAGGTTCTTTCCCTTCTTGTGCCAGATGCGGTATTTGAAGTTGTAAGTTATTGAAGAGTCTGCGTTTTGAACGCGGCTCTTTATTTTTACCTTATCTACCCTTTCCGTTGCATCACTGCTGTAGTTCTGAGGAATGCCAAAATACTCCCGATTGAGCATACGGTCAATATCCTGAAGGACTATGTTATCCTCATGATAAGACTTTTTGCAGTGAACGTAGATATTAAGCCCCACCAGCCCTAACAGTATGAGTACCACCAGGGCTGCGGCATATTTATCTATCTTTTTAAGACCGAGAGTCATTACTCAAGATATTTATTAGGGTAGAGCTCATCCCACCAGGATGGATCATCCTTAAGGTACTTTTGGAACCAGGCCATAATGGTGTTGCTCCACTTGATTCTCTTTGGGTAATCCAAAATCCAGTGGTTCTCCCCCTTAACCTCTACAAAAGCAACCTCTCTACCCAGCATCTTAAGAGCGGTAAACATCTGAATACTCTCAATATGAGGAACATTGGTATCTGCCGTACCGTGCAGCAGAAGCAGAGGAGTATGAATCTTGTCTGCATTAAAGAGAGGAGACTGACGGGTGTACATCTCAGGATTGTTCCAAGGGTAACTCTCCCCACTTGCAACGTGACCGTATGAGTAGCCCCAATAGCCCTCCCCCCAGTAACTTGCAATGTTACTGATTCCGGCGTGGCTGACGGCGCAAGCAAAGATATCTGTAACAGTCTGCAGGTACATAGTCATAAAGCCGCCGTAACTTGCTCCAATACAGCCAATTTTGGCAGAGTTTACGTATGGATGGTCTTTGCAGAAATTCTTTACTCCCTCAATGATATCATCTGCAACATACTGCCCCCAGGTCTCAACGTGACGGGCGGAGAACTTCTGGCCGAACCCTACCGCACCGCTAGGCTGAACAACATAGACAACATAGCCCAATGAAGCGTAATACTGGTGAGGATATCTGGATTCCAGACTTCTGGTAGTTGGGGAGCAGCCTCCGT
Source organism: Bacteroidales bacterium (assembly GCA_017959005.1). Taxonomy (GTDB): domain Bacteria; phylum Bacteroidota; class Bacteroidia; order Bacteroidales; family UBA932; genus Egerieousia. Next base: position 105,265 of record JAGDBO010000009.1, on the reverse strand, counting down.
AGTAGTTGACAATCAGAGGATACTGCTTATTAGGATCAAAGCCGTTAGGAAGGTAGAAACGTCCCTCTATCTTATCTCCAAGACGGTTGGTAAAAGTGTAAGGGATGCACTCGTTCATAACAACATCTTTGTAACGCTGCTGAGTGCAATCCTCCCACATATAATCCTTCAATGCCTTAAGATCCATAATGTAACTCTTCTTTGGAGAAGAGGCGCCAAGCCCTGTATAACTCAGATACTGACCGTTTTTAGGAAGATACCAGTTGGAAACCACCTCTGCAGAAGTAGGAAGTTTGACTATCTTCTTTCCATCCGGAGAGAAACGGTAGAGATTGCTGTACTCGCTCTCCGTAACCTGAGCATAGATCTGATTGTCCCTTACAGACCATACTACTCCGTCTACAGAAGGGTTGAAATCCTTGGTAAGGCATCTAACCCCCTTAGTAGCAATATCAAAGATAAAGAGCTGCTTGTCATAGATATTGGCAGTCTGCCCCTCCTCCAAGTTCTCCCCTATCTTGCCAAAAGCCTCCGGCGAGCCGGCAACCAAAAGCTGCTTGTCATCCGGAGAGAAAAAGAGAGCGTCTACAAAACCCTCATCCTTTATAAGAGTGTCTATTGTATTGGTATTCAGGTCCAAAAGAAAGACATCAATACCTCTGGAAGGACGCTTCTGAATACGGTTGTGGTAGGAGCCTAAAAGAAGTTTTTTAGAATCGTGAGAGATGTCTATAAGGCTGAAATTATCAGTGCCAAATGCAATCCTCTGGTTTACACCTGTTTTAATATCATACTTGGTAATGAAAGAACGGTTTCTCCAACCCGGTTGGCGGTCATCCGGATAAACAATCTGGAATACGTTAGGATCCTCCTTTGGTCCCTCTTCAGAGTCTGTGAGAATAAGGTAACTCTCATCCGGGCTTATAGTTATGCGCCCCTTAGGAATGTTCTCGCAGATAAGAACAGGAGTGAGATCCTCTGCAGAGGCTTTATAAAGTCTTCTCACCCCGCCCCTGTTACTCTCATAGTAGAACTCGTTGCCGTTTGAAAGCCAGTTGATTCCGTTCTTCTCCAAAATCAGGCGGTTACTCTTAACCTCCCTCATCTGAGTGGAGACCAAAGATCTTCCCGTCTGATCAGTATCACTGTATCCCACAATGATGTACTTGCCATCCGGAGAGATGCGGGCAGAGGTGACATTCTTTCCGTAAAGCACCTCATCCATAGAGAAGCCGTGCTTAGGAGAGAGAGTGGTCTCTATTTCCTTATCGCTTGAGAGAGATACAGATAGAGAGTCTGTAGCCCCCTTCTTTGAGAGAGTCTTGATATCTATGCGGTGCTGCTTGGGCTCCAGTTTCATCTCAGGCGTAACAGGTTTACCGTCTACAAAAGCCTTGTACTCTGCAGAAGTCTTTACCTTAAGTTTAGCCTTTATGAAATTAAGGTTGTTGATATAGAATGAAAAGAGATTGAGCGTCTTCTCATTTTCATCTGCCGGGATGAGTTTCTCTGAAAAAGGCGTTGAACGCTCAATTGAAAATGAGAGGGCGTCCATAAGATTTTTCTCATCAAACGCCTTGCCTTTAACTCCCAAGGAATCTGTAAAATAAGGAGTATTAACAGTGTAAGGGCCACAATGGTTGAAACTCTCAACCTTTGTTGTCACCTGTCCAAAAGAGAGAGAAACAAACAAAAGGAGAGAAATAAGAAGGGAAACTCTTTTCATAATCTATTGATTTTTCTTCAAGCAATATTTACTTATAACGCTATATGCCTCAGGCACTCCCAACTCACCCGCCTTACTCATATCCAAACATCCTTTCTCGCTGTCCTTAAGATAAATGAGCACAAGACCGCGGTTGTAGTAGGCCTCCTTGAGGTTTGGATAGAGTTGTATAGCCTTGGTATACTGAAGGATAGCCTCAGGCAAATCTGAAGAGAGACAATAGAGGTTACCAAGGTTGTAGTATGTGAACGGGAACTTAGGCATAAGTTCCAGAGAACGTTTCATATCATGAATGGCTGCGGTGTAGTCATAGTGAGCGTAACTGTCATTTACACGCGCCCTTGCAGTACGGGAGTTATCCAGCGTAAGTGTCTGAACATTACGCTCCATGGAGGAGATAAAGTCTATCATTTCCGCCTGCAAAACTCCGCGGTTAATATATAAGAATGCGTTATCCTTATCTAGGTTCAGAGCCTTGTCATAATCTTCCAGCGCCTCGTTGTAACGGTTCTGAGAATCCTCCACAAGAGCCCTGGAGAAGTGTATAAGTGCCTGAATTGCCGCATCTTTAGAAGACGGCGGAATAAGTTTCATAAGAGAATCTGCCGTGAAGGAGGAGATATCCGCCTCGTTATGCTTTATGGAACTTAGGTTTGCGTAGAGAGGAAGTTTATCCAGGAAGGCCTCCAATGTCTTGGATTCAAAGCGGTTATCCAGAGCTATCTTACGCTGTTTCTCCTCTGAAAGATTGAACTTGAAGAGAGGTTTCAGACGTATGTCCACATCTCTGTACTGCAGAAGTTCGTTGTTGGAAAAGTCCCTCTTGGCAAAGTCAGAATCCAGAGCAATCATCTGGTCAAACCTCTTTGCCGTATCTGCAAAGTTCTGAGCGGAAAGAGAATCTGAGGTCTTGGTGCGGTACTCCTTTACCTTCTCCTGAGCAATCTCCTCATCTCTGCGGGCGGAGTTGTACTGCCCCAACTGGCTCTTTGCATAGGCGCGGTTCATATATGCCTTGGCAAAATCCGGATAGAGATTAATTGCCTGAGAGTAGTCATCCATTGCATCCTTAAAGCGGCGCATCTGAAGGTAGACGGCGGCACGGTTGAAGTAGGCCAGAACGTTCTGAGGGTTGACCCTGATTACACGGTCATAATCATCCAGAGCGTTATTGTAGTCCCCTATCTGAGAGCGGATTAAGGCTCTGTTGTAGAGAGTAAGGGCGTTCCCCGGCTCCTCCTCCAACACCTTGTTCAGATCATCCAGAGCACCGTTAATATCCTTAAGGTTGTAACGTACAAAAGCGCGGTTAAAGTATGCAAAGGTGTTTACGGAATCCAGAGAGATGGCCTTGTTCAGATCCGTAAGGGCCAGAGAATCTTTATTCTGCAGCGCCCAGATTCTGGAGCGGCGTATATAACCCTCAGGGTCAAAGACATTTATGGAGATGGCCTTATTGTAATCATCCAGCGCCTTAAGAGTATCTCCCAAAAAGAGATAGCAGGCTCCGCGGTTAAGATAAGCGTCCGGCTCGTTGGACTCCTGGCGTATGAACTTGTTAAAGTCACTCACCGCCTTATCAAACTGCTGGGAAAGGAAATAGGTAACTCCGCGGCTGAAGTAAAGACCGGTATAACTCGGCCTTAAATCCACCGCCTCCGCCAGATCTTTCAGCGCCGCCTCATACTTTCCTGTGCGGCTGAGAGTGATGGCGCGGTAATGGTATGCAGGAGTGTATATAGGGTTGAGTTCCAGCGCCTTGTCAAAGTCTCTCTCCGCACCTATAAAATCTCCGAGGTTATATTTGGCAATCCCGCGGAAGAAGTAGGCGTCATAGAGAGTGGTGTCCAACCTTACAAGAGTGTTGAAGTTCTCTATCGCGGAGGAGTATCGGCCGTCTATAAGGAGTTGGCGTCCCTTCAAAAAGAACTGACCCAAATCATACTGAGCCGCCCCCTTTGTTGGAAAAAGGGAGAGGAAGAGAAAACACAATAATGTTAAGGTCAAACTATTTTTCCTCATATACTCTCTTAAATGGGCCAAATTGGTTAAATTTGGAAACTTCATACAAAGATACCAAAACAGGCCATGCTGACAAAGATAAAGGCTGCAATATTCGTGCTATTTTTGAGTGCGCTTCCTTTTGGGAGTGCATATTCTCAAAATTATGCAGATTCCGCAGCCCTCTCCATTACCAAGGAGTATCTGAAAGGCATTGTAAAAGAGCTCACGGACCCCTCTTTAAAAGGAAGGGCTACCGGCTCGCCTGAGATGGCCCAGGCAAGAAGTTCCGTTATATCCCGATTGTATCAAAGCAATGCCGATACCTTTGGAAGCAGCTATGCCTCCGGCTTTTACTTCTACTCTGAGAGGGAGGAAAAGATGCTTTTGGGAGTGAACCTCATTGGAGTAATCAGAGCGGACAGCACAGTTACCTCTCCTAAAAACATCATAATTGGAGCAAATTATGACAGCCGGGGGGAGATAGCAGGCCAGATTTACCCGGGAGCTGACAACAACGCCTCCGGCGTAGCCGCCTTGCTCTCAATATGTAACGCCGCCTCAAAGATGAAGCAAAGAGGAGAGAGCCTCATCAGCAACCTCTGGTTTGTGGCCTTTGATGCCCACCACTCCTCAATGGAGGGAGCCCGTTACTTTCTTAATAACAGCGGATTGAAACCGGAGGATATATCACTTATGATAAACCTCAGCCAGATAGGCACTACCCTCTCACCTCCAAAAGAGGCTAAAACAGAGAAACTTATACCTAAGAACTACCTCTGCTTTATGGGAGAAACAAGCAGGGAGAGAGAGTTTTACAGCCAGCTTAAAGAGTGTAACAACCAAAGCACAAATCCGTTAGTATTGGAAAACACCTTTGAATCCTCACCTCTCTTTTACGGCCTCTTCTACCCAATGGGAGACCAGGTCCTCTTTAAGAGTGAGAACATTCCGAGCGTACTTATTACCAGCGGAATACACAAATACACCAATAAACCTTCAGATGATTTTAAGATCATAAACTTCAACGCTTTAACGGAGCGTTGCCGTCTGCTCTTTAAAGCCCTCTGGAGTTTTGCAAACAGGGAGTAAAATGGAGTTCAGAATAGACTCAAAATATAAACCAACGGGAGACCAGCCGGAAGCCATAGAGCAACTGGTAAGGGCTGTAAGTGAGGGAGATAAAGCCGTCACTCTGCTGGGAGTAACAGGCAGCGGAAAGACCTTCACCATGGCCAACGTCATAGAGAGACTGGGCCGCCCCGCTCTTATTCTGAGCCACAACAAGACTCTGGCCGCACAGCTTTACGGGGAGTTCAAATCTTTCTTTCCGGATAATGCCGTAGAGTATTTTGTCTCCTACTATGACTATTACCAGCCTGAAGCATACATCCCTACAACGGATACCTACATTGAGAAGGATCTCTCCATCAACGATGAGATAGACCGTTTGAGAATTGCAGCCAGCGCCGCCCTTCTCTCCGGCCGCAGAGATATCATTGTAATCTCCTCTGTCTCCTGCCTTTACGGCATAGGCAACCCGGCAGATTTCCACGCCAACACAATAGAGATTCACCAGGGTGAGGCCATAAGCCGCAACTCTCTTCTCTACCGTCTGGTAGACAGTATGTACTCCCGTAACGATATTGAGTTTAAGAGAGGAACCTTCCGTGTAAGCGGAGAGAGCGTAGATATCTATCTGGCTTACGGTGAGGAGGCTGCACGTGTAGTATTCTTTGGAAATGAGATAGATGAGATAGAGATTTTTGACCCGGCAACTGGAACCTCAATTGAAACCAGAGACTCTCTCTCCATCTATCCTGCCAACATATTCTCCACCACCAAGGAACGTACCGTACTGGCTGTTAAGCAGATACAGGATGACCTTGTAAAGCAGTATGACTACTTTATGGCTATTGGCAAGAACCATGAGGCCAACCGTCTTAAGCAGAGAGTGGAGTATGACCTTGAGATGATAAAGGAACTGGGATGGTGCCCGGGAATTGAGAACTACTCCCGTTACTTTGACGGCAGAGCTGCCGGCACCAGACCTTTCTGTCTATTGGACTATTTTCCAAAGGATTACGTCACCTTCATAGATGAGAGCCACGTAACCGTACCACAAATCAGAGCTATGAGCGGAGGAGACCGTTCACGTAAAGCCACACTCATTGAGTACGGTTTCCGTCTCCCCGCTGCAGCAGACAACCGTCCTCTGAGATTTGAGGAGTTTGAATCTCTTACCAACCAGACCGTCTATGTAAGTGCAACTCCTGCAGACTTTGAACTGGAAGAGTCCCAGGGAGTTATAGTAGAGCAGGTTGTTCGTCCTACCGGATTGTTAGACCCACCTATTGTTGTAAAACCAAGTAAGAACCAGGTGGATGACCTTCTGGAAGAGATTGCCAAAAGAGTGGAAAAGGATGAGAGAGTGCTGGTTACAACTCTCACCAAGAGAATGAGTGAAGACCTTGAAAAATACCTCACAAGGGCCGGAGTAAGATGCCGTTACATCCACTCGGATGTGGACACAATGGAGAGAATTGAGATACTGGAGGATTTCCAGGCCGGAAGATTTGACGTGCTGGTTGGAGTGAACCTTCTTAGGGAAGGCCTTGATCTGCCGCAGGTTTCACTGGTTGCCATTCTGGATGCAGACAAGGAGGGATTCCTAAGAAGCACCACCGCACTCACCCAGACTGCCGGCCGTGCCGCAAGAAACATTAACGGCTGCGTCATAATGTATGCAGACACCATAACAAGGAGCATGCAGGAGACAATAGATGAGACCAACCGCAGGCGCAAAAAGCAGCAGGAGTACAACAAGGAGCACCATATTACCCCTACTCAGATTGAGAAGACGGAGCGCAACATCCTTGGAAGAGACAACACCCTGGCCAGCATAGCCTCCAGAGAAACCATTGATCTTAAGAGCGTTGCAGAAGACCCTGTCATCTCCTCAATGAATGACGAGGCTCTTAAAAAGAGCATTGAGAGTTCAAGAATAAAGATGGAAAATGCAGCAAGGAACCTGGACTTTATTGTTGCAGCCAGGTTCAGAGATGAGATGAACGCATTAAAGAAATTACTGGAAACCAGAAGCAAAGGAAAAAGAGAATAATGGAGAACGTAGAGAAGAAAAAAGAGAGATTGCTCACATTGTATGAGGGAAAAGAGCGTGAACTTATTGAGAAGAGTTTTAACGTTGCCAATAACTCTTTAATGGGAATGGAGAGGGAGAATCATCATCCATTCATAGAACACCCTCTTAATGTGGCACTTATAGTTGCAGAGGAGTTGGCCTTAAGAGCAGACTCCGTATCTGCCGTCTTTCTCCATGAGTCTACAAGAGGAAAGGAGGAGCAGCTCAGCCAACTCAAAAAGGAGTATCCTGCGGAGATTATCAACATAGTTGAAGGACTCAACAACATCTCCAAAATTACTCCAAAGGAGACACGTCTTCAGGCAGAGAACTACCGCAAGTTAATAGTCTCATACTCAAAGGATCCAAGAGTTACATTAATAAAGATTGCAGACCGTCTGGAGGTAATGCGCAACCTGGGAATGTTCCCAAAGAACAAGATAATGCGTAAGCTTACGGAGAGTCAGATGCTCTACATTCCACTGGCTCACCAGCTGGGACTTTACAACATAAAGGGAGAGATGGAGAACCTCTTCTTCCGTTACTCAGACCCGGAGAACTACCGTAGCATAACCAATAAACTCCTTGCCACTCAGAAAGATAGAGAGCATCTAATTTCAGAGTTCATACGCCCTCTGGAGAAGCGTCTTAAGGAGGCGGGCATAAAGTATATTTTGAAGGTCCGAACCAAAACCGCCTGGTCTATCTGGCAGAAGATGCAAAGGCAGGAGGTTCCGTTTGAGGGAGTGCATGATGTCTTTGCAATCCGCTTCATTCTGGATGTTGAACCTGAGAGAGAGAAGGAGGCCTGCTGGAAGGTTTACTCTCTGGTAACCCAGGAGTACAAACCGGATACCGAGCGCTTAAGAGACTGGATTTCAAATCCTAAGAAAAACGGATACGAGTCACTCCACACCACGGTTCAAAGCAGGGAGGGAGCCAGAGTTGAGGTTCAGATAAGGAGCGTGCGTATGGACCAGATTGCAGAGAACGGCCACGCCTCCCACTGGAGTTACAAGGGAATCAAATCCGTTCACGGACTGGACGAGTGGCTGGAGAATGTGAAGAAGATGCTGGAGACTCCGGGCCTCATTTCAGAGAACACGGAAGGTAAAGACTTGGATGAAATCTTTGTATTCACCCCTAACGGTGACCTTAAGCAACTCCCTAAGGGAGCGAGCGTTCTGGACTTTGCCTTCTCAATCCACTCCAACCTGGGAATGAGTTGCAACGGTGCAAAAGTCAACGGTAAAATCAAATCCATCAGAGAGGAACTTCACACCGGAGACGTTGTGGAGATAATGAGCAGCAAGAACCAGAAGCCATCCAGAGACTGGCTCAACATTGTTGTCTCTTCAAAGGCAAGAAGCCATATTAAGAACAAGCTCAAAGAGGAGGAGGGAAAGATGGGCCACCTGGGAAGGGAGACCTTGGAGAGGAGAATGAAGAACTGGAAGATAGAGCTTACAGATGAGAGACTTACGCAGCTTGTAAAGCACTTTAAGATGAAGTCTGCCGGAGAGTTCTTCATTGCCGTAAACGATGAAAGCATCAACCTGCAGGACATCAAAGACTTCCTCACTATAGGAGAAGAAGCAGAAGTAAAGGAGAATAAAGATAATAATAAAGATAATAAAGAGGCGGAGAAACCGCTCCCTACAAAACTCTCAGAAAAAGCCTCTTATACCGGCAAGGATTATCTTGTTATAAGTGATAAATTAGACAACATTGGCTTTAAGATGGCCAAGTGTTGCAACCCTATATTCGGAGATGACGTATTCGGCTTTGTAACACAGAGCGGAGGCATAAGCATTCACAGAATCTCCTGCCCTAATGCCGCCCGTCTTATCTCCAAATATCCTTACAGAATTCAGAAGGTAAGATGGAGACAACTCTCCACCTCCTCTCAGTTCCAAACCGGAATAAAAGTGATTGGGAACGGAGATGCTAGCATCTCCAACGCCCTTATGGAATGCGTTGTTACTCAGGGTGCAAACATCCGTGCCTTCAGAATCTCAGAGAGAAACAAAAACAAGCTGGAGTTTGTTGCAGAGATGGAGATTTCCGTTGGCAACAACAACCACTTAGACAAAGTGATCTCCGCCCTCAAAAAGATCAAAGAGGTCACCACCGTCCTCCGCACCTCCGATAAGAAAAAATAGCTTTATCCTAAAAGCATATTCAAGAATTGTTTTTATACCTTTGTAAAAAGCAATTCTTGTATGAGAACAATCTTCAGAACCCTTACTTTAATCCTATGTCTCATAGGATTCTATCCTTTAACATCTTACGCCCAGCTCACCCTTGTCAACGAGCCGGATAAGCCTTCCGTTCAGGCAAGTGAGATGACTCGTTATGGCAAACTTACTCCGCAACTCTATACAGGTAAGGTATCCGTTACTGTTCCCATTTATACCTACCGCAACAGCCGTTTTACTCTTCCTATCTCTCTGGATTACAGCTATAACGGTCTGATTCCTAACCGGCAGACCGGTATCCTGGGCCTGGGATGGACACTTAGCTGCGCCGGCAGCATAACAAGAGAAGTCAGAGGTATCCCGGATGAACTGCAAGGCTCTTTCAATTATTCAACCTCTACTTCCTGGAGTGCCAGAGATGTGCTCGGATTTGATTATCTACCTATAGTCAGTTACTTACCTATGCCTACCTATGAGGTAGTCAACAGACCTACTCCGGGAAACGTGCTAAAGACAGCCTATGAATTGGAAGGGCCCAACAATCTTATGACTCTTTACGAGACTACGCCGGATATCTACCACTTCTCTTTTCCGGGGCACAGCGGCTCTTTCTACAGAAACACAGACGGCTCTTTTACAGTCTTTCACACATCCTCATTTGACGGCAATTACAAAATAGAGAAGATAAACACGCCGTACGGTGACGGCAGCGGAAATGTCTCCTCTCAGTTCATCATCACCACATCTGACGGGTACCGATATATCTTTGGAGGAGAGGATACGCAAAGCCAGGGAACAGAGAGAAAGTTCAACTTTATTGAACGAAACATACCTCAGGGGTATGACAAAGAGAATCCCGAGGCACACTCCACATACCGTGCTACCGCATTCCTGCTCAGCACAATAGAGAGTCCGGACGGTGCTGCCGCTTTATTCAGATATAACACTCACGATGGTTATTCAGATATAGTCAGTTACAGCACAAACCTTTGGCTTTCATGGGAGACAAATGAAGACCCTGTTTCTATGCTCCAATATAACGAGGAGCATAACACAGCCAGTTATCTCAGCAGCATTGACTTCTCTAACGGAGAGTCTATTGAGTTCACTTACCTCTCCAAGCCTAACGGAAAGCAAGGGTCTTACATGAACGGCTCAAACAGAAGAGATATGAATGCAGTGTATTCCTACCTTCTTTTGGACAGCATAAAGACTCCCGCCGGGTCTATGGGTATAAGCTACATCTTCAACAAAGTCGGAAACACGTATCCATTCATTTCAAGTGTAGATATTGAGCAGGTGGGTAGATACACCTTTGATTATGAAGGGCTTGAAGAGAGCTTCTTCCCGGCCTTCGGCACTACGGCCACAGACCACTGGGGTTTCCTCAATAGGAATGATTCAACGAACATGAATCATAACACCATAGCACTCAACCAACTCGGCACACAGGAACCCAACAGCTTTGACGAGACGGTAAGTTCATACAGAAACGCAAACAGCGGATGCTCTTCCATCGGTATTATGAAAAAAATTACGTATCCTACAGGAGGAAGCACAGAACTGGTTTACGAGAGCAACACCGTAAGAAGGAACCTACGTAAGAAATCTTCTAACTTCTTCTCCCCTACCATGGATGCCTCGTCTCCAGGATTTCTAGCAACCGGACCGGGAAGCCGTATTTCGCAGATAATCAACATAGATGAAAACGGGATTCCTACAGATACCACTTCTTACCGTTATACCCTGGCAGCAAGCAGCACAACCAGCGGATCGCTCCTGGTATACCCGCGTTACGTACTGAACTACTCGGGTTATCTGACGAATCATACAATTTACGTCCAACTCGCCTCTTCTTCAGGTATATCCAACTACGAGGCTACACCGGTGGAATACAGCAGGGTAGAAGAGATACTGCCGGATAAATCCAAAGTGGTACACTTCTTTACCGATTGGGACGATTACCCGGATGATATAGTAGAAGGAGATTTTATGTCCATTCTGCATAGTTACAATGACGGTTTTCAAAATCAGGCCTCTTATATGCAGATCCGAGGAGCAAACGGAACCGGAAGCGGTGCAACGGCGGTTCATAACATACTCTGCCCTACTTCCAGCCAGCAGCATAAACGAGGAAGAGAAAAGAAATCAGAGATTTACAATTCAGAGGGGAACCTCCTCCATTCCTCTCAGACATCTTTTGCAGTAGAAGAAGGAAAGCCGGCGTTCTATGAAACCATTTACGTGGGAGAGGCTATAGCTCAGATTCAGAGGCAGACGGCCGAATTCCGCCCTTCACAGACATCGGAAAAAGACTTCTTCAATTCAGGAGATCCAACATCCTACGTCTCATCCACTTATAACAGCAACGGACAAAAAATCCAGGAGACGAAAACCCTCTCCAACGGAGACAGAATTACAACATCATATATCTTCATCTCGGAGATACCTGCGGCTGCCAGAACGGCCGTTCAGCAGGCAATGATCACAGCAAACCATATAACCAGTCCGGTAAGAGTGACGGTGAAGGTAAGACAACATGACTCCCAGCAGGAGAAGATAATAAGTTGTGACTCACTTACTTTCAGCGCCATAACAGGGACTGAAAACCGCACACTATATCTCCCTACACAATGGCTCAAGCGCAACGTAAATGACGGCAGCTGGAAAGTATATGCCACATACTCATATGACAGTCAGGGAAATATCATTCAAAAAACAGATGCAAACGCCATTTCAACAACATTCATCTGGTATAACAACAATAAAGGGGTTGCCATGAGGATTGATAATGCCACTAATGAGCAGATAACGAACATCTTAGGAAGCACCTGTTTCAGCTCTACCACTGAGGAGAATGTAGAAGCAAGAGCGGCTTCTATAAAAAACGCAATTCCGCAATGTGAGGTATCGTGGTATAAATGGCATGCTTACGGACTACCGGCTCAGGTGACAGACCCTACAGGAAGGGTAACACATTATACATACGATCAGGCTCAGAGGCTGAACTACATCTTGGATGAAGACCTAAACCCGCTGGAGAGATATTATTATCAGACCGTTACAAGATAAGACAAGATAAGTTATTGTGAAGAAGATTAAATCATATAATTCCTTACTTATAAGAGCTTTCTTTTTGATGATGGCTCTCTGGCTCCTTAAGCCGGGAACAACCCTCTCTGCCCAGACCTCTCAGTTTGAGATAACCATAAGCATTGATTATATTGACGAGCAGGAGATCTATCTCAGCCCAAACGGAGAGACGGCGGTAATTCATATTCTCAGCAATAACGGATTCAATGCCGCAACACTCATTTCCTCTATTGAAAATCAGATAGCTTATAACGGTGCAGAGGACTGGATCACAGAGGTTTTCCTTACTAACCAAGAAGGAATCTATGAGGCGGACCTCAACCTTACTTTCGCAGCAAATAACGGAACAGAGATGCGGGAGGTGACCATCACGGCAAGTAACGCCTCGGCCGTCATTTACCAGGACATTCACACTCCAAACGTATATACGCTGCTGCCGAACGTATCAGCACTCTATCTTCTCCATGGAGGAAAGAACGCACTGATTCTCAGCAGTTCGGACGGATTCGCCTCTTACAGGCTCCTGAAAGACTCTCTGGGCTACACGATTACAGTTGCAGATGTAAACGGAAAGAGCGAGGGAAACCGTCAGCTGAAATTCCCAATCACCCTCCCCGGAGCATACTACTGCATAGCTTATTACCCTACGGAAGTGCTGATGAACGGAACCAGAACGGTACAGTGGCATCCGTTCTATGACACGCAGCGCAACTGCTCCCTCTCCCCTAACCCCTACACCTTCAGCAAAGACGGAGGGAAAATATCCTTCACTTATGCCGTAACTGCCGCGCAGGACAGCGTTCTGAACCGCATAATAAACTTCTATAACAGCGGAAAGGCCACAACGTGGGACAGCACAATAAACCTCTCCTATCAAAGAGCTTTTCCCAACGACTCTTATGTCACCATCACCGCTGAGTGCGGACCGAACATATCTTACAACACAATAAACAATAACACCTACTTTAAGAATCAGAACGCATCGGAGATAATCTTCTCTCAACCCGGAGGTGGAGCGCTCAACGCCTTCAACGTAACATTCCCGGAGGGAAACGCAACACCAGGGTTTATCATTCTAGAAGGCTCGCAGTGCAGGGTACGTTATACGCTCCTAAAAGACGGCGTTCCGTACGGGAACACCAGAGTGGGAAACGGAGATACCCTACGCTTCAACATACCGGACGCTTCCGGAAAATACGCCGTTGCAGCCTCTTATAAAGGGCTACAAAAGCTGATGAAGGGAAGCCTAACGGTAAACGAAGGGGTGGCGGTACTGGGAGAAAACTGGATACTAAAGCAGTCTTTCACCTCTGCCAATGCACAGTCATACATATTGGACGTAACTTACTATGACGGGTTGGGATATCCCGCCCAGACGGTAAATGTGGCAGCAGCACCTAACGGGAAGAACATAGTAACGCCTATCTGGTATGACGTGATGAGAAGAGAGGATGCAAAAAGCTATCTGCCTATGGTCTCTTCCTTTGCTTCACCAAGACCGGAAGAGACGCCACTTTCTTCACAGCAAGCGTTTTATAACTCACTCTACGGAAGCAGTGATGCCGCCTTTGCCTTTACAGAGAAAGAGTATGAATCATCTCCATTGAACAGGGTAAAGAAGGAATATACTCCGGGAGCGGCGTTCAGAGCTGTGAGCACGGGGGTAAACCACTATTCTGCTTTCAGTTATGATGCCAACGCAAGCAACGAGGTTTTAGATATGTCCTGCAATGAAAACGGAGTACTGACGGTAAAAGGCTATCTTTCAGCAGGAAAACTTTTCAAGAACACCATTACCTCTCCGGACGGGAGGGTGTCTACGGAGTTCAAAGACTCGGAAGGGACACTTTACCTTGCTCAGAGCGGAACGGGTAACAGCATCAGTGAGACTTACTACGTCTATGACGGAAGAAGGCAGCTAAGGTGGGTCATTCAGCCGGAAGGAACGGCAAGAGTAAAAACCTTGGCGGCAAACAGCTCTGCTGCAAATCCTTATACCATAGCCAACTCGGACTCTACAGCCATACTCTTTGCCTTCCTTTACAACTATGACGGATTGGGAAGAGTCTCTGAGAAAAAGATACCGGGGAAAGGGTGGGAATTCATTGTGTATGACCCGGCAGGAAGGAGTGTGGCAACGCAGGACTCCTTGCTCAGAGAAGAGAACCGCTGGATTTTAACACGTTATGACTCACTTTCCAGAGTGACGGCTACATACCTATCTGCGCAGAAGACAAGAGCGGAAGTGGAGACAGCCTTCCAAACACCTTACCCGCAGATCTTTAGCGACCAGCAGAACACCCTCCTCTCTTACTCCGAGTACGGGAAGAGTGCACCGGCAGCGCTGGCCTTCTCACCGGTAACAGGCACAGTTACAAGTAATGACGTGGACGGCAGGGTAAAAGGACTTTTAACATATTCAAAAGTGTTGGACCTCTCTTCAAGCAGCATGACACCGAATCTGAGAAGATACAGGGAAGAGAGTTACTTCTATGACAAAAAAGGAAGGACAATTCAGACGGTCACTAAGATGCCGGACGGAGAACTTCTGAGAAGTTCCGCTTCTTATGATTTTGTAGGGAACAACCTAAGGAGCGTGCAGACACTCTCTGTGGGAACCAATGCAACTCTCCAGGAGAGCGAGAACACGCTCACTCAGACATTTACTTACGACTCACGGGCAAGAAAACTCACAGCTACGGCAGATCTGAACAACAGTTCAGACACATACGCCGCAGTAAATTACAGCTATGACAACCTCGGAAGGTTGGTTAATACAAAAAGAGGAAAGACAGCTGCGCAGGGTTCCGCTTCACTCAATCCGTCTACGGCAACACCGGTATTGGAGAACAGCCTCACTTACAACATACAAGGCTGGATAAACTCTCAGAGTGACATACTGAAGAAAGGAAGTGAACCGGCTTACAACTATAACCTCTACTCTCAGACGCTACGTTATCATGATGCAGTAAAAGCATCTACTGCAAAATCGTATGACGGACTCATAACGGAGTGGGAGGCAAGTCAGTGGAAAGACGCAAGTGACTGGACAAATCCGGGTAGCACGGAGAGCAGAAGCTCTTATGCCTTCTCCTATGACGGCCAGGGACGGCTAACGCAGGGGGTAAGGTACATCGGTACAAGTACCACATCTTCTGACACGTTCACAGAGAAAAACCTCTCCTATGACCGTAACGGAAACATACTTACACTCAGAAGGTTCAGTGAGAACGCATCCAACCCTAAAGATGACTTCACTTACTCTTATACGGGAAACAGGATAAGACATCTGGCTGGGACCGGGGAGTATCTCTATGACGGAAACGGGAACATGACAAAGGATGCTTTAAGAAACGTTGTCATGACATACGACCTGAACAACCAGGTCAAGACCGTTTCCAGAAACGACACTCTGCTTTCCAATTACACCTATCTGGCAGACGGTACAAAGTACAAGGTCATAGACAAAGACGGAAACGGAAGAGCATACGTAGGACCGTTCACATTGGAGGTAGACGCTTCAAACAACACCACAAAAGAATACCTGGAAAGCGCTGAGGCTGAAAGCGGAAGGATTTTAGCTGTAAGGCAGATGAGCGGAGCTTCCACAAATACTTCTTACACAACTCTATTCCTGGTAAAGGATCATCTGGGAAGCACAAGAGCAGTAAGTGACAGCCAGGGAAACATACTGGAGAGGAACAGCTACTATCCGTTCGGATTGCAAACAAACCAGGGAGAAAGCTACCCTACAATAAACACTTCACTGAATGCGCTCTATCCAAACAGAGTCTCTGCAACACAGGCAAAAAGAGACCTTTACAACGGAAAAGAAATCCAAACCGTGGCAGGGACAGACTACCTGGATTATGGGTTCAGGCAATACGACCCCGTTACAGCAAGGTGGATGGCTATAGATCCAAAAGCAGAGAAATATCTGACACTCACACCGTACAACTACTGCAGCGGGAATCCTATATTATTCACAGATATAATCGGTGACTCTTTGACAATAATTGGGGAGTACTCTTTTGAAGCTCTCTTGCAGTTGCAGGAAAAAGTTGGTAAGTCAATAACGTTATCTATAAATCCAGAAGGAAAAGTCTCTTATGAGAAGAATAGAGAAAAGCTAAGGGGGATTGTTAAAACAATGGCCAAAATGATTGATAGAAATGACGTATTTGTTGTAATGGGAACTACTGATGAAGAAAAAACACCTGAAGGTAATATATTCATTGGTGGAGCATTCATGGGGAATAGAGTTTCAACCAATCAATTAGGAGAGACCGTTGTAGATGCTTTTCAGCTTGTTAATACAAGAATTTTAGATACAATTGATGAATTTTTTGAAACACCTGGACAATCAATATGGCATGAACTTACTGAAGCCTTTATTGGAGCAGAGATTTCAAAAAGTACTAAACAAGATGCTTCCCCGGCCTATTCCGAATCAAACAATAGAACTTTCAAAGAAGCCCACAGAAAAGCCGGAAAACAACACACTATCAAAAATCGATATTACAACAATGGAGAAATAACGGATAATATGTATGAGGCAAATCAAGTGGAATGGTATATAGAAAATGGTAAGGATATAACAATTATACAAACTTATCCTAGAAAATAATAATAGTATGAGAGGTCTATCAATCGTTTTTTCATTATTAATCATCTTATTAGGATCTTGTTCGTTTTTTACGAGAAGTAATGTTAGAGTATTTCTCAAAAGTCATTACAAAGTAATACGCATAAAGGAGAAAAAATCTGTATATCTCATATACGCTGAAAAAGGAGATTCTACTTATTTGATAATGAGTTCAAAGGATAATCCCCCTATAAACCAGGATGCTACAAGGATTAAAGTTGGACATTATTATAATTTTGAACTCAAGAAAGTATTTCCTCACGATTCCATTTTTGGAGTGCCTATGATTTGGAATCTTGGTATTGTTGGAATTGGTCTTCCTAATAATGAAGAAATAGTACCAAAAAGAAATGTACACTACTCTATCTATAGAGCAAATAACCTTTTTGGTCGTTACTTAATTAAGCCCCAAAATAGGATAAAACACCCACCTGATTCAATTATTTCACAATACGGTTTATAATTATAATAGTGATTGAGTATAGTGGTCCCATGAAAACAGACCATGGGACCACTACAAACCCTCAAGACGATGTTGAGGCTCTAAGAAGAGGTATTAATGAATATATTCAGTACTACTGTAGTGGTACCGAAAAAACAGACCACGGGTTAAGTTTAACAAATCTTAATAACTTCAACCTTTATGAAGGGCAATCGGACAAGGCATAGTGCGGCCTTTAAGGCCAAAGTAGCCATCGAAGCACTTTTCAATTTACTCTTTTACAGTGGCGCTGTAGAGGAGGTCTCCTTTGATGATTACAACAAAGACCGGGCGGTGGTCTGATGCCATTGGCTCCGGCTGAACCCAGGAGGAGAGGGTCTTTTTGAAGTTGAGCTCTCTTACAAGTCTCTTACCCTTAGAGTTTTTGTAAACCATTACATAATCAAGAGTCCGGTCCGGTTTGTCTGAAGGGAAGGTCTTAAGTTGGTATGGAGAGAGAATATCAAAGTGGTTGAGCAGTATGTTCATCTCAACGGAAGAGACTGATGTATTGAAGTCTCCGGCAATGAAGAAGAGTTTGCCGTCTGCCATCTTTTCTGCAGTCTCACAGATAGTTTTGCAGGCCTCAATTCTGCTGAGAGAATCCAGGGAGAGGTGAAGTGAGCAGAAGAAGTAGTTCTCAAACTCTGCAACAAGCATAACGCGAGGCTCTTCCGTTCCCTTTAAAGGGACGGGTGTTACGGAGAGGGCAGGTGTTTTTGAAAGGACGGCGTTGCCGTATTGGCCGCCGTTAAAATCCATCGCGGAGGCAAAGTAATAATTATAACCACCTGATTTTGCGGCAATTACAGAGTCTGAAGGGATGCCCCCTATTCTCTTGGTGTTGACATCTACCTCCTGCAGAGCAACAACATCCGGAGAGACAAGGGAGATCTCCTTTGCTATTCTGTCAAAGTCTACCTTGCCGTCCATACCCTTGCCGTGACGGATGTTGTAGGTCATAATGGAGATTATTGCATCTCCCTCTTTTGCAGCGCGAACCACAACTTTCTGACTGAAGGTGAAGGTGCTCACAAAGAGAGCGGCAAGAAGTATAAGGGTCCTTTTCATAACGGTAAGCTTTATATAGCAAATATAGTAAAGTTATTTGGAGTTCCGGTAAAGACAACCTCGCCTCCCTTATCTCCGCTTCCGGGACCCAGATCAATAACCCAGTCTGCTGCACGGATAACGTCCGTATTGTGCTCAACCACCAGGATGGTGTTACCCGCATCTACCAGAGCGTCAAAGGCATAGAGAAGCTTTTTAACATCATTGAAGTGAAGACCCGTGGTAGGTTCATCAAAGATGAAGAACTTTCCGCCGGAGGATGCGTCTCTGCTTAAGAACTGAGCCAGCATAACTCTCTGACTCTCACCGCCGCTGAGCGTTGAGCAGTTCTGTCCCAACTTAACGTATCCAAGTCCAACTCTTTGCAGAATCTCCAATCCTTGTGCAACTCTCTTTGCAGCAGGCTCTTTCTTAGATTCAAAGAAAGCCTTGGCGGAGTCTACGCTCATATCCAGAATCTGGTCTATGTTCTTTCCGTGATAACGGACCTCAAGTATATCCTTCTTGAAACGGTGGCCGCCGCACTCCTCGCACACCATCTTCACATCTGCCATAAACTGCATTGGCACAGTCACATACCCCTCTCCCAAACAGACCGGACAACGCCCGCCGTCTATGTTGAATGAGAAGTAGGAGTTGGTGTAACCGTTCATCTTTGCGTATGGCTGCTCAGAGAAGAGTTTACGGATATCATCATAAATCTTAAGGTAAGTAACAGGGTTGGAACGGGAAGATTTTCCCATAGGGTTCTGATCTACATACTCCACTCCCGTTACATATTTGAGGTCTCCGCCAAGCGAACGGAATGCACCCGGGGTTGTCTGGCAACCTATCTGAAAATGACGGCATAAGGCAGGGTATAGAATGTCTCCAACAAGAGAGGATTTACCGCTGCCGCTAACTCCTGCAACTACCGTAAGAGTGTTGAGCGGGAAGTCTACTGTGATATCCTTGAGGTTGTGCTCCATTGCCCCCTCAATTGTTATCTTTTTACTCCACTCTCTTGGTTTTCTTGTCTCGAACACACGCCTTTTTCCGGTAAGGTAATCAAGCGTAAGTGACTCTTTATAAAGCTTTCCGCTGCCTATCTTTCCCTCAAAGACAATCTCTCCTCCCTCCTCTCCGGCAAGCGGACCTATATCTATCAGATGGTCTGCCGCCTTAATTATCTCCTTATCATGTTCCACCACAACAATGGTGTTGCCCAAATCTCTCAGTTTTTTTAGTACCGCTATAAGGTTCTGAGTATCTTTAGGATGGAGGCCTATACTTGGCTCGTCCAATATGTAAAGAGAACCTACAAGAGAACTGCCTAGAGAACTTACAAGGTTGATTCTCTGGCTCTCTCCGCCGCTCAGGGTATTGCTCTGACGGTCTAAGGTGAGGTATCCAAGCCCCACTCCCTCAATGTATTCCAGACGCTGAACTATCTCCTTCAGAGTACGCTCTCCCACCTTCTTGTCATACGCAGAGAGTTTTATCTTCTTAAAGAACTTGAGCAGAGAGGTAACATCCATGGAGGTCATCTCCATAATGTTCTTTCCGCCCACCTTAACGTAGAGCGCTTCACGCTTCAGACGGCTTCCGCCACACTCACGGCAAGTGCTTCTGCCTGAGTATCTTGCAAGCATATATCTGAACTGAATCTTATATTTTTTGGTATCTACCCAATCAAAGAAATCATTTATCCCTTTAAGCTCCTTATTGCCGTTCCAAAGAAGATCCTTCTGCTTTTGGGTAAGCGAGGCGTAAGGACGGTGAACCGGGAAGCCGTACTTCTCCGCACCGTAGATGAACTGCTCTCTATACCAGCCCATTATCTTGCCCCTCCAGGGAGCTACAGCATCTTCATATAAGCTCAGCGATGCGTTTGGAATAACAAGTTTCTCATCTATTCCTATGGTTGTTCCGAATCCGCCGCATACCGGGCAGGCACCAATAGGGCTATTGAAGGAAAACATCTGCTCGTTAGGTTCCTGGAAAGTAATACCGTCACACTCAAAAAGTTGAGAGAAAGCTCTTTCCTTCAGGTCTGTTGTTTCCCAGGCTACGGTCATTCTTCCCTCACCAAGTTTGAAGGCATCCTCAATGTAACTTCTCAGTTCAGACTCATCCCTCTCAGTTCCTGTTACCAATCGGGAAATAAGAAGGGTAAGATGGCCTCCGCCCTTTTCATCCTCATCCGTTACAAGTTTCTCAGCCTTAACCACTTTGCCGTCTTCAAAAAAACGGGTGTGACCCTCTTTGGTAAGAGAGAGAATCTTTTCAATCCTCTCATTTTCATTGTACGGAACCTTTGAAAGAATGTACACTTTTGCACCCTTAGGCAGAGTGTTTATGAACTCCATCACATCCTCTGCACTCTCTTTCTTTACCTCACGGCCGCTTACAGGAGAGTATGTATGTCCTATTTTGGAGAATAGAATCCTCAGATAATCATAGATTTCCGTAGTTGTACCAACGGTGGAGCGAGGGTTCTTGCTGGTGACTTTCTGCTGAATGGCAATAGCGGGAGGAATCCCCTCAATCTTATCTACATCAGGCTTGCTCATCCTGCCCAAAAACTGACGGGCAAAGGAGGAGAGACTCTCTGCAAAACGTCTCTGTCCCTCAGCATAGAGGGTATCAAAGGCAAGGGAGGATTTACCGCTTCCGCTAACACCGGTAACAACGCACAACTTTCCGCGCGGGATCTTTAATGAGATGTTTTTCAGATTGTTAACCCGTGCGCCTGTTATGGTGATATACTCCCTCTCTGCCATCAGATAGTGGGTGATTATTGTGCCTCCTTAAGGCGCTCTGCGTTCTCTGCAATCTGGAGCTGATCTATAACCTCCTGAATTTCACCGTCCATAAAGACAGGCAGATTGTGGGTAGACCAGTTGATGCGGTGGTCTGTCACACGGCTCTGCGGATAGTTGTAAGTACGAATCTTTGCACTGCGGTCTCCGGTGGAAACCATAGTCTTTCTCTTGGATGAAAGGTTATCCAGATACTTCTGGTACTCCATGTTGTAGAGTCTGGTACGCAGCTCGTTAAGAGCCTTCTCGTAGTTCTTCAACTGGTTTCTTTCATCCTGACACTGAACTACAATTCCGGTAGGAATGTGGGTCAGACGGATTGCGGAATATGTGGTGTTAACTCCCTGTCCGCCAGGACCGGAAGCACAGAAAATATCTTTACGGATATCCTTCTCATTGAGTTCAACGTCAAACTCTCCCGCCTCCGGAAGCACAACTACAGAAGCAGCGGAGGTGTGAACTCTTCCCTGAGTCTCAGTCTGCGGAACTCTCTGAACGCGGTGAACTCCGGATTCATACTTTAAAAGTCCGTAAACTCCGTCACCGGAAACGGTGCAGATAATCTCCTTGTAACCGCCTGCAGTTCCAGGGGCTTGCGAGGTTATCTCCAGTTTCCAACCCTTTCTCTCAATGTACTTGGAGTACATACGGAAGAGGTCTCCAGCAAAGATTGCAGCCTCGTCTCCGCCGGTACCGCCGCGGATCTCCATAATGGCGTTCTTGCCATCCTCCGGGTCTGAAGGAATCAGAAGAAGTTTAATCTCCTCCTCCATCTTTGGAAGCGCCTCCTCTAAAGTGACCATCTCCTCTCTTGCCATCTCCTTCAGTTCCTCATCTTTCTCATTCACGATGAGGTCTTTAGCGGCGTTGTAATCTGTCACCATCTTCTGGTACTTTGCGCCCGCCTTCACAATAGGCTCAATCTCTTTGTAATCTTTGTTGAGTTGAACATAGCGCTTCATATCACTCATGGCCTCAGGGTCTGAGAGTTGCGCCTGTATCTCTTCCAGCTTGGTCTTAAGACCCGCTATCTTTTCCAGTAATGTATTGTTGTCTGCCATAATCTCTCTTATTGAATTTTACGAATCCAGCAACGCCTTCTCATATAAGGCTCCTTATTGTAAGTGTCCCATACTTTTATGGCGTTGTTATCCTCAAGTTGAGGATTGCTTATTGCACTCTTAAGTTTTAGTTTATAGTAAGTTCCCTCCATAACGGTGTGCAGTATTGAGGAGAGACCCTTTGACTGCCAGGCGGGTGCGGAGCCAATCAGCATCAGATCCACAACCTTGAACTTTTTGAAAGCCAGCAGTAAATAGAGCAATCCCAGAGGGAAAAGCTTTCCGTTTGCACGCTGTAAAGCCCTTGAAAGAGAAGGGATTGAGACTCCAAAGGAGACAAGGTTGTTCTCCTTGTCCACCACCATACAGGTGAGTCCGTCTTTCATAAACGGGAAGTAGTGCTCCGCAATCTCCTTCTGCTCATCCTCGGTGTAAGGGATGAAGTTATGAACCGTCTTAAAGGCATCATTATAGAGAGCAAAGAACTGCTGCAGAAGATTCTCCTTAAGTTCTTTATTCTTTCTGATTTCCTTGAGTTTAAGCACTCTCAGTCCATACTTTTCCATTAGCAACTTGGAGATACGGCCCAGTTTTTCCGGCAGTCCCTGCTGCGGATCCATCTCAAACTGAACCCAGTCACACTCCTTCTCAAACCCCATCTTCTCCATATAATCCACGTAGTAAGGGTAGTTGTAAAGGCAGTTGGCCTGAGGCATCTTGTCAAAACCCTCAACAAGCATACCCTGCCTGCCCATTGTGTTGTATGCCAGAGGGCCGTGGATTTCCGTCATACCCTCAGAGGCGCCCCATTTCTCAACCGCCTCAACTAAAGCTTGTGCAACCTTTTCATCTTCAATAAAATCTAACCATCCGAATCTTACCCTTTTAAGGGAGTAATAGTCGTTATATCTGGGATTAATAATACCCTGCACTCTGCCAACCACTTTGCCCTGCTCGTTGTAGGCCAGAAAAAGTTTTCTCTTGCAATACTTCAGAGCGGGATCTTTGGTCAAAGAGTTCCTCTGGTCCACGTCCAACGTAGGGACATAGACCTTGCACTTACGGTACAAGCGGTTTTGGAACTTGTAGAAAGCGCGCAACTCCTTTGAGGTTGAGACCTCTTTAACAGTAATCGGCATAAAAAATTAGCAAAGCGTGCAAAGTTAACATTTATAGGTCAAGAGTCAAAATAGATTTGACCGCTGCCTGTGCGCACACTGAACCGAATACCGCAGGAAGATAGGAGATTGTACCGGTACGGGACTTCTTGTTCTGCTCCTCAAAAGGAATAATGGCCTCCTTAATTGGCAGTTCCTCAGAGAAGACCACCTGGAACCCCTTGTGAATGCCCACTTTACGCAGCCTCTTGCGGAGCATGTAGGCCAGAGGGCAGTTGAAAGATTTGCTTATATCTGTAAGGCGGACCTTTGTGGCGTCATACTTTGCACCCGCCCCCATAGAACTCACGAGTGGAATTTTCTCACTCATACAGAGGGAGATAAGGGCAATTTTGGGAGAGAGAGTATCTATGGCGTCCACCACAAAATCTACGCAAACCTTCCCCTCTTTATCCCAAAACGGCAGCACGCTCCTCATATTCTCCTCCGTCAGATACTCATCTATTGCAGTGATTTTAAGCTCTTTATTGATATCCGCCAGCCTCTTACTCATCACATCCGTCTTCTTTTTCCCTATTGTGGAATCCAAAGCCCCCAACTGGCGGTTTTTATTTGTGATGTTGTAAACGTCTGAATCCGCGATGATTATCTCACCAACACCAGCTCTTACTATCATCTCCGCTGCAAAGGCACCCACGCCTCCCAGCCCTATGACGGCAACCCTGGAGCGGGCCAAACGTTCCGCTCCCTCCTCTCCAACCTGGAGAATTGTCCGTTCCCGCCAACTCTTATCCATCTATTATTGATTGTTTTCCAAAGATTTAGCCTCTTCCCAAATCTTATCCATCTCCTCTAAAGACATCTCCTTGAGACTGTGCCCCTGCTTGATTGTCTTCTGTTCCAGATAGTCAAAGCGGCTGCGGAATTTTGCGCAGGTACTCTCCAGTGCGCTGTCCGGATTAAGATCATACAAACGGGCCGCATTCACAACGGAGAAGATAAAATCTCCCAGCTCCTTTTCAGAAGCAACCTTATCATCCTTAGAGAGTTGCTCTCTCAGTTCTCCCAACTCCTCATATACCTTATCCCACACATCCTCTCTCTTTTCCCAATCAAACCCCACTGCACGCGCCTTATCCTGAATCCTGTAGGCCTTAATCATACTCGGCAGAGAGTTGGGCACTCCGCTCAGCACGCTCTTGTTTCCATCTTTCTCCTTGGTTTTCAGCTGCTCCCAGTTCTTTATAACCTCCTCTGCACCCTTAACTGCAACCTCTCCGTAAACGTGAGGGTGGCGGTATATAAGCTTATCGCAGATGCGGTTACAAACATCTGCAATATCAAACTCCCCCTTCTCCTTTCCAATTTTAGCGTAAAAGACTATATGAAGCAGAAGATCTCCCAGCTCCTTGCTCACCTCGTGAAGGTCTCCCTTCTGGATAGCCTCTGTTAGTTCATAGGTCTCTTCAATTGTCTGAGGCCTAAGAGATTCCATTGTCTGCTTATGATCCCATGGACACTTCTCACGGAGCGTATCCATAACGTCCAGCAGCCTGGAAAAGGCCGCCAGTTCTTTTTCTCTCTTATTTTCCATCACTTAAGGAGCTATTTAGTAGGAGGGAATCTGCTGTCTGTAGCAAGACCCATCCAAAGATCAAATCTCAGCATTGCATACTCAGGAACACCCTTTCCGGACTCCATCTTTCCGGAAGAACCGTAACCGAGACCGGACATAAAGAATGAAACTGCATTATCCTTGTAAGTCATGCTCTTAATGGCGCGGCAGAAACCCGGAACAAAACTCTGAGAACCTTCTGCATTTGAGGAAGTACTTGATCCGGTGTTGTTTGAATACTCAGCCATCTCCTCCCAGGTAGCCTTCATGGTAACACTCAGCGGCTCATAATCATTGGAAGAGTCATAGATCTTATACTTCTTTGCAGTATCCGCAATGTTTGTATCAAATACGTATCCGTCCAGCAAACGTCCTACATACCAGATATTTACCTTTGTACCGGACTCAATTGTATCTTTTGCAGGAACGCCGTTAGGATGGATGAAGTTGCGGAAATAATATCCCTTGCTTGTAGAGTCAATTTTGGGAATGAAGTTCAGACGGGAGTAGCTCTCCAGGGAATCTATCTGGAACTTCTCAACATCATCAATAACAAGACCTGCTTTGATGTTGTAGATCATACTGACCTGACTCTGCTGTCCCTTATCCGTATATCCGCTTGTATTTGAATTAGTTGCAACTGTAAGCCAAGGCGGGATGATAGCAGTTGCAGTAGCACCCTTGTTCATCTTCTTCAGAAGCTCAGTCATACCCTTGGTAACGGTACCGTCCAAAACGAAGAGTGAAGGACCATAATATTTTGCAGGATCATAAGTTCCGAGCAGACGAGACTCTAGGGAGTCTGTAGTACTCTGGCAGGTTCCGTTAAGGTCAAAGGTGTTGTAGTGGATGTAAATTCCGTCATAATCTCCCGGCTTCACTCCGCTTCCCTCAGATAACTGAATGATTGTCAGACCTGAAGAGAGTCTTGTAGCATTAGGGCAATGGGTATTGATATAGGCGTCCAATATTCTCTCCTGAATCTCTCGGCTGCTCTCCTCCTTCTCTCTGGCACAGGAGAAAAGCGTTGTAAAGGCCAGAGCTATAAGCAGATAGTTGATCTTACTCATCTTATTATTTGTCATTCTTTATAATCTTATCAATAGTAATATCAAAGAAGAGCGGTGTCATCTTTGGTATATTAAACATAATCTGGTTTCCGTAACCGTATTTGCCTGAGAACATTATGTAACTGTTCTCCCCAACTCTCATCCCCTCAAGTCCGTTCTTCAGCCCCTCAATCATAGCGTCACTTCCATACTTTATCTTCTTAGGAAGACCGTCCGTATAGAAATCTGCAGCCTCCGCAACCTCCTTAACGTTAGTTGCAAAGAGAGAGCCCCTGCCGTAGTTGAAGGTGTAGCCGCTGAAGTAAAAATAGAGAGAATCTCCCCTCTTCAGAGTATCTACTGAGGTTCCCTCCTGTATTACCACTCTTACGGACCCTTTGCGGTAAACAACCCTGTTCTCAACGCTGAATCCAGCTACGTAGGAATCTATTGCAGCCTCCTGATTGGCATATGTGTTCTTGCGGTCCTCCTTGTCACAGGAGAGAACCGTAAAGGCCGCAGCCACCAGCAAAAGGCAATATCTTCTCATAAACAGTCTCATTTTGTATCAAAAGGTGTGCCGTTAATCTCCTTCAGAAAGCTCTCCAGCGACTTTTCAAAGTACTCTTCCACCTGCTCCACCGGTATGAAAATCCTTCCGCCGGCAGCCCTCTCATGCCCGCCGCCGTTGAAAAACCTTCTGGATAGGGCATTTACAGAGACGGCACCTTTGGAGCGCAAAGATACTTTAATATAGTTTTGAGTCTCCGTAAAAAAGCCGGAAACTTCCACATCCGCTATCTTCAGAGGCAGATTTACAAACCCCTCGGAGTCTCCCTCCTTGTAGTTGAACTCACTCTGCGTCTTTTTATCCATCACCATCACCGCAGCCTTAAGGTGAGGATAAACCTTCATATTCTCCAGCAACATCTTGCCCATCAGCCTCATACGGCTCTCAGAAAAACTGTTCAGCACCTTCATCTGAATCCACTCACGGTCCACCTTACGCTCCTCAATCTGGGAGGCCATCAGGAAGGTGGAGGCGAATACAGAGTTGGAGAAGTTGTTGGTATCTGTCATCATACCGGTGTAGAGAGAGACGCAGCTCTCCATAGGAATCTCCTCCCCTATCTCCTTCAGCAGCCACCAGGTAAGCTCTGAGGCTGAGGAGATTTCAGTGGTAGATATGGTAAGGTCTGCAAAGGCCTCCGGAGATGGGTGGTGGTCTATCAGCACTTTTTTGGCGGAGCTGGAGGCAATATATTCTTTCATCCACTCGGTGCGGGAGAGGGTGTTAAAATCCATCGCGATGATTAAATCCGCACCCCCAATGAGTTCCACTCCTTTCTCCTTATTGTCAAAGAAATAGACAATCTCCCCATTTGGATCCAAAAAGTTCAGATAGTCCGGAGTTACGTTTGGAAGCACAATGGAGCACTCCGCAGGGCAGAGCGAGCGAATCCAACTCTTCATGCCCGTAACGGAACCTACGCAGTCCCCGTCCGGATGAAGATGACCCACTATCACTACCTTTTTTGCCGCCAGGACCATAGCTTTGAAGGCCCGGGCACTCTCCTTTGTTACTATCATATCAATATCCCCTGCAAAATTAAAAATATATTGCTTGATGAGAAGATTTTTTTTACTTTTGTCTCTGATATTTAAACTACGGATAAAATAATAGTCACGTATATGAAAAAATTATTAACAGTTGTTATTCTCCCTATCATCATCCTGCTCCTTGCATGGTTGATTTACAGCGGAATCAGAAAACCTATCGCCTTTAACAAGGAGAAAGATTTCAGAAGTGAGTTTGCAATTCAGAAGCTTAAGGATATCCGTACGCTCCAGGTTGCTTACAAGAACAAGTATGGTAAATTCGCCACTGCAATTGACTCTCTTATAGATTTTTATAAGAACGGCAAGATGACTATCGTAAAGCAGATGGGTAGTGCCAATGACTCAGTTATGATGGCTCACACAGAGGCTGTAAAGAAGGCTCACAAGGGCATTACAGATAAGGGACTCTATGAGCTCTATCTTAAGGGAGACCACAACCTGGTATTCTCACTTCCTAGCGACATCCTTGTTAAGGACACCCTCCTCAAGAGAGAGGACTTTAACATTGATTCAATTGGAGTTATCCCATTCTCAGGCGGTAAGATGATTGAGATGAAGTCTGTTGTAAAGCAGGTTTCCGGGGTTGACGTTCCTCTGTTTGAGGCATCTATTCCTTTCAATGACCTCCTCCGCGGAATGGATCATCAGCTTATTGTCAACCTTAACGCAGAGAGAGAGAACATCTCTAAATTCCCTGGTATTAAGGTTGGTAGCATTGATTCTCCTAACAACAACGCAGGTAACTGGGAGTAAAAAACTGCATTCAAATTGCAGAAGAAACAAAAAAGAGGGTGTTAAGCGCCCTCTTTTTTTTATCTTTGTAAAACTATGGCAGATTACTCACCTACATCACTCTTCACGCTAGTACCTGCAGAGGGCAGCCTTAAAATGTCTCTGCAGCAGATTCTTGTGGAGTTATTCAACCTCCCGCAAGAGACGGAAGTCTTTACGGAGGATGTTCCCGAGTATAACGCCACCCTTGTATATTGCTGGGAAAGAGAGCATAATCAGGCCCTCTCCCCAATGGCCTCACTCAAGCCCACCGTTTTAAAACACCTTAAATCTCTCTCCAAGATTAAGGAACACAACAAGTTAATCCTGGACTTTGACATCACAAGAAAGAAGACCACCCTTCTTCTGGCGGAGGGAGAGAGGCTTATCCTTGCCAACAGCTACCACACCGTAGATTTCGGAAGCGCCATCTACTATATGCTGGAACTGCTGAGAAAGAGCCAGATAAACCCTCAGCAGACCACGGTAAACCTCTACGGCAAGACTACGGATGAGGAACTTAGGCGCCTTAAGGATTACGTTAAAGAGATAAAAATCTGCTTATGAGAATTATAGGCGGATATCTGAAGGGCAAAACCATAATGCCGCCTGCAGGCTATCCTGCAAGACCAACCACAGACTTTGCAAAAGAGGGATTGTTCAACATTCTGGAGAACGAGTTTGACTTTGCAAACCGCTCGCTCTTAGACCTGTTTGGAGGAACCGGAAGCATTAGCGCAGAGTTCATCTCCAGAGGCGGAGCTGAAGCCGTGTGCGTTGAAATGAACCGCAAAAACGCCACCTTCATCAGCAAGATGCACCGCAGCCTGGGCATAAAAACCATAAGGACTGTTCATTGCAACGTCTTTGATTTTCTGGAACTCTGCAACAGAGATTTTGACTTCATCTTTGCAGACCCTCCCTACCAGCTGGAAGGATTGGATACACTACCGGATAAAATCTTCGCCCACCAACCTGCAATCCTTGTTCAGGAGGCTGCTGAACAACGCGCAGAATGCTATTTTATCCTGGAGCACGGAGCAGAATATGACTTTTCCAACCATCCTCACTTTGTGAAGGAACGCCACTACGGAAACGTCCACTTTTCCTTCTTCAAATAATTCTCAAATAGGACTTGCAGAATAAAAAAAGTTATCTATATTTGCACTCCCAAACAAAAGGTGCGTTAGTTCAGTTTGGTTAGAATGCCTGCCTGTCACGCAGGAGGTCACGAGTTCGAGCCTCGTACGCACCGCAAAAAAAGAGAGTTGCAAACGCAGCTCTCTTTTTTTGTTGTATGTGACGAACTATCTCACCCTATTCAATCTTTACCCCTTGCTCGTGAAGCATCTTGAGACCAATGTCTTTCAGTTTGAATTTCTGAATCTTGCCGCTGCCGGTAAGAGGATACTCCTCAACAAAGAGAACGTATTTAGGAATCTTAAAGCGTGCTATTTTTCCAAAACAGAAGTCTTTTACAATCTCCTCTGTGAGGTTTGCACCCTCGGCCGGAATAATGTAAGCGGCAACCTGTTCTCCGTATCTCTTGGAAGGAATGCCGGCAACCTGTACATCCTTAACGCCAGGAAGTTTGTAAAGGAACTCCTCAATCTCTCTTGGGTAGATATTTTCTCCGCCTCTGATTATCATATCCTTAATACGGCCTGTTACTCTGAAGTTACCATCCTCGTCCAACACTCCCAGGTCTCCTGAATGGAGCCAGCCGTCCTTGTCAATAGCCTCAGCCGTTGCCTCCGGATTATTGTAGTAACCCTTCATTGTGTTGTATCCGCGGTTGCAGAACTCTCCAACTTCACCCTGCTTGCAGAAGTGTCCGGTCTCCGGATCTATAATCTTAACTTCCGTATGTTCAAACTCGTAACCAACTGT
Organism: Bacteroidales bacterium; assembly: GCA_017959005.1. Lineage (GTDB taxonomy): Bacteria > Bacteroidota > Bacteroidia > Bacteroidales > UBA932 > Egerieousia. The sequence goes on along the minus strand of JAGDBO010000009.1, from coordinate 74,983 downwards.
GGTACAACGTTCTTCAAACGTCTGCTCAAATCTTGTGTGAGTCATTCCCGGAGAGGCCTCGGTAAGACCGTAAACGCTGGTCACCCTCATAAACATCTTCTCCTCAACCTCCTTCATAAGTTCAATAGGACAGAGGGCGCCCGCCATTATGCCTACTCGCAGACTCCTGAGGTTGAACATATCAAACATAGGATGGTTAAGCATTGCTATGTACATTGTAGGAACTCCGTAAACGGAGGTACATCTCTCTTTGTGAATGGAAGCCAGAACTACCAGAGGATCAAAGCGTTCCACCATTACCTGAGTACAGCCGTGAGTAAGCACGTTCATTGTAGCCAGCACAATGCCAAAGCAGTGGAAGAGTGGCACGCAGCAGCAGAGTTTATCCTCTGAGGTAAAACGCATGTGCTCGCCCGTCAGGAATCCGTTGTTGGTAATGTTGTAATGAGTTAACATTACGCCCTTTGGAAAACCAGTTGTTCCGGAGGTATACTGCATGTTTACCACATCAAGACAATTGGTCTTTTCCTTGAGTCCGTTGAGAAGAGAATCTCCGGTATTTTCTCCCAGAATCATAAGTTCCTGGGTGTTATACATTCCACGGAACTTTTCCTGACCAATATAAACAACATTCTTCAGGCACGGAAACCTCTCACTCTTAAGCTCTCCGCGGGGGCAGGTGCGTAGCTCCGGCAGCATCTGATAGACCATACTCAAATAGTCTGTATCCCTATCCCTGTCTATAACACAGAGAGTGTGCAAGTCAGCATCCTTGCAGAGATACTCCAACTCGCTCTGCTGGTAGTTGGTGTTGACGGTAACGCTTACCGCTCCAATCTTGCTGCAGGCGTACATTATTGTAAGCCAGTCCGGTACGTTGGTAGCCCAGATTCCCACGTGGGTTCCTCTGGTAACACCAATGCCAATCAGACCCTTGGCCATGGTGTCAATTCTCTGATTGAACTGCTTGTATGTAAAACGTAAATCTCTGTCTGAATAGACTATAGCCTCCTTGTCCGGAGTCTCAGTGGCCCATTTCTCCATCCACTGACCTATAGTGAGTTCGCTTAGAGGCAGTTGCTTGCTCTTGCGGCGTAGTCTTTTCTGAATCTCTGCAAGAATCTTATTGGAACTTTTCTTTATCTGCTCAACTGTCTGTCCTCTTCCGGTATTTTTAACCGGACGGACTCTCTTAGCGGATTCTCTCATTTTAAAGATTTGTTATGCTGGGAAATAAATAACTGTAAGCACTTTAGCCGGCTTTGTCTTGTATGCGGAGCCCACATAATGTGGAACTATGGAATCATAATAGATTGTGTCACCGGCCTTTAAGATGTATGTCCTCTTTCCGTACTGAACCTCAACCTTTCCCTCCATAACATAAATGAACTCCTCTCCCTCATGAGATGAATGACTCTTAGGGCCGGTATAAGGCTCCATTTCAATCATATAGGCATCCATCTGACGGTTTTTCTTGTCAAAACAGAGAGAGTAAAAATGCATGAACGGACTCTCCTCTCTGAGCTTACGCAGAGCAGGAATTCTTCTGCCTGTATTTACGGAAGAAACAACCGGTTTCAGATCCTCCTCACCGTCCAGGAAAGTTCCCGGTCTTATACCCAAAACCTTTGAAATTTTATCAACATCACCAATTGTTGGTGTAAAGTTGTCATTTTCAAGCCTTTTTAAGAAAGCATCATCAATCCCTGTTTTATCCTTCACATCTCCCACACTGATTTTCTTTGCTTTTCTGGCAGATTTAATGCGGTCTCCAATCTTTGTTTCAATCTTGTCCATGGTACTTTCCTTAAAAATTTCAGCAATAATAGTAATAATTTATGATATGTAAGCAAAAAATATGCTAACCAAAATTATTATCTTTGCTTTATGGATTTCAGACTTAAGGTTTTTGTAACAGCTGCAGAGGAGCTAAACTACTCCAGGGCGGCAGAGAAGCTGAACATAACACAGCCCGCTGTAACGCACCATATCAAGCTTTTAGAGGAACAGTACGGCCTTCAGCTTCTTTCCCGCAAAGGCAACAGATTTACCCTAACCTATAGCGGAGAAATCTTTCTGGAGAGAGCAAAAAAAATACTTTCAATTTATAAGGAGATTGAGCAAGAGAGCATTTTGCTCTCCAACGTGGCGGAGGGAGTATTCACCATTGGAGTACCCGAGCCAATCTACTACGGCATATTCCCGGATTTCACGGCAGACTACTGCCGCCTCTCTCCAAAGGCCACCATCTACCATAAGATTCTGAAGCTAAAAGAGATAAACGATGCTGTAAAGAACCAGCAGGTAAACGTAGGCATTACCGTTTCACATACTCCTCCAACACCGGAAGAGGAGGCCGGCGGTTTCTTTACGGACAGACTCATTGCCCTTACCTCCTCACCTGTAAAGAGTGACCTCTACTATGATCTACAGGAGACCAAACTCCTGCTCTACGACGGTGATCCTGAGACTAGTGCAGAGATAACCTCCATAATCTCCAACTCCGGGCACAACCTCAACAACCTAACCGTTGCCGCCACAATGAAAGACCCAACCTCCGCTCTCAGATTTATGGCTGAATACGGCTCCGGAAACAAAGGAACCACCTATCCGTTAATTGGATTCTTCTGGAAGAGCCAGGTTGCCAAAATGCTGAATAGCAATATAGTTACGCCGGTAAACATAACCGAGTTGCAGGATCAGACACCGCCTACAAGAAGGTACTGCATTGCCCAGGCTGCCGGCAAAGAGATCCCCGGCTTTGCTACTTATGCACGTGGCTGGGCGGAGAAGAAAGGTCTGGCGCTATAGGTTATTCTTCGATTTTATAGACTGTGTTATTGTAGAGACGGTAGCGCTCACCGCTCTCTTGGCACACCGCAATCATAGAACCGTCCTTCTCCTTCTTAAAGTTCAGACGGCAGCCGTAACGGCTCATCCAACCAATTTGACGTGAAGGATTTCCCACAACAAGAGCGTACGGAAGGATGTCCTTTGTTACAACGCACCCCGCACCAATAAAGGCATATTCCCCTATGTTATTGCCGCATACAATGGTAGCATTTGCACCAATGGTTGCACCCTTACCCACAAAGGTCTCTTTATAAGCGTTTTTGCGGTTGACCGCACTGCGCGGATTAATCACATTTGTAAAGACGCAGGAAGGTCCAAGAAAAACGTCATCTGCGCAACTTACTCCGGTATAGACAGATACATTGTTCTGCACCTTGCAGTTCTTCCCCAGAGTAACACCCGGAGAGATAACCACATTCTGCCCAATGTTGCAGCCCTCACCCACAACGGCACCGCTCATAATGTGAGAAAAGTGCCAGATCTTTGTTCCCTCACCAATGGAACAACCCTCATCTATCACCGCTGTTGGGTGTACAAAATACTTCTCATCCATACCAAATGATTTTTAACTCCTCAAAGTTAAAAAATATTAAGACTCCTTCTCTGGTTTCTCAGTTGTTTTGGAGGGGAGGAGAAGGTTGAGGAGGATACCCACAAGGCAGGAGAGAGCTAAGCCGCTGAGAGTTAATGAGCCAGCGTTAATAACAGCTCCTCCAATCCCGAGAACTATCATAACTCCTGCAATTAAAATGTTTCTAGACTCCTCAAAATTAACCTTATTCTCAACAATGCTCCTCATTCCTACAGAGGCTATAGAACCAAAGAGTATAATCATAATTCCTCCGAGTACTGCGCTCGGAATACTCTGAAGAAAGGCGTTAAGTTTGCCCACTACTGAAAAAAGTATGGCGGTTATTGCAGTGATTCTCAACACTTGAGGATTGGTAACTCTGGTAATCTGCACCGCACCGGTCACCTCGCTGTAAGTGGTGACGGGAGGACCTCCCACAAAAGCTCCTGCAAGAATAGCAAGACCATCGCCGAGCAAAGTACGGTGAAGACCTGGGTTCTTTATGAAGTCCTTCTTTGCCACGTTTCCAATCACATAGATGTCCCCAACATGCTCAATGATAGAGGCAAATGCTATTGGGAGCATACAGAGGAACGGCTGCCATTTGAAACTCGGAAGATGATACTCTGCAATGTTCTTGGGAAGAGCAAACCACGGTGCGTTCTGAATTGTAGTGAAGTCTACCTTGCCCAAACACGCTGCTACAATGTAACTTGCAAATATGCCCACCATAACGGGAAAGAGTTTGAAAAGGCCCTTCCCGAATGTCATAACTATGATTGCAACTACCAGAGAGATGATTGCAATAAGCCAGTCACTACTTGCCATATTGACTGCGGTTGGAGCAAGAGAAAATCCAATGAGCATGATAGTAGGACCCACAACCACAGAAGGAAAGACCTTGTTAAGGAATCCTGTGCCTCTCCATTTGATTACGGCAGAGACAACAAAGTATACCAGTGAAACTCCAATGAATGCGGTCAATGTTCCGCTAAGTCCCCACTTTTGGGAAGATAGAATGATTGGAGCAATGTAGGCAAAGCTGCTGCCCAAAAAGATTGGGACCATCCCCTTTGTTACTAAGTGGAAGATAAGTGTGCCTATACCTGCTGAGAATAAAGCCGTTGCAGGATCCAACCCCGCAAGAATAGGAACTAGAACTGTTGCCCCGAATGCAACAAACAGAAACTGAACTCCAACAACAGTTTTAGTCAGCGGATTCAAATTCTCAGAAACGGATTTCGATGAGCTTTTCATATCTCTTTCTTTACAAGGCAAAGATATAACAAATCAGGTTATTTTAGGAGTTGGTAGTCTGTGACTTTTTTCATGCCGGGGTAACCGAAGTAAAGGTCTACTATGACGCCGGTTATGGCAATGGGTTTCTTTAGGTGTTCAGGATGGTCTACAAGATTGAGGGCGTTTCTGATTGGCCCTTCTGTGAGTTCAATAGCTATTGTCTTTTCCTTGAGCGTCTGCCAGTCATTGGCCGCAACCACTATGTTTGTCTTTGACTTAAAGGGCTTTACCCTGCTGAAGGATGTTGAGGTTGCATCTCCCCCTACTATGTAGCCAAAGAGTTTTAAAGTATCACCCACGTGGTTCTGTGCATACCAGACGGATTGACAGCCGTACGGTGCAATGCCGGGAACGTTGTAATACTCGGATACTCTGGTCCTTGTGGTGTCCACCTTCATTGAGAGCCCGGTTGACGGAACCTTTGTAAGATCATAATCAAGTTTAATGGTTACAAGTTCAGTTGCCTTCAACTTCCTGGTAAAGAGAACAGTATCTTCATAGCCCGGCTTATCTGGCGGAGTGTAGGTTGGGTAACCGTCTTTGTTCTTGTACTTTACGGTGATGGTACCGGGATAGAAGTAGACATAATCTCTTGAACCGTAAATGTACTTGAAGGATATGGTATCTCTGCTTAAATAAAGGCCAGTTCCCTTAAACCAGGAGAGGAAACCGGAGGTAAATTCAAAGCGGACGCCTCCTGTCATCTGCCTGGAGAGCAATGAGATACAAATTGTGCTGTCTTTCTTTGCCTTCACCGTTACTTCCTGCCCGAACAGCGGCCTGAGTGTTCCAGGTTCCTTGAACTCTTCAGATGTAATGCGCACTTTGTAGTTGCCCGGTTTTACATACAGCATCTCCGGACGGTTCACATACAAGCCCTCATAAAAGACTGCACCTGAACTGTTTGCAATTGTCAGAATGTACTTAGTTGAATCCAGTACATTGTTTATTGCACCGGATTCAACGGAGCAAGTCCCGCTGTAACTATCTGCATTTAAATCCTCTACAATAACAAGGCAGCTGTCAAATGAAGCCTTGTTCAAAACAAACGAGAGGGCGGCTTTACCCTCCGTGGTGTCTTTCTGATTCTCCTCTTTTCCCTCTTCACTCAACGGCTTAATGCATGAAAACAGTGAAAATAAGAACGTTGCAACTAGTGCTAAAAAGATGAATGCCCTTTCTAATCTTGGAAGGCATCCGGAGAAACTTGTTCCCTTCATATTCATCCTCCTCTTTTTAATGGTTAATATTTGAGAGGCAATATAAAGGGTAATTGACTTACCTCCAAGCATTTGGGTAAAATTGACCTTTTTTGAGGATACATTTTACCCGTTGGTACAATTTTACTTTTTTGCAGGTAAAAAAAGAGGTTAACCTTGGAGGATTTTCATCTTGGCAAACTTGAGGAGGAGCGTTTTGCGGCCAAATTCTTCAAACTCCACAACGGCTTTGAGGTCTGATGCATTGCCGGAAAGGGTCAGAATCTTGCCCTTACCAAAGCGCTCATGCTCTACGGTTTGCCCTACGCGCATACGGGTAGGAGCATCCGCAACAAAGTCCTCTTTCTTAGGTTTGAGCTGTGATGCCGGCGTGAAGGAAGGCCTTTCTGCGCCGCCGGAAGGAGTTGAGCCATAGGATGATGCAGCCCTGCGTGAGCCGTAATAGACTGAGCCGGTGCGAGTTGGCGTGGAACCTGGAGTGTAGACGCGCTTTTCTGTATGCGGGAATGAGGAGAAGCCGCTGGCTCCGAAGGATGAGTAAACGAAACCTGGAGTCTGATTTGTATCTGCAATAAGCTCCGGATTCATCAGATACTTGGCATCTATCTCCCTGATAAAGCGGCTTATAGGATTGTTGACGTAGCTGCCCCACTTGAATCTTGAGCGGCAGAAGGAGAGGTTAACAAAGTTCTCCGCCCTTGTAACGGCAACGTAGAAGAGGCGGCGTTCCTCCTCAATCTCCTTTTCCGTAGCCCCTGATGTTGAGCCGCTTGGAAAGAGGTTCTCCTCCATACCCACAACATAGACGAACGGGAACTCAAGTCCCTTGGAGGAGTGAACCGTCATAAGTGAAACGCGGTCATCATTCTTCTCTTCATCCTCTTTGGATACCGGACGGCTAACCTCGGAACTCTCCTGCGGGGAGTCTGAATCTGCAATGAGGGCAATATTCTGAAGGAAGAGATCCAGAGTAACCTGCTCCGGACCGAACTCTCCCTCATCAGAGTATTGTTTAAACTCCTCAACTCCCTCATCTACAAACTCTTTAATACTGTCTAAGAACTCCAGAACGTTCTCCAGGCGGCTCTGTCCCTCAAGAGAGGTATCCGTCTTCAGTGAAGCGGTGATGGCAAACAGTCTGTCCATCTCAGTGGCTATCTGATAGGCGTCCAGCTCGTTCACCTTCTCACGGAGTTGAGCCAGCTTGAGCGTAAACTCCTGCAGTGCTGCAAGTTTGGAAGGCTGAAGGCCGAACTGCTCCGCCGTGAACGTAGTAACAGCCTCACAGATAGGCTTTTTCATCTCCGTAGCAAAAGCAATCACACGCTCCATAGTTGAAGCCCCTATTCCTCTGGAAGGGTAATTTATGCAACGCTTAAAGGACTCGTCATCTTTTGGGTTGACAATCAGGCGCAGATAGGCAACCATGTGCTTAATCTCCTGACGCTCATAGAATGAGTGGCCCGCATATATCTTGTACGGAATGTTCTTTTTACGAAGCGCCTCCTCAATGGCACGGCTCTGGGCGTTGGTGCGGTAAAGCACCGCAAAGTCCTTGAAGTGAGCCCTCTGAACCTGCTTAACGTGCTGAATGGAAGAGGCAACCATAAGCCCCTCCTCCTGCTCCGTGTAGGCCTGCAGAAGTTCAATCTTGCTACCCTCGTCCCTCTTGGAGTAACACTCCTTGGTGATACGGCCTTTATTCTTGCTAATGAGAGAGTTGGCGGCGTTAACAATGTTCTGTGTAGAGCGGTAGTTACGCTCCAGACGGAAAACGTTGGCCTTAGGATAATCCTTACGGAAGTTGAGAATGTTCTCAATACGGGCCCCGCGGAAAGCGTAGATACTCTGAGCGTCATCCCCTACCACGGTAATGTTCTGATGATCCTCCGCCAGTGCCCTGAGAATCACATACTGAAGGTAGTTGGTATCCTGATACTCATCTATCAATATGAACTGGAACTTTGCCTTAATCTCTGCAAAAGCCTCAGGGAAGCTAGCCAGGAGGCGGTAAGTGTTCAGAAGGATGTCATCAAAATCCATCACCCCCTGCTCTTTGCAGCGTGCCTGATATGCAGCATACAGCTCCGCGATGGCCACTCGGCGGGTTCTTTTGTCACTCTCTACCAACTCTGGATGGCTCCCGTAGTCACTCGGAGTGATAAAGTTGTTCTTACACTGAGAGATACGGCTGCTGATCTCAGATGGCTTGTAGAGTTTGTCATCCAGCTGTTTCTCTTTTATGATTCTTTTAATCAGAGACTTGGAATCATCTTTATCATAGATGGTAAAGCCGGGGGGAAAACCCAGCAACTCCGCATACTGACGCAAAAATCTCAAAAAGATGGAGTGGAATGTGCCCATATAGATCATACGGGCAGACTTTTCACCCACCATATCTGCAATCCTCTTCTTCATCTCCCTGGCCGCCTTATTGGTAAAGGTCAGAGCCAAAACACTGTAGGGCTTATATCCGTGAGAGAGTATGTTAGCAATCTTGCAAGTAAGAACTTTTGTCTTTCCGCTACCCGCCCCTGCAACTATGAGAGATGGCCCTGTCAGACACATAACTGCCTCTTTCTGAGCCTCATTCAACCCTTCTAAAATTTTATTCCCTTCATTTTCCATATTCATAGCAAATGTAATGAATTATTTAAGGTTTTATGCGATTTCTTAACTATATTTGCCCGGATATATTTTTAATAGAAGTATACGTTAAAATTATTTACAACAGATATGGAGACAATAAGACTTCGCAAGGGTTTGGACATTCACCTGCAGGGTGAAGCCCAGAAGACAATCTTGCAGACCCTATCTCCTGAAGTCGTAGCAGTCAGACCGTCAGATTACAAGCAGGTTACCCCTAAACTTCTGGTTCAGGAGGGTGACGTTGTAAAGGCGGGCCAGTTCCTCTTCTCAGACAAGAAGAGACCGGAAATCTGTTTCTCATCTCCTGTTAGCGGAACCGTAAAAGCCATAGTCAGAGGCGAGAAGAGAAAACTTCTGGCAGTGGAGATTACGCCGGATGCCAAGACCGAATACGTTCAGTTTGAACCGGTTAAAGAGCCATCCAAAGCTACTCGCAGTGAGATTCAGAAGATACTGCTGGACAGCGGACTTTGGGCTTGCATCATTCAGCGCCCTTATGGGATTATAGCAAATCCCGCAGATACACCAAAGGCAATAGTCATATCCGCCTTTAACTCCGCTCCTTTGGCAGCAGACACAAAGTTCACCGTAAAGAATGATGTGGATGCAATGCAGATTGCAGTGGATGCATTGGCAAAACTGACTAGCGGAAAGGTTTACGTAAACATCAGTGCTAAAGATGATAACGCCTGCCCACTGAGCATGCTCAGAAACGTGGAGAAGACCCTCTTTAAGGGTAAACACCCGGCAGGATGCGTTGGAGTACAGATTTCTCACATCTGCCCTATTGGAAAGGGAGAGGTTGTCTGGACTCTTAAACCTCAGGATCTTGCAGCAATAGGCAGACTCCTCTCAAAGGGAATCTATGATGTTACAAGGTTGGTTGCGGTTACAGGACCTAGAGCAATTCACCCTGCTTACGTAAAGTGCACCCCGGGCTGCTCAATTGAGAGCATAGTTAAGGCTGTGGGAGTCAAAGAGGAAGAGACCCTCTACGGACAGGAGTGCGGCGTAAGATATGTAAGCGGCAATCCGCTCAGCGGAGAAAACGTTGGACGTAACGGCTATCTGGGATTCTATGATGACCAGGTAACCCTCTTAACTGAAGGCAATTACAGAGAGCTCTTCGGATGGGCAAAAATCTTCAGACCAAAGAAGTTCTCTACCTCAAAGACCTACTTCTCATGGCTCTGTCCTAAGAAGGCCTACAAGGCGGACACCAACGTCAACGGCGGAGAGAGAGCCTTCATAGTTAACGGAGTTTACGAAAAGGTTCTCCCAATGGACATCTACCCTGTTTACCTCCTCAAAGCAATCCTTGCACAGGATATTGAGAAGATGGAACAGTTTGGTATTTATGAAGTTATAGGTGAAGACCTGGCTCTTTGCGAATATATCTGCCCTTCCAAGATTGAGATTCAGAAGATTGTGGAAGATGGTATTAACCTGATGCTTAAAGAAATGGCTTAGTTATGGGAAACTTTATTTTGAAAATGATGGACAAGATGAAGCCTACCTTCTCCAAGGGAGGTAAGCTTGGCTGGCTCCACTCATCATTTGATGCATTTGAGAGCTTTGCAGCCGTTCCCGCCACAGTCACTTCCGGACGCACTCAGATTAAGGACTGTGTAGATATTAAGAGAGTTATGAGCGCCGTAATAGTGGCACTTATCCCTCCGTTCCTCTTTGGAATGTGGAATACCGGAGACCTCCACTCCGCAGCGTTCGGCCTGGACTGGGGCTTCTGGATGAAGGTCTGGTACGGATTCTATAGAATTCTGCCTCTAATACTTGTATCATACATTGTAGGACTCGGAATTGAGTTTGCAGTTGCACAGGTAAGAGGACATGAAGTAAATGAAGGATACCTTGTTACAGGATTCCTTATTCCAATGATTATGCCTATAGACGTACCTCTCTGGGTACTGGCACTGGCAGTTGCATTTGCAGTAATCTTTGGAAAAGAGATCTTTGGCGGAACCGGAATGAACATCTGGAACCCTGCCCTGCTGGCAAGAGCCTTCGTATTCTTTGCATACCCTTCTACCATCACCGGAGACTCCGTGTGGATTGGAGGAATGGGAAAGCACGCAGACAAGTTGGTAGATGGTTTCTCAGGTGCTACCCCGCTGGCACAAGTTGCTGACGGAGTGGCTGGTGCGCCGGACTTCATGCAGATGTTCATTGGTAACATTGCAGGATCTTTCGGTGAGACCTCAACCATCGCGATACTTATTGGCGCCGTGATTCTGATTTGGACCGGAGTGGCAAGCTGGAAGATAATGGTAAGCTGCGTTGCTGGTGCTCTTGCAGTTGGACTGCTTGCAAACGGTTGTGCAGAGCCTGGTACATTTGCCGCATACCCTGCTGTAAACCACCTCGTTATGGGCGGTTTTGCATTTGGTGCGGTATATATGGCAACAGACCCTGTCTCCTCATCTCAGACAGAGGTGGGCAAGTGGATCTACGGCTTCCTCATTGGAGCTATATGCGTAATACTCAGATTGTTTAACCCTGGATACAGAGAAGGAATGATGCTCGCCATTCTGCTGATGAACACAATGGCACCACTCATTGACTGGTGCGTTGTAAGACGTAACATCCGCAGAAGGGAAAAGAGAGCTGTAACCGCAAAATAATGAAGAGTATGAATACAAATAAAAATTCTTACACTGTCATATACACCATTGTCCTTGTGGCAATTGTGGCTACCATACTGGCTCTGGTTTCTATGGGATTGAAACAAAAACAGCAGACCAATATTGAGGTAGAGAAGCAGCTCAGCATCCTCTCAAGTGCAAACCTGGCAAAGGATGCAAAGAGTGCAAGTGACAAGAACTCCTATGTACAGGGCGAGTTTGCAAAGTACATCACAGAGGCACTTGTGGTTAACGCAAAAGGCGAGGTAGTAGAGTCTTACACAGAGGATATAGTAAAGAGCGATGCATTCAAAATCTCTATTGCGGATGAGTATGCAAAGATGAGAGATATAGATGCAGCAAAAGATGATGCCACTAAAGAGAGTATCCTCAGTCAGTTGCGTCTCCCTGTATTTGTGTGCAACACTCCGGAGGGAGCTCAGTACTACATTCTATCTGCTTATGGAGCAGGACTTTGGGGTCCTATTTGGGCATACATTGCAGTTAAGCAGAATGCCACTTCACTTGCAGGAGCAATCTTTGATCACAGCAGTGAGACCCCCGGCCTTGGTGGAGAGATTGTAACGGAGAAATTCCGTAATCAGTTTGTAAACAAGGTTATAATTGAAAACGGAGAGGTTTCCGAGATTAGAGTTGTTAAGGACGGAGCAGATGATCCGCTCCATGAAGTTGACGCAATCAGCGGTGCAACCATCACCTCAACCTCTGTTCAAAAGATGCTGACTCAGTGGGCAAACTACTACAAGCCTTACCTTATGAATATATCAAAGGGCTCTAACGCCCCTGAGCAAACCATTGAGGTTAAGGACTTTGAGCAGGATCCTCAAGTTATTGAACTCTAAAAAGTTATTGCAATGGATAAGAAAGTATTTACAACACCAATCCTCAAGCAGAACCCTATTACGGTTCTTGTGCTTGGTATTTGCTCTGCCCTTGCGGTAACTGTTAAACTGGAACCCGCAATAGTTATGGCAATTTCCGTTACACTGGTAACGGGACTCTCAAGTTTTCTGATTTCACTCATCAGAAAGACCATACCTAACAGAATCAGAATCATTGTACAGCTTGTAGTTGTTGCAATGTTCGTAATCCTTATAGAACAGATACTTAAGGCATACGTTTACGATGTGAGCAAACAGCTCTCCGTTTACGTAGGACTTATCATCACCAACTGTATTATCATGGGAAGAATTGAGGCCTTCGGTCTTACTGAAAAACCTCTCCCTTCACTGGTAGACGGTCTGGCAAACGGTCTGGGTTACGGACTCATTCTGATTGTAGTTGCCTTCTTCAGAGAGCTCATTGGAAGCGGCACACTCTTTGGCGCTCAGATAATTCCGCAAAGCTGGTATGTAGCAAACGGAGGAGCTTACCTGAACAACGGACTCTTTATTATGCCGCCTATGGCGTTGATACTTATAGGATGCCTTATCTGGATTCAGAGAAGCATACAAAAGGAAGATAAATAACACATTACTATGGAATCATTGAATTTATTCGTAAAGTCCATCTTTGTAGACAATATGATTTTTGCATACTTCCTTGGAATGTGTTCATTCCTGGCAGTATCCAAAAATGTAAAGACGGCAGCAGGTTTGGGAGTTGCGGTAATCTTCGTTCTCGGAGTTACCCTTCCTATCAACTACCTGCTTAACAAATACTTGCTCTCCCCTGGTTCACTTACCTGGATCTCTCCGGAGCTTGCAAACGTAGACCTCAGCTTCTTGAGTTTCATCATCTTCATTGCCGTAATTGCATCATTCGTGCAACTGGTAGAGATGGTTGTTGAGAAGTTCTCACCTTCACTCTATTCATCCCTGGGTATATTCCTTCCGCTTATTGCAGTGAACTGCGCCATCCTTGGTGCTTCACTCTTTATGCAGCAGAAGGCATTTGCAACTCTGGGACTTGCAACATGTTACGGACTGGGAAGCGGCGTGGGCTGGTTCCTTGCCATTGTGAGCATTGCTGCAATCAGAGAGAAGATTACCTACTCCAACATCCCTAAACCGCTTCAGGGACTTGGCATTACATTCATAATTGCAGGCCTTATGGCAATTGCGTTTATGGGATTTATGGGCATTAATTTCTAGGAGGACGGAGTATGACAACAGTAATATTAGTTTCAATAGTAGTATTCTTAATCATCACTCTGCTGCTGGTTATTTTACTGCTCTTTGCCAAGGCAAAACTGCTTCCTAGCGGAAACGTTACCATTGATATAAACAACGGAGAAAAACAACTTGAGGTTGCAACCGGCGGAACACTTCTTTCCGCACTTGCAGAGCAGAAGATTTACCTCCCTTCCGCTTGCGGTGGTAAGGGTAACTGCGGTATGTGTAAGTGCCAGGTAATCAGTGGCGGCGGCTCTATCCTCCCTACTGAGACCGGCTTCTTCACACGCAAGGAGCAGCTCTCCAACTGGAGACTGGGTTGCCAGGTTAAGGTAAAGGAGAATCTGGGCATTCTGCTTCCTCCTGAGGTATTGGGAGTTAAGAAGTGGGAGTGCACCGTTGTAAGCAACCACAACGTTGCTACATTCATCAAGGAGTTTGTTGTTAAACTTCCTGAGGGTGAGAACGTTAACTTCCGCAGCGGCGGTTACATCCAGATAGATGTACCTGCTTGCGAGGTGGATTACAAGAACATAGATGTAGAGCCTGAGTACAGAGGAGACTGGGAGAAGATGGGAATCTTCAACCTCAAGATGGTTAACCCAACTCCAACATTCAGAGCATATTCTATGGCCAACCACCCTGCAGAGGGCAACATCATTATGCTCAACGTACGTATTGCAACACCTCCGTTTGACCGTGCCAAGAAGGATTGGGTACCTGTAAATCCTGGTATCTGCTCCTCTTACATCTACTCACTCAAACCGGGTGATAAGATCACAATATCAGGCCCTTACGGTGAGTTCTTCATTAAGGATACAGACAACGAGATTGTATTCATAGGCGGTGGTGCCGGTATGGCTCCAATGAGAAGCCACATCTTCCACCTCTTTAAGACACTCCACACCAAGAGAAAGGTAAGCTTCTGGTACGGAGCACGTTCTAAGAGAGAGATGTTCTATGATGAGGACTTTGCAGAGATTGCAAGAGAGAACCCTAACTTCTCTTACAACGTTGCACTCTCAGACGCACTGCCTGAGGACAACTGGACAGGTCCTAAGGGCTTCATCCACCAGGTACTCTTTGACAACTACCTGAAGAATCACCCTGCTCCTGAGGATATTGAGTACTACCTCTGCGGTCCTCCAATGATGACCAACGCAGCAGTCAATATGCTTGATAACCTGGGCGTTCAGCCTGAGAACATTATGTACGATAACTTTGGTGCTTAACCATAAGCCCTACAGAATAGCGTATTACAAAAGAGAGATGGCCACACAGGTCATCTCTTTTTTTCATCCCTCTCCACCGGCCTCCCCTTTTCATGGGTAAAAAAAGACTATTGGGAGGTAATCTCCTATCGCGATGGATAATGGCAAAAAATTTGCCTTACAAAAGGTAAGACTCTAGTTGTTATGAAAAGGAAAATCAATTTAATTTGGGCTGCAGTGATTCTTTCACTGGCGGTAGCCTGCTCGGGAGGTGGCGGAGGTCTCAGCGATATGGGTGATCCCGATGGCGGCACCGTTCCAGGAAGCGGCAGTGGCTCAGGCACATCAGGCTTTACAAGCGGAGGTTCATCTTCTCCTACCACTCTTCTTTTTGCATCCAACGCACTTACCTCATTTGACGTAGCGCTCAACACATCAGCACTTTCCGAGACGGAGACCGTTCCTACGGATGATGAGGATTATGTGGAGAATTCTGAGTTCTCCAATACTATTGAGATTGCCTTCTCAGGCAACAGTGCAACAGTAACCGGCTCAGCATCTGGTGTTGAAATAACTCAAAACGGAGCAAAGGTTACAGTCAACTCAACTGCAAAAAAAGTAGCATACGTTCTAAGTGGCACATCCACAGACGGACAGTTTAAGATTTACAGTGAAAAGAAGTTCAAACTCTCTCTTAACTCACTGACTTTGAGCAACACAGACGGCGCTCCAATCAACATCCAGAGCGGTAAGCGCGCCTTTGTTGTTCTCTCAGGAACCAACACTCTTACAGACGGTTCTTCATATACTACTCCAACCGGAGAAGACCAGAAGGCCTGCCTCTTCAGTGAAGGACAGATGATATTCAGCGGCAGCGGAACGCTCACCGTAACAGGTAATTACAAGCACGGTATCTGCTCGGATGATTATCTGAGATTCCGTCCGGGAAACGTAATCAACGTTACAACTGCCAAGGGCAACGGTCTTAAGGCCAATGACGGAGTTTACATTGAGGGAGGAGTCCTCAACGTAAGCGTTAGTGGCACGGCAAAGAAGGGTATCTCAAGTGACTCACTTGTAGTGGTTAACGGCGGACGTACAACTATCCTGACAAGCGGCGGAGGAGAGTGGGATTCAAGTGAAAATGACGTTACCGCAGCTGCGGGTATTAAGGCAGATGATATCTTTAAGATGACTGGTGGTGAACTCCTTATTAAGAGTACCGGAGTGGGAGGAAAGGGTATCAGTACAGATTTGGACGCAACAATTTCCGGCGGAACCATAAAGATTATAACCACCGGAAAGAAGTATCAGTATGGAAGTTACGACTCCTCACCAAAGGGTATTAAGGCAGACGGCAACCTTACCATAAGCGGCGGAACCGTAATGGTCAGAGCAACAGGCGGAGAAGGAAGTGAGGGTATTGAGAGCAAAGCTGTAATGACCATATCCGGAGGCAATGTGCTATCCTACTGCTATGATGATGCATTTAACGCTAAGAATCAGATAGTTATATCAGGCGGCAATGTTTACGCATACGCTACCAATAATGACGGTATAGACTCCAACGGATCTATCACAATAACCGGCGGTAATGTCATCTCATCCGGAACCAACGCTCCGGAAGACGGATTTGACTGTGACCAGAACACATTCACAATCAACGGCGGAGTCCTTATTGGATTGGGAGGCGGAACCTCAATGCCATCATCTACCAGCAGCCAGGCGTCAATCATCTACGGAAGCGCAAACCTTACTGCAAACACCTTCATTGCACTCACCAATGCAAGCGGAGCCAATGTAATTTCATTCAAGGTTCCACGTTCATACTCAAGCGGTTGCATGCTAATCTCCGCTCCGGGTATGACCAAGGGCAGCACCTACTCCCTCAAGTCTGCGGTAACTATATCCGGAGGAACAGACTTTATGGGACTCAACTCTGACGGCACCGTAAGTAACGGAAGTACAGTTGCATCCGTCTCACTATCCAGCCAGGTGACAACGGTCAACTACAACGGCGGAATGGGTGGAGGAGGCGTTCCTGGAGGCAATCCTCCAGGCGGACGTCCGTAAAGGATTTCAAACTGTTTGATTTGAAAGAAAAATTCCTTATCTTTGAAAGGTTGTTTGCAGAATCTTGTTAAAGATTTAAACGGCAAGCAACCTTTTACTTTAATCATTTAACAAAGAAGTGTTATGAATAATGTCATAAGTATGAACCCAAACCGGATAGTTGCTTTCCTACAGAAGAAACCGTCCGATTTTACAAAGAAAGATATAATAGAGTTCATTAAGGCTGAGAATATTCAGATGGTGAACTTTATGTACCCTGCCGGAGACGGAAGACTGAAGACTTTGAACTTTGTAATCAGCGATGAGGAGTACCTCAACACCATTCTCTCCTGCGGAGAAAGAGTGGACGGTTCCTCCCTTTTCAGATTTATAGAGGCTTCCAGCTCAGACCTTTACGTAATACCAAGATTCAGTACCGCATTTGTAGATCCTTTTGCAGAAATCCCTACCGTTACCATGTTGTGCTCCTATTTCAACAAGGATGGGCAACCGCTGGAGTCTGCACCGGACCAGACCTTGCGCAAAGCCTGCAAGAGTTTCAAAGAGAAGACCGGCTGCGAGTTCCTGGCAATGGGAGAGCTTGAGTACTACGTAATTGCAGAGGATGAGAAACTCTTCCCTGCAACCGACCAGAGAGGTTACCATGAGAGCGGCCCGTTTGCAAAGTTCAACCAGTTCCGCACCCAGTGCATGCACTACATTGCACAGGCAGGAGGCCAGATAAAGTACGGCCACTCAGAGGTTGGCAACTTCACTCTTAACGGAAAAATCTACGAGCAGAACGAGATTGAATTTCTCCCTACAAACGCGGAAGATGCTGCAGATCAGCTAACTCTGGCCAAGTGGATTATCCGCAACCTGGGCCATAAATTAGGTTATGACGTAACCTTTGCACCAAAGATTACATCCGGCAAGGCAGGCAGCGGATTGCACATCCATATGAAGATAAACAAGGATGGCAAGAGCCAAATGATAGAGAACGGAGTGCTGAGCCAGACCGCAAGAAAAGCCATCGCCGGAATGATGGTGCTTGCCCCTTCCATTACAGCATTCGGCAACAAAGTTCCTACATCATACTTCCGCTTAGTTCCTCACCAGGAGGCACCTACAAACGTTTGCTGGGGAGACCGCAACCGTTCAGTATTGGTAAGAGTTCCTCTGGGATGGACAGCAGGAGGAGATATGTCCTGCATTGCTAATCCTCTGGAAAAACCTTCCGGCATTGACACCACCCAGAAGCAGACCGTGGAGATGCGTTCACCGGACGGCAGCGCAGACGTATATCAGTTAATAGCAGCACTTTGCGTAGCCTGCAGAATTGGAATAGAGATGGGAGACGAGGCACTGAAGATTGCAGAAGATAAGTACGTTAACGTCAATATTCACGATGCAGAACACGCAGACAAAGTAGCTCACCTTGAGCAACTTCCAGACAGCTGCCAGGCCAGTGCAGAGTGCCTTGCAAAGCAGAGAGAGTACTATGAGAGAGAAGGAGTCTTCTCTCCAAACATGATAGACGGAATCATCAGTCAGTTAAAATCTTACAGAGACGGTTCACTCCGCAGAGAGATTGAGAACCGCCCTCAGGAGATGCTTCAGATGGTTAAACGTTACTTCCACTGCGGCTAACGCTTGCCATTAACCCATAATTGCTTAACTTTGAAGACAGGCAGAAAGAAATAACAATCAATATGAAGAAACTTATCCTTTTATCAATGGCACTCCTCTCAGTTTCTGCAATCACTGCTCAGACACTCGGAGAGAACGAACTTAAAGAGCTCAAAAGCAGCTTTGTAAATGACGGCTACGCTAAAACCATTCACAACATCGTAGTTGCAAACAAAGGGCTCAAAGGCTTGGCATACGATGCTTCCGTAGCTCAGAATGCAGACGATTTCTTCAAGTACAACACAGACGTTAAGGGAATTACAGACCAGAAGAGCTCCGGCCGCTGCTGGATGTTCACCTCAATGAACTTCCTCCGCCCAGCCGTTATGAAAAAGTATAACATCAAGGAGTTTGATTTCTCACACAACTACAGCTTCTTCTGGGATATGCTGGAAAAGAGCAACCTCTTCCTGGAGGGAGTAATCAACACCGCCTCTAAACCGTTTGGAGACAGAGCAGTAGACAACCTCTTCCAGAGCCCTATAGGAGACGGCGGAGTTTGGAACCTCTTCTTAAACATTGGAGACAAATACGGCGTTGTTCCGGCAGAAGTTACGCCTGAGACAGAGCACTCCAACAACACCTCACAGATGAACGCCCTTCTGAAAGAGATACTTAGAAAGGGCGGCTATGAGATCCGTCAACTCCATGAGAGTCTGATGACTACCATGTACAGCGGAGAGATGGGAGACTTCCACATGAGAGCGGAGAAGATAAAGATGAGCACCCTCAAGGACGTTTACAGAGTTCTTGCAATCTGCCTTGGAGAACCACCTGTAGAGTTCACCTGGAAGTTCAGAGATGCAGACGGCAAGATACAGACCGTAAAGACCACTCCTATAGAGTTTTACAAAGGTATAATCCCTACAGATTACAATGCGGATGATTATGTAATGATAATGAACGACCCTACCCGCGAGTACTATAAGATCTATGAGATTGACATGTACCGCAATACCTATGAGGGAGTTAACTGGAAGTACCTCAACCTTCCTAACGAGGATATTAAAGAGGCAGCACTCGCATCCATCAAGAACGGAGAGCCTATGTACGCCTCCTGTGATGTTGGAAAACAGTCAAATACAGCCTCCGGCGTAGGATATCTGGACCCTGGAATGTACAATCTTGGACAACTCTTTGGCGTAGATCTTAGCATGGATAAAAAGGCCAGAATCCTCACCCGCCAGAGCGGCTCATCTCATGCAATGCTTATAGTTGCCTGTGATACAGATGATAACGATGTTCCAACCAAGTGGAAGTTTGAGAACAGTTGGGGACCACAGGCCGGCAAAGGAGGCTACCTCATCTTCACAGACAAGTGGTTTGACGAGTATATGTTCCGTATGGTCATCAACCGCAAGTACCTGGGAAAGAAGGCCCTCAAAGCCCTCGGTCAGAAACCTGTAATGCTCCCTGCCTGGGACTACATGTTCTAAAGACGCTTTCTGATTCTGCGCTCCTGAGGGTAAAGATTGTTGCAACGGTTACCCAGGTTGTTGATAAATCCCAGGCCAAGACTGTTGTAACACAATAAAACATAGCCCTGCTTCCATTCCGGAAGTGGGGTTATGTTTTCTCTGGCAAGAAACCTCAGTGCAGTCTCCCTATCTACCTCCTCTTTAGTGAATTGCAACTCCGCACCAAGCTCCTTGAATCTAAATAAAAAGAGCTCCTTGTGTGCCTCCAGGGCAAAATCAGCATCCGGAACAACTTTGCTCCCCTTTAAAGAACCCACACGGCAACCGAACATCTTCACATACCTTAACGCAGAAGAAGCTGTGTCACTGCGCTTTCCGGAGGAAGGCCCACCTTCAATTGCCTCTGCTATTGAACACATATTCTCTGCAACATCAGAGGGAGCATAATAAATGGAATTATCTATCTTGTTGAAATAAAAAGAGCTAGCTAGTTTCTTAAATATCTTTCCCCCAGACCGCAAGGAGTTTGAACCGTGAACATCAGAGCGTTTTCTAAGCACCGCAAAGAACTGACCTTCACCCATAACGCTGCCAAGTGCAAACTGGTAACCGTAATCCAGTTTGAGTAGCCCGGGAACTATTGCAAGAGCCTTATCTACAGGTACGTACTCTGCGCCCAGTTCATCAATGATGTAACGGACGTTGTCTGAGTTTTCCTTGTGGTTGTAGGTGCAGGTTGAGTAGACCAGCAGACCGCCCTCTTTGAGTGCAGGCCAGATATCTGAGATAATGGAACGCTGCCTTACAGCACACTCCTCCACTGTACGTAAACTCCAGTCATTCAGAGCATCAGAACTGCGCATAAACATTCCCTCACCGGAGCAAGGAACATCTGCAAGAATCACATCAAAGAGTCCCTCCAAACTGCCCAGGTTCTTAGGATCTCTGTTGGTTGCAATAAGGCGGGAAACGCCCCATTTTGCAAGGTTATCCGTAAGAGCGGGAGTGCGCTTAGGCAGAGCCTCATTTGACAAAAATATGCGCCCTTCCTTTGCAAAGAGAGATATAAGGTGCGTGCTCTTTCCCCCCGGGGATGCACATAAATCCAACAGCACTCCGTTTGCACCCAACGCGGAATCAATCTCATCTGCAATCAGGTACGGGAACATACTTGAAGAGTCCTGCACGTAGTAGGCCCCTGCATGGAAGGCAGGATCCAATGTAAAGTCCGGACGCTCAGCAAGTTTGAAGGCCCCCTTACACCACAACTCTTCAGCACCCTTCAAAACCTCAAGAACACACTGATTCTCAGAAACATCTCCCTTTGTTTTAAATGGATTAAGCCTTATGGTTGGAGAGAGCTCCGTGCCACTCAACGCACAAAGAAGGCGCTCAACCGCATCGTGAGGCAAAGACTCCTTTAAAAGATTGCAGAAATCCGCATTCATCTGCTGCGGTATTTTTTAGGAGAGACTCCCTCCAATCTGCTGAAGTACTTTCCAAAGAAAGATTGGCTGGAGAAACCCAGCTCAAAGGCTATCTGCTTGATTGTAAGATTAGAAGATGAGAGCATAGATTTAGCCTCCAGCATTATCTGCTGATCTATCCAGTATGAGGCGCTCTTTCCGCTTAACTCTTTGGTTAGCATAGAGAGGTACTTGGTGGAAATGCAAAGACGCTTGGCGTACGGCGCTATGGTCTTGTCTGTCTTATAGTTCTCTTTGACCAGTGCCAGAAAATCTCTAAAGATGCGCTCCTTTCCGTTAAGGGTCATTTCCGGTATGTGGTTCTCATCCAGCATCCTGTAAGCTTCAAAGACTACAGCCATTGCAATATGGCGGATAATCTCTCTGCGGTAAGGGCTCTCCTTCATCTCCGCCTTGCGGCTGAGAATATCTATGTACTCCTGCAGAACCGTTAAGTTGCTCTCAGTAAGGTTGAGTACCGGGTTGCCCTTCAGATAGAGGAGGAAAGAGATATGGCTTATCTGAGGAAGCATCTCATTTGCAAAGCCTTTGGAGGCCAATATGTAGAGCGCCCTGTAATCCTCACTCACGTTGTGCACGGTAAATATCTGGTCCGGCATTATCACAAGAACCTGATTACGAGATATCTTGTAAAGGGTTAAATCTATGGAGATTTCCAAGACTCCGGAGAGGCAGACAACCACAACACCCGCTCCGCAGTGGAAGGGCTTTCCATGTTCGGTTTTGAGTATGGCTATCTCATTGCCAATGGCAAAGTCCTTCTCCACAAAGGAGATACCGGCAGAGCCGGATACATCTTTCAGCTCAAGTCTTGGAATCTGATTTTTATACATAGGATGCCAGATTATCAGAAATCTTATCTACCAATTCCTGTATCTTACGCCCCATCAGCTGTTTAGTTAAGAAGTTCATTTGAGCCTGAACAGCAATCTTCATCTTGCTTGCATTAACTCCGTTATCTGCAAGGTTGAAAACAAGAGAGAAATCCATAGGGAATCCCTCCGGTTTCATCACCACCCTGGAGTAAGGGATGCGCTCCACCACCTTAAGAGTCAGATTCATACCGTTGTACTCACCGGAAACGCTGTCCTTGGTAAGTACAACTTTGTCTCTGTACTCCGCAGGGATTCTCTCTTTGAAGAGAGTCAGATCTGAGAAGTTGTTAAAGAGCGCGTATGCGGGCGCCTGAAACTCTACTTCTTTGCCTTCAAATGTCTCTAACATATTATACGCCAACGCCCTTCCAGGTAGAAGGATTCATCCTCCACTCCTTAAGGACCTCTAAATATTTCTTATCTATGTAGTTCTCACTGACAGCCTCTTCCAGCAAGCTATCATACTGGCAGAGAGTGTGGAGTTCTATGTTTGCATACTCAAACTCTCTTCTTGAAAGAGGGAAGTTGTATGAGAAGATTGCAACCATTCCCAGGATAACGGCCTCTGCCTTACGCAGTGCGCTGCAGCAGGAGAGAGAACTTGCACCGGTTGAGATAAGGTCCTCAACAACCACTACGCGAGTGTTGCGCTCAATGGTTCCCTCAACCTGAGACTGAGTTCCATGATCTTTTGGTTTTGGTCTTACATAAACGAACGGTTTACCAAGAGCCTCAGCCACCATTACTCCCCAGGCAATAGCACCGGTAGCAACGCCGGCAATCATATCAACATCCTTGAAATTATTCTTAACAACCTCCACAAAAGCCTCAGTAACGCGCTTACGCTCAGCAGGATATGTGAGCAGTTTGCGGTTGTCACAATATATTGGAGATTTCCATCCGGATGCCCATGTAAAAGGGTTCTCAGCATCCAGTTTAACAGCCTTTACACTTAGCAGCTGTTGAGCTATAGTCTTTTCTACGTTTTCCATAATTCCCACTATTCTAACGTCTTAACTTTCTTTCTAACTATCAATCCTCGCAAAGATAAGAATTTTCATTAACTTTGTGTTTGTACATCAGGAATTGTGAAGATTTCAGACTCTTTCTTCTTCACGATGGATGTTAATTTTGAACGTTATGCAGAGGATATATTTCAGAAACAGAACTCTCACGATATGCACGGAAGAGGAACTCAACACTCTTCCACAAGATATGATGCTGCTGCATCCCTCTGAAGGATACGAACTTTCAGAGATTCCATTTATGATGGAGAAGAACCTCTCCATCCGTAACCTTGTAATTGTGGCGGAGGATACTCCGGAGCAGGAACTCTTCAACCAGATATTTGCAAAGGTACACCAGATTAACGCCGGCGGAGGGCTTATAACCAACAACTTGGGAGAGAGCCTGATGATCTACCGCAACGGCGTATGGGATTTGCCTAAAGGAAAGCAGGAGCCAGGAGAAGAAATCATTGTTACCGCACACAGAGAGGTGCTGGAAGAGGTGGGCGTAGATGCCGAGCCGATGAAGTTCATCTGCACCACACACCACACCTACCGTCTTGAAGATGAGCCATTTGTAAAGAGCACCTCCTGGTATCTCATGAAGGTTGCGGGCCGGCCGCAAGCCACCCCGCAAACCGAGGAGGGAATTGAGAAGTGCGAGTGGGTTACTCCCGATGACCTGGACTACCGTCTGGCCAACACCTACGGCTCCATCATAGAAGTCTTTACAAAAAAGTAAAGTAAAAAGTTTCACTAATACAGGGTCAATTTTACGCAAATGTTTGGAGCTTCTCTAAACTCCTACTATCTTGCCTTGGCAAAAAGAAAAACTTAATTAAATAGTTAAGTTATTTTTTGGTAAAACCTTATTGTTTAATATATTTGTACCATAAAGACAATGGCAAAAATTGAATTTGCTCCGTACCTGTTGATGAATGAAGCAAATATCTATTCCTTTAGGATAAATGATGATAAGTTCAGTGAGTTTGAGAAGTTCTTAATTATGTTTAAAGATGTTGAGGACCCATTGCTATTAGATGACTTTAATCGAATTGTCCTGGCAGTGAGGAAGATGTCTGAAAACGGAATTTTGGAGAATTATTTTAGGTATGAAGGAAAGATTTCAGATAGAGTAGTTGCAATACCTCTGGAAGTTCGCCAGAATAGTCGCCCGAGAGAAACACTTAGGCTTTATTGTTTAAGAATCTCAGACAGACTACTAATAATTGGTAACGGAGGTATTAAGAAGACTAAAACATACCAAGAAAATCAGACTCTGTATCAGTATGTTAAAATGCTACAGAGAATAGATAAGGGATTGATGGATTTAGAGAAGAATCAGTTAGTAATTGAAGATGAGATTCTTAACATAATACTAGATGTATGAAAAAAGAAGAGTACATAGATCCTTTGTATAGAGAAGTTTTGGAGAAAGTTCCAAAAGAAATCGCTTATGAAGTCAGTTACTCGTTTGACATAGCAAAGGTTTTGAAAGATGTACTTGACAAAAGAAAGTGGTCACAAGTTGAGTTTGCCAACAAACTCGGTAAGAAAGAATCAGAAATCTCAAAATGGTTGAGCGGAGTTCATCCATTCACACTCAAAACATTAGCAAAGATATCATCTGTAATAGATGAAGATATCATCTACCTTCTTGCAAAACACAGAAAAAGACACCGTTCAGTTATCTGAGGTCTGTGAGTTGGGCGGTGGGGTAATTGGATGGAAGGAGCTGGTAGTCTGATACTTTCTCCGGTTCCGGAGAGCCGGCTGAGGTGATGTGAATTGTGTATGTGCCGCCGTTCTTGAGGGTTACCTCTATACGTTCAACCTTTACGTTCCCAGCAGCCCCGGCATCAGAGGCCTTCACAACATAAATATCTGCGGTCTTGTAATAGGCTTTGCCTTTGGGTGTTACAGTGATAACGCTGAACGCTTTGCCGCCGAGTTTCTTCTCCACGGGAGCGGTAACGTTCACCCCTTTGTCTGAGCGTGAGAGAATTGAGAACGGGTTCTCGGAAAGCGAAGCGGATGTGCTCTTGCGTGGCTGAATCACAATCTCATTGTTTCTCTGATCATAATAGGAAATGAGAGACGGGGTGTACTGAAACTCTGAAACGCCCTCAATCTTAAGGTATCCCCTCTCCGGCAGAGCCACAATAAAGCCCCTGTTTTGGTACTCCTTGCCCTTGAAGCGGCCGGTCATAACAAAAGAGATTTTACGCGCAGAAAAAACATAATCTGATGCCTGCTGAAAAAGTTGATCACCCCCTTGACCCATCGCGGAGTAAAGAGAGCAAAAAAGAATCAATCCTATTAAACTAACGCGTTTCACTTCCCGAATTGCTGTTTAATCTCTTCAAGTTTATCGTCCAGAGAGAGGAGGTCCGGTATAAGGGCTTGGCGCGGCTTTGCACCATCTGCAGGCCCGACAATTCCCGCCTTCTCCAACTGGTCTATGAGTTTGGAGGCCCTGTTGTAACCCAGGTTCATCTTCCTCTGTATGAAGGAAGCAGAGCCGCTGCCGGCTGCAACAATCAGGCGGGCTGCATCGTCAAAGAACTCATCTCGTCTGGCAAGATTTGTCTCACCAATGGCTACCTTAAACGGTACGTCCGCCGAGCCTTCATCCTCCTCAGGTGGTTCCGGCAAATATAGTGCCGTAGAGTAACCCACCTGGCTTGAAATGAACTCAACAATTCTATCTATCTCTTTGGTTTCTATGAGTGCACACTGAACTCTGGTTACCTCGCTGCCCGTTGCGTAGAGCATATCTCCGCGTCCTATCAGCTGATTTGCACCGCTTTCATCAAGTATGGTGCGGGAGTCAATGGATGAGCGGACGTAGAAGGCAATTCTTGCAGGGAAGTTGGCCTTGATGTTACCGGTGATGACCGTGGTTGTAGGTCTCTGAGTTGCTATAACCAGGTGAATACCAATGGCTCTGGCCAGCTGAGCAAGACGCGTGATTGGAATCTCAGCATCCTTGCCCGCGGTAATCATAAGGTCTGCATACTCGTCTATAATCAGAACAATGTAAGGCAAAAAGCGGTGACCCTTGGCCGGGTTCAATCTACGCTCCAGGAACTTCTCATTGTACTCTTTGATGTTTCTAACACGCGCACTCTCAAGGAGTTTGTAACGGTTATCCATCTCCACGCAGAGAGACTTAAGTGTCCTGACAACCTTGCCCGTATCTGTAATCACAGGCGTCTCTTTGTCCTCAGTATCAGGCAGGCAGGCCAGAAAATGCTTGCTCAGACGGGAGTACAGACTCAGCTCAACCCTCTTAGGGTCTACCAGTACAAACTTCACCTCAGAAGGGTGCTTGGTGTAAAGGATAGAGGATACTAACGCATTCAAACCCACAGACTTACCCTGGCCGGTAGCACCAGCTATCAGAAGGTGAGGAGTCTTAGCAAGGTCAAATGTGAAGACCTCATTTGATATGGTTTTTCCTATCGCGATAGGAAGTGCGTACCCGCTCTCCTTTGAGCCCGGCTCTTTCATCTTGGTCTGCAGATATTCAAGGCAAGACTGCATAGAAACCACGCTCGGACGGTCGTTAGCCACCTCAATACCAACGGAATTGGTACCAGGAAGCGTAACCACTCTCACGCCCTTTGCGGCCAGTGAAAGTTGAATGTCCTCCTCCAGGCGTTTGATCTGAGAAACGCGGATTCCCGGAGCAGGAACAACCTCGTAAAGCGTTACAGTTGGGCCCTTTACGGCAGATACCTTTGTTACACCAATCTTATAGTTTCCAAGCGTATGAACAATCTTGTTCTTGTTACGCTCCATCTCATCTCTAGAAACCTCGTACCACTTATCTTTGTAGGACTCCAAAAGATCCAGTGTAGGTGCCTCGTAATGAGAGAGTTCCAGACGAGGATCAAAGGTCTTCTGAAGCTCCTCCTCAGTATATTCTCCAAGGAGTTCATTCCCCTCTCCCTCAACATCCTTAACCTCCAGAGCCACATCTGCACCCGCCGCAGCAACCTCAGCATCAAGCTCTTCTGCAGGTACCTCAGGAGAGTTCTCATCTACAACGGATATAGCAGGCTCCAACGGAGGGTTAGGCTCGTCATCAAAGTTCAAATCTTCCGGCTCTTCATCCGGGTCAAGATCTCCGTTCTCATCCAAGTCACCGTCAAACTCCTCACCCTCAAGATCTCCCTCAAGCTCGCTCCCCTTTCCAACCTCCATAACCTTGTTACCAACGGCAGTGATACCGCCACTTATCTTGCGGATAAGGCTCTTGTTAATGATTATGCACCAGCCAATTATCGCGATGATAAGAATGGCCCCCGTGCCGGCGGAACCAATCATAGTCTTCAAAAACTGGTTCACATAGTAGCCGTATGAGCCGCCCGCTCCGCTTCCGAACCAACGGTCAAAACGGGTGAAAGAGAATATAAATGAGAAGAATACGGAAATCAGTATGCAACCGAAAACGGTGATGAAGAAAAGACGTAGCAGCCTTACCTTTTTAATCTTAAGGCAGACCAAAGCCACGCCAAAGAAGAAGAATGGAATGATAAATGCACCCAAGCCAAACAACTTGGAAATGAGAAGGTTTGCCCACCAGAGACCAATCTTTCCACCGCCGTTTTCTACAGTGGTGATGGAGTTGAAAATCTCGTTGCCGGCAAAACTGCTCTGGTCATGAGCCCAAGTGAAGACATAGGAGATTAGCGCAATTAAGGTGTAGACCGCAATGGCAAGCGCCACCAATCCGCAGATAAGGTAGAGCCCCTCACGCTTCTCCGGAGCCGCCATCTCCTGCTCCGCAATTATCTGATCTTCTTCTTTTTGTTTCTTCTTACTTTTTGCCATTACTGCTGTTTGTTATTGTTCTTCCACTTGTTGTGGTTCTGCTTCTTCTTGTTGTTAAACTGCTGATTGCGTTGCTGATTCACTCCGCTCGTTCCGCTTGGCTGTACCTGCATCATGTGAGGCTTACGAGTAGTGGCATCTGCAATACCGCCACCAATATGAACATCCTCAGGCACAACCAGACGACCACCGCTAAGACGCTTAATATCCTCAAATATAGTCTCTTCCGCCACAGAATCCTTGTTCCAGATAAGGTACTGCTGCTTCATATAGGAAGCAATCACCTTAATCATGTGCTTTTTAACCTCATCGTCCGGACGGTCTGCAATCAAGTCTATCATATTCTGGATGTTACGACCGTAGCAAGTAGCCCTTATGGGCTCAGTCTCCAGCGGAATAGGATCCGGCTTAACCTTAGTGCTCTCACGCGTAGGCAGCGGATACGGGGAGTCTATATCTATCTTAAAATCAGAGATTATCTGAATATGATCCCACAGTTTATGTCTAAAATCCACAACATCTCTCAGCTGCGGATTCAACGTTCCCATAACAGCCACCACCGCCTGAATCTGCTCGTTACGCTTCTCTTTATCCGGAATGCTGACAACATAGTCAATCATATCCTGAACATGCCTACCGTACTCAGGCATAATGAGTTTTTCTCTCGTTGTATTGTAATCTTTCTTCTCCATAACCTTGCGAATTTACAAAAAGAAAACGTATGTATTGTTTAGATAGTCTATGAAAAAGTTCTCCCCTCTGCTCTCCTTTGGAAGAGTCAGCTGAGGAGCCAATTTTGTTGCAACAACAAAACCGCTTTCCTGTAGCTCTGCCGATAGTCCGTAGCGAGCCCACAATCCTCTCATCCTTACGCTCTTATAGCTCTTTGGGCGCCTGCCTTTCTTTGGTTCTCCCTTAACCAGCCTGCACTGCATACATTTTACTCCGGATGCAGCCGCGCCAGCTAGATTCTCAAAGAACCCACTAGAGACCTTGCACCCTGCCTTCATCACCACCAAAAAGTCTGCACCGCCAAACTGTGCAGCAACACTTCCTGCAGCTCCGGTTTTCGGAAGCAAGTGCCCAATCACGTTGGCTGTCCGCTGCCTGAAAGGCTGCACACTGTAGCTAAACCCATCCAGTTCAACGTTCATCAATTCTTCTATAGGAACTTCTGTTGCAGAACTATTGGTTGAAGATTCATAGAGAGAGCGTACTGTTCTCTCTGTTAGCAGTTTAGTGTAGCACTCAGTGAGGAGGACAAGGAAGGAGTAACGTTCTGTAGCCTTAGGGTATTTCTTCAGAGCTTTCCTCTTGGAGCGCTTCACAGGTGGGCATTCACTCATTGGAAGGCCTGTCATCACAACCTCGCAACCCGGTACGTATGAGTGGATTGCAGAGGCACTTTCATCCCAGCCATCCTTGGCATCCGTAACCATTAGGTTGAAGGCCGCATTCTCCAGGAATGGTGAAGGCAAACTGCTGGAAGAGAGAGCCGGATGAATGACCACCATAGGTCTGTCTCCGCTCTCTTTAATCAAACGATCAACATCCGGGAACTTGTATGACGGGGAGTCCGGATTCAGCGCTTCAGAGCCCAGCCCTCCCAGAACGTTGAACTTAAACCGTTTACGCAGCTCCCTCAGGAACCCGCTCTCCAGCAGTTTCTCCAAGGTTCCCTCATACAAACTGAACACATTGATAAACTTCTTGCACGCATCCCCATTGTGCTTAGACTCAATCTTGGCTTCATTCACTTGCTGTTGTGCGTTTGTATTCAGCGCTTTTGCAATCTTCTCTGCAATGAATGCATTCTGAGAAGACCAGCGTTCTGCATTATGGTATTTGTCATTAAAGGTGGACGGCTCCCCTATTGCACCAAACAGGCTGAAGCCCAGCACCTTCTCTGCCTTCTTCCTAGTTACAAATCCCCTCTGCTTATAGATAAATCTGAATACAATCTTAGACAATAGAAAAATAAGGAAGAGCAAAATAAAGAGCACTATCCTCACAACTATCACAAGTCTCCAAGGAACTGTGGCCTTGAATTTTGTGGCAGAGAGTTTCATCTTCACGCCAACAGCCTCATATTCAAGGCTCTTCTCTTTAAGCATACTAACCAGGTAGTTGACCGTAGAGACCGTGGAGAGAGAATCATATGTGAAATAGTGGAGTCTAAGGCCGTCTTCCTGCCTGATTACCATCAGCTTAATCATTGCACGGGTACTCTTGGAGTGATGCCAGCTCCTAAGACGTTTATGCACAGGGGATGCAGGATTTGAGATGGACTCCAGCAGCAGGCTGTCAAAGTCCCCCTTCATTGCACTGATTGCAGCACCCTTAATTATATGCTTCTGCCTCAAGAACTTAACAGCATCCGCCTTACAGGAATCCACCAACTCCACCTCCCTCTCTTTTGATATCTCTTTCACCGCACCCACAGATGTCGAGGCTGCAACTGCGGCAGCAGGACGCGCTTTCAAAGAGTCTGCGGAGGAGATTGCTGTAGAGTCTTTAGTGAGCGTATCTATCGGGAAACTAAGAGGTTTAGGGGCTTCCGGGTAGAAGGAGAGGTAGGCGTTTGCAGTGTACTCCCTCACGGTGAGGCAGAGCACAACACCCAAAATGATGAAGAGGGCAAGGAATATTGTTCCCACCCGCTTGTAAAAAATCTTGGATGCCTTCTTACGTCTACTCATTTTACCACTGGTAGTCAAAGCGCTCAATGTCTTCCTCTATTAGCGGGGAGCCTATCTGCACTTCTATGAATGTCAGTCCTTTAGGGCCGGCCTTTATGGCATGACTGTGACCGACCGGAATCACAAGAACATCATCCGGATGGACAGTTTTGCGCTCTCCGTCCAGCACAAACTCGCCCTCACCCTCAACAACCGTCCACACCTCTTTGCGGTGGTGGTGAACCTGGTAACTTATGTGTTTTCCGGGATTTAGGGTGATTGTCTTGGTCAGTGACTCGCGACCGTCTTTGTAGGTAACCGCGTCCAGAACCTTGTAGGTTCCCCAGCGGCGCTCCTCGTACATTGGTCTGGTAATCAGCTGGTCTGCGTAGTCCTTTATCTTCTCGCTCTCCTCCTTTCCGCTAACCATTATGCCGTCTGCAGAGGCTGCTACAACGGTATCTTTAAGACCGGATACAAACATCGGGATGTTCAACTCGTTAATTGCGTGAACGTTAACGTTGCCATCTCCGGCCACAACTTTTCCAAAGTAGGACTCAGGCAGTTCCTCGCAGAGAGTGTTCCAGGTTCCGAGATCTTTCCAAAGGCCGTCATAGCGTACAACCGTCACAGACTTAGCCTTCTCAACCACTTCATAATCAAAGCTTATCTTTGGCAGTTCTGCAAAGCGGGTAACCATATCCTCAAAGGTATTTGTTGTGATGTACTTGCCAACAACCTCTTTCAGATATCCAAGACGGAAGGCAAAGACTCCGCCGTTCCACATAGCGTGTTCCTTTATCAGTTCTGCAGCCTTCTCTGCGTTAGGCTTCTCCGCAAAACGCTTAACAGCAATCCATTCCCCGTTGTTGGAAACAGAAGTCTCAGGCACAATGTAACCATATTTCTCACTAGGAACAGTTGGGGCAATTCCCATAAGCACTAGATCTGCAGCCTTTTGCCTAACAGCCTCCGCCATTTTACCAATCACCTCAAAATAGCCGCTCTCTGTGTATGCATCACAAGGCATTACTACAACAACCTCATCCTCAGGGCACTTCTTCTCAAGTGCAAGGTAGCTGACAGAAAGAGCAATGGCCGGGAAAGTGTCTCTTCTCTCCGGTTCCAGCACAATCTTCACCTTCTCTCCCAACTGGGAGATGATGCTGTCTCGCTGCCCGGTGTTGGTTGCAACGGTTATCTCTGCATTCAGAGAGGATGCGTTAATCTGCCTTACAAGCCTCTGAATCATTGATTCCATCCCCCCATTCGGAGAGGCAAGAACCGGCAAAAACTGCTTGCTGCGGGCATTATTTGAAAGGGGCCACAACCTCTTTCCAGATCCTCCCGATAAAAGAATTAACTGCATATTGTCAAAGTCTTTGTGTTGGTTATTACCATTAACCAACAAATTTAACAAATATGCTCCAAAATGAAAAGCCCCCTTATCTAATTAGCAGCACCTTAATATACTCTTTGGTGAGGCCGCCTGAGCCGTTTTGGGAATCTGCAATCAGAATCAGGACCTGGCTGCCATCTTCCAGCTTAGGGCCAAGGCACATTCCTTCAAAGTTTGCAAGATTCAAAGAGCTGGTTATAAAGGAAGTAAGCAGGCTCTTACGCAGAATGCCGGATTTATCGTTCACAGGGTCAACAAGATAGAGCTTTGTCCAGGTTCTGGCTCCCAACGCCTTCACAAGAACGTTCCCGTTTGGCACATAGACCTCACGCTCAAGAACAATCAGCCGGCCATCATCCAACTCTGCCAACGCAGGAACTCCGTGAACGTATGCATACGCCCCAGATACCTCATCTTCAGACTTATTGGGGTTCATCATCAAATAAAGAGCCCTTCCCGCAGGCTTAAGGTTCTTACCAAAACTCTGCAGACGGAGCAAATACTGAAAATTTTCATCTGCCAGCAACGGCTTCTCTGTCACCGTCCAAAAGCGCTCAGTTTTAGCATTATAGGTGAGAGCCTCAAAGCCTGCATTGCCCTGAATTTTATCGGGAGAAAGATCAGAGGGAACAGCAAGCGCTCTGCCGGTCTCTTTGCCCTGAAGGGTGTACTCCCTTATGGACTGGTCTGCCTCCGCAGAGATAAAGAGCTTGCCGTTCACGTATGCGACTCCCTCATTATCTCTGGAGGAAACCGCTGATTCTGAGGTTCCTGCAGGCACACTCTTGCTTATACGGCCCACCGAGCCATCGGGATAAAGCGGTATATCAAAGAGAGTTAGGCCACCGCCGTTGAGTTTATCGTGAACTACTGCGTACTGATTTCCTGAGATATATGTGATGCCGGAATACTCCCCGCTTCCAACTTGTGATGTGATATTGGTTTGATATAAAGCGCTTACATTCAGATTATTATTTATATACTCCCACTTCACCGGCTGAGTCTCCCAAATATAAACCCCACCGGACTCCAACTTCTCTCCTGCAACCATGGCGGTATAGACAGCCTGGCTCTCCATCCACGTACCGTACTGATTTACAAACGGCTCAGTTCCAACAACCAGAACGGCAACATCACTGCCCTTAAGATTTTGCTCCGGCAGAACCAACATCACCTCCACAGTCTTGCCTTCTGCACTCTTAATCTCCCCATTAGTAGCATCCTTATTTTCAGCATTATCCATTGGTTCCCCGTCAATAGTCAGATTCTCTTTGTCTATTACTAAATAACGAGTAGCACCATCAAAAAATCTTATCTCCCCCATTGTTGGCAGCAATCTCACATCGCTCACACTCATCCCGTTAGGCACCACTGCCCTCACCAGCACAAACGCCCCCGTTTCCAAACTATCCGTCTGAGCACCACTCACACCGGCACCAATCACACCAGCACCCCTTGCAACCGGCTCACTATAAGCCCCTGCCGCAATCAACAAGCACAACCCCAAAACCAATAACTTACTTTTCATACAATAACAAAAGTACCAAAATCTTGATTAACTATACAGTATGAATCCCTAAAAATCTTTTAAAAAATCTATCCAATTATATTGTCCGCGCAACGCATTATACTGATTTCTAATTAATTAGCCGGCAACTGGTGGTTCAGTTGCCGGCTTGTCTTAATTTGATTATGGCCTCCCGTTATTTGATTGTCACTACCTGAAGGTATTCCATTGCGGTTCCCTGAGAGTCTGAGATTAGGATGATACAACGGCTACCATCTGAAAGTGTTGGGCCTAAACACATTCCCTCATAGTTGGCAAGATTCATCACACCGGTTGTAATGGTAGTAAGAAGGCTCTTACGCAGAATGCCGGCGGTATCGTTAACAGGGTCAACTACATATAGTTTTGCAACTCCGTGAGCTGTGTAAGTAGAAGTATTGGCGTATACCTCACGTTCCAAGATAATCAAACGGCCGTCATCAAGGGCTGCCATTGCAGAAATACCAAAAACATATTGGGTGGCTCCCTCACTACTATACTGTGGTGCATCCATCTGATACAGATAACGGCCGGAGGATGTCATTACAGGTTGGAAATCTTCTCCAAAACTCTGGAGTCTGTGAAGGCGTGGAATGAAGTTGTCTTTCTGTAGCGGAGCCTCTGTTGTTGTCCAAAACTTATGAGTTGTAGCATTATACGTAAAGGCCTCAAAGCCGGCGTTTGATGTAATCTTTCCAACGGCCATATCTGCAGGAACCGTAAAGGTATTACCTGTAGCCGTTCCATCTGTTGTATACTCTCGGATGCTTTGATCTGCTTCAGCTGTAACATAGAGTTTGCTATTGAAAAGTGCTATACCTTCGTTATCCATATCAGTAACTGCTGAACCGGAAGTGCCTGCAGGTGTGGTTCTTGTGACATCGCCAATTGTTCCGTCTGCTGCTATGTCAAAGTCAAACAAAACTATACCGCCACCCTTTTCCTTATCGTGAACCACAGCATAGTGGTTGTCTCCGAGCCAAGTAATGGCAGAATATTGACCTAAGCCTATTCCATAGTTCTTTGCCGTTTTTACACTTACCTCTGAAAAACCGTGGCTGTAACCAGTTGGAGGTATTTGAGTTGCATCGTAACGATATGCGTTTCCGGCCTCAATATTTTTTCCATCTACTCTAACTGAGTAAATATCATCTCCGATGTGAGAAACTATTGCCCAGGAATCTGTGGAGAAATTCTGCGGAGCCATTGCTGCCCAGAGAGTTAAGATGTCTCCCGATGGAACCGTTACTCCTGTTGTGGTTAAGGTTAACTTTGGTGAAGTGGCTGTTGAGGTCAGAGGTTTTGTTGCCTTTGTGACATCTACAGCTGCAGTCTGAATAACCTCGTTATACATAGGGATAATATCTACGCTACTAACTGATAATCCCTCAGTGAGTCCGCCCATCTTCATCCTCACAAAAGAACCTATGTGCTTAAAACTGAAGTTTGCGCCGGAAGCGGTTGCAACTGCAGAGGCGTACATATAATCTTTAGCCATCGGGGAAACCATATCATTATCTGTGGTAAGTGTTTGAGATGAGTAACTTACTGGTACAGCAGTCTTATCAGTGGCAGACATTGAGTATGGGAAGAAGGAATAATATGTATCTCCAGATATTAGATTAAACCCTCCGCCATTAAAAGTTGCGCTGCTTGTTCCCGTTCCACCGGTTAAAGTAAAGAGAGCCAGGCCTGTTACGGAAGCCGGGTAGACTCCTGTCTGGTCTCCGGCGCTCCAAACAAAGGAGAGGCCGGTAGATTCATTGACAACCATCGCGGATTTAGATTCTCCAACAAATTTGACAGGTGGAGCAACCATTGTGACAGTTGCAGGTTTATCCCCGGCATCTGGTATAATTACGTCTGGCTCAAGGCCTTGTGAAGAGTGTTTTGTACATGCAATGAGACTGAAGACTAAAACTAATGCAAAAAGAGTTTGTTTTACCCAAGGCATGCCCGGAATATCTCCGCTTCCATTAGAGGATGCTATAACACTCTCTGATTGAATCTTTAAAATCTCTGCAATTGGGGGAGTGTACTCTCCTCTAGACTTATTGCACTCTTTTGAATGGTGCGGATTGTGCTTTTTCATATCTATTGTTTTCAAAAATTATTTCACAGCCTTCTGCAATGATTTTGGGAGGGCGTGGCGGTTGAGGAAGATGTAGGTGGTGTTGAGAGCAATGTAATCTCTTGACATATACCAGGTTCCTTTGTATGGGCCAATCTCGCCCCAGGTGTTCTTAACAAGGTAGAACGGGCGGCCGTTCTCGTCAACTGCCTTGCCGTAGATGAGCATTACGTGGTCGTATGTGAAGGTCCAGTCATCCCACTGCTCCTGCCTGAGTTGCTGAAGGCGAGCGGTTTGCGCCTGAGGGTCTGCAGGTGCTGCTGCCTGGCCGGTGATGATATTCATAAGGCTGTCCGGCAGGTCTGATACTGCAGGTTGAATATTGAAGTTGCCGGAAACATCTCCGCCCCAGGCAACTGTAAAGCCCTTATCCAGAGCATAATCCAGGGCAGCCATAAGTTCATCTATCGGGATATTATAGCTTGGCTTCAGACGCCACTTGTAAGGCGCTTCAATTACAAACCACTGATTGAAAGGATGATGCGTGTAGCTGGTAAGACTCACATAGTCATCCATATCCAACTGAAGGCTCGCAGCAAACTCCATTGGTGTCCAGGTACGGCCCTCGTACTCAAAGGTTTCCGGGCAGCGGCCAACGTACTTTTCAATCACAGCCTGCACGCTGTCTTTCCAGTGCGCCTTAGGTTCCTTGTTGCGCAGAGGAGCCTGCTCTTCTGTGGTAAAACGGTTAAGCTCACGTGGGCCGTTACTCCATACCGCACTAATAACCTCACGCTCAAACTCAGGGAAGAAGACCCTGAAGTTGGCCAGCGTATCTCCTGTTAATGAGCCCGGTGCAGGCATTGCATCCTCCGGACATATTCCGTGATTGCGGATCACATCCACCACATCATCACAGGAACCACCCTCGGATATCTGGCTGTAACCGTGCATCCTCACATAGTGAGTTGCGTTGTCCATATAATCTTTGTTCACCACAAACATCTCACAGAGATCATACGTCTTGCCGGTTTTTCTAAGTATCTCAGCTTCAAGGAAACCCAGCGTTCCATAATCCCAGCAGGTTCCACTGCGCCACTGGTTCTTAATGGAAGTGATTGGCAACTGCTTTAGAATTGTAAAGGACTTAGTGGATGGAGCCTGACCGGCTGTATGCTGAGCCTGAGCGGTCTGATAGACCATCGGGAGTATCAAAAGGATTGAAAGTGCAAGTCTTTTCATAACGTTCATTTTTGTAAAGATAAGGATTATCTGGCAAATCTCCCTCACTTCATAACCCAACTCCGCCACCAACGTTGTAACGCCCATCATCACACTGTTTCCATATTGGCACTTTCCTGCAGGAGTGCAACATCCCAAGCCAAAGCATGACTTACAAGTACATGTATGACCAGAATATGGTCTATATGACTTTTACTCCGCGTGTTACCTCATAACATATTTAACCACCAACATCACTACGGGGATGGTAACCAGTATGATCCCAACAAAGTCTATGATGGCTCCGGATTTAATCATCTTTGTAATTGGAACGTAGCCAGATGAATAGACAATTGCATTAGGTGGTGTAGATACCGGCAGCATAAATCCCAGAGAAGATGCCAGGGCAATTCCTACTGCAACGGGAATTGGACTGAAACCCAGAGATATTGCAGCTCCAATAGCTATAGGACCAATAAGATTCGTAGAGGCCGTATGAGAGGTAAGTTCAGACATTACAAGGGCTACCACGCAGAAGACTCCCACAAAGAGCCATTCGGAAGGGTTGCCTCCCAAGGCCTCCTTTATGCCGTTTCCTATCCAGCCGGAGAGGCCCGTTGTATACATCATTGCGCCCATTGCCAATCCACCTCCAAAGAGCAGCAACGTTCCCCATTCAATACCCTCTACTCCATCCTTCCAGCTCAGCGTCATCTCACCTTTCTTCAGGTTCACAGGCAGGAAGAACAGTAACAATCCTCCTACCATCGCCGCTATAGCCTCCGGGAAATGGCCATCATAGAACTTCATCACTCCGGAGTCTGTTCCATAAACTACGCTCAGAATACTGGGCGCCACCCAAAGTGCTACGGCTACAAAGAAAGCAATGACGGTGTTCTTCTGAGCTCTTGTCCACCCGCCCAACGAGCTGACTGTTTGGCGGATATAATCTTTGGCTCCCTCAATATGCTTAACATCTGACGGGAAAAACTTCCATAGCACCGCGTATGCAAGTATAAAGAAACAGACCATTGCAACCGTTCCCCATATCATCCATTGGAAGAAGGATATCTTAGGAGCATCCGGAGCCAGCTGATCCACAAAACCTATCATGATAATGTTAGGAGGGGTGCCAATAGGAGTCATCACACCACCTATACTGCAGGCATAAGCCGTCATCAGCATCAATCCGGTGGCATATTTATAGTTCTTCAGGTCTATTGTCTTGCCGTTGCGCTCCATCATCTCTCGTATCGCACCCAACAGTCCCAGGGCAATAGGAAACATCATGGCTGCCGTAGCGGTATTGCTTACCCATCCGGAACAGAGGATACAGGTCAAACCGATGGCCAGAAAGATACGTTTTGGCGAATCTCCCACCCACTTCATAGACATGATGCCGTACGCTATGCGCTTATCCAACCCGTTCACCATCATTCCCTTAGCCAGAAGAAAACCTCCCATAAACAGGAATATCATAGGATTGGCAAACTGATCAAACGCATCCTTCAGCGGAGCTATCCCAAGCACCACGCAAAGCGTTGGCCCCAGCAATGAAGTCACAGGGATGGCTACCGGCTCAGTAATCCACCAAATAGCCACCAGAGACATTACCGCAAGCAAGTGATGAGCCTGCTCAGATATTCCCGCAATGGGCATCATCCACAGCAGAATAGCACACACCGGACCCAACACGGCCCCCGTGATTTTCCTCAGTTGTTCTGTCTTGTTATCAGTGTTTCCCATAATCATTTACAATCTTTTATCTAGGTCTCCCCGATGGATAAAGGTACAATTATTTTTGAAATGGTTGTAACATTACAACCTTTTACTACAAACCAAAAGCCGGCCGCTGGACACCCAGCAACCGGCTACTTTAACTTAATCTTTTTTTCCTCTGCGATAGCCCCCCATCCTATCTCTTCTCTCTCCTATTTTCACTCTCACAACGCCTCATCACTTCTAACACCCACCGGCTCAATCTGTTCAATTACTCATCTCCCAACCTCACTAAAACCTCCAACCGCCACACTTCTTCCAACAGCAGGCTCAATCTCTATTCAACTCTCCAACTGCAGACAGAAGTAATAACAACGCCCCAAAAATACCCAAAAGAAGATGCTTCAAACGCCTCTCTTGTAGCTCTCTAATCTGCTCAGCCGTCGCATATTCAGGCCCAAGTGATCTCGCCAATCCCAACTGATAACCATACTGATATGTCTTCACAATATCTACCGCAGAACTAACGGTATGGTTTGCTAATTTAGTCCAAGTAAGCCAATTACTCTGACTATCGTATCTCGTCAATTCTTTTTTCATATTTCTCATTGTATTTATGAGGCTAAATTAGAAAAACTGACTTGAGATTGCAAAAAAGTATCAAAATTTTCTTTAATAGCTCTTTATCAAATTATGCCATGTCGCAAAACTATTAGTGACCCGCTCGGGGTCACTAGCTCTTCTTCTATTTTCAATTTGTCTTAACTATTCTGCCAATAGCGCATTAACGAGGGATTGGGACTTTAAACTTAGGTGGAGGTGCAGGAACCCCAGCATTTCTTATGTAACACCCTCCAATATTATTCTCAACTATTTTGATTACCGGAGTTTTCTCTGTTAATATCATACAGCAGTGATGTATACTCAAAACTAGGTCTTGAAAATCATTATCAGCATCCAAATCTATAACATCAAGACCAGCTTCTCTACATTTGTCTCTATCAATATGTCGACTATGAGTCTTGCTATTCTTATTCTTTGCAAAAACATCTTTGATTTTTGACTTTGTTGACTTGTCTATGTTCTTATCCTCAAGAATTTTTTCCGTCAATTCCTCAGCAAGTTCATCGGCTTGAGCACAAAGGGTAAGAAAGGTCGGATTGAATTTTGATATAATAGTCTGCCAAAGGCCAAGCGACGCTGGATTTTTTGACACATCATCCACAGCCTTATAGAACTCACGTAACGCTGACTGACATGGCACACCATTTAATTGTGGATCAAACGGCCCAAGTGCAGACTGTTTTCCCATAACAACCGATTTGCAAGAAACGGCTATCATTGAGCCTGCGGACATTGCCATCTGAGGAATAATTGCACGTATGTCACTATTGAAACAA
The DNA here is from genome assembly GCA_017959005.1 of Bacteroidales bacterium. Taxonomy (GTDB): domain Bacteria; phylum Bacteroidota; class Bacteroidia; order Bacteroidales; family UBA932; genus Egerieousia. The sequence goes on along the minus strand of JAGDBO010000009.1, from coordinate 35,005 downwards.
GATTTCAAATACTTAATAATTTGCTCAGTAGCGGCCAAATCACCTCCTGGGGTATGAAGAATCAAGTCAAGCCCAAGCTTCTTATCAAGACCATGAACATTTTCCATAAAGGCATTAATATCCAAATCGTTTATTACCAAGTCATTGGACGGTTGCTTCTGAAGGAAACCAGAGAAATACAAAATGGTATTCCTTTTCGTCTTTTCAGAAAGCCGCCTTAAAAAAGAATTCTTTTGTTCAACGATGTAATTAACAGCGTTACTGGGATTAACTTCCCACAATTTGTTCGCCTCATTAAGAATTGAGCTCCAAGTAGGCATAATAAATAAATCAAAGGCTATAACTGGTCCCCCCTACCGAATTGTTTTGATTATCATAAGCAGAATACTGCTTATAAACTCCATTTTCCATAGGCCAGGACCCTGACGTATAGAGATTTGGCTCATGGTCCTTCATCATAGAAGTATACTGTTCTACCAAATCTTTGTTATCATTTTCAATCATAACAAATAACTAACTTGAGCAAAAATATTCAAAAAGCATTAAAAATGCAAGTAACATTCTTTTCCTCCGCGATAGTTCCCCTTCCACTCTCTCCCCTTTTCACTCTCACCACACCTTATCAACCATTCTCGTCGGCATACTATTGTATTATAATTCTATTTCACCCCAATCACCATCATCCCTGCCAGCACGGCAATAAAGATACTCAGCAGCGTTCCGGCCAGCACATACTCCGTCTTGGCGGTATCCTTCTCGCTGAAACGGATAATTGATTTTGCTGCTATCAACAAGCCCAGCGCATCGTAACGCCCCAAGCACACAAATAACAGTATCAGCCACCGCTCAATAGTTCCAATCAACGCTCCAGCATTAAATCCGCTCTCTTTCTCGGCAGGCATATTCACACTATAGTGCTTCAACATCAGCTTGATAAAGATATTCGCTGGTTTCCAGCAAACGAGCAGGGCAACGGCCGCAGCCACATACCACAGCTCAATGCCAAATGGCAAACTCCAATCATGGCAGTTAGTCCAGGCATAAGCCACTCCGGCAATCACCAGCAGATGAAGGACCTGATCCAAGGCAAACCACTTCACATTGTCATCGCGGTACGATTTCCACATATCAATGACAAAGTGAGCCACGCCTATAGCCAGCGCACCCCACCAAAAGCAGACATCCCACGAAACCAGCCAGGCCAATCCAAACACAATCAAAGCATGCACATAGTGATGCGGGCTTTTCCAGTGCCTCTCCTTCTTATCTTTGCAAGACTCTCCCGTCTGCAGCATAAAGTCAGCCACAAGATGGGCCAAAACCAGACTCAATAATAGTTCTATAATCATATGTTTTCAGATTCATACTTCGACAATGCCCGCTGGATAGCGCTCCAACCCACAGCAGCCGCATGCTGGTTCACCGTAGGCTGTTCCAGTCCCAATTTCTTGGCAATCTGCATCTGCGTCTCACCCAGCAACAAGTGATACAACACCTGACACTGCTTACCGGTTGCCCGTGTCACCACAAAGCCCAAAATGTCACACAGGGCAGAATAGCCGCCCACGTTCATCTCGCTTGAAACAAGCGACAGCGTTATGCCGTCCGATCCGGATAACTTATCCAGTTCGCGGCCAGAGTTGTAAATAGCCTCTCCGTCGATGATCCCATTCTTTTTGTCATTTATCCTCAGCGAGCCAAGACCGATCACAACCCTTATTCCCTTCTTCTTCTTCGCCCTGCTGGCAGAATCCAGTTCCAGCATCTTCACATAGCATTTCAAGAGTAACGCAATTCGCAACGATTGCGCCACTTCAGGTATCACACACTCCACAGAGTCGCCACGGACCACCCTTCCCCATGCTTCGCCACAAAACGACTTCATCACGGGGAAAAAGCCTTCAAGAGACTCTTTCAATTTGACTGTATCCTCAGCTGAAAGTGACGTAGAATCCACTATATCAGCAGATAATGTTGCATAAACCTTATTCATATCGCTTGCAAAAATACAACTTTTATTTCATCCGACAAGAAAAATATAGGTAAATAACACTATAATTAACAATTATAGGCTCAAAAGGCTATCTAATCCTATGCAAAATGCAGTTATTTTATCTACTATTTCTTCAATATATCCCCATTATTGACTCTTTTCTCTTTCCAAATTCCCAAGATTTTCAATCCAAAAACTCCCAAGATTTTCAATTTTCGCCCCCTGCTCTCATTTCATTTATTTGCAATTCTCGCATTTTTATGAAATATCAGCCTTTTCCCTGATATTCGCCAATTATCTACTTTTTCTTCAATATTTGGCCATTATTGAAGTTTTCTTAATATTCACCATTACCGCTATTCATAACTCATAACCAGCAAATTAGCCAAACAAAATTCTCAAAAGTCCTCCGCAAAATTCTCAATTCTATCTACTGGATGGCTGACAAAAAACAGGGCTCACGATTCCTCGAAAGCCCAATATTTAACATTTAACAATTTAACATCTTAACATGCCGATGCTGGTCAATAGCCACCGCTTCAGGCACAGTGTCGCTATCGCGCCACAGAGCCTTCCACTTCCCACAGAGACCGGCTCCTTATCAGTCGCCCGTCTCTTTATTCTTTTCTCCCTAAAATAATGTTACTCATCTTTCTTCTTGAACTTGGGGGTATTTGAGTTAGGCTTATGAACGGGTTCGTTAATCTTAAGAGTCAGTGGCATCGGAAAGTCAACACCAACCATCAAGGCCTCGCCCTCACCAAGAATAGGCAAATAAGCTAAACTATTCCTATTGGCAGCAGATGCAGCACTTTCAACAGCTTTCTTATCTTGTTCATTAATAAGCCTGTGAACAATGAATGTTCCCATTTGACTCAGTGTCCCCAATGGAATATCACGAGGCATCTGTGTTGCTATGCACAAGAAAAGACCATATTTTCGCGCTTCTTTAGAAATCTGTTCAAAAGCATCTAATGGTTTTGCAGCAAAATACTCATCTGCTATTGCTTTGTTCAAGAACTGGTGAGCCTCATCAATAAAAATAACCAGAGGGGAATCTTTAAATTTATTGTCTCTGGCTTTATAGAGCAAATACTTACCAATAGCGTTGACAAGTATTTCTCGAACTTGATAGTCAAAGCTAACTCGCGAGAAATCAATACGCATGCAACTATTATCACCAGCTAAGAATTCATCTATCGCGACTGTTAAATCTTTTGTCTCTCTACCCAACTTGGTCTTATTGAACCCAAATATCTGATTATATTCTCCCGTAGAAGAGATATTATTAACGCGTGAAATAAGGCTAACGCAGTTTGAAATATCATTATCTACCTTCCCACCGTAATTTGCCGGGGCTCTCTGATCGGTATCCCAAACGCATTCCTGTGTTATTTGAGCAGCGAGTAAATTGAAATCAAAGCGGCAAGTGCGATCCTCAATCTCATTGATATGCTGATAATAGAATACTTGAAGTGGCCGCTTTGGATTATTCGCTTTAAAGACATTTCCTCTGATGAATTTAGTAGGGTCGTTAGGGTCTTTTGCATAGTAGACATTTAAAGATCCCCCATTATCAATTTCAACCATCTTCAACGAGCGAATAGCCTCCATAAGTTTGGGGACTTGTGTTTTTGCGGACGGATGAAGAAGATAAAACATCTCATCTACTGTCAGGTTCTTATAATCGAAAATATAATCACCTGTGCCCATTTGAATACTATTCTGTTGATCTTCAACTGTCGCATATTCTCCTGTGGCGTCTATAAGAATACATTTATTCTTTGTATGCTCTGTGTAGAGTTCTATCAACTTTGCTACAGTCCAGCTCTTACCTCCGCCTGTTGTGCCAAGAACTGCACAATGACGCCCGAAGAGAGAATCAAGTGACACATGACACTCCTGCCCATTAGAGGTCAATTTGCCTAATGGAACAAATGGTGCTCCTTTAATACTCTCCGGTTTTATACCAAACGTCTCAATATAGTGACCGATTTGCTCATTTGAGCAAGAAAAAACTTTTGCCCCGATTACCGGATAGCGAGAAACTGTCTTGATAATTTTTTCCGGGGCATATACGGAGAATAATGCAAGGAGTTCAACTTTTGCGACAGGATGAAATGTCTGTTCTGGTTGCTGAAGATTTTGCTCTGTAATAGCCTGACGTTCAACTTGGGTCAAGGTTAACTCGAACAATCGTCCAAGAAAACCAAATTCTGCTCCTTCTACAACTACAAAGCTTCCAACATTGCCACCATTGTACACCTCTCCCTGATGATAGAAGCTGGTAAGGTGCAACGCAGATGGCATCTGGACTCTTATATATCCAGGTGTCACCTCGGCGACATAGCCCAAAAACTTATGATGGTCAAATGGTTGCATTTTGTAATTTGGAATTATCTGTATACGATTGGTTAAGAGGATATGCTTCTACAAAATCTTTGAAAGTAGAAAACAATACTGAAACATTAGATGGCACCTTCATCTCTTCACCGATGATAAAATCAGATGCAAAGTTTGGTTGAATCCCTGTTTCGACTCCATCTTCTGTACCATAACAAACTATAATTAGATGGAAATGAGAATTCTGGTTAACTGCTTCTTTAATGATACTTTGTAAATGCTTATCCTTAAATCCGAATCCGATGACTATCAGGAGCGTCCCTTCTTTTCTTAGTGTTTGTTGAAAATGTGCAATAAGTTCTATATAGGGCTGCTCATATGAGCTTTCATATTTATCACTTGCCGGATAAATGATGCAAGGAGACTGCACGTCATCTTTTTGATATATATTTCCATCCGCACTTTTCCACCAGTCTATACTGCCGTGAACTTTCAAAAGCTGAAATACATTGGGAATAAAACTTTCATCTGGTTTTATTCGCGAGCGCTCACGATATACTATATCATAATCAAAATTCACCCCATTAAATTTTCGAGGGTTAGAGAAAGAAAAACCATCTATCACCGTTAATCCTGCTTGCATGGCAGCCTGCTCAAAAAGCGTGTCATAATTGGTGGTATATAGCTGTACTCTTGGATCACTTGGTTTTCTTGCTGTCAGTTTACGTAAGAAGTCTGCATGGTGCATGTTACTAGCATCCAGTTTTAACGTGCAGACATCTGAGATCTTTTGCTGTAGTTTTCCACGCAAGGATTCTCCATCAACTGTGATTTCCCCGTTTAGTTTTTCGTAAATAACAACGATAGAAAGGAAATCTTCTATATTATTATCTGATTTTGCTTTGTCTAAATTGGCCTTCAGGGTTTCGCCTTTATCTTTCAATGCATCATAAAGTGCATTAATCTCCTGTTCACAACATTTCCAAAGGCCTTCACGACTTTTGCCGCTATTAGCACCATTGTCCATTGAAGTGCCGGCAGCAGTTAGAACTGCCACATTCTTAAACGCATTAGAAAGACGTATAATGGTTTCTGCAACTACTGAAGACGCCAACCGTTTAGCCAAAAGCGAGGCATCTTCATTATGCTCGTTTGACTGTGGCTTCCCATTAAGAAAATAATTGTCCTCATCAAAAGACACCCTATTATTTGCGTCAATGTATAGGTATTTCATAACATCATTTACTTATATCGTTTCTTTTGTTTATACACGTCAATACTTGCTTCATTTCTATGTATTACTCCATACTTCCAGGCTTCATCTCTTTACCCCCTACTTCATTATCTCCTCAATAACATCAAACAGCTTATACATCTGAGAGTAGGACTTGTATACCTCGGGTTCCTTCTCACGCAATTCATCCAAGTCACGAGACATCTGAATGGCCCGTGCCATATCGCCCTTCTCCTTCAACTCCCTGTAGATATGGGTCTTGTTGAAGAATGCCTCAGTCTTGTCATAGTTGGGAATGTGCTTCTTTAGTTCCTGAGCCACGGCATCGTAATTGGCATATTCCTTACTTGATGGCCTGGGCATATAGTGCATCAGAAACCAGTATTCTGTACAAGGGCTGGACTCCACAAAGAAGATCTTGGGATTCTCCCTCTTCAGTGCGCGGTAAAGCTCCATCTTCTCGTGGTTGCCCTCTATCACGTCCATATCTATCAGACACAACACATAGTCGTACCCTGCCTTCACACGCTCATTGGCAAGATTCACTATATCATCCAGGTCCGAATGCTTGGGGATACCGGGCACCAGACTGAACCTGTAGCGTTCAGTCGTGCGCATGTCGTCTATGTAGCGATACTCCGTCAGCCCCTCGCCAATGATGGCTATGCTCTTACGCTCTCTTCTATTCCTCTGTCTGATGCTCATAGTATTCATCCATGTCCATATAAATACTGTCAAGGAAAGGCAGATCCACAAGCTTCTCCTGCCTGTAAGCATTGTAAACCGACAATGTCTTGTGCAGACCAAGGGTTGACAGCCTAATCAGCTGAGTCTCGCCACCATCGTTCTTGTCCGTGAACCAAATCACATCCCTACGGATATAATCCTCATCCAGCAGGTTGATGTCATGAGTTGAAACAATTAACTGAGTTCCCCGTTTACTGTTCACCAGGAATACTTTGATAAAATATGAAAGCAATTCGTAGTGGATACTGGTCTCTATTTCATCTACAGGAAGAATGACGCCGTGAACTAACAAGTCATAAAGGATTGCAGCCAATCCCATATATCTCTTGGTTCCGCGCGACTCTAACTCCTCATAAAGCTCCTTGTCTCCATTGCTGGTTTGATGCACAAAAAACATCTCGTCCGATTGAAGCGTCCCCTTTTTCAGGACTTCCTCTTTTGCCTTCTCGGGCATCCCAGGAGTATTCTTAATTATCAGCTCCATTTCCGGAGTAATATTCACCTCCTCTTCATGAATGGCGATGTCCGAGATATTGAAATCTGATGCCTTTAGGAAATGTAGGATGAACTTCTTCAAACGTCCGTCCTTATCTTTAGTAATCCTACGCTTCGTAAAGCCCATCAGACTGCTCTGGGGATACATGATGGGGGCAATCCTCTGGGAAAAGAACTCATAAACCAAATTCAACCTGGACTTCTCCACATTTGACTTTCCGAATGAAGCGATAACAGTTCGGTTGTTGATAGCATTACCCTCAATGGCCTCCCTGCTTTTCTTGACCAAGCCCACTTTTCCGCCAAACATGATATCTGTAGCATCCCTTTCAGCATTATAAGTACGCTTATACAATAAAGTAGGCTGAAATGATGAATAGACCTGCAAGGTTTCCTCATGGATAACCTTCTTGTCCAACACCAGACTGAGCTTATACTTCTCACGGTTCAGATAGAAAGTCATTTCAAACTGAGTCCGCTCTTTCTCTGACACTTCATCCAGCAAGAAAGGCACAAATCCAATCTCATCGCCTTTGTTCAAACTGTCATCAACCATGAACTTAGAGAAGAAATCAAGTGCCTTCAGAATATTTGTCTTACCCGAAGCATTGGAGCCATAGATGCAGCCTATTTTCAAAAGCGAGACATCGTCTGCCACCTCTTCGGTGTATATATCACGAAACGTATTATCGTTAGTAGGGATAAAACTCAATGTCTGCTCATCCCGCAACGAATAGAAATTCCTGATTTTAAACTCTGCTATCATAATTGATCAGTATTAAATAACGGTGCAAAGATACAATAAATATTTAAATTAAATGAATCTATTTTTAATTTTCGTTCAATTTTCACGAAATTTTCAGATAAAAACCGCCATTATGTCATTCTTCGACCATCTGGCATCTTAGTTGCCATAGTAAAAAATGAGTCCTCGAACTTAAAACCCTGCTTAAAGGAGGCAGAGAGGACTTAATAAAAAAATATGGAAGATAATCTCATTCTTCAAGTTTGGAACAAGGGACAAGCCGTACCAGGTTACGACGGTTCCAAGTATCGCAAAGACCAGTGTGGCGCCTGGATGAGGTTCAGCGAGTACGGAAATCGCTCATCAATTTATGGCTGGGAAATCGACCACATCACACCGCAGTCCAAAGGTGGCAGAGATGCGTTGTCAAACCTGCATCCTTTGCAGTGGGAGAACAACATGGCCAAGTCAAACGGAAGACTTAGCTGCGCTGTGACCTCAGAAGGAGACCACAACAAACGTCTCTAACAGTTTTGCATTCTGCAAGTTGCAAATTGCAGAATGTTTGTCTTTTGATAGGTTGCAGTGTTGCCAGCGCTGCAACCTATTTTCTTTTCCCCATCAGCATCAAGCACCACTCGCTCCGTCTCTACACCCTTCTCATCATAGAATATCCAACGGATCTTTCCACGAATAACGACAACCGTCTCCGAGCTGGCACGATGCCGATGGATTGGCATCACAGTGCCGGGCTCCAGGGTGTTTAGCATTCGTTGACTTTGGTCGTCCGGCGTGTTGCGGAGGTCCAAAGCCATTCGTAAACGAGAATTAGCTTTAGCTTGTTCCGTCAGATTATCAAGAATCTTATCATCAATAATCATATTGTCTCCCCCGCAACCGATACCGAACTCCCATCATGCTTCACAATCCCCCTTTTTCCTCCGCGATAGTTTCCCCATCCACTCTCTTCTCTCCCCTTTTCACTCTCACAACGCCTCATCACCCCTAACACCCACCGGCTCAATCTGTTTCGCTACAGGCACAGCCTATAGCGAGCTAAAAAAACACTTTTCTCCCACCTTTATCACATACTCAAACCTTCATCCCACCGCCCACCGGCAGAAGCGGCAATCCACACAACCTCTTCACCCTTCAACGCCACCTCAAATCCACCCCAAAAACAGCTCCAACTAACCTAACATTTAACGCAACAACCATTTATAGTCAGTCCTTAACTCCTTTATCTTTTGTCGTGTAATCTTTTCTAAATCCATCAAGTAGAGAATCGGGTACATTGAACCACCCTCTGCAAAGTTACCGGCGTTTTCTCTAGCTCTCTCCTTTCTGTATTCCTTCCATTTTTCAATGTAATTAAACGTCTCCGGAAAATCGGTTTTACTCAACCCTTCTTTAATCCTCTTAATCAGATCGGTTAGTTCCTTTTCTGCCTCATTATACGACTTCTCTGATGATGCTTTCATTTCTGATGTCGTCATAGGAGAGTTAGGATATAGAAATCCTAGGACAATGAGTCCGGAGGAGTGTAAGAAGTGATAGGAGTAATCTATCATTTTAGTCACATCTTTTTTCTTTAACGATGTAACTACAGAAGCCTCATGGCAGAGTCTGTGACGAATTGTAAATATCTCTTCTATAGTAACAAAGAAATCATCATAATCCTGCTTGGATTTGAAAAGTGCCTTAATCTCTTTTGCAAAATCAACCCCTAAAAGATCGGATATGTTAGAGAGAATTCCTTTTAGATTATTACAGGGGAATAAATATGAAATGTACTCTCCTAAAGATACTTCATCATCTTCTAGGCTCTTAATTATCTCAAAATCAAACTTTAACTCTTTTAAACTCCTAACATTAACTAGATTCTTTTTAAAGGCCTTATTATCAATTATGCTCGCATAAATCTGACGATAGAAATCTTCAATGCATGAAACAAGCTTAACTGGGATAAATTCCAAAAAATCCGGCTTCAAAGAATTAATTTCTTGTTTTAATCTATCGAACACCTCTAAAATATGACGTTGATCTATCTGTCTTGAAAGAGATTGTCTTACCTCACTTGGTTTTAATTTAACTTTCATAGAATAAAAGATTGCACCTCATCCCCTTTTCATGCAAATCCTTGGTCTCTCTATATTTATTGCCCCAAAATGCACCAATCCATCCTCCTAGCACAGCTGCAAGAATTGGAACGAGAATGTATATTATAACACTTAAAGTATTTACTTCCATAACAAACTATTAGTAATTATAAAACGTAATTTCTCAATTGAGCAAGACCCTGTTTTGTTTATAACGTTACGTCAACTATACACCAAATAACATTTAATAATTATTCGTATACTACAGTCGCCTTCCTTCTAAGATAGTTCACAAAAGCACTGCATGACACCAACATATAGTAGGCCTCGTCTTTGGATGGAACATAAATACCTTCTTTGTCCATCAACGCATGTCTAATCCCGCTTTGTGAATCATTCGTATAAACATAGAACTTTGTGAATTCTTCTTTAAGCATCTTATGAATTACAATACCTTTATTTTCAAGCCTTTTTAAAGCTTTTCCCAACGAATCTTCCCCTGTTAGCTCTCGGCAAATTGCTTCTACTGCAGAAATAGACTCCTTAATAGAATTCCTAACATCCGGATTCGGGCGTGAAGATAAATGTTGAATAGCCCTCTGTAAATGATTGGCTACATTACCTTTAGACTTTGTAATAGCCTCATTAATTGCTTCTATCTCAAAACCAGAAGTCACTTCCACAATACAATGGTTTAGAACTCTATATCCATAATCTAATCTGTCGAATTCTTTGTTTATATTAGACTCAAACCCATTTAAGATATCTTCAAGATAAGAATAATGTTCTATGTTAATACTAAGCCATTTGCATACATACTCTAACAAATCTAATATCTTATTCCAAGGAATATCATCTTGTGCTAATAACTCATTAAATACCAAATAATAACGCCCATTTTGTTCAAATTCAGATAGTCGTCTATTTGCAAAATGAATCCAAAGTTCTCTTTCTAAATCTTGTTGGGTAATGAAATCCGTTCTTGAATAATAAAGTTCATTTCGTGCAGAAGATAAATCTTTACAAAGAAGGTCGTAACAAGAACCAATAGCATTGATTATGTCTTGATTGATAGTATTGGTTATTGTAACTGACGATATATCAATAAGTCCCATTCTACGTGAGAATAAATTCTTAAAGAATTCAGCCATTTTAATTGAATAATAATTTGACAAAAAAATAAACCTCTCCCAACCACTTCCCGCCCTTCTCCGCGATAGATTATAACTCCAATACATCTGCCTTCCCCAGCGGCTCATACGCCCCATCTTTCATCTCCAGAATCACAGAACCACTCTCTAACGCTTTAACCGTATGCCATTGACCGGCAGGAATATTCAGTGCCGCAGGCCTCGCCCGTCCCGAGCTTATCAGTGTGCTCGTACTCGCCCTTAAGCAGTGGCCCTCTGCCAAAATCCTGGAAAAGCCCGAGTTGGGACTTAAGGTCAGTGACAGACGAATCGTATATGGCGGACGCCTTTGTCCAAGTGATGCCATGAACTCTACCAGGCGTGAACTTAGCGACCAATCCTGACTATTTAACTTTTAAGGTTTAACTTGATGGCCCGAAGGGGAAAGCCAAGTCAACCTTTAAAACTTAAACCATAGAGGCATCCCTTTCAAGCGGGTGCCTCTAGCTAATTTTTATTCTCAAAACAACGCCATCACATTGGCTCTATTGCTTTGCCTGTTACGTCCAATTCCTTTTGCGCCCTTTTCCAGAAGCATTCTATTACCAAGAGCTGATTCAGGATAATCCGAATAGACAGGAACAAACAGCGGCTTCTTGTCCTCCAGCGACCGCAAACCAGCGTCAAGACTGCCACCTGTCAGTCCGGCCTCAACCACTACCATAGCATCACTTAGCCCGATAATGGTATTGTTACGGTTCATCGCTCTGCTCACCGACCATTTGTCTTTTGGCAGATACTCACTGATAACAAGAACGCGGTTCCAGTCCCACACATCCTTCAGTTCCTGTCTCACATAGAACGAGCTTATACCATTGGGCAATACGATAATCGTACTGCCACCAGCTTGAAGAGCTGTGTAATGAGCTTCCTTATCCACACCCTGAGCATATCCACTGACGATACTCACGTCTTTCTCTCTCGACAATTGTTCTACGCAGTCTCGTGTCACGGCAATCCCCTTCTCCGACACCTTGCGGGAACCGCTGAACCCCACTTTCCTATTGGTCAGAAGTTGGACATTTCCAATCATTGACAGCACTGGAGGGGTGTTCAATTTCAAAAGATTCTTCAGCATGGAAGGATAACTCTGGTCAAGTACCGTGTTAAAGAACACTTCAAGACTCTTTATCTTCAGCCCTTCCACCATTTCATATTGCGAGTAATACTCCGCTTTCTGTTCCGCTGTGAGCACAGACAACAACCAGTCCTCAAGTTTCCACATCGAGCCCAGTTGCTGTGTATAGGACAACAATTCCTTATTGGTGCGAGTCACACCAATACCCCTTATCTTCATAAAGCTATAGATAGCTTGTACATCCTTTATCTCACACATAACCTCTACATCTTACTTGTTGCCAAACGATTTCACCAGGCACAGGCCATACACTTTCCCTGCGCCGGACTCTTTCAACTTCATGGCCACGTATTGCAACGTGATGCCCGACATATACAAATCGTCCAACACGACAATGTCTTTACCTTCAAAATCCACGCCTTCCGATATTTCCAGTCCGGAGTGCTTAAGTATTTCCAGTTTGTCTGCCCCTTCAGCATTCTTAAGGCTTTCGGTTTTAGAAGTCCATACAATGCTATCAGAGATATTCTTTCCTTTGAAATTCTTCAATCTTTCAATTACCCTGACTGGCAAGTTCTTTACACCCGTCTTTGATGGAGGCACCGCACACAGATAGTCCGCATTGGCATACAACGGATTCTTACCTATAAACTCATCAACAATGGAAGCAAGCTCTACAACAGCTTTCTCATCATTGTCGTATTTGGCACTTTTCTCCAACTGGCCAATATGCGTACGAGCCTCACCATCCGACTTAAAATTCAAAGATAAAGCGACTGAGACATCTAGCAGATCCCTTAGAAATACCACGTTCGCATACGAGTCCACAAACTTCTTTGCTTGTTCGTATTCCTCTTGAGTAAGCTTCTTGTAGTAGTTGCCCTTACTCGATTTTCGCAAGACAATACCCGTTTGTTCCTTCAAAAGCAATCCTATAGAGTCTCCGAATGGCACTGTTATCATATCCTCACCCTCATCCGTTTTCCACAGGGCATGGGTCTGGATACGAGAGAAGCAGATTCTCTTGACGTTGGTATCAGCCACAAAATCACGAATCGCCTCTTCCGTGATTGCCTTTGTTCCAAACAGATAATTGAAGATTCCTATATTCATAACAATTCATTTTTACCTTGCAAAATTAACTATTCTCGCTCAAACTCTTTACTTTTGATTGCAATTATTATGTTTTCTTAACCCGTCACCATTAACCGTAAATGGTTCATATTCGTATAGCGTTGTTCACCCTCATTGTTTATCCATTACAATGTCAGACTGCCTTGGCCAGCATCGTCTTGTCTGTACGTCAAGACAATATTCTCAGTATTTACGCCTCTACCTTCAACATTCTCAAAGAGCTCCACACATACTCCTTTTTTTGAATACTCAATAAAAGCACCCACCAAAGTATCATACACACATTTATGGGCTTGTTCATAATTGGGTGGAGATGATACCAAAGACATGAGTCTTTCTTTATCCTCATCAACGTTCCTACGATTCCCCTTTCTCTTCATTTCAACAGCCAGATAGTTTCTACCATAGCCTCTCGTTTGAATCAGCAAATCGCTCACCATATACACAGGTCTATGAGCGCTGTTTTCATAATGCTTCAGATCACCATTGCCCATACGGTTATACTCTACGTCAGCGAAGTAGTCATGAAATAAGCCATCACCACTCACCTCGTCATATCTGCGCATAAGGTTCTCCATGTGATAAGCTAGTCTAGCACAGATATTCCTTTCTGAAACTCCAAAGCGAATATTGTCATAATCAACCGCATAAAGTCTCTTCAGCGATGGTATCAGTATTTCATGAACAATAATAGTCCTCTTTTCTTCATCACTCCTTATCATATCCAGTGTGCATAACAAAGTTTCATAGATTCAGTTACAGCGAGATTCATACGTTATACTTCAGGCCTAAATCAATCCTAAATCCTCTGCCACATCATGCATCATCTTGGCTAACGGGCGTTTCCCGTAGTCTTGTTCTCTCACATAATTACCCACGATGATTCTCTTGATGTCATCATCCGAGAGCAAGATGCATTTACGTCTCAATAATCCCTTCAGGCTGGTACGATACAAGCGATTGGCCTTAACAATGCCTTTAAAGTATAGTTCAGCGGCATAATCTGTATGATGCTGGTACAAATCTTCCAGATTCAACACATCTATATTTGATTGTACACCTGGTTTCTTGGCCAACATCTTAAACGAAAGCCCATTGGCCAACGTATCAAGCGAGGTTACTTTGGCATTCCTGACACGAAGTCTGAAGCCCATATAGTCATCAGCGTTTCCTATCTCGTATGGATTCACCATATTCTCTTTATATGCATCCGTCGTAAACTTTGCCCCGTACCCATTACAACACGGACAACTTGGAACAAGGTTATACTTTGCTATTGCCAGATACGGGAACAACTCTTTACTGTAGAAATGATCAAGTTCCGCTTGAACCACTTTTACCTTCCTCAATGACTTCTGAGTATATATAAAGTTCCTGTTGCAATAAGGGCAAACATCTATTCCTACCGATTCTATCAATTCATCTTTGGGTAGTGTATATGGAATCTTGTTTTCCTGAAACCCGTTCTTATAACCATGCTCCACAAAGTGATATACTAGAAATAGGTATAGCGGCGTATTCCCTTTATTCAATGTTCCCTCACGGCAACGCTTCAACTGTGGGAAATTACGTTCTACATCTTCAACAAGCGACCGCAACTGATTGACAGGTGTATTCACAAATGCTTCATACTGAGCGCCGCTCAAATAAGAATTGACAAAACGATTGCAATCACCATCAACAGGCCCTTTATAGCGAATGAAGTCCAACTGAACGTGGTCTCGCATCTTACAGATGTAAGCATCATAAACGGGAGTTTCATTATTATAGCTTATTCCTATCATTCCTCCACTCTCCGCTCTTCTGCAGGAGCATTTATCAAATCCTCCAGATACTGCTTTCTGCGCTCTATTCTATCAATCTCTTCCCGTGCCATCATCCTGCGGTCATGCCTGTTCAGTTTATCAAGCAGTTCTTCTGTCAATTTCTCCCGGATAAATTCATCCCCTATTACATCTACCAAAACTTTTCGCTGACGGTACTCCTCCAACGTTATTTCACCACCTTCTTTTACCGTCTCTATAATCTCTTCCAGCTTCCTGACAGCAAACTTCCCCACAAACTCCTTCATGAAAAACCGGCTGTTCAGGATGTCATATACGTTGGCTCCAAAGGTGTTACCCATTCCCTCCAAGGCATCTTGATACACTTTCCCCTTCTCCATACACAACACATTGCTTTTGGGAAAGTCGCTTAAAATGTACGGCGAATGGGTGGCAATGATGATATTGACAGCTCGTATGCCTCCATATCTCATCTTCCTGATAGCGTATATCAAGTCATAAAGCAAGTCTTTCTGAAAGTTGGGATGAAAGTACAGTTCTATCTCATCAAACACCAGATTTACACAGGGGTAGTTCACAGCATTTCTGCCACCGATGATATTGGAATCGATATTCTTCAGATGATACAGCACGGTGCTAAGTGAATACAGCAATTGCATTTCACCCGAACTGCGGCTGTTCAACTCAGTCAGCACTACTTTTTCGCCACCGGCCTCTAGTCGTTTCTCTGACAGTATCAGACGAGCATCAAAACAAGGCGCAGGTAACAGAAATTCCCGCTTCCACGTATTTTGCCCATCTCCTCCTAATTGATTGTACAATCCTTCGATAATTTGATTATATCTCCCGGCACTGACTTCATGTCTTCCATATCCTTGCTCATTGCCCATACCCAATTGATAGTGCTTGAACTTCAAAAATGCCAGCGTTTTGTGTATTTTCAGCGTTACGTGAGTTGGGTCTTCCCAAAGCTCCTTTACCAGCTGAGGTATCTTTTCTTTCGCTAAGGTGAAACTTTCCTCCAATACATCGTCAGGGACTTCTCTAGGAAGCACGAAACACTGACGGTAATTGCTGTACAAGGCATAATTCCTGGTTGATTTGATGGTTTTGTAAACAAGATAGTTTACCGCTCTTCTAATATCCTGTCTCAGCATTGTATCAGCCACCTCTTCCTTCAAGTCAACGTCAAGGACTTTGCTCCATTCATCAATCACAATGTCACAAAGCCGCTGGCATCTATTATAAACAGCATCATTAACGTCATAACGGTGTGATATGTTCCTGAGCTGAATGAAAGTATCTACCAGTAACGGAGAACTGTAAGGAATCTTAGGTTGTTCCAACAATGACATCTTAGTATCAAACACGATACTGTGCGTCTTCACCCCTTCCATCAGTACCGACATCATATCCACGTTCTGAATAGACAACAGCACCAATCGGTCACGTGTCAGGTCTGCCTCATTATTGAAGTCTATCTCCCCAAAAGAGCGAAAAGGATTCAGTACGATAGGAGTTTGGTAGGCATCGTTCTTATGAAAGATGGCACCGAGCCAACATCTGTCCTCATCTGTGTATTCCAAACCGTCATTAGGCATTTGGCCCCGCCATTCGGGGCGGAAATTATAGAGATTGAACGAATAGGCTGAGTAATTCAGTACAATAGTGAAAAAGAAATCCTGCAGTTTCCTTGTAGCATCAGCCTGCGGCAGTAGCTCGCCATTTCGACAGTCATAACTCCAATAAGGAACACCACCACTTTCACAAGTTATCACAGTTCCTTCTTGACGCAATACATAAACAACGCCATCCGGCATTTGGAAAGTCATTTCAGCATAGACGTCCTCCACAAATTGCAGCTCCATTGAAGGATGGCTCACGTAAGCATTCTTCAATGCAAAGGCCGCATTGTTCAACAACCTTATCATCAACTCCAGCAGCGTACTCTTTCCAGAACCGTTTTGTCCAACAATGGCACACACACTTAGGTCAATGACGCGCTCATTTTCTTCATAGTCTTTTTTGACCTGAAAGAAATCTTCCGGCAGGGCACCATCTATCTCTTGAAAGCGATATTCCGTTCCGGGTTCAAGAATCTTGTGAATGTTCTTATACCGCGATACACGTAGAGCAATATCTTCCGGCACTGGGTCGCCAAAGGCTTCAATTAATTGCCCATAGTTCCACTTCAGGAACTCTTCTTGCGGCTTCAGTACCTTGATGGATATTATCTTGAAGTTGGCCATTCGCTAAATCTTCTCGTTTATTCTACTACGCCTCTACTCGTTTGAATTTTCCTCTCTCATATATCTCCCAATAGCAGGCATTAAACTTGTCCTGAGGTATTTTCTTTTGCAGCAACCCAAAGAAGTTCTGGTCATGCGTTGTAATTACTATTTGTCTGTTCATAGTGAAAGCCACATTTCGTAGCAAATCAATCATTGAAAGAATATTGATGTCATCCAAAGCCTGTATCGGGTCATCAATAAAGATACAACCCACATCCTTTCCGTCATCGGTCTTGGCAAACATGGCCTTTGCCAAGAATATGCAGAAAGACAATATGTTTACTTGCGCCGTACTGAAATACAAGTTAGGCACTATCTGGTCGTTCTTCTCGTCTCTGCTGCCCATATATACATTCAAACGAGGACGTGTCAAAGAGAAGTCACATTCAAATTTCACCTCCTTGTATTCAGGATGGGGATCAATCCTATTATACAGTTCATTAATCAGTTTAACCTGGAAGAAATTCTTCACATACTTGGTCAGATAATCTTGTAGTCTAGCAATTTCTTTCTTCACATTGTCCTGCCCATTGACCACGTATGCCAACTCCCCTTCTGCCTTTTCAATATCCTTCTTCAGCAACTGCTGTTGATTATATTTTCCAGCTGCAGCAATCAGTGTCTCTAAATCACCAAGGCAATTTTTCTTCTTATCCGCCAGGGCAGCACCGACCTCACATGTTTTCTTCAACACACTTAACCTTTCTTGTATCTCATCTACTGGGGTGTCGTCGTTCACATCTGCCAACTTGCAGTCTCTCTTGATAAACTGCATGGTTTTCGTCAGCAAGTTTTCCGCTCTTGTCAAATCTGTTTTCTGCTTTGCGATTTCACCCACTATCACAACTTTCTGGGCCAAATCTACCTTATTCGCTCTCAACTTGGCAATGGCTGACTGAATTTCCACCAATTTAGCATCAAAGCTTGACAACGACTGCTCTTTCTCCTTTGTGTTTGTTTTCCAAAGGGCAAACGTCTCGTCATCTGCTACTTCTCCTTCTTTAAGTAAGCCGCTATACACCTGATAGTCCTCGCTATTCAGTATAGCTTGCATTGCCGACTGTGCTATGCTGCGCTTCTGATCGTTTTTCTCTGTCTGAGTTGCAATCTCACCTAACTTTGCCTTCAATGCTGACAGCACTTTATCACAAGCATCCACCCCCTTTTGCGCTTCTGCTTTAGCATTTTCATATTGCGCTTGAATCTGCTCTTGCAGTAAGCCCTCAAAATCTTTGAACCTCTCTGATAGGGCTTTCTTGCCTTCTGCAATAATCCGCTGCGTTTCAGCAAGCGAAGTATTCAATTCTGCAAGAGCTTTCTCCTGTGCCACCATATCGTTGCCAAGGTTTGCAATCGCTTGCTCCACAAGACGGTTTATTTCTTGGTATATTGCATCAGACCCTTTCTTATCTGTCTCAATTTCTTCTTTCAGTTTGGCAATTCTTGCCATGGATGCCTCTATGGAGGATGAAACAGCATTATTGTCCTCGATACTCTTCAGAAGTGCATCCGTTGCTCCATAATCATGACCACAAAGCGGGCAGACCCCATTCTTCAGCTCATCCACCATCCCTCTGGCACGCACAAGCAGGTCTTCCACCTGTCCTTGATAGGCGGTCTGTCTGTTAATGCTTTCTTCTTCCTGCTTGATGGCAGATTCTTTTTGTTTGATGCGCTGATTTATCCCTATCAGCTCCAGACTCTGCTGCTTATAATCCTCAACAACGCTGTCAATACTACGTTCCGTAACCTTCTTTTGAATATCCAAGAGACGGGCTTTTCGCTTTTCAAGCTCCGCTCGTTCTTCCTTGTTCTTTGCGATTCCAGCTTGAATACTGACTTCCGTCTTACCACGGTTCTCGATATCAGATAAGAGTTGGCGATATTGAGAATATTCCGTTTCTAACTGCATCAATTTATTTGTCAGCACAGTAACCCGCCGGGCAAGTTCTTCCTTCTGTTTTTCCGTCTCCTTCAACAGCGGTTCTATATGTTCCTTTTCTTTCTTCTGAGTTTGAGTTTCATCCTCGCATCTTTTTAACTCTTTGTTAAGTTTCTCAACATCTGAGAGCATCTGCCTATATTGTGCATAACCGCTTATTAACTTCGACAGCCTAGCCAACTCATCACTGCAGACCTTCCTGTCTTGTCGTAACTTCGTTACCTGCTCTAAAAGGGATTTTAACTCTATCACCTTTGCCAGTGCCTTTTCATTCTCCTCTATTCGCGTTTTCAGTATTACGATGGCCTTGCGGTGAGCATCAATCTTTTCTGGTGTCAACAATTCACCCTGTCCGGTCAACAGCCGCTGTATTTTCTCCAACGTCTGCTCATCGCGTTTTTTCTCCACTTCAAGTTTACCAGTAGCCACTTCAATCTCCAATTTCAGCTTAGTCAGGCTGTCTTCGTCTATTTTTCGCTGACAACCTATCTGTATACCATCTGACTTTAACTTTTCAAACGCGTCTTCAAGGCGCTCCATGATATGCTCATCCACATCATTTGTCTGCTGCCCTTTCAATTTGTCCAAAGCACGCTGCTTGTTGCCCTTTTCCCGGTTTAGGCTCGTCAGAGTCGATTTCAGCGTACTATGATACTCCAACAGGTCGTCCGATTGGTGGAAATTGCGCATAAACGAGCGGAAGCGTTCTTCTGCTGTCGTTGCAGAAAGGAACTCTGAAAACCAGTCTTGCGACAATATCGTATTAGTGAAAAAGGCGTTGTGACCATCTCCTATAAGCATTCCTTTCTCAGCGTCTGGCTCAACAACTTGTTCCACAACACCGTCCCCAAAGTCTTCTACACCAAGTTTGATACTCACTTTGTCGTCGGGCATTTTTTTGTTATGAATAAAACTGCTGAAGTCTGATATTTTACCATCATACTTCACCTGCTCATCGAAATTGCCCAGTTTCAAGCGATGGATATTACCCGTCATGCCAAACTCAATGGCATCAAACAGCGAGGTCTTGCCAAAACCGTTAGGCGCATAAATGGAAACAAAGTTGGCACAACTGCCTTCCCCACCTTGCTGCTCGTTGGTAAAATCAAGGTGTTCTTCACCAAACAATCTGAACGCTCTTATGTCTATTGTCTTTAGCTTCATACACTATCTGTCTTTCAATAATGCAACCACTTCACTGTTCTTCTCAAACTCATCCAACTCCTCGAAGTAGTGGGGTTCAAATGCATACTGTATATACTTCTTCACCACAGCCTCAAACCCATCCTCAGCATACTCCTTCTGCGAGACAAGTATTTTACGTGAAGAGATGGTGTCATGCTCTATTTTGTATTTCAGGTTGATGTCGCGCATGGACTTCTCATCCACCAAAAAGAACAGATAGTGATTCCATCGCTCAAACTCGTCATCAATCTTACTCTGGCTGTTAGCTACTTCGTTCCGTATGGTTTCCCATTCCGCCTTTAAACTATCATAATCCAGCGGATGGGTGATGAAGATAACCACTTTCTGGTTCTCTCCAAACACGGTTATGCTTTCCGTTCTGTATCTTTCTTTTTGGACCATATCTTCTTGCTTAATAGTTCCTGGTAGAATTCTATGCAATCCTGCGCATCTTGTATCTCATCTGTGTTCTCCTGCATTGCCTCTTTGAAAAGGTTGCCATTGACAAAGGTGAATGCCCCAAACACATCCTTTCCCATCCTTGCAATGTCGAACATACCGCCAGGTTCCCTTGAGTCATTGATTCTTATCACTCCACCTGATCTCACATCTTGCTTATACCCCTTGCCGCTGATACCTCCTATTACAAACACCACGTCATCGTCCTTCACCTTGCCTAGAACATCGGGATCCAAATGGTCGTCCACTTCAAAGATGTCAAAATCCCTTTCCGACTGCACATATTGGAAATGTGGAAAAATGTCATCACAGTTACTGATTCCTTTTTCTTTCAGCAATATTTTCATAGCTACTAAAAACTCGCCAAACAATACCCAGTCATTCTCCTCAAGTTCCGCGCTCTTCACATATTGCCGTGCCTGTCTATACTGTTGGAAAGCTTCATAACAGGTCTTGGGCGACCAGTCTTCCATTGAAGCTTTCAGTATAGCCAACTGCGCCATCAGCTGTTTTAGTTTCATTCTTGCGCCTAGATTGTCACCAAAGCAGAATATCTGCTCTTTGAATGTTTTCAGTGATGAAAGGTCAAAAGGTAAAACTTCCGGAAGCTTGTTGTAACTGATAATTTCCTCAAAACACTCCCACGGAATCATAACAAACTTACCCAGCTGCTCAACCGCCAAATCAGCAGTAAATCCCCTATGCACGCCCAATAAATGAAAATGGCTGTCAAACACTCCACCACCCGACATGCCTTCTATCTCGCACTTTTCGATGGTCTGCTGACATTGGTATTTCACATATTTCTCCTCATAACTGCCCAACCAATTCCTTATTTCATGTTCCACACATTTTTTTGCCTCTCCTTTGCCGTTTTGGTTGTTCGGATACCCCATATGCCATCTCTTTTCCTCATTGGGCAGTGTGGTTTTTGGATAGGCAAAGCGCAAATTGCAGGCAACCTTCTTAACCAGAATAACAGCAGCGTCGCTATCGATGTTTTTTACCACATCCACCGCCTCCACCCTTATGTCTCCGCTTAGATGGTCTATAGTGATTTCCTTCGCGTCCTTCCCGTCAAAGTGTTTAATTACATGATAAGCCGTCAGGACATAATCATACTCCTCCGACAGCGGTCTTACAAGTACACCACTGCCGTTCTCTACCCTCACGGTCAATGCCCTTAGTTCATCAACATACTCCATTCTATAGTGATTCGATTCTTTTATCTAAGTTTGGATAATCTGTTTTGTCTTTCGCTGTGAATATTTTTTCTGCACGCTGTGGATAATTGAACCACAGTTTGGCATTTGTCCTGCCTATAATCCATGATATTGGCTCTTTATCCGGATGCCCGTAGCGGGTTCCATCCGTGCTGATGATATAGTTTTCAGCTTCTATCTCTTGGAGAAGCTCTGGTTTGAAATTGTTCTTGCTACCATGATGCGACAGCTTCACCCATTCGCAGTGTATCGGGTGTTCAAAGCCATCCAGTCCTTTTATTGCAGACAAAATTGTGGCAATATTGGCATCCCCTAAGAAGAGATAGTTCTTCTTGTCATTTGTCTGTAGAATGAATGCGATTGATGCATCATTCTCGGGCGACACATTATCACAAATATATGTTTCAGCGAGTATAGTATTTATGTCAACATCATACCGGTTGTTCACGGTATTTTCCAAAGCCTCAGCTATATCCCGTGCTATTCTGTTATGCTGTATTGCCGTGGGGGCTATAATCACGATACGTCCCCAATCAAACTGCTCATCTTCCCCTGTTATTTTCTGATTTTCTAAAGAAAAACCTTTATCAGTCAGCGTTTTCTTTAGCGCCGCAGCATGTGATGAGGCATTCTCCAGCCCCTGCCCGATGTAAATTTCCACGTCATCGTTCATCCAGATACGTTTAACGAAGTCTGGCGAAGGCAGGTCTTCTTCAAACCATCTGATTATGCCACCTATATGGTCGTTATCCACATGGGTGATGATAAGTAGATCTATACTGCGACCTTTTTCTCGAAGTTCTGATAGTTTGAGTTTTAGGGGGCCAGCCTCCGTTTTCTGCTTTTTGTTCTTGAAAGAGTAGGTACTGGGAGTCCCTCCATCTATCATAATGGTATAGACAGCACCTTCGTTCTGTATGGTTACAAAGAGGCAGTCACCGTATGATGCCTTCAGAACTTCTATAGATGATATTATTTCTTCCATAAAACGCCCCAATCTACCCTTAAATCAAATCCCTAATGTATCCCATGAATCTATCACGTTGTATCATCATCCTCCCCATCCCTCTCATCTCATCCTTCACACCTTGGAAACTCACTTCCAGGCCTTATTTCATTTGGCGCCTCCTCCCTCCCATGCTTTCTAATCATCAACCATGAACCCCTCAAACCATTAACCGCAAATAGCCCATAATCGTGAATCCTGAACTATAATTGCCATGAACCGTGCCCCCTTAACCACAAAACCAACCTTCAATTTATCATCGATTAACAATAACACTTCTGTTCTTCTTTCTCTTGATATGAGAGCTGAGAATGGTCTATCGTCGCTTCACAATAATGCGAAATATTCTCTTTTATCACATCTATCTGCCATTCGGTTAAAGGGCCACTCGCATAGTTCGCCCCAAGATAACCGGCTAGCACGCCTTTGAAGTATTTGTTCACCCATATCAATCATTCACCATCAACCAAGAATCCGTGTCCAAACGGCGAACAATCAATCTTTGCTTTTCCTCCGCGATAGTTTCCCCATCCACTCCCTTCTCTCCCCTTTTCACTCTCACACCGCCGAATCGCTCCTATTAACCTATAGTCCTCTCGCTTTAAACAACTCTACACACTAACAAAAACTAGTTATCAAAAATAATTTATTCTTTAGTAGCTGCTGCTTTTATTTTCTTCAGTATGGAAGCTTTTGTTTCAGAGATAAAACTGTTAATCACATCCATATCAGGATACTTGCCATAGCTATAGCTTACACCATTGAATGAATACCCGTGTAAATCAAACAACACATCTGCTTTTACCGTAATGGAAATGTCCTTCATGTTATAAATATCTTTCACGCTTTCAAAGGAGAGCCAAAACAAAATACTTTTTGCATTTTTGATGATGTTAAGCTTATTTCCCACTAATTTCCTTGTCAAGGGCTTGTTTGAATTCACGGTGATGAACCCTTTTAGGTCTATCGTATCACCCTTAAGTGAAATGTAATAGCTAGTATGGATAGAATTGAAGAATTGGTATACTGGCTTCAAGGCTTCCGATAGACGTTCGGATAGTAACCTATGGAAATTATTAAAAACATCCAATTTATGTTGGATGATAGTATCATCGCCCTCAATCGCCTCCGTCTTTCGAACATTTTTCTCAATAAGCACAAGTTCTTTATCAAAATCATCTGGTTCTTCTATGCTCTCACCTTTAGCCGCCTTGATTGAAATATTAAGTGATTGTATCAGACATTTCTTCAAGTATTCTAAAAAAGGATTAATCTCGGTGATATCTGCATGTGCACCTTCAGACGGAATCAAGCCAACCACAAGGTCGCAGGCATTCAAGGCCTGCAAATAATTATCTTTGTCAGAGCTCTTTACAATCAACATAGGATATCCATTCTTAATCAGAATATAATTAACAATCAATCTTGCAATGCGACCATTTCCATCTTCAAAAGGATGGATCCTAATATACCGATAATGGAAAAGAGCAGCTAACTCTATTGGACTTAATTCACCGTTAAATTCTGCATCATTATACCACTGAAGCAAATCAGCCATAAGTGCAGGAGTCTCCTCTGGAGAGGCATAAGTAAATAACTCTCCCGTTTTTGTCTTAACAGAATTAGGACGAGTTTTATAAATGCCTGCGTGAACGGTATATGAAGAGACAACACCTTCAGAGCTATTCACTTTTACTACATAATCTTCACGAAGAAGCGTTTTATGTAGAGTACGAATGAAATATTCCGTAAGATGATGATCTTTGTCTGCCGCTTCTTCTTTGACCATTTGCAAGCAAACATTTGATGCTTTCATCTCTTCAAGGTCTCTCATATCAGCACCATCAACAGCACGACCAAAAAGGAGCAGAAACTCTGTCTGTCCATATGTTAGCGTATTTCCCTCAAGGTGATTGGAGTTATAGTTGAACTCCAGCATAAATTTGCGTTCCAAACGCATGCGATCTTCCTCCTTAATAGGCTGAAGACTCCGCCATTTCTTGTACAATTCAATAATGTTATCCATAATACTATTATCAGTTATAGTATTCTAATAATCCCCAAAATACTAAATAATGCCTTCAGATTCCATCTCATTATCATACAAATACAATTATCATCGTATGTACCCTTCACCCTCAGATTACACCGTCAATCCTTACCCCCTCCGGCTCAATATTTTATTTCAGCACATCTGCCGAACCCAACGGCTCATACGCCCCGTCCTTCGATTCAAAAAGCACACTCCCGCTCTCCAGGCACTCCAGAGAATGCCACCTGTCTTTCTCTACCACAAGCATGCGGTTTTCGCCATTCGCGTCAAGCAGAACACGCTCTGTCTCGTTACCATTATCGTCATAGAATATCCAACGGATCTTTCCACGAATAACGACAACTGTCTCCGAGCTGGCACGATGCCGATGAATAGGCATTATTGTACCCTGCTCCAGGGCATTGAGCATCCGCTGAGATTGGTCATCCGCGCTATTTCTCAAATCAAGATTTGCTCTTAACCTTTCAGATGCCTTTGCCTTAGCACTCAGATCATTTAACGTCTCCAATGTAATAATCATATTCACTTAATAATATCATCATCCGTGATAACATCCTTCTTTGCTTGTTTACTTGGGAGTCTTATCCCTGTTGTAAATCCTTGATTATACAAGATTCTTAAATGCTGTAGAGTCCCGTCGGTAATACTAATAATTCTCTCAAATGTGGGTATTGAATTTGATCGGATATTACCAATAATGTTTGCATCATAGACATCAGCATTTCGAGCCTCTACTAAAGTCGCTGTGCCTGCACGAGAGGAAAAATTGTTATATGTAAGATTAATGTTTTGAACTGTGGCCCTATTCTTCACCCCCACGCCTTCTACTATAACAAAGCTACCAGTATTTGTCTCTACATTATCAACTAAATTGTTGGAAATTATTATACTGTTAAATGTATGATTCCTTTCGCGCGCAATAAAACAAATACTTGAGTTACCATGATTCGCATTAACTGTTCCCAAAAAACTGTTACCTATTATTGAAAGACCATCTACATCGTTTTCAAAAATCATAGGACTGTTGTCATTTGAACACCCAATAGTATTACCGCTAATCATCATTCCTCTTATCTTTGAATTGCTATAGACGCCACCAATACTATTGGCATTAGAATAATTATTTGTCAAAACGGCATTTACAAAAGGAACATCATTATGAGATGGGTCTTGTTCAAATCTCGCCATATACCCACCCGCACTATGGAAAACGCAATCACTAACTATGGTTCCTCTTTGTGAGTTTATTGGTCGTAAATAAGCAGGCAATTCAGCAAATGTTTTAGTTGAAGAAACGTCTGTACTCCCAACAAAAGTAATTCCTGATTTATCTATGTTATCTCCCGAAAAGTCATAATTAAAAAGACATCTACAAACTTGATTTCCTCTGCCATGGAGTTTCAAAGGGGATCCGCTATGACCTTCTGAAATAAAAAAACTACAATCATGAATTTGATTATCACCCTCTCCGCCTCTGCTCAAATGGCCGTTTATGTACGTGTTGTTTGTATTAAGCTCTAGTAGATATGTTGCGACAGATGTGCCTGAGGGAGACCATAAAAAGTTTATATTACTTATCTCTACTCCCTCAGAATAGAGCTTTATTAATACATTATCATTTGAGGAAGTGGGCACATAATTAGATTGAATCGTTGGATATGCTAAATTAACATAATCTTTACCAATTATTCTTACATATTGTAACAATCTACCATACTTTATGGGCTTATCAATTCTAAGAGGTGTATCAATTATTAAGGTAGTTTTCTGACTTAAACTATGTCCAATAGCATCGAACAGATCTTCCAGAACATCAGAACAGTCTATTTCATTGGTTAATCCAAACCAACTAGTATGAACAACCAAACCATATTCACAACCAATTGAAACATTGTTAAAAATCTCACCTACGTTCTCTATCTTTGCTCCGTTAAGAATGATAGTACCATCACTTATGCTTCCACCTTCGAATATTAATGTACAATTCGCTGGTATTGAAATAATACTCTCCAGACTATATGCATCATAATAAGTCCCTGGGGACTTAGATCCAATAATTACTTGTGTAAAAGAAATACAAATAACTCTATTACAACCCAATAAACTTGATATTCCATCTAAAATAAAACAATTGTCTTTATCCACAAGACGTAAAGTTTTACCTTCCGGTATGTTTACTGCGCTATAGTAATACTTTTCTCCATTAATTATAGTAGACTTACTTGAATCAATAGTAATTGTCTTTGTTTCTATAGGTCCAATAGTGTAGTCATTTTTAATAACATAAATCGTATTATTAGAATTAAGCATTGCTTGAGTAAGTACATTCTTTTTTACTCCATTTATTCTCTTGACATTCTTCCGTAGATAAACTCTACTTAAACCTCCAATCTTAGTCTTAGATGCACTATACCCTGGACTATCTAGTTCCTGCGCAGTTGCTTCAGCTTCATTATTGACGTCACAAAAAGAGTCATCAGAACGCTCGTCAAAACAATTATTATCCGACCTTACAGGAAGTGATAACAATAAAAATAAGGTGCAGACTGCTATCTTCCAAAACCGATTATTGTCCTTCATAGCTTTTACTCATAATGAAATTCTTAGTTCATCACAAAGAGTCTTATCGCATGTTTATCATCTTTTCAAAAAGAAGAAGGCTTTAGTAACTTTGCCCAAACGCCAGTCAAAAAACTAGAACATCGGCTCTCTTCATAGCATAGGTCCTGTTTCCATGCATTTCCTTTCCATCGACGATACTTATATAACAGCCGTTTTATCAAACCGTTAGGTTCTTTGGCCGTAAATACAGGGCCTAATATATCAGCAAAAACCTTGTCTTTGAGTGTAGGCGAAAACTGAACATATGGAAAAAACCTCGCTTCGAAACTAAGATCCTCAACACATATCGCATTTATGCAATTAAAAAACTCCTTCATATGGTAAACATCAAGCACCCCTAGCAGCCAATTCCAATCTATCTCTTTGGTATGCTTCTCCACAAAGAAGCCCCAGTCCAGGACTTGCCTCAAATTGATTTCAGAACCCACAAAGTGCCCTGTCATATGTCGAAGTAAGAACAAAGCATGCAGGTTTGGCGAAGGCAGATACACTTTGGTTTCTGAGTTTGTTGAAGCATCGCTCATCTCAACAAAGTAAGAGTTGTCTTTGCCCAGATTCTTTAAAATAGGCTCTATTTCTCTGTTCGACTTTCTTGCGTAGATATTATCAAAATCATAATGATTCTCTACCATAAAGTCACGCCAGTAGAACACCGTATGGTGATGATGGGAAGAATCTATCTTAATCCCCCTCTCTTTTGCTAAAACAGCATCTGCAGTCTTTTGCTGTCCAAACTGCCAAATGTCAATATCTCCACATGGTCTATGATCGGGTCTTGGCCAATTCAAACTACATGCATATCCTTTCAGAACCATCATTTTAAAACCATGCGAATTATACCAAGCAGCCATCTCAGCAACAGCCCTATGGTATAACACATACCTCTGCTCATAGTTTTGAAGAACCTCGCCAATCCATTGGAGAAGCATCATCTTAGAAGGGCGTAAAGATTCTGGCAAGTTTTCTACGCCATCAATCAGGATTGCAGATAGTCCATGTCTTGCAGCCATTGACTCCATATCTGCCCAGTCGATGCTTTCAGGTAGGGCACCCGAATGATGTCCAATACCAAGCCGTATTAAGGTTAGGAAGTTATCCGCGTTATTTGACGATGGCATTCTTTATCGTATCCACAATACACTTCACATCCTCATCCTTTACATACGGACCTGCAGGCAGGCACATACCTACTTTGAAGATGGCCTCAGAGACACCATTTACGTACGCAGGGGCGTTCTTGTAAACCGGCTGCTTGTGCATGGGTTTCCATACGGGACGTGCCTCAATACCAGCTGCATCCATGAATACACGGAGAGCCTCCACATTATCATTAGGCTGACAGTCCGTAGTAGCACTATCTGCCACATGGATAACACCAGCAGCACCTCCAACAGCACCCTGAACGATGGTCTTATAGGCATTCTCCTGACCCTTAATCTTCAAATCCGGGTCAAGTGTAATGGTGCAAAGCCAATAGTTGGAGTCATACTCTCCAGTTGCAGGCTGGGCATGTACATGAACGCCAGGCACATCCTTCAGCAATTCCTCATACAACTTCTGAACGTGCTTGTGATGGGCAATATGGTCATTGGCTACCGTCATCTGTCCACGACCGATACCCGCACAGATGTTACTCATGCGATAGTTATAACCTATCTTCTCGTGCTGGTAGTAAGGATAACTCTCGCGATACTGGGTGGCATACATCATGATTTCTCTCCACTCATCCTCGTTAGCAGTAATCAGTGCGCCACCACCAGAGGTGGTAATCATCTTATTACCGTTGAACGAGAGCACGCCATACTTACCAAATGTACCCAGCACCTGGCCATTGAATCTGGAGCCAAACCCTTCTGCGGCATCCTCCACTACAGGAATGCCGTATTTGTTAGCAATCTCCATAATGCGGTCTGCCTTGTACGGCATACCATAGAGAGCCACCGGCACAATGGCCTTAGGCTTCTTACCAGTCTTTGCAATACGGTCCTTGATAGCTTCTTCCAACAACTCAGGATCCATATTCCAAGTATCCTTCTCAGAATCAATGAACACAGGTGTTGCGCCAAGGTACGTGATTGGGTGCGAACTTGCACAGAAAGTAAAACTCTGCACACACACCTCATCACCAGGGCCTACTCCACAACTCAGTAAAGCCAGATGTACAGCAGCAGTACCAGATGACAAGGCTACAACCCTCTTATTCTGCCCAACAAATTCTTGAAGGTCAGCTTCAAATCCATTGACATTAGGACCAAGAGGCACCACCCAATTTGTGTCAAAAGCCTCTTTGATATATTTTTGTTCCAAACCTGCTTCGCTCATGTGAGCCAAGCAAAGATAAATCCTTTTGTTTGCCATTATTCCGAAATATTTATTTGTTTCATTATCAATTCATATGCATTACCTACCAGATAATGCGACTTCAGATATTTATATCCTTTTTCGCCCATCTGTATATAGTCCGAATTTAGCATCCGATTTACACAGACGTCAAAATCAACTGCATCCCTACTTTCACACCAGAAACCGAAACCATTATCCACAACAACGTCTTTAATATCAGTATTCACATCCGTTGCGCAAATAACGGGCATTTTATACTCCATATATGGCAACAGCCTGCTCGGAAAATTCGGGATGGTAAATCTATGGTCTAGGAATATCAATCCAATATCACAAGAAGCCACGACACGATAGTACTCCTCCTTGGGAAGAAAAACAATTATAGATATATTCGCCGGCTTTTCCTGCTGCAAATATTCATCAACCTTATGAGCTTCGGTTCCACTACCTACTATCAGGAAATGACAATCCGGCCTATTAGAAACAGATTTCAGACAACTAATCAAATAATCTATTCCCTGAGGTTTTCCCAGGTTACCACCGTATAAGAAAACAGGTTTGTCAGTTGGCAACCCATATTTCTGCCTTATCGCTGTTCTGTCAACTTCAGGATGTGGTCTCAGAGCAATAGAATTAGGACAAACACCAACCTTATCAGCACTAATTTCTGGATTATGCGCCAATACATATTGCACATTTGCTGATGACATACAACCAATGAAATCTGAAACTTCGTATAGTTCCTTTTCCTTTTTACGGAAGTTACGATATATAAGGCCTTTCAAACCCGACTCACTCATTAGCCCTATATCCAACGCATTCTGCGGGAAGATATCTTTCAGTTGTAGATAACTTTTGGCACCATATCTAGCTTTTACATAATCCACCACTCCTGCCAATGTAATAGGAGGCGTAGAATATGTCACCAAATCTACCTTGATATCCTTAAGATACTTTTTAATCGCCTGTTTGTACTGCCATCCTATTAAAAGAGTTCCAAGTCCCTTTTCAATGATGTTTGTTTTCTGAATATTAAGTGTTTTGACGGCCAAGAAATGAGCACCATCTTCTTCATAGTACTCCGTACTTTTGCCCATACTTCTCTCATAAGGTGTCACTATAAATACTTGATGCCCATGCTGTATAAAGCACTCCATCAAGTCAGAGTATATATCACTTGACTTTAAATTGTAAAGTTTCCCTAATGTCAAGAATAAGATATTCATAAGAACAATGCACAATTATCGTATTTCTTCACTGCCACAGGCTGTATCATCACCTTTCCATCAATATCGCATTGGGGAAATAAAACATTCCCAAATTGGAAAGCTGTATATGGCAAATTATCTTTCTCAAACTCTGCAACCACTTTAAATCCCTCATCGAGGTTTCCAGCAACAATTCTAACAGTTCTGTCTTTTATTCCCTTCCCCAATTTATATGTAGTCCAATATCGCCATAATGGCAAACTGGCATCAGGTTCAACGTCTGCTGCAAAATAATACATCCCTTCTTTTTCAGTTCCAAAAACACAAGCCCCGGAAAGCTCAAACAACGGAAATATATTTCTTGTTTCAACATTTAAGAAATACAGAGAATTGGATTCTAATGGTGAATCCGTTGCGTATATCAAACCGCCTTTGTAAGGAAATGCTACACAACTACGGTACTTTTGGGAGCCTATGACTACGGGCTTTACATCAGCAAAATCATTCCGTGCTTCCCATATTCCAGATTCAGAATCTTCATCTCCCGTTAAAATATAGACGCAACCTCTATTCTTGTCAGGTATTATATTGTGAATGTGCAGAATATTACCATTGAAAGTATAAACCTTACTCCATTCCCCTGTGGTTGATCTTCGGAAAATTGAAATTGGATTCCTATTGATATTGATTGGATATTCGCCATATAAAATTCCGTCCGAGAACCCTTCAACCCCTTCAATCTTTGTAAAATAGAGGGGATTATTCATCTTTGGGCAATATTGATGCTCTTCTTTCAATTTTTGAGTTTCAATATTCAAGCAGAACACCCTACCTGCATATGAAATCAGAAAATGGATTTCATCTATCTTCTCAACGCATTTCGGAGTGAGTCTAAGAAAACGTTCAGCAAGACGCGAATGCGAGCAAAGTTTCTTCCAAGAACTCAGAGGAAGCTCCACCTCAAAAGCCTTTTTCCCACTAACATCGTATAGTAACTTTCCGTTTTTATAGGACAACATGTTTCTGCAGTCCATATAAAGAACGATTCTATTGATCACTTTCTCCATAATCTGTTAAACAGAGATTTAGCCATAGACATATCATCAGATAGTAACTCTGTGGTCAACCTAGCCAACTTTCCGTCCTGTGAAATCAGATAATTATGTTCTTCATCCACTATCCTATTCCACATTTTCTTATAAACCCTTGAAGGTTCACCAAACTTGTCTAATGGAACATCAGTTTTTAAGAAATAATGACAGATTTCCAAAGCAAGCCTCAACCTGAGTCCAGCATTGTCTTCCTTCGACCATCTTACCAATTCATCCCAATCAATCTTTCTCGTTCTGATAACCCTATCCATATCACAACATAAAGCCATACCAGGAGATGCAGAATAATGGTGTTCACACGCAAAATGAAGAGCATTGAAATACACCATTGCCGTAGGAGGTAAGAGTTTTATATCTGTATTTTTATAAGTATCGAGTTCACTCCTTCTTAATGAAGATAGCCTCTCATTGTACTTTTTTTGTTTTAGCATGAAGTCACGAGCGACAGGTTTCCACATGATATTTAGCCAGTATCCATTACCCCCTAACATATGAGGGTTAAAGAACGGTGTCACCAAGCAATTTGCAGGTTTAACATGATCAATTCTAGTTTCCTCATAAAAGCCATTTTCATGGATAACATCAATCGCCAATTGAGTTTCGCTGTCTTCAACTGTAAAATCCACATCTCCTGAAGCAAAATTTCCGACGGTCAACCCACTAGAAAGAACAGCCCCGAAGTTCTCATAAACATTCAGTGTTCTTCCACCTTTATCGTGAAATGATTTAAAAACAGATTGAAGAATCTCTATTATGTTTGTATTCCTCTGAACATATTCATCATGAACTCCTTTCCAATATTCCCTATCACAATCACACAGTGCTAAAATCTCAGAAGCAAATGGTCTCGTTTGTTTCTCTTTCTTTAGTACCTCATCCACAGCTACTCTACCTAATTTTTCATAAACCTTCCTAACCAAAGACATTTCTTCGTCACTCAAAGAAGATGGTAGTCTTAGTAGCAAAGGTAAAATAGCCCTAATCTCGCTCATATTAGATGATATTCACAATTCTACTTAATGTCGTGATCAAATCATAACCATCCCAAACCAGGGTAAAGTCCATAGACTTGCCCAGTGGAACAAATCTATCCACACCCTGCGGATGGTCCTCATTCACAAACTTAATAATCTCCTCACGGGTCAGGCCATAATAAGTTACCGTCTGGCTCTTGATAGTTGCAATAGGCAGCAGGTCGGTGAGCGACTTGGCATCATACTCATAGAAGAAACCACTATTGAAGCGGTAGTCCATCAGTACAGGGCTCAAACTATCCACCTGAATGCGAGTGAGCAACGGCTGTTCAACCGTCACTTTACCCAACTTGAGATTGGCAGCAGCCTTGTACAAAGCATTAATCTTACCAATGGTCTGTACAGGTGCAATGTTGTAATGCTCCTGGCCGTAAGCCACCACCTTCTTCCAGAACAGATCCTTGGCCTCAGCCTTCTTTTCTCCTACCCATACAATAATACGAGGGGCCGTACAAGCATTTTGGTCAGAGAAGTAAGTGTCATTATAGAAGTTCTGAACCACCTTATCCTGATCATCTGCAGCCAGGAATGCGTCTGCATTCAGAACAGAGAAGCTGTAGCGGTCTGCAAAGTTCACTTCATTGGCTCTGGGCTGGAGAGGAGACTGACGGATTTCAGCAATAGTGGCATCACCTCCCCAGACTACACGGCTTTGGCACATACCAGAGAAGAGTTCGGTAATCTCTTTGATAGGCGGATACTTCACAAAGCAGATATATGGAGCCATATCCTTGTGGGTAGTCTCCAACAATTCACGCACACAATCACTGATAATCTGTACCTGCGGGAAGTCCTTGGCAGGCAGACGAACGATGTTAGCATTACCAGCCAGTAAACCAGCGGCAAAACTAAATGCACAGTTCACAGGCACATTGCTCGGAGTGCTATGGAATACGATACCACGACCCAATCTGCGTTCAAGGTCAATATACTTAGCCTTCTCCTGCATCAAAGCGCCTTTACGGCACCAGAATCCAAAGGTCATTACATCAGAATACTGACGGCCTTTCTGCATAACCAGTTTAGACAGGTCATTGAAGAAGGAAATCACAGGTTCTGCAAACGGAGGCAATGCAGGCACATGAGGCATTTCCTCAATGGTCTTGTCATCACCAATCACATACTCCAGTCCGCTCAACTTACCAAATTTGGCAGCATAGGTATCGGAGCAACCACGGATCTCAGCATTCTTGATACGACCGTGAATGTGGAAATACTTGCCTTTACGTCCGCAAGGGCAATCATCCTCACCCAATACCACACCTTCATCTTCTGTGAGCAGTACGTGACCAGGATAACTCTTAGGCAAGACACTCACTACCTCAATGATGCCGGTCTCGCCATTCTTGGCCACACTGAAGTCCTTAGGATTACGGATGATGATATCAGAGAAGTTGGAAGCATGCAGATGACCGCATTCGCATTCAATATAAATGGTACCGGTCTGTTCCACCATACCATAGTAGTCGTGAACATTCTCTACCTTGATGCCACAGACATCATTGAGGCACTGCTTGAACTGAGCGGTAGAAACAGATTCTGCCACCAGTTTCTTCCAGCCACCACCATGGATGAGTACACCCTTGGAGAGATCAGGCTTGTAGCCACTTTCCAACAGTTTCTTGTAGAAGTGCTGCCAGATCATGAAGGTAAAACCAAAGAGGAAGATGGTTTCATCCTTATGC
>JAGDBO010000008.1 GCA_017959005.1 Bacteroidales bacterium | reverse complement strand
TTTGCCGATTATCTCAGCGAGAAGGTTTGGAAGCCGCTGCAGATGGAGTCGGTGGCGCTGATCAATATCGACAGCCGCAAGCATCGCGCAGCCCATGCCTTCGGCGGCATCACCTGCACCCTGAAAGACCTGGCCAAGATCGGCCGCCTCTATCTGAACAATGGTATGTGGGAAGGCAAACGCATTGTTAGCGAGGAATGGATACACCTGACTACCGATTTCAATCCTAAATCTTCCTACCATTACAGCTGGTATGATGTTCGGTTTGAAGGCTTTAAACCCGGACAGCATCCTGGCTTTTACGCAATAGGCATATGCAATCAGGTCCTTTACATCAACCCGCACAAAAGGCTGATTATGGTTAGGATCGGCGAGGACAACATTGGCTGGGCTACCATTCCGGAAGTGTTTGAGCAACTAAGCAACGTATGGCCTTCGAAGTAGAATCTAAGGGCGTGAAACATTTGCCGCTTTGCAGGAGGGACATTATATCAGATAAATTGTATCTTTAACTATTCGATAAATCGGAATTTATATGGACCGCAGTCAAGAAATCATCCGCACCAGTTGGATTGGCATCGCCGCTAATGTATTGTTGGCGGGATTTAAGGCCGCAGTAGGCATCTTGGCCAGCAGTGTGGCTATTGTGATGGATGCCGTCAACAACCTGAGCGATGCGCTGTCGAGCGTCATCACCATCGTTGGCACAAAACTCTCCCAGCGTCCTGCCGACAGGAAGCATCCCTTCGGCTTCGGGCGCATCGAGTATTTCAGTGCCATCATCATCGCCGTCATCGTGCTGTCGGCAGGTATCACCTCGCTCATCGAATCGGTCAAGAAAATCTTCGACCCCACGGAGCCTTCGTACACCACGACTGCACTGGTGGTCATCGTGGTAGCTATTGTGGTGAAACTCCTCCTCGGCCAGTATGTCAAGAAGAAGGGCAAGCAACTGAAGAGCGATGCCCTGATTGCCTCAGGCTCTGATGCGCTGTTCGATTCTGTCATCACGTTAGCTACGCTCGTCTCTGCAGGTATTATGCTACTATGGGGTGTGTCGCTTGATGGTATTCTGGGTGCGCTGATTTCGCTTGTTATCATCAAGGCCGGAATCGAGATGCTGGCCTCGCCCGTCAACGAACTTCTGGGCACGAGCATTTCAGCAGACTTCGCAAAACAGATTCAGAAGGAGGTCTCAGACTTCGAGGGCGTTCACGGTGTGTTCGACCTGATATTGCATAACTACGGCCCCGACGTGAAGATCGGTTCGCTGCATATCAACGTATATGATACGATGTCAGCGTATGACATTCACGGACTGACACGACGGATTTCCACGCAGATGTATGAGAAGCATGGTATTATCATGACTGTCGGCGTATATGCCATAGCTACAGGTGAAAACCGCCGTGCAGAGTTGCAGGCGAAGGTAATACAGACCCTCTCCGCCCACAAGGATATCGTTCAGGTGCACGGTTTTTACTATACGGAGAAAGACAAGTATCTATCTGTCGATGTCGTCCCTGATATCTCCGTCCACGACGAAGCCTCCTTTGTCAATCAACTCACTGAAGAGCTGCAGGTCTTAGTTCCCGACATGCAGGTTGTCATCGTGGTGGATCATAATTACAGCGAGTAATTTCGGATTTATCGGTGACCAAATGTGACCAAATTTGGGGAATAAAAAAGTGCTCGGGACGGGAATCGAACCCGTACGAACATTTCTGTTCACAGGATTTTAAGTCCTGGGCGTCTACCAATTCCGCCACCCGAGCAAACCGGGTGCAAAGATATAAAAAAAGTCTTTACTATCTGCTGAGGTAGAGGGATTGGATTTCAGGAATTTGGCCAAGGCCCTCAATATTTAGTTCAACGGTAAGTCCGTTTTGCTCAAGCTTTTCCTTCCACTCTTTGGAGATGTCATTTACGGCGTGGTCTCCCGCAACGAACATCAGGGGAACAAGAGTGACCTTCTTTGCATTGCCCTTCTTAAGGAGATCAAGAGCGGTGCCAAAGGTAGGATAGCCTTCAATGGTTGCAACGTGCATGTTTGTATATCCCTTAGCCTTAAGCATATAGTCCATCTGGGAGTAGACTGCGGTTGCAGGGTCGTCTGTGCCGTGGCCAACAAAAAGTATGTGGTGAGTTTGGCCGCAACCGCAGTAGTTCCGCTTTGCAATGATGTCTGTTACTTTGTCACAATCCTCAACCGAATAGAGCAGCGGTGGGAGGATGGTGATGGATTGGAATTTATCGTTGAATTTGGAAACCTCTTCTGCAAGCATCTTGCTCTCTTTGCCTGGGATTATGAAGGTGGGAATAATCTTGACGGTTGAATAGCCTTTAAGCCTTGATAGAACTTCTTCAGGTGTCTCTTTCTGTATGCCTCTCTCTTTGAGCCTTTTAATCACGATTCTGGAGGTGTAGGCCTCAAACACGTTTCCGGTGAGATTCTGCGCCTTTTTAGTGAGAGAGTCTATGGTGAGGGCTCTGGTATCGTCATTGGTGGTGCCGAAATAGACCATCAAAAGAGCTTCTTTGTCTTGAGGGTTCTCTTTTTGAGTTGTGCTGTTGCTTTTGCATGATGCTAGTGCAAATAGAGTTGTAAGTATTATTATGAATTTTTTCATCGCAATGGATATTAGGCTCATTTCTGTGAGGGCTGCAGGTTTATAACTTGCAGCTCTCCGTATTTTACCAGATGATGAAAAGCCTCCTCCTCTGTAAAGAGTTTTGCATAGAGGCCGGCGGCTACAATCACTCCGCCGTGAGCAAAGACGGCCACCCTTTTGTAAGGCTTTGTTTTTAAGTCATCTAAGAAGGAGGCAACTCTCTTGAAAAGAGCGGGAAAACTCTCTCCGTTTGTTGCGGGAAGGTGCAAATAATCTTTGTACCAGAGTTCAAGTGCAGGGTCTTTAATATGGTCATAGAGCTGCATTTCCCAATCTCCCATATTCATCTCCTTAAGGCGCTCGTCTCTCTCCGCATCTTTGAATCCGCAGAACTCGGCAAGTTTAACAGCCCTCTTTAATGGAGATGTAAAGGCTTTGTCTACAGGAAGATACTCTTTAAGGTTCTCCTTTGTAATTGCGGCCTCTTGAATGAAGGTATCAGCCACATCCACATCTGTCCACCCGTAGCAGGTTCCGGGAATAACATCAGGAGTTGTATGTCTTACCAAGATGATTTGCATTTTAAAGCAGGATAAAGGTTGCTGTTATGTAAATGGAAAGTTCTGTAAGGAGGAAAAGAGCTCCGTTACAGTCTCCGGTATATCCCTTTATCTTTCTGTAAATAAGAGCGTTCAAAAAGGCGCAGAGAACTACCGGGATAAGTATTAAAAATAAAAGAGAGGTAAGAGGAATCTCCGTTTTCCAAATAAAGAGTCCAAGGGGAATCAATCCTTGCAGTATTAAGAAAATGTATGGTAGAAACTTTGGTCTGCGGTATATGTTATGGGCTTTGGATTCATCCTCTTTTCTTGCATAGGGCATCAGTATAATGGTCTGAGATGCAAGCATCTTGGCAAACGGGTCCGCCATCAGGACAGTAAGGGCGCAGATCATTGGGTCTACCGTATTCAACTGAAACAGGGAGAGGAAAAGGGTAAGAAAATAGAGAATGAGCGCAATCACTCCATAGGTTCCAATATGGGAGTCTTTCATTATGGAGAGTATTCTTTCACGGCTTCCGCCTGCTCCCATTCCGTCAAAGAAATCTGCAAGGCCGTCCTCGTGTAAGGCTCCTGTAATCAATACTCTAACAACTATTACAGCAATCGGAGTCCAAAAGATGGAGTATGGGGAGATCAGATAAATCAAAGCGGCA
Organism: Bacteroidales bacterium; assembly: GCA_017959005.1. Taxonomy (GTDB): domain Bacteria; phylum Bacteroidota; class Bacteroidia; order Bacteroidales; family UBA932; genus Egerieousia. The sequence goes on along the minus strand of JAGDBO010000008.1, from coordinate 134,108 downwards.
GAGATACCGGCAGTAAGCCATCCTGTAAGAGGCCAGAACTCCACCACGCTCTCATAGGCACTCTTAGGAGGCTGATACAATCTCCAGAAAGGCAGTCTGGTTAAAAAAATCAACGCCGCCCAAAACCTTTGGAATATATTAGAAGTATTTTGTAATGTTTGCATTTTCAAAGTTGTTCATCTGGTTTATCATTCTTACTGAGGAATCTATGATGGGGAATGCGCACAGGGCTCCAGTTCCCTCTCCAAGTCTGAGTCCTAAGTTGAGCAGCGGTTTTGCACCCATCTTCTCCAGCATCATTTTATGTCCGCTCTCATCTCCGCTGTGGCAGAAAATCATATACTCCTTTGCTGCGGGGCATAGTTTGATTGCAGCCAGTGCACAGGCACTCATTATAAAGCCGTCTACCAAAATTATCACCCTCTTTTCTGCAGCACGCAGCATTGCTCCAATGGCTGCAACCATTTCAAAACCACCAAAGTATCTTATAGCCTCCTCTGTTGTGTAGTTTGGAATCTCTTTAAGGAATTTCTCAAGCGCTTTGCTGAGTATCTCTTTTTTGTGCTCAACACCTTTGGAGTTAAGACCCGCTCCCGCACCTATGCATTCATTGAGAGGAATATTCTCAAACAGGGACATCCAAATTGAACTCGGCGATGTGTTGGCAATTCCCATCTCCCCAATGGAGATAATGTTGGAGTTGTTGGCAACAGCCTCATCTACAAGCTCTTTCCCTATTTCTATAGCCTTTTTAAACTGAGGTTGTGTCATAGCCTCTTGGTGGAGAAAGTTGGCTGTGCCTCTTGCAATTTTTCTGTTGATGATTTGTGGATAGGGGGTAAGGTCATAATCTACACCAACATCTACAATCTTAAGAGTGAAACCACTCTGGCGGCAGAACATGTTGACTCCTCCTCCCCCCTTTGTAAAGTTTATCATCTGCTGCCAGGTAACCTCTCTTGGAGAGACGCTAACTCCCTCTTTCTCAATACCGTGGTCTCCTCCAAAAAGCAGGTGGCAAGGGGCGGTGAGTTTTGGAGAAAGGGTCTGCTGGATAAGGCAAATCTGCATAGCCAACTCCTCCAGCCTTCCCAAAGAGCCCTTTGGTTTGTTGAGGTTGTCTATCTTCTCCTGAATCTCATTTTTCATTGAGAGATCAGGCTTTTCTATGTTGAAATCCAAACTCATTTTTTCTCCTTGATTTTTACCGCTATTCCGGAAACCATAAGAATAACCTCATCTGCCCTCTCTGCAATAAACTGATTTACCCATCCTTGCAAATCCGTAAACCTTCTCTGCATAGGATTGGAACTTACTCCTCCGCTACCAATCTCGTTGGTTACAATTATGAAGGTTGCATCCTGGTTCAAAAAGGAATCCAACTCTTTCTTTGCAATTTCAAGAGCCTGGTTTACGTCAAAGGTATCATTCTTAAGCAGCGGCTGAATTATGTTTGTAAGCCAGAGAGTGATGCAGTCCACAACCGCACAACGGTTCTCTATTTTGCAATTGGAAAGCTGAGTTTCTTCCTCAATGTTAGTCCATTGCGGTCCGCGTCTCTGTTGGTGTAATCTCACCCTCTCCTTAAACTCCTCATCCCAGATATGGGCCGTTGCAATGTAAACCGGATTGTTGGACATGGAGAGCGCCAGAGTTTCTGAGTAGGAACTCTTTCCGCTTCTCTCTCCTCCCGTTATTAAAATCACTCTTTTCATACAAATGCAAAATATCTTATTAGCAATCCTAAAGAAGCTGTGAATAAAATCATTACAGCCTCCGCCCCTCTGTTTATGTAGACGGCTCTCTTAATATCATTAAATGAGAGAGCTCTGGGATTGTCTCCTATATAGGGTTTCTCTATTATCTCTCCAAAGTAGGTGTGCGCTCCGCCAAACCTTACGTTAAGTATTCCGGCAAGGGCAGACTCCGGATAGCCGCTGTTTGGGCTGGCGTGGCAGCGTGCATACTTTTTAACAAAGCGTAACACGCTCAGTTTTCCGCCAACTACAGCCATGAGAAATGCTGTAAGACGGGCCGGAATCCAGTTGGCAATGTCATCTATCTTTGCAGCCACTTTTCCAAACTCCTTATAACGCTCGGTCCTGTAACCTATCATTGAATCCAATGTATTCACCATTTTATAGGCTGCCATTGCAGGAATTCCACCAATGAGATACCAGAAGAGCGGGGCAATAACTCCGTCACTGAGGTTCTCCGCCAGAGTTTCCAGTGCCGCCGTTCTAATCTCCTGAGCAGAAAGATCCTGCGTTTCACGTCCAACTATTCTTGCAACCTGTTTTCTTCCCTCATAAAGAGAACGGTCCACTGCTTTGAATACCTCCCAGCACTCTCTTATAAGAGTTGTTCCTGCAAGGAAGTAGAAGACAAATATTGAGCGTATTGCTATTGCTGCAACAAGGGGCAATCTGTCTGAAAAGTGAATAAGGAAAAAGAAGAATGCGGCAACTGTTAAGATTAACAGTATGGAGATAACGGCACCCTTTAAGACTTTGCGAGTACCTTTGTTAAAGCGCTTTTCAAAGAAGGCTATGATTTTTCCAAAGAGCACAATTGGATGGGGGAGCCAGGATGGGTCTCCCAGAAGAATATCCAGAATCCATCCTACAAGCAGAGGTACCGTATAGAGTAAAACCGTATTCATTTTTTAAGGTACTCCTTAATTCCCTCAATCAGTTCTAAGTTATCTTCCTCTGTAGATGAGGCAACCCTGAAGTGGCCATCGTAGAGGTTTCTGAAGTTTGAGGCGTCTCTTATGAGAATGCCCTTTTCTTTAGCCAGAAACTCCTTTAGATCAGCGGCTTTGCCCTTTTTAAGTTTACACAGCACAAAGTTGGTTTTTGTTGGATAAGCCTCCAGCCCCTCTATTGAGTGGAGTTCAAATCTCAATTTTTGAGCCTCTCTCAAATACTCCTCCATATCTTTGACTGCGGCGGAATCTGAATTAAGCAAAAACTTTCCCGCCTCAATTGCAAAGGAACTCAACCTCCAAGGATAGGTGTTCTTTTTTAAAAGTCTGATTACGGGAGCGGCGGCTGTGATGTATCCGAGTCTGAGTCCGGGAACGGCATACTTTTTTGTCATTGAATGAATCTGAATAAGATTCACTCTTTTTATTCCCTCTTTCGGCGTCATTACCGGTTCCTTGGTGTAGTCTTCATAAGATTGGTCTACAATAAGATAGCGGTGTTTGCCTAGCAAATCGTTCAGATAACTCTGCTCAAATACCTCTCCGGTTGGGTTGCATGGATTGCAAACCCACATAAGGTTTCCGTTTACATCTTCTCTGTATGAGTATAGGCGGCAGGCATCTTCATACTCGCTGAATGCCGGATATTTTACATTGAAGGTTTGCCAGCTTTGAAGTGTGTGGGCAATAAGATAGATAGCCTCTGTTGCTCCGGCCGTAGCCAGGACGTTCTCCGGAGAAATATTTAGTTTTGAGGCAATTGCCGCTTCCAATGATGCAGCGGAGGGTTCCGGATAATTCTTTATGGAACCAAGATGCTCTTTTAGAAACTCTGTCAAAGGGGTGATATCCGCCTTTGGATAGATGTTGGAAGAGAAGTTCAGTCTTATTCCCTCATATTTGAAAATATCATCTCCGTGGCCCTCAATCATTGCTAATTATCTTGTATAAAAGGTTTATATCTACGTTGTTGCGTACGTGGTCAGCCAGACGGTCATACTGCTGTTGTTTGAACTCCGCATAGTCTGTAACAGCAGCCTTTTGGTTGCATTTATCTTTGAACGGCTCCAGCAGATAATCTATGAATTCTGTGTTATCCAATATTCCGTGGAGATAGCAGCCCATACACTTATTTCCCTTCATCCAACCATCTGAAGAACCCTCTTCAAGTATTGCAAGAGGCTGAATATCTGCAGAGTTGGATGGAGAAGTCTCTCCCATATGAATCTCATATCCGTTAAGATAGTTCTCTGTGGGACTGGCCGTAAGTTTGAAGCGGCTCTGGCGAGTGGTCTTCTCTTTTGTGATAACTGTCTTTACAGGAAGCAGTCCGAGTCCTGGAAGTTGAGGAATCTCTCCCTCAATCTGATTTGGATCCATAATGGTTTCTCCCATCATCTGGTAACCGCCGCATATTCCAAGAACGGTTGCTCCGTTTCTGAAAGCAGAGATGACCGCCTGGGCACAGCCGTTTTTACGCAGTTCATAAAGATCTGCTATTGTGGACTTTGTCCCTGGAAGAATTATTATGTCACTCTTCTTTATATCCTCAGTGTTGGAGGTGTAATAGAGGTGAACTCTAGGATCTCTCTCCAGAACATTGAAATCTGTAAAGTTGGAGATATGTCTTAAGAGAACAACTGCAACGTTTATCTTTCCCTTCTCCATCTTGAAAGACTTTGCAGCCAAATCCACGCTATCTTCCTCCTCTATGTAAATATCTTTGTAATAGGGAACTACACCAAGAACGGGAACTCCGCACTTCTCTTCCAGAATCTTTTTTCCACTCTCAAAGAGACGGAGGTCTCCCCTGAACTTGTTTATGATTATTCCCTTGATTCTTTTTCTATCCTCCTCATTCTGAAGGGCTATGCTTCCATAGGCAGATGCGAACACTCCGCCGCGGTCTATATCTGCAACCAATATCACATCTGCATTTGCATAGCGGGCCATAGGCATATTTACAATATCTGTCTCTGAAAGATTGAGCTCACTTATGCTGCCTGCTCCCTCCATCACGATAGGGTTGTAACGCTTTGAAAGACGGCCAAATGCAGCCTGAACGGCGGCTCTCAACTCCTCCTTTCCCTCTTTGCGGAAGTAACTGTATGCAGAACTTATCCCGATGGGTTTTCCGTTGAGGATAACCTGTGATGTGTGGTCACTCTGAGGCTTTAAAAGCAGCGGGTTCATATCCGTGTGGCACTCCAACCGGCAGGCTTCCGCCTGAACTGCCTGTGCACGCCCTATCTCAAACCCCTCCTTTGTGGCAAAAGAGTTGAGTGCCATATTCTGCGCCTTAAAGGGTGCCGGAGTGTATCCGTCCTGCAGGAAGATTCTGCATAAAGCGGTGGCTATGATGCTTTTGCCAACATCACTGCCTGTTCCGGCCAACATTATATTGTGAAGCCTCTTTTTCATTTGGAGTACTTAATGGCCAATGTGAACAAGTAGTCTGAAAGGCGGTTGAAGAAGATGTGAATATCCTCTTTGGTTTTGTGAATATCCTCAAGTTTCCAAAGCAGAACCTCCACTCTTCTTGCAACCGAGCGTGCAATGTGGATGTATGATGAGAGTTCGTTCTCACCGGGGATTACAAAACCGTCTGGATGAGGGAGAGTATCTATCATCTCTTCCATATTGAGAGTCAGTTCTTTGCAATGAAGTTCCTTAGGATTTGTCTCACCTTCCGGAGTTGCAATATGACTCATAACAATCATCAGCTCTTTCTGAATGGAGAGTATGAACTCCTTCTCATTTTCAACCTTTGAACGAACAAGTCCCAGATGAGAGTTCAACAGGTCTATCATTCCGTTGACCTCTATTCTCAGATCATCTTTACGGACTCTCTTACCTCCTCTTAATGAGGTGGTTCCTTTGTCTCCGGTTTTGGTGTATATCTTATTCATCTGGTTGAAAAATCTTAAATATATCCTCCTCTCCCCAATAAAGGTGAGTGTAACTTGCTATGGTGTTTTTTACTCTCATTACCGGGGTCTCCGTCTTATTTCCACGCGCATCAAATACCTCTATAATGCTCTTTGGCTGAGGCTCTTCAAACTTTGTATAGTGGAACTCGTGTCCTTTGAAAGTTACGCCGTTCAATGTAAAACTTCTATATCCCAAAGAGAGTTTTCTATTCTCTTTTTTTGATGTTACCGTGTATGGCAGAACTCCTGTAAGAGGAACCCTTCCCTCATCTGTTAAAATACTGTTGCACAGGTAGATCATTCCGCCGCACTCAGCCAGAATTTTTCCTCCTTTTTCCGCATACTCTTTAACTGATTTCATTGTCTTTTTGGAGAGCTCTTTCAGGTGCTTTTCCGGATACCCTCCGGGCAGGTAGAGAAGGTCCGTATCTGCAGGAATTTCAAACTCCTCTTCAGGATTGAAAAAGGTGACGTTTTTAAAGTTATCCAGATGCTCCTGATAGATAAACGAGAAGGATTCCTCATTTCTGGCAACCAGCACTTTGCGAGGATCTCTCTCTACTGCGCCTGTGCTCTTTTGAAGGGGCCGCTGGGTTATCTTAAGCAGTCTTTCAACATCCACATTTTCTCTTATAATCTCAGCGATGCCCTCCCTCCCTTTAAGGTTGGAAAAATCCAGTCCCAAATATCTTGAGCCGTTCTCCATTTTTTCACTCTTTGGAATAAATCCGAGAGCGGGAATATCAAGGTCACTGCACACCTCCTCCAACATTTTTTTGTGGCGAAGGCTTCCCACTTTGTTAAAGATCACTCCAGAGATTTTTACCCCATCGTGGAAATTTATAAATCCCTTAAGCAGAGGGGCTATGGAGTATGCGGCGCTCTTTGCGTCCACCACCAGAATAACCGGCAAGCCAATAATGGAGGCTATCTCCGCAGCAGAACCTTTCCAACGGCTGTAGCCGTCAAAAAGCCCCATCATTCCCTCCACAATTACAACCTCTGCATCTGAAGAGTATCTGCCATAAATCTCTTTGATATGTTCCGGCGTTGCCATAAAGGAGTCCAGATTTACGGAGGCTCTGTTGCAGGCTTTTTGGTGGAACTTTGTGTCTATGTAATCCGGTCCGCATTTAAAAGGCTGGACCTTGAATCCCTCTTTTGACAGCACCTCCATCAACCCCGCAGAGATTGAGGTTTTTCCCGATCCGGAGGATGGGGCGGAGATTAAAAACTGAGGAATATGCTTCACGCACGCAAAGTTATAGAGTATTTGAATCATATCTCAAAATTATTTTTAAATTTGTTTTTGATTTGGGTAATCCAAGAGTTTCACTCTTGGGTGAAAGGGAATCCGGTGAAAGGCCGGGACTGTACCTGCAGCTGTATTTCCCATTAAGAGTCTGCTAAGAGATACCACTGGTTTTCCGGGAAGGTTTAGCAGATGGGAAGAGTCAGAAGACCTGCCCGCTTCGTTTCGGCGTTGGCCGCCTCTCAGGAATAAGGGTAACGGCAATCACAAAATTTTACATAATGAACAAGTTTTTATTGTCAGGTCTTTTGGCTCTGGCTATTTGTCTTTGCCAGGGTGTAATGGCTCAGGATACCTTGAAGACTTATGATCTTCAGGAACTTGTAGTCACGGGTACCGGTACGCTCCATCTTCTGAAGGATGCTCCGGTACAGACGGAAGTCATAACCAGCAAACAACTTAAGAACTTTACGGGCAAGAGTTTGCAGGATATTCTCTCCTTTTTGGGAACCTCGTTTGACTTTAACGAGGATGATATGGGCAGTCATATCACAATGAACGGATTGGGGAATTCCTACATTCTGATTCTTGTAGACGGCAAACGTATGAACGGAGATGTGGGAGGAGATAACGATCTACATCTTATTGATCCTCACAACATTGAGAAGATAGAGATTGTAAAGGGAGCTTCATCTGCATTGTATGGAAGTGACGCTATTGCGGGCGTAATCAACATCATAACCCGTAAACACGATGACGGTCTCTTTTTGGAAAACTCCACAAGGGTTGGAAGTTACGGGGACATTCGCCAGCACAACGGAATAGGCATTCGCTCAGGGCGTTGGAACAGTTACACCAACTTCCAGAGCCAGCACACGGACGGCTGGCAGAACACCTCGGTTGAGTACACACTCCCGATAGAGGAACCGGTAACGGATTCCAAAAACAAGACCCGCAACCGCTTTACCAACAGGCAGGTGGCGGAGAGACTCACCTACGATGCGGGGAAGAGCGGAGAGTATTATGCGGAGGGGAGCATTTACGGCAAAAGGATTTACCGCCCTTCCGGCAAATACGCTCATTATGACGTAAATACGTACGATCTCAAATACAAGAACGCATCTGCTTCATTAGGCGGAAAGTGGAAACTCGGCGGGCGTGATTATATCTCATTTGATGCGGATTGGAACCGTCACGCCTATTACTATCACTATACGGACAATACCCTGGTGGAGGATTATGAGAAGAGTGAAGGAACCAGGTATTATCCATACTATCCATATCTTGCGGGACAGGAGGCTCTCCAAAGCGATCAACAACGTACCCTTATCTCTGCCAAAGGGGTATTTACTCTGCCATACGGAAATCGCTTAAGCGGGGGAGCCGAGTTCCGCTACGATTATCTTCATGCTCCAAACAGGGTGGAGGGAGGTACTGTAGATGATTGGACTGCAGCCGTTTATGTCCAGGATGAGTTTAATCCTTCCAAGAAGTTCAACGTCACCGCAGGATTAAGAATGACGGTAAACCATCAGTTCGGATTCAAGGCAACTCCAAAACTCTCCCTGATGTGGTCTGCCACAAATGACATAAGATTCAGAGCAACCTGGAGCCAGGGCTTTAAGACACCTGCCCCTAAGGAGTTGCACTACATGTATGTAAAGCAGATGACCGGAACCTATCTCTACATTGGAAACAAGAATCTTAAGGCTCAGTCCAGCAACTATTTCTCCGCAAGCGTTGAGTACTCAGTAAGCAACTTGGTGATTACTCTCAACGGTTACTACAATAAGTTGGACAATATGATAACTCTTGTAACCATACCTACTTACGATGCTCCGGCAGAGTATGTTGCAAGGTTTGATCCTGTAAAGACGCGCCAGTATCAGAATATGGACAAGGCCAAAACTTACGGAGCGGATTTCTCATTGAGATGGAAGATTGGAGACTTTCTCCTGAATGCAGGTTACAGTTATCTGGATACGGAGGCGGATCTCTATGACTCTAATCACGAGTCTGTTAAGAGGGTTACCATAGACGGAATGGCTCACCATAAGGGAAGCGCCTCTTTGATTTGGAACCATAACTTTTCTCCGGTTTATCACATGAGCGCTGGAGTTTATGGCAGAATCTCCTCCAAGAGATATTACCAGACAGACGGAAACGGAAAGGGGTATCAGATTTGGAGAATAGCCACAACTCACGATATAACAAGCAGTAAGAGGTTGCTGCTGAGCATACAGGCGGGAATAGACAATATCTTCAACTATGTAGACAGAACACCTCACGGCCGTCACCTGGGAACTACAACTCCGGGTAGAACATTTTATGCCGGTGTGGTTATTCGTTTTACAAACGGAAGAAAAACAATAAATAAAATCAGTTCAAATATTAATACTAAAGACGATGAGAACTAAATTTATTCTTACACTTTTGGCTTTTGCCATGGTGTTGGGTTTCACTTCTTGTAGCAAGAGTGATAAAAAGTCCAATTACGACGCTTATCAAAAGACCGTAAACGAGACTGTTAAAAATCAGAAGCGTAATGACAAAGTCATTCTGCTTGTAGCATTCGGAAGTACCTGGCAGCAGGCATACGATGCTTTTGATGCAACAGTATCAGCTTACAAATCAGCATTTTCCGGTTATGACGTATTCCTCTCCTTCTCCTCTGCAATCTGCATCAACAGAGCAGCTGCAGGTGAGAACGTAGCACCTCGTAACTTCTATGCACCTCCTTTCTGGCTCACAGCCTTTGCACAGGACGGTGTTAAGTATAGCGAGATTGTTATTCAGAGTCTCCAGGTTATTCCTGGTGAGGAGTATGCACGTGTAATCAATTACATCAAAGACTTTGCAAACAACTCTAACGGAGACCTTGATGACAGTTATCTCTCCAGGGTAAAACTTAAACTCGGTGTTCCGCTTCTTCAGGATCCTGAGACAGACGTTAAGGCCGTTGCCAAAGCTCTCAATGATCTCTACAAAGACAAGGCTACGGGCAGCAACATCATGGCATTTATGGGACACGGAAACCCTGATGAGTATGACACTTACAAGGCAAACATTCGTTACACTCAGTTGGAAGAGGAGCTTCAGACCTACAGCAAGAACTACTATGTTGGAACTGTAGATATGATGGAGAACTTCAAGACTAACGTTCTTGCACGTATGAAGGCTAACGGCATTACAATAGGTACTCTTTTCTGCCATCCTTTGATGTCAATTGCCGGTGACCACGCTCACAATGATATGGCCGGTGACGACAACGAGAACGGAGCACCTAATGAGGATGGTGAGGTTGAGGATACCAGCTGGAAGTGCTACTTTGCAGCTAACGGTTTCACTTGTAATGACAACACTCAGATTGTAAAGGGTTTGTTGGAGCTCCCAACCGTGCGCCAGGTTTGGATGAACCATACTCAGGCTGCAATTAACGGAGCACCTCTGGATTACTACCACTCAAAGAATCCTGAGTAGTAGAGATGAAGAGAGCCTGTTTGCTTCCCCTGGTTATAGTGCTGTCTTTTTCAGCATCCTATGGCCAGATACATACCACTGCGGACACATCATCTCAGAACAAACTGAACCCGATTGTAGTTACAGGCAGCGGTCATCATCAGAGACTGAAAAAGAGTGCCTCTCCCGTAAGAGTTCTCTCCTCTTTGGAGATCAGAGAACAGGGAATAACCACTCTGCAGGATGCGCTTATTAGGATGCTTCCTCAAGTTCAGATGACACCTTCCTCTATGGGAAACTTCTTGCGACTCAACGGGTTGGGAAACAAATATGCTCTTATTTTGTTAAACGGGAGAAGGGTTGTAGGAGACATGGCGGGAAACGTAGATCTGGACCGCCTGGATCTGAGCCGCGTGAAAAGGATTGAGGTGTTGGACGGTGCAGCTTCCTCTCTTTACGGCAGCGATGCCATTGGTGGTGTTATTAACATCATAACAGATCAAAAAACTTATGACGGGATAGGCCTCCGATCCTTTACCTCTGCATCTGGGAAAGGGCGCTTCTCCCAATCTGTAGGCCTCAATGTGGGAAAAGGGGGATTTAACTCTGCAACCTCCTTCTCCCACAGTAGGGCTGACAGTTTCTCAAACAATAATTATGAGGAGGTTACAAAGAACGGTGAAACCACTCTGGTGGAGACCATTGCTCCTCTCTTCTCTGGCTTTAGAGCAAACAATCTCGGAGAGCAATTCACATACAGGGCTTCAGATAAACTAGCTCTGAATGCCGGAGCAGATTACTACCAAAAGATAACTTCTCGTCCCAGAACAAGAGAGGATATCTCAGGCGGAACAGATTACGAGATGCGCTACCGTGGAGGAAAACTTGCCATTGGTGGCATCTACAAATTTGACAAAAAGAACTCTTTGCAAATTAATGCGGATGCAGACCGCTACAGTTATGGCAAAGAGTATAAGGTGAGCGGAAAAACCTATGAGAAAGGAGATTACATCCGCTCAAAAGAGCAGAAGGCCTTCTCCGCCTCTGCGCAGGGAATATTTCACTTTTTCTCTTCAAGTACAACCATAGCGGGAGCAGAATTCAGAAAGGAGAGACTGGTCTCTTCATCGGGAAATATAGACAACTCTGCCTATACACTTGCCTCTTACCTGCAGCATGAGATGAAGGTGGCAAAGGGGGTTATGTTTACGGCGGGGGCAAGAGTTACAAAACACCAGAACTTTGGATGGAACTTCTCTCCCAAAACGGCTTTGATGTTCTCTGCAAAGGATTTCAATTTCCGCTTGACCTACAGCCGTGGATTCCGCTCTCCTGGGCTGGATGAGCTTCATTACAAGTACTTTAGCCTCTATAGGGGCAAGCCTCAAATCTCTATAGGTTCCATAGATTTAAAACCGGAAACCTCAAACTATTTCTCTGCAAACATAGAGTACAACGCAGACTTTTTAACCATCTCCGCAACAGGATTTCTCAACTATGTAGAGAAGATGGTTGTAAAGAAAAACATTGCGGTAGATGATGCAAAACGGGCGGAGTTTATCCTTCTCTTCCCGGAAATGACGGCGGATCAGGCCGCCAAACTGGAAAAATATGCCCTCTACTCTAACAGTGATAAGGGACGTGTGAAGGGATTCTCACTGAATGTAAACGCTTTGATAACAGAGGATTTGGATCTTGGCGTCAATTACGTCTGGAACCACGCAAAGACAAAATCAGAAGAAGGGTGGACTGTTTTGGAACGCTCCGTAAAAAACACTCTTACAGTATCTTCAAACTATCACCATCAGTGGGGAATCTACGCTTTGAACCTCAGACTCTCTGCAAGAATGCAGAGCAAAACATACTATCCGGGATATGAAAATGCACCGGGCTACGGAGTTTGGAACATCAACTCCACACATACTATAACTCTTTCAAACAGATTCCGTTTGGAGCCTAGCTTGGGTGTGGACAATATATTTGACAGAGTGGACTGCCGTCCCGATTCCTCTCTCAGAAAATACGCCCTCTTCTCTCCGGGTCGCATGCTGGTCTTTGGGCTGAGGATTTCGTTTAATTGATTTTTAGTAACTTGCACATAGTATGGGAAAAATCATAGTTGCAGGCATAGGACCGGGAAGCCCTCAGGATATAACCCCCGCAGTTATGGAGGCTGTATCACGGGCAGATGTTGTTGTGGGTTACAAGTACTATTTCCGTTTCATAGAAAAGTATCTGAAAGAGGGTGCAGAGTGCATAGACTCCGGAATGAAACAGGAGATTCAGAGAGCTCAGGAGGCCCTCAACCTTGCCGCCGAGGGTAAGACTGTATGCGTCATATCCAGCGGTGATTCAGGAATTTACGGCATGGCTCCGCTTCTCTATCAGATGTGCGGTGCTCAAAAGAGAGATGTGGAAATAGAGACTCTACCGGGAATCAGTGCTTTTCAAAAGGCCGCCTCTTTACTAGGTTCCCCGATAGGTCACGATATGTGCATCATCTCTCTTTCAGACCTTATGACCCCTTGGAACATTATAGAAAAGAGAATACGTGCCGCTGCCGCATCAGACTTTATAACAGCCGTTTACAACCCTAAGAGCAATGGCCGCTACTGGCAACTATACCGCCTTGTGGAGATTTTTTTGGAGGAGGGGCGTTCCCCTTCCACTCCTATAGGGTGTGTAAGACAGGCAGGAAGAGAGGAGCAAAAAGTTTGGATTACAACACTCTCCGGTTTGAATCCGGAAGAGGTGGATATGTTCACCGTTTTAATCATCGGGAACTCTCAGAGTTACTGCAGAGAGGGAAAGATGATAACTCCAAGAGGTTACTATACCGCTCATGCAGAGGAACTTGGAGAGGCTCCTGAAAAGGGGAAGGCAAAAATAGGGCAGGCGATAATGCACGAGAGTTTCTCCACAATTGAGAGTGAACTTCAAAGAAAAGATTATCCGCTGGGCCACAAATGGGCGCTGCTTCACGCAATTCACACCACCGCAGATTTTGAGATGGAGAAGATTCTCTACACAGATGAAAATGCGGTGGAAAAGATATTCCAAAAGATTAAAGAGGGCTCGCTTAAAACTATTGTCACAGATGTGACTATGGCGGCAACAGGAATCCGCAAGGGGGCGCTTGAGCGTCTGGGTATAGAGGCCAAGTGCTATCTTATGGATCCTAGAGTTGCTCAAATGGCGGAGAGTGAGAATATTACAAGGACGCAAGCAGGAATCCGTCTTGCAGCTCAGGAGCATCCGGATGCCCTCTTTGCATTTGGCAACGCTCCTACCGCGCTAATGGAACTCTGCTCTCTGATTCGCCAGAAAAAGGCTCATCCTGCGGGAATCATTGCCGCTCCGGTTGGCTTTGTTCACGTTTGCGAATCCAAGTATATGGTGATGCCGTTTAAAGTCATTCCAAAGATTGTTGTAAGAGGGCGCAAGGGGGGAAGCAACCTGGCGGCAACCCTTTGCAACGCCGTTCTCACATTTGATGACGCAAAGAATTTTAATCCGGGGAGAGATTTGTAATGGCACTGAGTTTCACCATAATAGGAATGTCTGATGCACCTTCTCCCAACTTTTCACCGGAGGTTTTAAAGGTTATCTTTTCTGCAAAATTTTTCTCAGGGGGAAAGCGCCATCACACTATAGTTGAGCCTCTTCTTCCAAAGGAGAGCCGTTGGGTGGATATAACTGTGCCTCTTGAGAATGTCTATAAAATCTATCGCGATATAGATTCTCACATAGTTGTCTTTGCAAGTGGAGATCCCCTCTTTTTTGGCTTTGCCTCAACCTTGAAAAGGGTTATGCCTGAGGTGGATATGAAGGTCTACCCATACTTCAACTCTCTGCAGATGCTCGCCCACTCAGTCAACCTTCCCTATAGCGATATGCATATAGTCTCACTAACCGGAAGGGAGTGGAAGGGGTTGGATAATGCTCTTATTGAGCATAGGGAAAAGATTGGCATTCTGACAGATAGAGAGAAAACTCCGGATGCGGTTGCAAAGAGAATGTTAGAGTACGGCTTTGATTATTACCGTATGTATGTGGGGGAACATCTTGGAAATCCTAAGATGGAAAAGATTTCAACTCTCTCTCTAACAGAGGCTTCTGAAAGAACCTCCACCCATCCCAACTGCCTGATTCTTACAATAGACAAAGAGCATCCCGCTCGCAGGTTCGGAATAGAGGAGAGGGAATTCAACCTTTTAAACGGAAGGGAGAAGATGATAACCAAGATGCCAATCAGACTTCTCACTCTGCAGAAACTGGATTTGTATAACCGTAGAACTTTCTGGGATGTAGGCTTTTGCACCGGCAGCGTAAGCATTGAGGCAAGGCTTATGTTTCCTCATCTGGATATTTTCTCCTTTGAAATCAGAGAGGAGGGAAGGGAACTTATGGAGAGCAACAGCCGAAAATTCTCTGCTCCCGGAATCAATTACACAATAGGAGATTTTTTGACCCTGGATCTTAATGAGAAGACAGATGCCACCTTTATTGGGGGCCACGGAGGGAAACTGAAGGAGATTATGGAGAGGGTTTACAGCCTCCTTACAGAGGGAGGCTGCATAGTCTTCAACAGCGTTACAAAGGATAGTGAGGAGGTATTTAATGCTACGGCCAAAGAGCTGAATATGAGGTTAAACGAGCCTGTTCATATTGAGCTAGGAAATAACAACCCAATAGATATTTTAAAGGCGGAGAAGTTATGAAAGCGGCAGTTGTATTGATATCTGAACAGGGGAAAAAGGTGGCCAAGGCGGTTGCTGCGGCACTTAACGGTGAGATTATCTGCAGAAGTGATGTTGCCTTAAAATGGAACTCTGTTGAGTGCTTTGTTTTTGTTGGGGCTATGGGAATATGTGTAAGAACCATTGCTCCGCTTTTAAAGGACAAGCATACAGACCCGGCGGTTCTCTGCCTGGACAGCCAAGGCAAGGAGGTTATATCTGTTCTCTCCGGACACGTAGGAGGGGCAAATGAGATTGCTGCACGTTTGGCAGTAACATTAAAGGCACATCCTGTAATTACCACCCAATCAGACGGTAACGGGCTTTGGCCTTTGGACCTTCTTGCAAAGAGATTTGGTTGGAGCCAGCAGACAGAGAGTCTCAATACTCAGATAATTCTCTACAATGAACTGAAACCTGCAGCGCTTTTGATTGAAGCTCACGATGAGGGAACGCGTTATTTGGAGGAGAATATTGCAGGCAACGTAAGACTTTTCTACAGATTTGAGGATATAGATCTTTCCAAGTTTGCTCTCTTCCTTTCAGTTTCACCTATAAGGAGAGAGGTAAAACTTCCTAATATACAGTGGGTTCCTAAATGTATACATATTGGAGTGGGACTTGCCAGAGGGGCCTCTCCAACAGATGTTGTGATGGATGAGATTTTTGACTGCCTTGCTAAAAACGGAATATGCAAAGAGTCTATTCTTTCAATCTCAACGGCAGATATCAAGAAAGAGGAGCCGGTAATTAAAGAGTTGGAAAAGCATTTCAAGATTAATATTTTCACCTCTGAAGAACTCTCTTCTGTTAATGTTCCAACGCCAAGCGAGGTTGTGGAAAAATATATTGGAACTCCTTCCGTATCAGAGGCTTCTGCAATCCTCTCCTCTTCTAATCCCAACCTTCTGCTAACAAAACAGAAGGGTAAAAACTGGACAGTTGCAGCGGCGGTGGATGTGGATTTTCTGCCTCATCCTCATATAGAGATTGTGGGAGCGGGACCGGGAGATCCGGACTTGGTTTCCGTCAGGGGAAGAAAGATGCTCCAGAGAGCTGACCTTATTCTCTACGCCGGAAGCCTTGTACCTAAAGAACTTACGCTCTGTGCAAAGGAGGGTGCTACTGTTCTCTCCTCCGCAGATATGGATCTTGAACAGCAGTGCGCTCTTATGAAGGAGTTTTATGAAAGAGGAAAGTTCATTGTAAGATTGCACACCGGAGACCCTTGTATATTCGGAGCTATCCAGGAGCAGATGGCCTTCTTTGACCGTCACAATATGTTTTACCATATAACACCCGGAATATCATCATTTTTGGCAGCGGCAGCAGAACTCAGAAGTCAGTTTACCATTCCGGAAAAATGTCAGACCATTATACTTACAAGAGGAGAGGGGCGCACCCCTATGCCTGAAAAAGAGAAACTCCATCTTCTGGCCAGAAGCAACAGCACCATGTGCATATTCCTCTCCGCTGCAATAGTGGATCAGGTGCAGAGTGAGCTCCTTATGGAATATCCTGAAAATACGCCTGTTGCAGCCTGCTACCACCTCACCTGGCCGGATCAGAAAATCTATAGGGGAGTCCTTAAGGATCTCTCCAAAATTGTGAAGGAGAACAACCTTACTCTTACAACAATGCTGGTTGTGGGAGATGCCATAGACAACAGAGAAGGGCTCTCTGAACTCTACTCAAAAAACTTCACCCATCTCTTTAGAAAGGCTAGAGGATGATCCTGGTATTCGGAGGCACGACAGAGGGGCGCATAGCCGTAAAAGAGTTGGAGGAGTCCGGCTCCCTTTACTTCTATTCCACTCACGATGGGGAACAGCATCTCTTTGTAAGTAACGGAGTTATAATAAGCGGCGCAATGACTGCGGAGGGTATGGAGACCTTCTGCAGAGAGAATGATATCAGACTCATTATAGATGCCGCACACCCCTTTGCATCCGAACTTCACTCTAACATTGAGAAGGCAAGTAAACAGATAAAGATTCACGTTATAAGATTTGAAAGAATCTATCCAAAGAGAGATTCCCGTTTTATCTGGTGTGAAGATTTTCCAGATGCAGTAGAAAAACTGAAGGGAGCAAAGAGGATTCTCTCTACGGCCGGAGTAAAATCTATCGGGAAACTTAAAGAATTGGAAAAGAGCGGAGTGGAGGTGTTTCACAGAATACTCAACAGAGAGAGTTCCATTAAACTTGCAAATAGTGAGGGGGTAGATGAGGCGCACCTTTGCTACTACAGCAAAGAGGAGGATCAGTCCAAAGTGCTGGAGGAGATAAATCCGGATGCGGTTCTTCTTAAAGAGAGCGGCTTTTCCGGCGGTTATACGGAGAAAGTTGAGGCTGCCCTTAAAAAGGGAATAAAGATTTTTGTAATAAAGAGACCTCCTCTGCCTGAGGAATTTATAACGGTTAACGGTCCTTACGGAATGAGGCGTATGGTGGAAAAGCTTTTGCCTGAGTTCTATCCTCTTCATAGCGGACTTACAACCGGAAGCTGTGCCACCGCTGCAACAATAGCGGCGGCTCAATCTTTGGTAACCGGCTCGTTTCCAGACTCTGTGAATCTCCTGCTTCCCGATGGGGAAACAATCAATGTTGAAACCTTTTGCACCAGTTTGGGCAAAGCCTATGTTGTAAAGGATAGCGGAGATGACCCGGACGTGACAGATAAAATGGAGATACACGCAGAAGTGTCACTTTTGGAAGGCTCAGAGATAGAGATAGTTGGCGGAGAGGGGGTGGGAAAGATAACCCTGCCCGGTTTTGATTATCCTCCGGGTGAGGCGGCCATTAACAAGGGGCCAAGAATGATGATAGAAGATAACCTCAGGGAACTCTTTCCAAAGAGAGGTTTCCGTGTAACCGTATCCGTTCCGGGAGGAGCGGAGATTGCCCACCGCACTTTCAATCCCCGTTTGGGAATAGAGGGTGGCATAAGCATAATTGGAGTAAGCGGAATAATAAAGCCCTTCTCTGAGGAGGGTTTCATCAACTCCATAAGAAAGTGTATGGAGGTTGCAAAAGCCTCTGGTTCAGAGCGTGTGGTAATTAACAGCGGGGCAAAGAGCGAGGGTGTGCTAAAGAGTTTTTACAGCAGCCTCCCCCCTCAAGCCTTTGTTCAGTACGGAAATAAAATAGGTGACACTATAGCCATCGCCAATGAGATGGGTTTCAAAAAAATCTCCCTGGGTATAATGTTGGGCAAGGCGGTAAAACTTGCGGAGGGTAACCTTGATACTCACAGCAGCAACGTTACAATGAATAGAGATTTCATTGCTTCTGTTCTGAGGGAGGCAGGCTGTCCTAAGGAGGTTGTAGAGAGCGCTTACACCATCACTCTTGCCAGAGAACTATGGGATATTGTTCCTATGGAGACTATGCAATCCTTTGTAAATACGATAATTGCAAAATGCAAGGAGGCTTGCGCTCCATTGTGCGGGAAGGCGGAACTTACGCTGCTGCTTATTGGTGAAAACGGTTCTGTATTCTTTTGATTAACTTTGAAAAGTAAATGATATGAGAATTTTAAGAAAGACACTTCTGATACTGACTGCAGTCACCTTGCTTTTTGGTTGCAACTCAAACAAAAAGATATCCAAGGAGACCGCTGCAGATATTGCTGCAATAACGGACTCTGCGGCACTTATCTCTCCAACTTATGCCAAGGGTTTCTCCGTTGAGTACATCAAGGATGGAATCCGCCTTGTGGAGATTAAGGACCCTCAGAGTGATGACTCGGAGCAAATGCCTATAGGCTACCGCTTTGCGCTGGTTCCAAAGGGGTTGCAGGAGACCATCTACGCTCCTCTTATTCCGGAAGATTATACCGTTGTGAAGGTTCCTCTTCAGAGAACCATTGCAATGACACTTCTTCAGATATCCGCCTTCACCGCTCTTGAGGCTCATGATTATCTTACGGCAATCACCAGCACCAAGAACCTCTTTAACAAGGACTTGCTGGAGAGGGTAAAGAGCGGCAAACTGCAGAAGATTGGACAGGAGGGGAACTTTGACCAGGAACTCATTATGGCTGCCAACCCTGAGGCTATCTTTATATCTCCGTTTAAAAGAGGAGGTTATGATGCCATTAAGGAGACGGGTATTACTCTGATTCCTTATCTTGGATACAAAGAGTTGCATCCGCTGGGACAGGCAGAGTGGATTAAGTTCATTGCAATGTTCATTGGCAAGGAGAAGTTCTCCAATGAACTCTTCTCTCAGATAGAGAACAACTATCTTAACATGAAGAAGTTGGCCAATGATGCCACCACCCGTCCTACAGTATTCAGCGGAGAGATGCACTCAGGCAACTGGTATGCAGTTGGTGGAAAAAACCACCTGGCTCAGATCTTCAGAGATGCCGGAGCGGACTATCTGATAGATGATGACAACACCGGCGGAGTAAACATTGAGTTTGAGAAGATTTATGCAACCTGTGCAAAGGCAGACTATTGGAGAATCCTCAATTCCTTCTCCGGAGATTTCTCATATGATGCCCTTAAAAAGTCTGAGCCAAGAAACGTACTCTTTGATGCCTTCAAAAAGAAAAAGGTCATCTACTGCAATATGAAGCAGACCCCTTACTATGAGCTTGCACCGGTTCATCCGGACCTTATACTCAAAGACTTTATTGCAATCTTCCACCCTGAACTTGTGGAGGAGGATTACCAGCCAACATTCTATAAACTGCTTAAATAGTACTACCTAAATAGTTATGTTTAAAAGGGGCGGTAAACTCATAATACTTGTTGTGCTGATTCTGATTCTTCTGATTCTGAATCTGCTGCTCGGTAGTGTGAAGATACCGGTAAACGATACGCTCAGCATTCTCTTTGGAGACCGCTCCAACGAGATATTCTCCAACATAATTTTAAAATCCAGATTACCGCAGGCACTTGTTGCAATAGTTGCCGGAGCCGGATTGGCGGTAAGCGGACTTCAGATGCAGACCATCTTCCGCAACCCTCTTGCAGGTCCGTCCGTTCTGGGTATCTCCAACGGAGCCAGCCTGGGTGTTGCAATGGTGGTTCTGATGTCCTCATCACTTGCCGGAGTCTCCTTAAGCAGAATGGGTTACGTGGGAGATGCCGCCATCTCTATTGCAGCAATAATTGGCTCTCTGGCGGTGATGGCTCTCATTGTTTACATTGCCAGAAAGGTTAAGGGAAACGTAACGCTGCTTATCATTGGCGTAATGATAGGATACCTTGTAACTGCTATTGTGGGAGTTCTGAAATTTTTCTCCTCAGAGGAGGATGTAAAGGCCTACGTGGTTTGGGGGCTGGGCTCATTTGCAAGAGTTTCCGGAGACCAGATGCTGCTCTTTGTAACTATGATGATTCTGCTTCTGCCTCTCAGTTTTCTGCTTGTAAAGAGTCTTAACCTTATGCTTTTGGGAGACGATTATGCAAAGAACCTGGGATTGAACGTAAGCCGTGCCAGAACTCTGGTAATCTTAAACTCCGGAGTCTTAGTTGCCATAGTAACAGCATATTGCGGCCCTATAATGTTTATAGGACTTGCAGTTCCCCACCTTTGCCGTGCTCTCTTTAAGAGTTCAGACCACAAGGTTCTGGTTCCCGCAACCATGCTGGCGGGAGCAGCCCTTGCACTTCTCTGCTCACTGGTTGCAAGGATGCCGGGCTTTGAGGGAGCGCTTCCTGTAAACTCCGTAACAGCCTTGATAGGAGCACCTATTATTGCTTCAGTAATTTTCAGAAAAAGGAGGGAAAGTGATGGAGAATAGAGCAACTATACAACTTAAAAACCTCTCCATAGGTTACAGAAACAAAAGCGGAGTCAAAGAGGTTACAACCAACATCAACGCCTCCTTAAATAGTGGAGAACTTACCTGTCTTATTGGTCCCAACGGAACAGGTAAATCCACTCTGCTCAAGACTTTATGCGCATTTCTCCCCAAATTGGGAGGAGAGATAATCATAGACGGCAATCCTCTGGAATCTTACTCAGACAAAGAGTTTTCCAAGAAGATAGGAGTGGTTCTTACCCACCGTCCTCAAATTCAGAACATGACGGTGGAGGAACTGGTCTCACTTGGCAGAAGTCCTTACACAGGATTTTGGGGTAAACTGGAAAAGGAGGACAGAGAGATAATCTCCAATGCCATCACTCAGATTGGGATAGAGCCTTTAAAGGAGAGAATGATACAGACTCTCAGCGATGGAGAGCGCCAGAAGGTAATGATAGCCAAAGCAATAGCGCAGCAGACTCCAATCATCTGCCTGGATGAGCCAACCGCCTTCTTGGATTTCCCTTCCAAGATTGAGACAATGCAGCTTTTGAAAAGACTCTGCCGTGAGAGCAAAAAGACAATCTTCCTCTCCACTCACGATCTGGAACTTACCCTTCAGATAGCAGACCGCATCTGGCTTATGCAGAAGGGAAGCCTCTTTGTAGGCACTCCTAAAGAGTTGGCAGAGAGCGGCAACCTCTCCGCCTTCATTGAACGTGAAGGCATCACCTTTGACAAAACTTTACTGAGAGTAAATATCCGAAAGTGACTAAAATACTGAGTTCCAAACAGCTCTTTGGGCTCTGTTATTCTGAGTGGCATTCATTTTACCAAAATTCCACTTTACTCCGAACAGTATGTAACGTCCCATAATAAGACTATAGGAATCTTCCTCATAATTCTCTGTCATAACGTGCCTTCTGCTACGTGCCTGATTGAGAATATCCTTAACCTTAAAGCTGAGGATGAAGGCTCCTATGCTCTTGGAAACTTCAAAATTCCATCTCCAAATAGGTTTTCCGTAACCCTTTTCATAGCCGGTGTATGTGGTAAGTCCAATATTTGTAGAGAACTCATAATTATTATTTGTGGTATATGTTCCCTCTGCATTAAAACGTGTGTCTAACGTCTTGGTATTTACCCTCTTATTCAAAGAATAACGGTAAATATCTCCGATGGTTCCCGCCCCAAAGGAGAAGGAGTATTGCTTCTGATTATACTTTATGTTGAAACTTGCGGTAGGAGAGAAGTTCCTGGTTTTGCTCTTCTTAAAGCCGCTAGCCCCGCTGTAAAATCTGCTGCCCTTGCTGTCTCCCCAGAACTGCTCCATAAAGGCTTCGTAGTCAAAAGTATCTTTGTCCAACCCGGGAAGTGTTCCCGTTGGCTGATAACTTGTTGAGTGTGAATAGTTGATGGTTCCGGAGAGAGACAAAGACCATATCTTCTTGGAATCCAGCGGAGTGGTATAATTGGTTATCAGATAGAGGGAAATAGAAGGATCCTTGGTGTTCACCGGAATGGAGTAGCGTATTCCGTCACTGTCATACCAGATGGCGTTGCTTATAGTTTTATTGTTGAGGTTTGCTCCGCCGTATACCATCAGGTTTGTAAATTTCTGTTTATTGTTCCTGTTCCAATTAAAACCGAATGAAGTATAGGAATATGGCCGGAGATAGATGTTTCCTACGCTCAGTCTGGAGGGGTTGTTAATATTCAGAACCGGAATCATTTGACTGTTGCTTGGTTTTCTGCTGGAGCCGGAAACGGAGAAATGTAAACGGTTTTTTGCATCTCCAAGCATAACCCTCAGAGTAGGAGCAATATACCAGTTCCATTCACCTTTACCGGTAGTATCGTTTACATTGAAACTTCTTGAGATAAGACGGTTGAGTGTTCCGTTAGCCGTAACTCCAAAAGTCACAAAACTCTGCTTACCAACTTTATACTGAGCGGTAGCGTCATACTGCTGATCGATGTTATGACTCTTGCTCTCAGATGAATAGTAGTTATTCTTTCCGTTTTTGTCAAAGGCGTCACTTATGTTCTTAGATTCGTTAAAAGAGAGATTGGCGCTGGCTGCAAGAGTCAGTTTGTCTGAAACAGGCTCTGTATATTTGATAAATGTCCTTCCCGTGTAATAATTATATTTTGTATTGTAGCGCATTGTGCGCTCTTCCTCTCCAGCAGATGTTTTCAATATGGAACTCTCAATGCTGTTACCGTCATCATTACCCCACCCGCCGAATAAAGCGAGATTAATATTTCTGCCTTTCTTTCCTAAATCCTTAAAAGTAAATATAAAATTGAGGTATGCCATTCTGCTGTCTGCGTTGCTGCGGCTTTGACTTTCTGAACTGTTTACAAAAATATTTTCTCTGAAAGTTTCATTGAGTCCGGTGCTGTTAGAGATGGACTTAGTGTAGACAAAATAGGGGTGAATAGTGAACCAAAAATCTCCCTTCTCCTTTTTCATCTCAAAATCTGTCTTTGAGTCGTGGACAAAAGAGCGGCCTCTGTTCTCTGAAGTGGAGAAGAGATTGCCTGTCTCCTGGAATGTGGTCCTGCTACTCTTTGACCCGCTCTTAGTGTCTGAGTATTTGTAGTTTGCACTTACTGTAGTCTCCACATCCTTTACCCTGGTTGTGTTGACGTTAACTCCCAACTGGGCAGAGGAAGAGAGTCCCTGGCCACCGGCTCTAAGTCTCAAAGAAGAATTGTCATCTCCTCTTACAACAAAGACCACCCCGTCATCATCGGCAATATTCAGGCCGTTAGCAATTACTGTTACCTGATCTTTCTTGTTGTATGCAGAAACCAAGGCATTTGTATTGTATAAAAAACCACGGTTGTCTCTCAGTTCCTCCTTCTTCTTACCACCAACGGTTGTTCCTCCCTTAACTCCGACATTGCCAAACCATCCCTCCTGATACTCCTTTTTAAGTTCCACATCCATTACCTTCTCACGGTTTCCGTCCTGTATGCCTGTGTTTCTGGTCTGCTCTGATTCTCTGTCAATTACACGTATCTTGTCCACTATTGCGGCAGGCAGGTTGTTCAGTGCGGTGCTCTGGTCATCAAAGAAGAAGGTACGCCCTCCAACCGTAAGTTTGGAGATGGCCTCACCGTTGAACTTCACCTTCCCATCCTCAGTTATCTCCATTCCCGGCATCTTCTTTATCAGGTCTTTAAGCATACCGTTGGCTCCCACCCTGAAAGAAGATGCATTGAACTCAATGGTATCCTTTTTCATCACGATAGGGTTACCCACATCACTCACCACTATTGTAGAGAGGTAATTCTCATCCAGTTGCAGTTTGATAGTACCCAAATCCACCCTCATCTCTCTAAAGTACATCTGTTTTGCATAATGCCTGTATCCCATCATCTCAACATGGAACACATAGTTTCCATATGGCACCTCTTTCAGTGTCGCCACTCCGGATGTATCTGATATGATGAAGTTTGTAATGGTGGTGTCTTTGGCCGGCACAACATAAACGGAGGCATACTGTACAGGATCGTTAGTAAGAGAGTCTATAACCTTCACCCTGATATCACTCATTCTCCCGCCAAACAAATTGTCATTGATAATATACACCTGCGCTCTGGCCCCCACCGCCAGGCACATCAACACAACTAATATCCAAAACCTCCTTTTCATTGAAGCAATCGTTTTTTACCACCAACAAAGATAACCATTTTTCCCAAAACCCGAATCTATAATCCGCCATTTGGGCCCAAAATCCTCAACTTAATTTTGAGGAAATAGAAAATATCTATCTTTGTAAGGTTAATACTGAGATTATGAAAAAAATAATGTTACTGGCTATTATGGTGATGACGGCTATAATGGCAAATGCACAGATTAGCGTACAGGCAGGTTATGTTTTAAATACTTGCAAAACAAAGGTCTCTCCAGACAAAAACTCAAATTCTTACAACGGTATTATGGTTGCCGCAGATTATAACTTGAATCTGGTAGGCAATCTTTCTGTTGCTCCGGGGTTAGGATTGGACTATTCATTTGAAAATGATAAAGGAGAGGGGTACAAATATAAGTACAGGGAACTCGGTCTCTTTGCACCGGTTGATGTCAATTACAGTTTCCCTATAAGTGACGCCTTCTCTCTTTCTCTTTTTGCCGGCCCTACTTTCTATTACGGACTTTTATCAAAAGATGTAGCTGAGAAGCCATCCTATAACTACTATTCAGATGATAATAAGAGATTTGATTTGTTTCTTGGCGGCGGTCTCTGGTGTGATATCAATGAGACAATCCGCATTAAAGCGGGCTACAAATTGGGCGTTACCAACAACTGCAAAATAGAGGGCATTAAAGAGAGAAACAACTTTTTCTCTCTTTCTGTAGGTTTTCTTTTCTAGTACCTTAAAAAGCAATGACGAGAGTTAAAACATTATTCCTGTTGGTGGCGTTGCTGGTGGCGCCGGTTGTAATGTTCGGTCAGACGGGGTTTGGTGCGGAGAGCTCAGAGAATCCTGTTAAGTGGAAAGCTTCCGTTGAGGCGGTAGGGGGAGATCTCTATGAGATTCAGCTGGTTGCAAAGATTGAGAACGGATGGCACACATACGATTTGGGTCCGTATGAGGGTGGCCCGAATGCAACAATTATGACCATAACACCTTGTGACGGAATTACTTTGGTGGGCGAGCCTTACGTAAAGAAGGGGGGTGAGAAGGCTATGGATTCCGTATTCGGGATGATGATAGGAACCCTTAAGGACGGTGACATCATTGCTCAGAAGATAAAGGTTACCTCCAAGGAGGATGTTCCTGTTAAGATAACTGTGGAGTGGCAGGCCTGCACAAATGGAGCCTGTGCCTCTCCGGAAGAGAGGGAGTACACAATAACCGTAACCGGAAATCCCAATGGTACAGTAACTTCCATTACTCCGGTCTCAGACCAGAATACAAAGAGCGGAGGAATGTGGGGCTTTATCTTGGGAGCAATTGGCTGGGGACTTATGGCTCTTCTGACCCCTTGCGTCTTCCCGATGATTCCTATGACGGTATCCTTCTTTTTGAAGCAGAATGAGAAGGCTCCAACCAAGGGACGCTTCCTTGCAACCCTGTACGGCATCTGTATTGTACTGATTTACACGGTTCCAATAGCCATAATAATTCTTCTGACCTACTTTATAGGGGGAAAGATGATGGCGGCAGACATCTTCAACTGGCTTGCTACCAGCTGGATAAACGTTATCTTCTTCCTAATCTTTTTGCTCTTTGCACTCAGTTTCTTTGGCGCGTTTGAGATAACTCTGCCATCCTCAGTTGTGAACAAGGCAGACAGCAAATCCAACCGCGGAGGAATATTGGGGGTATTCTTTATGGCACTCACCCTTGTGCTTGTATCTTTCTCTTGCACAGGGCCTATTGTAGGAAGTGCCATTATAAAGAGCATGCAGGGAGAGGTGCTTACTCCAATAGTTGTGATGCTGGTATTCTCCATAGTCTTTGCAATACCTTTCACCATTTTTGCGTTTGCTCCATCTCTTTTGAAGAAGCTTCCAAAGAGCGGCGGATGGCTCAACTCTGTAAAGGTGGTCCTTGGTTTTATTGAACTGGCGCTGGGTATGAAGTTCCTCTCCGTTGCAGACCAGACCTACCACTGGGGAATACTGGACCGTGAGGTTTACCTGGCATTCTGGATTGTAATTGCCTTTTTGCTTGGCTTTTACCTGCTGGGCAAGATTCGTTTCAAATATGACTCTCCAATGGAGCACGTAGGTGTTGGCCGCCTTATGCTTGCCATAATCACCTTTGCCTTTGCGGTTTATATGATTCCGGGAATGTGGGGAGCTCCTCTTAAGGCAATAAGCGGATACCTTCCTCCTATGCAGACTCAGGACTTTGTGGTAACACACACCAGCGGTTCCGCCATTCAGACCTCCTCCGCTCTGCCAATAGAGAACAGTGCATCAAACGGACGCAAATACTCGGACAAGTTGCACCTGCCTCATGGGCTTATAGGGTATTTTACTATGGATGAGGCTCTTACCGCTTCAAAAGAGCAGAATAAGCCAATCTTCTTTGATTTCACAGGTCACGGCTGCGTTAACTGCCGTGAGATGGAGGCCCGCGTATGGAGTGATCCTAAGGTGTTGGATATGCTTAGAAACGAGTTCGTTATCTGCTCTCTGTATGCGGATGACAAGATGGAGGTTCTGCCGGAGGATTATATGGCTCTTTCTAACGGCAAGGTGCTCAAAGGGATGGGAAAGATTAACTCCCGTTATGTGATGGAGCGGTTCCATGCTGCATCACAGCCCTTCTACCTGGTGTTGGACAGCAACGGCAATCCGCTGGTTGAACCTATGGGGTACAACCTCAACGTCAATGATTACATTGCTTTCCTGCAAAAGGGGATAGATGCTTTTAAAGCCCTCTGAGATAAGCCTCTGCAACTCTCGGATAATCTGCCTGCTCCTGAACGTGAATCTTCTCTTCCAAAGATTCCACACTCTCATTGGGGTCTAAGATAAACTTGGACTGGAATAGAATTTTTCCGTGATCCATCTCTTCATCTACAAGATGAACGGTGATTCCGCTGTAAAAATCTTTAGGGCTATTCGGATTCTCCTCCTGGTATTTTTTCATATCCGCGATGAGGGCCTGGTGCACCTTGTGGCCATACATTCCCTTTCCTCCGTAAGAGGGGAGAAGGGCGGGGTGGATGTTGATAATCCTATCGGGATAGAGCTCAATCAGCTCTTTTGGGATCTGAAGCAGGTAGCCGGCAAGAAGTATGACATCAATCCTGTTTTCCCTCAAAACTTCCGTGATATCCGGGTGAATCCTCTCCTCAGCCATGCAGAGCCCGGCTTTTTTCATAACAACGGCGGGAACTTTCAGATTATTAGCCCTGGTAAGAACAAAAGCATCGCTCTTATTGCATACAACAAGGGCAACCTGGGCAAATTTTCCCTCTCCTTCCAAATTAAAATGCCTTATCAGGTTTTCTGCATTTGTGCCGCTTCCTGAGGCAAAAACCGCTATTCTATACATACTGAGAGCCTTTTTTCCATTTGGCATCCCTTTTGCTCATAATGGAGCCGGGTGTGCTTGTCACGACAAATATACTCATTAAAAAATTTTTGATTATATTTGCAACCTACTAAAATGTAAACTTATTATTAACTAAAACTATTGATCATGGCAGACATTACTTCAAAAGTTAAGGAAATCATCGTTGAGAAGTTAGGCGTTGATGAGGCTGAAATTACTCCTGAGGCTAATTTTACAAAGGATCTCGGTGCTGATTCCCTTGACACTGTAGAGCTTATCATGGAATTCGAGAAGGCATTTGATATTCAGATTCCTGAGGAAGAGGCTCAGAAAATTGCAACTGTTGGAGACGCTATCAAGTTTATTGAGGCGCAGAAAAAATAAACCCCAATTATGTTCTACGGGGATGACTCTTTGGCCATCCCCTCTTTTTTTTAACCCAGCTGAATAGGTCGGTTGCTTTGTTATGGGCGGTCATAAACCTTATATTCAGCACTTTAAAAATAGAAAAATATGGAAAAGAGGAGAGTTGTAGTTACCGGTATTGGAACATTGAATCCGCTTGGAAATACGCCTGAGGAGTTCTATAACGCCTTGGATAACGGTGTAAGCGGAGCGGGTCCTATCACCCGTTTTGATGCTTCCCTCTTCAGTACCAGGTTCGCATGCGAGGTAAAGAATTTTGATCCGCTCCAGTTTATAGACCGTAAAGAGGCCCGTAAGCAGGACAGATACTGCCAGTTTGCAGTAGTTGCTGCAGACCAGGCTGTTGCAGATGCTAACCTTGCCTCCGAAGGGATAGATAAATCCAGAGTTGGAGTAATTATCGGTTCCGGTGTGGGCGGTATTGAGACAATGACTGCAGAGGTTACAGACTTTGTGGTTAACGGTTGCAAGCCACGCTTCAACCCATTCCTCATTCCAAAAATGATAGCGGATATAGCATCCGGTCTGGTATCTATAAAGTATGGCTTTATGGGTCCTAACTATGCTACCGTATCTGCTTGTGCTTCATCATCTCACGCAATTCATTCCGCATACGATCTCATCCTTTTGGACGAGGCGGACGTAATAGTTGCAGGAGGTGCAGAGGCAGCAATTACAATTCCGGGAGTTGGCGGCTTCAACTCCGCAAAGGCTCTCTCCACCCGCAACGATGATCCTAAGACGGCTTCACGTCCGTTTGATAAAGACAGAGACGGATTTGTTCTGGGAGAGGGTGCCGGAATCATAGTGCTTGAGGAGTACGAGCACGCAAAAGCCAGAGGAGCAAAGATTTACGCTGAGTTCTTAGGCAGCGGAATCAGTGCGGACGCCTACCACATTACCGCTCCTCATCCTGAGGGACTGGGTGCAATGGCTGCAATGAGAGCAGCTCTCAAACGTGCAGGCCTTAACCCTTCTCAGGTAGATTACATCAATGTTCACGGAACATCTACTCACCTTGGAGATATTGCTGAGCTTAAGGCAATTAAAGAGGTATTCGGAGAGGATGTATACAACATTAACATCAGTTCAACCAAGTCTATGACCGGTCACCTTCTGGGTGCCGCAGGTGCGGTTGAGGCTATTGCTTGTATACACGCCATCAACTCAGGTACGGTTCCTCCTACAATCAACCACTTTACTGATGATGAGGAGATTGACTCTAAGTTGAACCTTACCTTCAACAAGGCGCAGAAGAGAGATGTTAAGATTGCATTGAGCAATACCTTCGGCTTTGGAGGTCACAACAGTTCAATGATTTTGGGGAAGGTTGAGTAATCAGTTTTCCCTCATCTGACGCTCCATATCCAACCTTATAAAGATGAAGAGCAGTATGGTAAAACTTACCATACCGCTTCCGCCGTAGCTTAAGAACGGTAGTGGGATTCCTATGACCGGAAGCAGTCCCATTGTCATTCCCATGTTTATGACTACGTGCATCAGGAATATGGAGGCAACACAGTACCCGTAGATTCTGGCAAAGGCGTCAGATTGCCTGGAGGCCAGATGTATTATTCTTGTAATTAGGAAGATATAGACGGCCAGCAGCAGAAGGCTTCCTACAAATCCCCACTCCTCTCCCACGGTGCAGAAAATAAAGTCCGTACTCTGCTCAGGCACAAAGTTGTACTTGGTTTGAGTGCCGTTCAAAAAGCCCTTGCCCAACAGACCGCCGGAGCCAATTGCAATCTTGGATTGGTGAACGTTGTAACCTATTCCCTGCAAGTCTTCCGTTATTCCAAAGAGGTTCTCAATTCTTGCCCTCTGGTGAGGCTGGAGAACTTTGGTAAAGATGAAGTTTACGGAGAAGGTTAGGATTACTGCGCTTAAAAGGCTGAGCAGCAGGAAGAAGGATGGCCGGCCCTCCTTTTCGGTAAAGAGGTCTTTAATCCAGAGAAGGGTGTGAGGTATAAAGAGTATGAGTGCCCAAACTTCGCTTCTTAAAGAGCGGAGGAAGGAGAAGGTCTCCATCTTTGAGAGTGACGGGATAAAGCACATCAGAACAATCAGCGGTATGGCGGTAAGCAGCCAGATGCTCTTTCTGCTGAAGGCTAATCTTAAAAGTGCGGCTGCGCTTATGGTTGTGACGATTGCGGCCAGAGGGGATGCCGCCATCGTGATAATAAAGATAGCTATAAGGCTGAGGCCCAGGATTATAACCCAGCCGCTCAATCCCTCCATGTAGAAGACAAGTATCAGTCCCAGGTAGACCAGAGCGCTGCCTGTCTCTTTCTCCATGATTATCAATAGGATAGGAAGCAGGACTACAAGGGCGGCCTTCATTGCATCCCTGCGGTTGGAGAGGGAGAAGTTCCACTGGCTCATTACGTAAGCCAGAAGAAGGGAGGTTGTTATCTTGGAGAACTCAGCCGGCTGGAATCCGAAGGAGCCTATGAAAAACCAGGATTTTGAGCCGTTTACCTCTCTTCCTAAAAAGATCACCGCAGCCAACAGCAACAGCATTCCAATGTAGAGGAAGGGGGAGATTGGGGCGTAGTTTCCCGGATTGATTATGTAAAGAATGAAGAGGGCAACACCTATGGAGATTAAAATCCAGATGAACTGGAGTCCGTACCTCTGAGTGAAGTCCAGTATAAAGGAGTGCTCCTCAGAGTAGACGGCGGAGTAGATGTTCATCCAGCCGAACAAAACCAGAATAAGATATGAGAAAACGAGTCCCATATCCACTCTTCTAGCCTGTGATCTCTCATAATAAGCCATACTTATCTCCTCTTTTTAACCGGTACAAACTGTTTGAGGTTGGTCTGGACTATAGCCTCTTCAAACTCCTTTCTCTTAACCTCTCTGTTGAGATATTTCTCCACAATCAGTGAGGCAACCGGTGCAGCCCAGCTTCCACCGGCTCCCGCGTTCTCCAGATAGACGCAGACCGCAATCTTCGGATTCTCCATTGGGGCAAAACACATAAAGACTGAATTGTCCTTGCCGTGAGGGTTTTGCGCGGTTCCCGTCTTTCCGCAGACGTTTATTCCCTCTACCCTTGCTCTCCAGGATGTACCTCCCGATCCGGCCGGGGCGTTAACGGATAGGTACATTCCCTCTATAACCGGACCAAAGTGTTCCTCATCCACTCCAACATAATGCTTCTCCGTATACTTCTCTCTGCGTGCGGAATCCGGAGCGTTCTTTATCAGGTGAGGTATTATGTAATAGCCTCTGTTTGCTATGATTGCAGCAAGGTTGGCAATCTGGAGCGGAGTTGCTCCAACCTCTCCCTGGCCGATTGCAAGAGAGAGAATGTTGTATGCGCTCCATCTTCCCTTGCCGTGAATCTTATCGTAAGTCTTTGTAGATGGGAGAGTTCCTGCGAGTTCTGAAGGGAAGTCGCTCCCCAGTTTTACTCCGAACCCAAACCTGTTCACCTGCTCCTTCCAATGGTTGAAAGCGTTGGAGATTGGCTGGTGGTTAGGGTCTTTCATCATGGCACGGAATGTTTGGGCGTAGTAGGCGTTGCAGGACATCATAATGGACTGCTTCAGATCCAGCGGAGAGGGGTGACCGTGGCAGCCCATCTTTCCTCCGCCGTAGTAAAAGCCTCTGGAACAGGAGAATCTAGTCTCCGGTTTAATGACTCCGTTCTGCTGTGCAATGAGTGCGTTAACCGTTTTGAAGACGCTGCCCGGAGGGTAGGCGCTCATAACCGCACGGTTGAACATTGGCTTGTAAGGGTCTGTTGCAAGACGAGAATACTCATTGCGTATGTTGTCAAGATCCTCTATAGTCAACCCTGGTGCAGATACAATTGCCAGAATCTCACCTGTTTGCGGCTCTATGGCTACAATGCTTCCAACCTTGTTACTCATTAGGCGTTCTCCGTAGGCCTGCAGTTCTCCGTCTATTGAAGCCACCAGATCTTTGCCCGGCTCTGCCTCAATATCATACTTGCCATCCATAAAGCTCTGACGTACTCTGTTATGCACGTCTCTGACCATTATGTTGTAGCCCTTCTTTCCCCTTAATACATCCTCGTAAGATTTCTCTATTCCGGTGATTCCCACGTAGTCTCCGCGTCTGTATTCAGGATTGTTTGCAAGGTATGCGGAGTCCGCTTCGTTTATATAACCATAAAGAGAGGCACCTGCTTTGTATGGATAAACCCTTGCAGTTCTGCCAATTGCATAGAAGCCGGGGAATTTGTACTGCTTCTCTGCAAATAGGGTGTAGTCCTTTGCGGGAACCTGTTTTATGAAGGTGAAACTCTGATATCCGATCTTTCTTCTGTTGTCTCTGTAGTTCTTGAGTTTTCTTCTTACGGAGTTGATATCCGCATGGAAAGTGTTGCAGAAATCTACAGTGTCAAACTCCTGCAAATCTCTGGGAGTGACCATAATATCGTAGGTAGTGCGGTTGCCTACCAGAGTGTTGTGGTTACGGTCATAAATCTCTCCGCGTGCAGGATATTTTGTCTGATACAACAGGGCGTTGTTGGCTGCATTTACCTTGTACTTGTCATCAATAATCTGGAGAAAAAACAACCTGATGACAAGTGCCAATGCTATAACCAAAATACCTGCTATGAGAAGACTCTTCTTATCCATAATCTCTCCAGCAAGTATGCAATTATAACATTAACCACCACGTTGATTACCAGGCGGAAAATCATAAAGAAAAATGATGATGCCCCAATGGAATCCAACGGAATGTAGGCAATGAAGAATACGAGATAACTGAATATAAGCAGCGTTAAAAGTTTTCTCGCATCAAAATCTGCAGATGTTAAATCAAAGGCTTTCGGCTGAATGTCATATCTCCGTATAGGCCTTATTATCATATTTTTGCAGGCGGCAAGCAGCGTGCAGGCGGCAGCGTTCAATCCCAGTATTCCGTCTGAGAGAGCGTCCGTTAGAAGACCTATTACAAAGCCGCAGAACATAAGCGTGTATGTATCTGTCTGAACAGGAAGCAGAATGATAAAAAGGGGAATTATTGCAATGTAAAGCGGCGGCCAGATATTGATGAAAGCAGATGCAAGAAGTTGCAAAATCAATATCAGCAAAGCTCCCAATATGTACCTTGGCCAATTCACTTCGTGTTCAATGCGGGCTTAATGGCGGAGAGAGAATCAATCTCTCTACGTGCCTGATTCTTAACTATTATAACGTAGTCCAGGTGAGAAAAATCCTGTAGCAGTTCCACCTTCACTCTCTTGTGAACTCCGTTAAGTATTGAGTATGAAACGCTCTTTCCAACGGGTATGTCAGATGGGAAGAATGAGGAGTTTCCGCTGGTGTAAACTACATCTCCCTTTCCAACGGAAACGCTCAGAGGAATCTCCGTTAGATAGGCGGTGTGAATGTTGCCGCCTTCCCAGTGCAGAGAGCCGTAAGCATCTGAACTGCCAATCTTTGCACTTATGCTCTGGCGTTGGTTGAGGAAGGAGTAGACATAACTGTAGTGAGGTCCCACAGCTCTTGTAATACCCACAACAGCGGATGGAGTAATCACTCCCAAATCCTCAGTTATTCCATCCTTGCTTCCCTTATCCAGAATAAGATAGTTGTGCTCAGAGTTGAGTGTGTTCTTAATGACCTTTGCTAAAACAAAGGTGTAATTACTTGCTGCAGAGTCTCCTATGTTGCTCTTAATCTGGTCTGCCAGTGTGAAGAGTTTCTGCTCTCCCTTGTTCTTTTCCAGAGTCTCTCTCAGTAGTGTGTTCTGCTCCAGCAGTTTAGCGTTCTCTTCCAAAAGTTCCCGATTTGTTTTGCGCAGGTGGGTGTAGTTCTTTACATCCGTACCCTTCTCCCAAAAGAATGATTGAAAGGCTCTTACCCCCTCCATAATTCTGTAGCGCTGCACAATGCTGTTGTTTACAATCAGTATTATGCAGAGCGTCTCCAAGAGGATAAAGAAGAAAAATTTCCCGATGGAGTTGTAAATCAATGGAGGAAGTTTCATTTACCTCTATTTCATAAGGTATGGGAGGTAGTGCCTCTTAGCCAGGTTCTTAAGAGCCGTGTTGGTTCCTCTTGCAACTGCTCTCAGCGGATCTTCAGCAACGTGGAAAGGAATCTTCAGTTTGTCACTCAGACGCTTGTCCAAACCTCTTATGAGTGCACCGCCGCCGCTGAGGTAGATACCCTCTTTGACAATATCTGCGTAAAGCTCAGGAGGAGTCTGCTCCAGAACTTTTACAATCATAGTCTCAAGTTTTGCAATAGACTTGTCCAGGCAATGTGCTATCTCCATGCTTGTTACTGGAACCTCAACAGGGTATGCGGTCATAAGGTTAGGACCCTTTGCAATGTAAGGCTCCGGCGGAGTTTCCAACTCCGGGATGGCTGCACCAACTGCAATCTTTATCTTCTCTGCGGTAATCTCTCCAACTCTGATGTTGTACTGCTGGCGTAGATACTGCTGAATATCAGTTGTGAAGACATCTCCCGCAACTTTAAGGCTCTCGTTCCATACAATACCGCCCAAAGAGATAACGGCGCACTCGGTGGTACCTCCTCCGATATCTACAACCATGTGACCGGAAGGCTCTTCCACGTCCAGACCTATACCGATTGCAGCGGCCATAGGCTCTAGAATGATGTTCACATCTCTTCCTCCGGAGTGCTCTGCTGCGTCACGTACGGCTCTGGTTTCCACCTCGGTACTGCCGCTAGGAATGGCAATTACAATTCTGAGGTTAGGTGTAAAGAGAGAACTGCGCTTGTTGTTGATCATCTTAATCATACCTCTGATCATCAACTCGGCAGCCTGGAAGTCTGCAATGACTCCATCCTTCATAGGCCTGATAGTGCGGATGTTAGGGTTGGTCTTCTCATGCATCAGACGTGCCTGTTTTCCAACAGCTATAGGCTTTTTGGTATTCTGATCTATTGCAATAATGGAAGGCTCGTCAACCACAATCTTGTCCTTCATAAAGATTACGGTATTGGCTGTTCCGAGGTCAATTGCAAGTTCCTGTGTCAAAAATGAAAATGCCATATTCTTTTAGTTTTGTTTTTTAATGTTTAAAGTGGCGTACTCCGGTCATTACCATAGCAATACCGTTCTCGTTGCAGAACTGTACGCTCTCCTCGTCTCTGATGGAGCCGCCCGGCTGGATAACTGTTTTAATTCCGTTTGCAAATGCAATCTCCACGCAGTCTTTGAATGGGAAGAATGCATCAGATGCCATAACTGCACCGTTAGTATCAAAGCCAAAGTTCTTTGCTTTTTCAATTGCCTGCTTGAGTGCATCTACTCTGGAGGTCTGCCCCACTCCGCTGGCAATGAGTTGTTTATCTTTGGCAAGAACAATTGCGTTACTCTTTGAATGCTTTACAAGTTTGTTTGCAAAGAGAAGATCCTCAACCTTTCCCTCCTCAGGAGAGAGTGTAGTAACCGTCTTAAGGTCTTTAGGTTTTTCAACGTAAGAGTCTCTATCCTGAGCCAGAACTCCTCCCAAAAGTGAACGGAATTTAACTGCAGGAAGTTTTACTCCCTTGTTAACCAGGATAATGCGGTTCTTCTTGCTCTTTAGTACCTCAAGTGCATCATCTGTGTATGAAGGTGCAATGATTACCTCAAAGAAGAGTTTGTTAATCTCCTCTGCAACCGGAAGATCAACCTCTGCATTGGTTACAATGATACCTCCGAAGGCAGAAACCGGATCTCCGGCAAGAGCTCTGTTCCAAGCCGTTAGAACGTCAGCTGCACTTGCGCATCCGCAGGCGTTGTTGTGTTTAATTATTGCAACGGTTGTCTCCTTAAAGTCTGAAATCAGTTCAATGGCCGCCTCAACGTCCAGCAAGTTGTTGTGAGAGAGTTCCTTGCCGTGAATCTGAGTTGGAAGTGAAGAGGCGCTTCCAAAGTAAGTTCCCTTCTGATGAGGATTCTCTCCGTAACGCAGACTCTTGCTCTCATCAATTATCTTATTGAAAACAGGGAGGTTAGCCTTGCTGTTAAAGTAGTTGAAGATTTCACTGTCATATGATGAAGTTACTGCAAAAGCGGTAGCTGCCAGGTACTCTCTCTGGGAGGTCTCAGTGCGGCAGCCCTGCTCTTTAAGTATCTGCAACAAGTTGGAATATTGCGCTTTGGAAGCAATGATTACAACATCCTTGTAGTTCTTTGCAGCAGCACGGATCAGTGAAATACCTCCAATGTCTATCTTCTCAATTATATCCTCATGAGAAGCGCCCTTTGCTACAGTCTCCGAGAAAGGGTAGAGGTCTACTATAACTAAATCTATCGGGGAGATAGAGTAAGTTTCAAACTCCTTAATGTCTTGCGGATTATCACGCCTTCCCAGAATACCTCCGAACACTGCCGGATGGAGGGTCTTCACTCTGCCTCCCAAAATGGAAGGGTAGCCGGTCAAATCCTCAACTTTTGTAACCTTAAAGCCGTTTTGGCTCAAAAAGTCTGCGGTACCCCCCGTAGAGAGTATCTCAACGTTCTCTTTAGCCAGATATCCGGCTATCTCAACAATCCCGTCCTTGTCAAAGACGGATATAAGCGCTCTTTTAATCTCTTTCACTTTTTCTGATTTTATGTAACCCCACAAAATTATAAATAATAGGTCAATTATTTATATTTTTGTCCTGTCAATTTCTCAAAAAAATAGCATCAGATGGCCTCAAAAAAGTACTATGCAATAATCACGGCGGGAGGTAGCGGAAGAAGGATGCACTCTGCGGTTCCAAAGCAGTTTTTGGATCTGGACGGTAAACCTATTTTGCTCAGAACGATAGAGCTCTTTACCTCTCTCGATTTGCCTTTGGAGATAGTGCTGGTTCTCCCCCCTTCACACATTGAGGAGTGGAAGAAGTTCTACAATGAGCATGACCTTCTCTTCAGCCATCGCATAGTGCCGGGAGGTTTGACCCGCTTTCACTCTGTAAGGTCCGCCCTGGAGGTGATTCCAGACGGAGCGGTTGTGGCGGTTCACGACGGTGTCCGTCCAATTGTACCAAGAACCCTTCTTAAGGAGCTCTTAACCTACAAGATAGATGATGAGTGCTCAGGCGTAATACCCGTAGTCTCAGTGGTGGAATCTATGAGAAAGAAGGTCTATGATGAAAACGGAGCGGCTGTATCTACAAAACCTGCTGTAAGAGAGGATTATATGCTGGTTCAGACTCCTCAGGTCTTTGACTCCACCCGTTTGAAGAAGGCCTATAAAAAACCCTACTCCCCAACCTTCACGGATGACGCTACGGTAATGGAGAGTAGTGGTTATAAGTTTGATACAATAGAGGGGAGCAAGTTTAATCTTAAGATTACCACTCCGGAAGACCTTAAGTTTGCTAAGGTGCTTCTGCCTCTTATCTAACTATTTCTTCTTGGCGTTTTTCTTCTCCTTTTTGTGGTGATATCCCTTATCATCAGGGTAGTCGTTAACCCATACCTGACGCTCTATTGCCTGGTCCAGAGAGACTAAAGTCTCGGTATCCGTTACGCTAGGGATATTTTGTATGGTGTTGATGAGGATATCCAAAAGGTGATCGTGATTGAAGCAGTACATCTTCAGAAGCAGGGTATGCCTACCCGTTACAAAGTGGCACTCAACAACCTCGGAAATCTTTCTCAAAGCCTCAATAACCTCAGGGTATTTATTTACAGGAGAGAGGTTTACCTCTACAAAGGCACATACGTCCAGACCCAGGGTAGCAGGTTTAACCAGAAGACGGCTGCCGGTAATGATGCCCAATGACTCCATCTTCTTGAATCTCTGATGAATAGCTGCACCTGAAACACCGCAGTCTCTAGCTATCTCCAAGAAAGGAGTTCTGGCGTTCTTAACCAGAGCGGAAAGGATTTTCTGATCGGTCTCGTCAATTTGATACTTTGCCATATTTTGTTTTTTAACTGTTTTGCGTTGAACTGTTACAAAAATAACAATTTTTCTAACAAATCAGTTAAAAACTATAAAAATGTTACAAAGTATTAAGCCTATTGTAAGAATAGAGCCACCTTACAGGCACCTGGCCCTCGGTTGCGCTCTCATAATCTCCTGCAGTACAAGGGACTAACTCCGTGGTATTATTCTTAACCAACGGAACTTCCATCCACCAACGGCCTGTGGCAACGCTCATGATGAAGGTGATATTGTCTCCCTGGGAGCAGAAATCTACAATCTTGTGCTCAAACTGTGAGGAGAGTTTACCCTTCTTGAACTCCTGTGAAGGGTCTTCAACTATGTTGTTTGCCACTCCGTCTGAAATGTGCCAGATGATTTGGGCAATGAGGCGGCTGCATACGCTGCTGAGGTTCTTCTCAGAGTAACCGAACAGGAAGACCGTCTTAAGTGAGCAGGAGAAGCCAATGTATCTTGCCACCTGGCAAATCTCGTTGGCGGTAAATCCGTTAGGGTTATTGTTGTTCTCACTTGGGAACTCACCCCATCTTAAGGAGGTCATATCCAGGAAGATATATTTGGAGTAACGGAGCATAGGCTCGCAGAGGGTCATATCATCCCTAAAGGGACCAAGATTCAGAGTCTCAAAACCGCAATCGTTCATAGCAACCTCAAGTTCAGGATAAAAGAGGTATTTCTGAATGCCGATTACTGAGAAGTTCTTCTGTTTTTTAACTCTCTCAATCAGTTCTACCGGAATCTTCTCTCCGTTTGAGATAAGAGTGGAGGAGAAACTTCTGCCCAGAGTCAGTTTGGAAGGAGAGGGGAGAGCC
The DNA here is from genome assembly GCA_017959005.1 of Bacteroidales bacterium. Taxonomy (GTDB): domain Bacteria; phylum Bacteroidota; class Bacteroidia; order Bacteroidales; family UBA932; genus Egerieousia. The sequence continues at coordinate 95,102 of JAGDBO010000008.1, read as the reverse complement.
TCTCCGCAGAGAACCACTTCTACTTTTGCTTTGGAACTCTTTTTCTGCTTCTGATTTTTAAGGTAACTCTCCAGAGTGACTACGGAGAGATACTCCTCCGCCTTTTTGCTCAGATAGAGATCTTTGTAATCTGCAATGATGCTTTTTGAAGACATAAATAGTTACTTTTTAGCTATGATTGCCTTACAATCTTCAAGAGTAAGATCTGCAGCTGCCTTGCTTCCTTTTTTTCTCGGAATCTTGTAGTTGCCACCGTTGTGCTTGATGTAAGGGCCGTATCTTCCGTTGATAATCTGAATATCTTCAGAAGCGAACTCCTTTATAATGCTCTTCTCCTGCGCCTCTTCCTTTGCCTTCATCACCTGCAGTGCCTGCTCAACCGTAATGGTGTAAGGATCCATCTCTTTCCCGATGGAGTAGAACTTACCGTCATATTTAACGTATGCGCCGAATCTTCCTATTGCGGCTGTAATCTCCTTACCCTCAACTGTTCCCACAAGGCGAGGAAGTTCAAAGAGTTTGAGGGCCTCCTCCAGAGTGATGGTCTCAATAGACTGATCTTTGTGGAGTGATGCAAACTGTTTGTCAGGATCATCTGAAGCACCCTTCTGTGCCAGAGGGCCAAACTTACCCAAACGAACAGAGATAACCTTTCCGTCCTTAGGATCTACACCCAGCTCTCTCTCGGAGTTAACGTGACTCTTTTCCTGAGTCTGAGTTTCAACGTCCTTGTGGAACGGACCGTAGAAGCGGTTCAAAAGGCTGGTCCATTGGAGTTTGCCCGCTGCTATATCATCAAAGTCTTCCTCAATCTTTGCGGTGAAACCGTAATCCATAATTACACCAAAGTTATCCTCCAGATACTTGGTAACAACGGTTCCCATATCCATTGGGAAGAGTTTGTTCTTCTCGCTTCCGCTCTTCTCCTTCTGTGTGCTCTCCTCAATCTTACCCTTGCCTGCAACAGCGGAAGGTGCTTTAAGAGAGATCTTTACAACATCTCTCTCTACGCCTGCACGTGTATCTTTTACAACGTAACCTCTCTTACTGGTGATGGTTGTGATGGTTGGAGCGTAGGTACTAGGTCTGCCTATTCCCAACTCCTCCATCTTCTTTACAAGTGAAGCCTCAGAGTAACGCGGAGGTCTCTGGGTATATTTCTGAAGTGCTGTAATCTCCAGAGCAGCAAGCTCTTCTCCCTTTGCAATGTTTGGAAGAATCTGGCTTGCAGAACTCTCTTCAGGCTCGTCATCCTTACCCTCTATGTAGAGTTTTAAGAATCCGTCAAAGAGAATCTGCTCACCCTCGCAGATGAACTTCTCAGAGAACTTGTCAGAAGAGATTGTAACTGTTGTCTTCTCAACCTTGGCATCTGCCATCTGAGATGCAACCGCTCTCTTCCATATAAGTTCATAGAGTTTTTTCTCAGGTGCGGTTCCCTCTATTGTCTTGTTAGCGGCGTAGGTAGGGCGGATAGCCTCGTGGGCCTCCTGGGCACCCTTTGTATGTGTGTGATACTGACGTACTTTGGAATAATTCTCACCGTAATTCTCAACTACGGCCTGCTTTATTGTATTAATGGCCAGAGATGAGAGGTTGGTGGAGTCTGTTCTCATATATGTAATGAGTCCGCTCTCGTAGAGTTTCTGAGCAATTCTCATTGTCTGGGAGACGGAGAAGCCCAACTTGCGACTCGCCTCCTGCTGAAGTGCGGAGGTGGTAAAAGGAGGTGCCGGGCAGCGTGATGCCTCTTTCTTCTCAACGGAAGAGACTTTGAAGCGACAGCCGCTGTTACAGAGCTCCAAAAAGCGCATTGCCTCCTCCTTTGTGTTGAACTTGGTATCTAAAGTGGCGGCAAGTTTTGCTTTACCATCCAGAGTAAAGAGGGCGGTAACCTTGTAGAACTGTGCAGCCTCAAAGCGCTGAATTTCACGCTCTCTATCCACTATGAGCCTTACGGCAACAGACTGTACTCTTCCTGCGGAAAGTCCCTTTCCCACCTTTCTCCAAAGCACCGGTGAAAGCTCGAATCCCACAATTCTGTCCAGAACGCGGCGGGCCTGCTGAGCCTCAACCAGGTTCTCGTCTACGCTTCTCGGATTCTCTACGGCATTGAGAATTGCATCCTTTGTAATCTCATGGAATACAATTCTTTTAGTATTCTCATCCTTAAGTTTGAGCTGGTTCTGAAGGTGCCATGCAATAGCCTCTCCCTCGCGGTCCTCATCGGATGCCAGATAAACGGTATCTGCCTTGGCTGCCAGAGCTTTAAGCTCGCTTACAACCTTCTTTTTGTCTGCCGGAACTATATACTCGGGCTTGAATCCCTTTGCAATGTCAATACCTAAAGAACTCTTAGGCAGATCGCAAATATGTCCGAAACTAGATCTTACGGTGTATCCCTTTCCCAGGAATTTTTCAATGGTCTTGGCCTTTGCCGGAGACTCTACAATAACTAATTTCTCTCCCATAATTTCCCCACGTTTGTTTTAAAAAGCGGTGCAAAGTAAAATATAAACTCCCATTCATTCCAAATTTTTATTTGTATTTTTGTTCCATAATGCGGCTTGAAAGTTGCAGAAACGAGATTATATGGAGATAAAAAACAGAAATAAAATCAGGAAGTGGATATGGCTGGCGGCCTTCAGCCCCGTTATTCTTATCCTTCTGGCCCTCCTTCTGGTTTGGACTTTTGCAGACATTCCTTCATTTGAGGAGTTGGAGGATCCGCAGAGCAACCTTGCAACGCAAATCATCGCGGATGATGGTACCATATTAAATACTTACCACGTTGAGAATCGCTCCTACTGCAGTTATGATGAGCTTTCACAAAGCCTTAAAGATGCGCTGGTTGCAACGGAAGATGTGAGATTCTACTCTCACAGCGGTATTGACGGAAGGTCACTTATAAGAGTTGCCGTTAAGTCCCTGGCTATGGGAAACAGAGCCGGCGGAGGTGGCGGAAGTACTCTGAGTCAGCAGCTTGCAAAATCACTATTCCCAAGAGATACCGTTAAATCAAAGTTTCCGGGTGCAAGAAAGTTTGCTCTGGCAAAGAGCAAGTTCAAGGAGTGGATTACCGCAATTAAACTGGAGAGAAGCTACACCAAGGAGGAGATAATGAGTATGTACCTGGACGCCGTATTCTTTGGCCGTCACGCCTATGGAATAAAGAGCGCCTCATCTACCTTCTTTGGCAAACTTCCTAAGGATCTGAATGTTGAGGAGGCTGCACTGCTGGTTGGAATGGTTAACAAACCATCTTTGTATGACCCAATCAGAAATCCGGAACTCTCACTTAAGAGACGCAACCACGTTCTCCGTCAGATGAAAAAGTACGGCTATCTTACTGCAACTCAGTATGATTCAATAGTCCAACTTCCTATAACTCTCGCTTCCCGTAAAGATGTGGATGTGAGCAACGGACAGGCTCCTTACTTTAGGGAGATGCTCAAAAAACTTATGGAGGCACAGGAGCCTAAGCGTTCCAACTACTCCAACTACTACTCATACCAGCAGGACTCCATCTCCTGGAAAGACAACCCTTTATACGGCTGGCTCAACAAAAATTTCAAGCCGGACGGATCAAAATATGACCTCAAGAAGGACGGTCTTAAGATTATAACTCCTATCAACTCCAAGATGCAGCGCTATGCGGAACAGGCTGCCGTTGAGCATCTTAAATATCTGCAGCCGCTCTTTAGGGATGACCTTAAATACCGCCGCCGCTTCCCGTTTGCAGATGATACTCCTCAAAATGTAATTGAGAGTATTATGAAACGTTCACGCCGCTGGAGTGACCGTTACAAACATCTCAAAGAGGCTGGAATGAGTGAAGAAGAGATAGAAAAGAGTTTTGACGTTAAAACCAAAATGCGTGTATTTGCCTGGAATGACAAGGGTTACATAGACACCACCATGACACCTAATGATTCCATCAAATATTTCAAATCTTTCCTGCGCTGCGGACTTATGGCAATGGAGCCGGAGACCGGTCACGTAAGAGCTTACGTGGGAGGAGCCAACTACGGTTACTTCCAGTATGACCAGGTTATGCAGGGACAGCGTCAGGTGGGATCCACCTTCAAACCATTCCTATATACCCTTGCAATGCAGGAGGGTTACACCCCTTGTGACGTTGCAGTTAACCTTCCTCAGTCCTTTGTTCAAGGCAACCAGGTCTGGACCCCTAAGGGTGGAGGTAACGGTGCTACAGTTACTCTGCAGTGGGGACTCTCCACTTCAAACAACAACATCTCCGCCTTCCTTATGAAGCAGTTCGGCCCGGAGGCGCTGGTTCAGATGGCTCATAATATGGGTATCAAGAGCTATCTGGAACCGGTTTACTCACTCTGCGTTGGTAGTGCAGATGTTCCTGTATATCAGATGGTAAGTGCATACAACACCTTCCCAAGCAAAGGCGTCTTCATTGAGCCGCTCTTTGTTCTGAGAATAGAGGACAAAAACGGCAGAGTACTCTCCAACTTCTCCGCAAGAAAGAAGGAAGCCATCGGGGAGAACACTGCATACACTATGGTTCAGATGATGAGAGGAGTTGTTGACGGTGGTACTGCCGGCAGATTGCGCCGTTACGTTCAGGGCGGTGAGATAGCAGGTAAAACCGGTACAACTAACGATAACTCAGATGGTTGGTTCATTGGATATATGCCTCGCCTTACTGTTGGTGTCTGGGTTGGTGCTGAGGACAGACAGGTTCACTTCCGCTTTACGGGAATGGGACAGGGTGCAAGCGTGGCTCTTCCTATCTGGGGATTGTTCATGAAGAAAGTTGTTGCAGATCCGTCATTGGGAGTCTCTCTTAATGACCACTTTACAAAGCCTGCGGGATATTCTCTGGATTGCAACCCAAAGAAAACGGCACTGCAGGAAGATATAGCAGACCCGGATAACTTTATTGAGATTAACTGATAACACTCACATTTGATGAAGAATATAGCGGTAATGTGCGGCGGTGATTCCTCAGAGAGAGAGATTAGCACCAAGTCTGCACTCAACATTGTTCAGTTCATAGATAGAGAAAAATACAACCCTTACATAGTTTTCATTGAGAAGAGATTCTGGTACGTAATGGCTCCGGAATCTCTTAGCGTAGATGCCGTTCTTGCTCACAAGAACGCTCCGGTAATGGACAAGAACGACTTCTCCTGCACTATCAGCGGAAGTAAGTTATGCTTTGATATTGCCTTCATTATGATTCACGGAACACCGGGAGAAAATGGTCTGTTGCAGGGTTATCTGGAGATGATGAAGATACCGTTCAACACCTGTTCTTCATTTGTCTCTGCAATCACTTTTGACAAACACTCCTGCAAGCGCTTTCTGGATTTTGCCGGAGTTAAGATGGCGGAAGATGTCTTCATCCGCAAAGACTCACCATATTCTACAAGAGAGATCATCAGGAGAATAGGGCTGCCTATGTTTGTTAAGCCTACCGTTGGCGGATCAAGCTTTGGCGTTACTAAAGTGAAAACTGAAGAGGAGTTGGAACCTGCTTTGCATAAGGCCTTTACGGAGTGTGATACCATTCTTGCCGAGGCTGCCGTTAAGGGAAGGGAGATGACCAACGGCATTTACAAACTCAACGGTATGGTTCACCATCTTCCTGTAACAGAGATAATTACAAAGAGAGAATACTTTGATTACGAGGCCAAGTACCTTGGGGAGAGTGAAGAGGTTTGTCCTGCAAACATCTCACCTGCAATGAGTTCCAAGATTCAGAACCTCAGTGAGAGAATCTACTCCTATATGGGTTGCAACGGCATTGTGAGAATGGACTACATTGTAGACGAGAAGGAGGATATCTACTTCCTTGAGGTTAACACCGTTCCGGGAATGACCAAGATGTCTTTGGTTCCAAAGATGTTGGAGGTGGAGGGGATTGCAATGAAAGATTTTGTCACCTCACTTATAGAAGAAGCAAAATATTAAAACCTAAAAATAATCGAGATAACAAATATGGAACTACCTTTTGCAGAATCGTGGAAAATAAAGATGATAGAGCCCATCCGTAAGTCCACAAGACAGGAGAGAGAGCAGTGGCTTAAAGAGGCTCATTACAACGTATTTCAACTTAGGGCGGAACAGGTTTATATAGACCTTCTTACAGACAGCGGAACGGGTGCTATGAGTGACCGCCAATGGTCTGCAATGATGCTGGGAGATGAGAGTTATGCCGGTGCAACCTCTTTCTACAAGTTTGAGGCTGTTGTCAAGCAACTCTTTGGAATGAAGTACGTTATACCAACCCATCAGGGACGTGCTGCAGAGAATGTTCTCTTTTCTTCCCTTGTAAAAGAGGGAGATGTGATTCCCGGAAACGCACATTTTGACACTACCAAAGGACATATAGAGAGCCGTAAAGCCAAGGCAATAGATGTCACTACAGACAAGGCAAAAGATACTCAGCTGGAGTATCCGTTCAAGGGCAACGTCTCTTTGGAGAAGCTGGAAAAGGTTCTTACTGAGAACAAAGGAAAGGTTCCGTTTATGGTACTTACCATCACCAACAATACGGTTGGCGGTCAGCCTGTCTCAATGGAGAATATAAAAGACACCGTAAATCTTTGTCACAAATACAACGTTCCGGTTGTTATGGATTCTGCCCGTTTTGCAGAGAACGCTTACTTTATCAAGACTCGCGAGGAGGGTTATAAAGACAAGAGCATCAAAGAGATAACCAAGATGATGTATGAGGGCGTTGATGCTATGACTATGAGTGCAAAGAAGGATGGAGTTGTAAATATGGGAGGCTTTATTGCCACCAACAACAAGGAGTGGTTTGAGGGTGCTAAACTCTTCTGCATTCCTTTTGAGGGTTATGTCACCTACGGCGGAATGAACGGAAGAGATCTTAACGCTCTGGCTGAGGGTCTTATGGAAAACTCTGAGTATGATATGCTTCATACCAGAATCCATCAGGTTCAGTATCTCGCCTCCTTGCTTGATGAATATAAGATTCCTTATCAGAGACCTGCAGGAGGTCACGCCATATTTGTAGATGCAGACAAGGTTCTCACTCACGTTCCAAAGGAGGAGTTCCCGGCTCAGACACTCACCTGCGAACTCTATCTTGAGGCGGGCATAAGAGCCTGTGAGATAGGCTATATGCTGGCAGACAGAGATCCTGTTACAAGGGAGAACCGCTTTGGTGGTCTGGATCTTTTGCGAATGGCAATCCCAAGAAGAGTCTACACGGACAACCATATGAAAGTTGTAGCCGCCGCTCTCAAAAACGTTTATGACAAGAGAGAGAGCATTACCCGCGGCGTAGCCATAGAGTGGGAAGCACCGCTTATGCGTCACTTTACCGTTCAACTCAAACGGCTATAGCCTTCCGGCCCGTACTTTCCCCATAAAACGTGCAAGGTGTCCCACTTTTGGCACCACCTTGCACACCCAAGAAAGGACGGTAGGGATTTTTGGTTTACATACAAGGACACGGAAGGAAGGGGCATATACTTTAAGGTAACAAAACAAATCATCACTAGAAAGTATGAGCTCTATTCAATTACTGATAAAATATAAACTGCAGGTAGTCCCGAGTAGCGTCTCGGCTTGCCTGCAGCTTAATTAATTCGAAATCTCGTAAAAACGAGTCCTTTTTGAATGCAAATGTAAACAAACTTTTTTCTCTTGCAAGCCTTTGAGTAAAAAAATCATCTGCGAGCTACGGCAAAGCGTTGTTTGCCGGTTATATCTTGGAGGAGGTGGACTTGAGAGTAGCCGGTTTGCTCAAAGTGTTGTTTGAGTTCAGATGCAAATAATGGATTGATTTCCAGATAGATTTTGCCGAATGGAGAGAGGAGTTCTCTTCCGAGTTCTGATATGCGTTTATAGAAGAGCAGTGGGTTGTCATCCGTTACAAAGAGGGCGGTTGAAGGTTCAAACTCCAGCACATTTTTATGCATCAGTTTCTTCTCGCTCTCTGCAATGTAAGGCGGATTTGAGACAAGGATATCTACCTTTCCCTTAAGGTTTTGCAACTCTTCTGCGTATTCGTTGGAAAGGATATCTTGCTTAAAGAACACAGGCTTATCTTCCTGATCGGTGCGTGTAATGTGCTGGTTTCTCGCATACTGCAGAACTGCGTCAGAAATATCGCATCCGAAAATTTTTGCATTTGGAAGGCCCTTCCATAAAGACCAGGCAATGCAGCCGCTGCCGGTACAAAGGTCCAAGACAACAAGTTTTTTGTCCGGGGCATTTGGAGCATTTAAATCAGAATGATATTTTGCTTCTGCAACAATCTTATTTACAAGTTCTTCCGTTTCCGGGCGCGGAATAAGAACGCCGCTGCCAACATTGAATTTTTCACCGCAGAAATACTCAAAGCCTGCAATGTACTGAACCGGTTCACCTTGTGCAAGTCTTTCAATCACACCTTCAGGAGATAGTAGAGCATTCTGTTCTCCAGGGGTTTGCAATGCCTCCAAACTATCATTGGGAGAAGTCACCTGCCTGTAACGGGGAATGCTGTAGATATCCTCCAACACTCTTTGAGAAAGAGAATTTATCTCTTCCAAAGAGTAAAGAGAACTCAACCTTTCTCTGCATCTATCTTTAAACTCTTTTGTCGTCATTGCAGGCCTCTCAGCATCTATTGGACTAATCAAAAATCAGGATTAGGACTATCATCACCACAGATTAACTCCATTGAAGTGTATTGAGGGGTGAGGCCCACCGCCTCATAAAAGGCCCTTGCACCGGGGTTGCATTCCCATACGTGAAGCGTTATGTTGTAGCATCCGCTCTTCTTTGCAAACTCTTTTGCATACTCAAAGAGAGCCTTTCCAACATTCTGTTTGCGTGCTCTCTCATCTACGCAAAGGTCATCTATATATAACGTAGTGAGCGTCTTAAGACTGCCGCTGGATTGACGTTTCAGTTCACAGAAAACATATCCCAAAACCTCGCCCTCCTTTTCATACACAAAGACAGGCGTTTGCGGATTCTTAAAAATCTTCAGTAACTCCTCATCAGTGTATTTCTTCCCCACCTCATTAAAGAGATCCGGCCTCCCAACATAATGCACATAAAGCACTTGCCTCAGCAGCCTGTTCACAACTTCCAGATCCCCAGTTTTGGCAGGACGAATCTGATACTCAGTCTTTTCTGTGCATTTGGAGGGTTCCATATCTTTTTTTACCGTATTATCAGTTATTTCTTTGCGGCGTACTCTGCGGCAAGTTTTACAAGGTGCTGGAAGATTGGGAGGAAGGTCTTGTCTCCGGAACTAACAAAGCCTTCCGGGTGGAACTGAACTCCGTATGACTTACCGTCTTGACTTTCAATGGCTTCAATAATACCATCCTTTGCAGTTGCTGTTACTTTGTAACCCGGAGCAACATCCTTAACAGCCTGATGGTGGAAGGAGTTAACGGCAACATCCTTTTCTCCAAGGAGTTTTGCCATTAATGAACCCTTTTCAATCTTAATTGTGTGACTTCCGTAATTTCTCGGACCGTTCTGGCGGTGCTGGATAGGATTCTGAATCTCTGACGGAATATCCTGAATAAGAGTACCTCCCATAGCTACGTTAAGAACCTGCACACCGCGGCAGATACCCAGAAGAGGAATTCCTTTAGCTACGGCTTTTTTGATGAGAATAATCACATATTCATCTCTGTCCGGTACAACCTCTCCAAGATACAAACTTGGCTCGGCGCCAAAGTAGAGAGGAGAAATATCCTCTCCTCCAATCAATATTATGCCGTCTATCTGATTAAGATATGCATCTATCTCCTCCTCAGATTTGGTCAACGGAATTACAACCGGAAGACCGCCCGCACGGCGTACGGAGTTTATGTAAGTTGTTCCGGCTCTGACAGATCCGCTCTCAACGAAACTTGATACTCCAATAATTGGTTTCTTCTGTGCGTATGATGAAGAAACTGTGCAGAGTGTGAGTGCTGCAAGAAGCGCGAATATGTTTAATGTTCTTTTCATATTTTTCTGTTAATTAGTTTTTCCTACCAATTTGCCTGTAAGGGTTTTACGGGTCCAACCGCCGAATGATTTTTCCTCTCCCTCTCCAAACTCCTGTTTGAGACCGGTAACTTTTCCATCCTCCATTATGAAGGTTACATCAAAGCCGTGGCCGTCACTGCGGAATGTGTAGGTTGTTCCGCTCTTGTGCTTGAGAGGTTTCTTCCACTCTTTAACATCCTGGTACTTAGCCGGCTGGTGGTAAAGTTTGCCCTTCTCCCAGGTGATGATTATATCCCCAAACGGAGCCTCTTTTGTGTAGATGCCTGCAAAGATTTTATTGTCTGCAACTTCCGGCTTAACCTCCGGTTTCGGTTTCTTTTTATTTGCAGCAATGGTTTTATCTCTGGCTTCCGTGTATTCTTTCCAGGAGTCTGCGCTCCAGTCTTTTAGCGGCTCTTCTGCACCTCTTACCAGGTCTATTACTCTTCTCATGATTGCATATCTTGGCAGTGAGGTAACCTCTGAATTAACCAGCACTACTCCCGCAAGTTTCAGTTCAGGAACATAGTAGCAGATGGCTGTCATTCCCAGGCGGTACCGGTGTGGAAGAGCAGGCGGTAGTTGTGGTTCTGCTCTATAAACCAGCACATTCCGTAAAGGCGGACCATTGAGGAATCCTGGCTGGTGATGGTGTATCCCCTGTGCAGAGGGAGCATTGCCTTGCGCGGCATAACAAAGGTGGTGTCTTTAATATTACCGTTTTCATCGCGATTAACAATATACCCGTTATTGCAGTGGAACTGAGCATATTTGATAAGGTCTTCCGCAGTTGAGCAGAGGCTTCCTGCAGGGCCGATGACGGTGAGCCAGTTGAGGGCCTGCTCGTCTCCGTAGAGAGGAGGGGTGATGCTCTTGCCGTTCCCGATGTATTGATAATCGTGAGGAGTAGCAACGTCTTTACTGTTGGCGTAACCATCTGCGTTCATGGTAGATGAGTTCATTCCCAGAGGTTTGAAAACTCTCTCTCTTACGTTCTCTTCCCAACTTTTTCCTGTGAACTTCTCAATGATTTTGCTGCAGATTACAAAGGTTATGTTGTTGTAGTCGTATGCGCTTCTGAAACTGAATCCCGGCTCCAGAAGGCCTAACATTGTGTAGGTCTCATCTCTGTCGTAACCGAGGTTGCCGAAGTATGTTCCCGCCTCGCTTACAAGTCCGGTGGCGTGGAGCATAGCGTCTCTAACCAGCATGTTGTTGGTTACGTAATCGTTGTTCTTGAACATCTGAAAATCCGGAAGGATGTTCTTAACGGTATCTGTCCATTTGAACTTGCCCTCATTTACCAGCTGTGCCATTACGGTAGCGGTGAAAGATTTTGAAATTGAGGCAATTTGGAAGACGGTAGTGGTGTTGATTTTATCTCCCGGATTATTTACAACGGGCTTCACTCCGGCTTGAGTCATCTTGCACTCGTCAAACCTTACTCCCTGGAAACCAATGCCGTTGGCAGGGCGCAACTCCTTAACTCCGTAACCCTTTTTGAAGATAACTTTGTTGTCTACGGAGACTGCCATTGCAAAACCGGGCAGCTGCCAGGTCTTCATAACCTGCTGAGCATACTCGTCAATCTTATTTGCAAGTTCACTCTCGTTCTGTTGAGCAAAAAGACCTGCGCAAAGGCAAAGTCCCACTGTGAAAAGTAAAAGACGTTTCATATACCAAATGTTGTTTGAACAAATATAACGAATCGGGAGCGAATAATTTTCAAGATGGAGCAAAATCTTTGTAATTTTACAACGATAAAACAGAGATTATGGCAAAGGTTAAGAAGGCGTTTTTCTGCAACAACTGCGGATATGAGAGTGCCAAGTGGCTGGGACAGTGTCCCTCATGCGGGCAATGGAATACAATGGTTGAGGAGGTTATTCAAAAGGGTGACGGCCCAACCTCCAAGAGTGCAACCTTCTCCCCTCAGAGCGCTCATTCCGTTAAACTCTCTGAGATTAAGGGGGATATGGCGGAGGAGAGGCTGTTGCTCTCTGCAGGGGAGTTTGACAGGGTGCTGGGCGGCGGCATTGTGAAGGGCTCTCTGGTGCTGATTGGGGGCGAGCCGGGCATTGGAAAATCTACCCTCTCTCTTCAAATCCCCCTTTTCTGCGATGGTCTCCGTACCCTCTATGTCTCCGGCGAGGAGAGTTCCCGACAGATTAAGATGCGTGCAGACCGCCTGGGCGGAGAGCAGGAGAATGTAACCGTTCTCTCCGAGACCTCACTTGAAAACATTCTGGATCAGGCCAAAGCGCTTGCTCCTCAACTGCTTATAATAGACTCTATTCAGACCATTTTCTCTCAACTTGTAGACTCCTCTGCCGGAAGCGTTTCTCAGGTGAGGGAGTGTGCCGCATCACTTTTAAGGTTTGCAAAAGAGACCTCAACGCCGGTCATAATCATTGGTCACATTACTAAGGACGGTACAATTGCAGGACCAAAAGTTCTAGAGCACATTGTGGACGTAGTGCTTCAGTTTGAGGGAGATACACGTCACTCCTTCAGAATTTTGAGAAGCATAAAGAACCGTTTTGGAGCCTCTGCGGAACTGGCCGTTTATGAGATGACCTCATCCGGACTTAAGGAGGTGCTAAACCCATCCGAGATGTTCATCTCCACTCACGGGGAGGAACTAAGCGGCTGCGCCGTATCTGCAACGCTGGATGGTACACGTCCGTTCCTTATTGAAGTTCAGGCGCTTGTAAGCACGGCGGCATACGGTACGCCTCAGCGTTCTGCCACCGGTTTTGATGTGAGAAGGATGAATATGCTGCTGGCTGTTCTGGAGAAGAGAGTGGGGTTCAAACTGAGCGCAAAGGATGTTTTTTTGAATATGGCGGGAGGTATAAGAGTTACGGATCCCGCATGTGATTTGGCCATCGTGATAAGTATTCTCTCCTCCAACTTTGATGTGCCTGTAAGCCAGAAGATTGCCTTTGCGGCAGAGATAGGTCTCTCCGGAGAGGTACGTCCGGTTTCTCAGATTGAAAGGAGGATTGCAGAGGCGGAAAAACTGGGCTTTGAAAAGATTTATATCTCTTCCTATAACCAGAAGGAAGAGAGACAACACAAGAAGATAAAAGTGATACGCTGCTCAACTATCCCACAGATAGTCAGAGATATCTTTCAGAGTGAAGCAGGCCGGTGATGGTTTTGTTAAGGGAATCTGCTTTCATCAGAGATTCCAAAGTCAGGTGCATCCTCCAACTCCAGAAACCATCCTTGTTTATTAATAGTTCGCTTTCCGTGAAGCGGTTACGGAGTCTTCTGTCCATACTCATCCAATCCTGGAGCGGCAGCATGGCGAACATGCTGTTTGAGTTCAAGGCTGCCTGAATTGCATTTGTACACTCCTCAGATGTGGCGTCATAGAAGGTTTCATTGTTGTCATCAGTGTAAGAGATGCTCTTAAACTTCTCACCTAGAGCCATTCTAAGAGTTTTTACAGTTGGATCTGAAGTTGTTGTTATGGAGAAGAAAGGAACTCTCTCTCCCCAGGTCATCATATTGGATGAGGCAATAAGCTGAGGCATAAGGCGTTTTACAAGAGGCTCCTCCTCCTTGGAATATGGCGGTGTGCTAACGGAGTAGATATCTGCATAGATGCTGAGTACTCTCATTCTTTTTTTCCACCAACTGAAATGATCCTTAGCCATTGCCTCCCAGTTGTAAATTGCATAGCCCTCTTTATCCTCTCCCTTAAAGAGTTGCGGGAACTTCCAGCAATCTACGCTGTTGAAGGAGAGAGTCATCTGGAACTCTCCCTGTAGGGCTATACCCTTGGAGTGAGCGTATTTTATGACCTCCTCCATCTGACGGAAGAGAAGGTACTGCAAAAAAGCGTAGAAGTGAGACCTTTTGTGAAGTTGCTCCATCAGAGCGAGGTCTGCATTTGCGTTCATTTTTTTGAAGGCGCTCTTATTGAAGAGACTTTGCCCCATAAGTTGCGTGAGTTCCTCCGAGTAGGTAGCAAAAGCGTTCCACTTTTTAAACTCCGCAGTCTTGAAATGATCTCTTAATGAGCAGAATAGGCAGTAGCCCCAGAGCCAGTCTCCGTGATCTTTTACAAACTTGTAGTAGTCCGGATGGGCGGTTGTTTTGGCTCCGGTTTCATTGAAGAGTCTCTCCAGGTAGTTCCACTTGAAGGCGTACAGGTCTTCATAATCTACTGTAGCTCTGCGGTTTAGAGATTTCATCTCCTTTTCCGCCTCCTTTTTTGTTCTCTTGTCCGTAGGATTAAGTTCTGACGTTGAGATGTAAAGAGGGTTCAGAGCAAGAGAGGAAATTTCTTTGTACGGTGAAGAGTTTTTGCTGGAAAAGCTTTGCGTTGAGTCATTTATAGGGTAGAAACCTATGACTTTCAATCCAACCTTCTCCGCCCAGTCTACAAGTAGGTTAAGGTCTTTTATCTCACCGCAGCCACCGCTCTGTTCACTTTTGAGTGCCGAGAGGGGAGCAAAGGTGCCGGCGTAACGTTCGTTCAGAGGGGGAAATACAACGTGAGAGTGTTCAATAATGACGGTCTCGTTCTTTCCAATCTGAGGAACAGTAAGAGTTCTCGGAATATCGTTTTTAAGGGTCTCGTTGGTTACTAATCCCTCTTTTGAGACCATTGTCAAACGGTATGTAAGTCTCTGATTTGCTATCTCTTCCGTAGAGAGGTATGCAATCCACTTCAGACCTTTGAGGCGGGCCATCTTAATTCCCTTTTTAGGTACCCAATCTCCCAGAAGCGGTCCCTCTCCTGTTAGGTAGATATCACAATCTCTTGGAACATTTGGAACAACGGCTCTTATGATAAGTTCGTTGTTCTTGCGGTGAATCTGAGTGTGAGGAATATACTGCGTTCCGTAGAAGACGTGGGCAAACGGGTCTGTAAGCAGAGGTGCATTCTCAGAGTTCTCCTGCCAGTGGTCTATGCTTAAGACTGAGGTGGTTGCAGAGTTAAGAGCCAGGCGTCTGCCTCCTCCCGCCTCGTAGGTTACATCCGCCTTCTCATCCTTAATCAGATACTTGTAGAAGACAAACCTCTCCTTAAGCGGATCAAACTGAATATCAGCCTCCCAGATGGTCTCCGTCTGGGAGGTGTTGGGATTTACGGCAGTAGAAGTTCTTGTCATCTTGTATGCCAGTTCCGGGTCATATTTTCCCAGAAGGGGAGAGTTACCGGTGATGTAAACTTCCTCTTTATCCGTTGTATTGACTCTTACTCTGAAGTGTATGATCATAGATTATTGTTGGCCTTGACGGGTTGTTGTTTGCTCTTTTTAATTGAGTAGGAAACAAAGGAGACTGCTCCCAGTATTATCATTATAAGTGCCTGAGATTCATGGCTTATAGTGGCAAAGACAAGACCATCGTTCCAGGAGATGGCATATACCTGGCTGGCGGCCAGAGCAACGGCAAAGTGGTAGGAACCAAATCCGCCCTGAACCGGAACCGCCCAGCCGAATCCTCCCACCAGCATCAAAAAGAGAGCGTCACTCCAGCCCAAGTCAAAGAGCTGAGGGAAAGCCCTTATGGTGCAGATACTTGTGCCCCAGAAGCAGAGCCAGAGGAGAAGAGTCAGGAAGATAAAACTCCACTTCTCCTTCATCCTGAAAGCGGAGAGTATGCCCTCTTTAAGGTTGTGGAAGACCTTTACAATCTTGCCCCCAACTTTGGTTTTGGAGAGCTGCTTTCTCAGAAGGTAAAGCAGAACAACGGCTGCTATGATGATGGCTAAAATAGCTATCATCCAGAAAGTTGCGGAACTCTTTGCAGAGAGGTTGTCAAGTATGTTGTTGTCTATAAAAGAGCCAAAGCTCTTCCAAAAGGCCACCGCAAAAACTATCGAGATAAAGATGAGACAGAGCAGATCCCACGCCCTCTCAACCACCACGGTCCCAACCGCCCCCTCAAAGGTTGTCTTCTTTTTCTCCGTTGCCACAACACCGCAGCGGACAAGCTCTCCCGCCCTTGGGAAGACAAAGTTTGCAATATTCCCGATGGTTACCCCGTGGTAGGAACTGAGGTTGTCTGACTCAGGATCTATCTGTCTGAGAAGGAGTTTCCAACGGATGGCACGCACTATAAACTCAAAGATGCCTATGATCATTGAGGCTATAATCCAGATCCAGTTGCAGTTTTTTACTCCCTGAATGAACTCCTTCCAACTTATGTTTCTGAAACTGAAATAGAGAAGCACCACGGCAACGGCAAGCATTACCAGGTATTTGATAACCTTTTTGGGTGTTATTTTTCTCTGACCGGAGTCCATATAACAAATTTATGCAAAAATTGTGATACCTTTGTAAAGACCAGAAAAAAATGAGATGAAATCTGTTTTAACAGTTGGAAACGCACTTACGGATATTTTGGCAGTGCTGCCGAACGATTCACTTTTGAGGGAGTTTAACCTCCCGATAGGGAGTATGCAGTGGGTAGAAAAAGAGGAGGGTGAGAAGATACTTTCCCGCCTGCAAGAGTATGATTTGCAGTATGTTCCTGGAGGAAGTGCCGCTAATACCATATCCGGAACCGCAATACTTGGAATGCCGAGCGGGTTTATAGGAAAAGTGGGAGACGATTCCATAGGACGTCTTTACAAGGAGGGAATGGAGAAGATGGGCGTTAAGCCGCATCTGCTTATGGGAAAGGCCCCTAGCGGAAGGGCGATGGTACTCATTACTCCTCCCAACAGCGAGCGCACCTTTGCAGACTATATGGGAGCAACCCTGGAACTCTGTGCGGAGGATTTGGACGAGGAGATTTTTAAGGAGTATGATATAGTACACATAGAGGGCTATCTTGTGCAGAATCAGGACCTTGTAAGAAAGATTGCTCAGTTGGCCCACTCCTTTGGAAAGGAGGTCTCCATAGATATGGCAAGTTACAATGTGGTGGAGGAGAACAGGGCGTTCTTAAAGGAGATTGCGGAGAAGTATGTAGATGTGCTCTTTGCTAACGAGTCTGAGGCTCAGGCCTTTACCGGCAAGACGGAGTATGCTGCGGCTGAGGAGATTGCCAAGATCTGCAAGGTGGCGGTTGTAAAACTTGGAGGAAAGGGCTCCATTGTAAGAAGCGGAGATAATGTTTACACAGTTGAGCCTATGAAGGCCAACAAGGTGGATACCACCGGTGCGGGAGATATTTACGCCTCAGGCTTCCTCTACGGTTACTCATTGGGTCTGCCGCTTGAGGTGTGCGGAAAGATAGGAACCATTCTCTCTTCCAAGGTTATAGAGGTGGTTGGTCCTAAGTTGGACGATGAGCGTTGGGCAGAGGCTAAGAGAGAGATTGCTCAGTTGATTTGAGATGAACAGATATTTTAAGATAGTGGCCGTTATTGCAGTTCTGGCGCTTCTGCCTCTGCAATATTTTCTCCTTTCCAATGTATATAAATCATTGGAGAAGAACCTCTACACCACGGTGGACGAGTGCTTCCAAAGTGCTGTGGAAGAGGAGGCTATGATACGCTTTCACAATATTGCCGCAAGAAAGGACATTACTCTTGGCGGGAGCAGTTCCCGCATTAACCAGGATGTTCTTCTCAGCGTAAGTTCCATACTTCAGCTCAGCGGCTCTTCAATAGATATGGATACTCTCTCCTCCATCTTCAACGGTAACCTGAAGGAGAAGGAGTTGGGAAGTCTCAACTTTAAGATTGAAGAGAGGGAGAATGACACCACGCTCTATAAAGTGGCGGATGATTTCATTAAAGAACCTACCGGAGAGCAACTCTCATTCTCATCTTTGGAGACTCACGTAGTTCCAGTAACCCAAGATCTTACAAAGGGGTTGGTTGCAGTTGTGAATAACCCCTACGTTGCAATATTTTCCAAGATGAAACTGATGATGATATTCTCCTTCATCATAGTTTTGTTTGTAATCTGGTGTCTCTACAGGTTTGCCCGTCTTTTGAGCAAGGCAAACTTTATAAACAATTTGCGTAAGGATCATACATACGCTATGATTCACGATATGAAGACTCCGCTCTCCTCAATTATGATCATAGCGGAAGATTTTAAGGAGAACGAGAAGATTGCTTCAGATGCTGAAACCGCTCAGCAGCTGAAGATTCTGGATGAAGAGTGCCGCCATCTGAATACAATATGTGAGAAGGTTATAAACGTTGCAAAGGTTGAAAACAAGAAGTTGAAGTTCGTTTATGAGAAGATAGTGTTAGATGAGTTCCTATCAGGAATAAAAGATAAATATGAGTCTCTATACTCTTCAGCTTCAAAAAAGGTAAATATTAAGGTGGAGTGCAGAGAGGGAGATTGGATGATAGCAGACCGTCTATACCTTACGGAGATAATGGACAATCTGATAGACAACTCAATAAAATACTCCGGCAGCAGCGTGGATATTAAGCTGTCCGTGAGCGATGTACGCCGTTTTAAGGAGATACGTGTGCTGGATAACGGAAAGGGGTTCTACAAGAGTGAAAAGAAGCGTCTCTTCAAGAAGTTTGAGAGGGGAGAGAACACGGTGGGAATCAGCGGCCACGGCATAGGACTTCACTATGTCTATCAGCTGATGAAGTTCTTTGACGGCTACGTTAAGATTGAGAGCAAGGTGGGAGAATTCACTGAGGTTGTGCTGGGATTTCCATCCGTGGAGAATTATGAAATTGTTGAATAGAAGTTATGATACGGTTGCTTATAGTAGAAGATGACACCAATCTCAGTTTCCTAATTAAGAGGAAGTTGGAAAAGCAGGGAGATTATGTTGTGGAGACTGCGGAGGATGGCGCAAAGGGGCTTAAGGCTCTTACCGTCTTCCGTCCTGACGTTATAGTTACGGATCTTGAGATGGGAGAGGGGATGGACGGCAACACTATGATTGAGAAGATACGCTCCTCAAACAATGAGATTCCTATTATTGTTCTTACCGGCAAGTTGGAGTTTTTGAAGCAGAGCGGAGCAAATATGTATCTTAAGAAACCCTTCAATACTCAGGAGTTGGATATTAATATCCGTTCACTGCTTCAGAAGAACAAAGAGACTTTTACCATTGGCAAGTTTACCTTTGATCCTGCCTCACGTACTCTTACTTTGGGAGGGGAGAATTTCAAGGTTACTCCAACCGGTGCCAAGGTGCTTCTGATGCTCTGCCAGGAAATGGGTAAGTGCGTGGAACGTAAGAAGATACAGGGAACCATCTGGGGAGACTACGATAACGAGAGCATCTCTCACAATCTGGACGTTCAGATAGATAAACTGAGGGGCCTGCTTAAGGCAGACCCTTCCGTATCAATTGAAATAATCAAGAAGACAGGTATAATTCTACGTACCTAGTAGGTAAATACGCTGCCCCCTATAAACTCTCTCATTATGGAAGTAGGAGGGATGGTATGAATCTCCTCCGGGTTGAGTGCGGAGATTCTGCTCAAAAAGTTCAGAAGTCTTGAGGCCTCAATGTAGGCGTGGCTCATTGGGGAGATTCTTCTAAGCAGCGGCTCTGCAAAAAACTTCAACATTGGAAGCTCGTAAAGCAGTGAGGAGTTGAACATTACATCTGCATTCTCCTGGAACGGGAAGATGTTTTTACGCTCTCCCGCCGTAACGGACGGCCATCTGGTGATTGTCTCCTCTGCACTGTAGTTTCTGAACTTGAAGTCTCTGACCATTCTGCGGAGTTTGCGGCAGTCTGTTGTGGAGATGTAGTTGTTCTCATCTATTGGGAGAGTTGTGAGCGCAGAGGCGTAAACCTTGAACTTGAGAGAATCATCTATCTTGCTTGTAAGCACAGGGTTAAGGGCGTGTATTCCCTCCATTACAAGAACGTCTCCCTTCTGCATACGAATTTTATTTCCGGTAAGAGTACTCTTTCCTTCAGTAAAGTCAAACTTAGGGAGTGTAACCTCCTCTCCGTTGAAGAGCCTGGTTAAGTGGTCATTAAGGAGATCAAGGTTGAGTGCGTAAACAGACTCGAAGTCATACTCTCCGTTCTCATCCTTTGGAGTAAGCTGGCGGTCTACAAAGTAATCGTCCATTCCTACAATAACCGGATTGAGTCCTAAAACCTTCATCTGCAGGGCAATCCTCTTGGAGGTTGTGGTCTTGCCGCTGGAAGATGGGCCTGCAATCAGAACCAGACGAACCTTATCCCTTCTCTCGTTAATCATATCTGCAATGGTTGCAAACTTCCTCTCATGGAGAGCCTCGGAAACATAGATTGCCATCTTTCCGTAGCCAAGGTTGATTATATCATTAACGGTTGCAACATCTTTAGCGCCAACAATCTGGCACCAGTTGCGATTCTCCTCAAAGATATCAGAGAGTTTCTTCTGATATTTCTGCTCCGGCAGTTGATAAGGCTTATATGAGGCAGGATTCTTGATGCAGAATCCTTCACTGTAACGGGAGATGCTCCAGCGATTAATCAGTTTGGTGGAGTAGACCATAGGACCGTAGAAGCAGTCTCCGTAACCATCCAGATAATAAAGAGTTACAAAGAATTCTCCTGCGTTCTTGGCAAGAGCGGCCTTTGAGGTTTGGTTGTGAGAGAGGAAGGTTTGGCAGGCCTCGGAGTTGGTCTTCTTGCTCTTGATAAGAGGTAGATCCTCCTTAACCAGTTCCCACATTCTCTTTTCCAGTTTTATAAGATCCTCTTCCGTGGTAGGAACCGTAACGGAAGGATTATCTGCCTTTTTGAACTCTGCATACTGTCCGTTAGGAAGATGGTAGGTAATGTAGAGTATTCTCTCCGGGAAGAGATCATAGCAGGCCTTCTGGCATAACATATTGAGGGAGCGGGCATAACAGCGTCTTCCATCCGCATCGTCATATGTTAAAAAGCAGACGGCGGAGGCCAGATAGAGTTCAAATCCCAACTCTTTCAGACTATGATTGACATATGCGGCCAAAACATCCATTCCCTTCCAATCATAATCTATCATTCCTAAAAACTCCTTAAGGGAGGTTCCTACAGGCACTTCATAGTTTTGCCCGTTGTTGATGCAGTATACTCTTACTTTTCTTGTTTCCATAACGGATTCAAAATTACACTTTTTCTTTATTCTTTAAGCACGCTTTCAGATATTCTCCGGTGACGCTGTCCGGGTTGGCGGCAACCTCTTCCGGAGTTCCGGTTGCTATGATTTTTCCTCCCTGCTGTCCCCCTTCAGGACCCATATCAATGAGGTAATCTACACTCTTTAAAATATCTGGATTGTGCTCTATTATGACAACAGTATTTCCCTTGTCCACAATCTTTTGCAGCACTCCAAGCAACACTTTTATATCCTCAAAGTGGAGGCCGGTGGTTGGCTCGTCCAATAGGAAGAGAGAGTTGCCGGTCTCTTTTCTGGAAAGTTCCGTTGCCAGTTTAACTCTCTGACTCTCACCGCCGCTGAGTGTTGTGGATGGCTGTCCCAGTTTTACATAACCCAGCCCCACGTCTTCCATAGCCTTGAGTTTTAGATAGATACTCGGAATTGGCTGGAAGAATTCTACAGCCTCTGAAACGGTCATCTCCAGAACATCATTGATGCTCTTCCCCTTATATCTTACCTGGAGCGTCTCTGCGTTGTAACGTTTTCCTCCGCACTCTTTACAGGTAACGTAAACGCTTGGCAAATAGTTCATCTCAATGGTTTCAACACCTGCACCTTTGCATACTTCACATCTTCCGCCCTTAACGTTGAAGGAGAAACGTCCCGCCTTGAATCCTCTGATCTGAGCGTCCGGAGTCTTCTCAAAAAGTTTCCTTATCTCTGCAAATACGTTTACGTAAGTTGCAGGATTTGAGCGCGGTGTCTTGCCTATAGGAGATTGGTCAACTACAATGACCTTATCTATGTTTTCCACTCCCTCTATCTCTTTGTAAGGAAGCGGACGGGTAATTGCACGGTAGAAGTGGGAGGTAAGGATAGGGGTGAGGGTGTCGTTTATAAGAGAGGATTTTCCGCTGCCGCTCACTCCGCTGATACCCACCAGACATCCGAGCGGAATATCCAGCGTTACATCCTTAAGGTTGTTGCCTGTAGCACCTCTGAGAATAAGGTGTTTACCGCTTCCTTTGCGTCTTTGCTGTGGAACCTCTATGGACCTTATTCCCCTAATGTAATCTGCAGTGAA
The DNA here is from genome assembly GCA_017959005.1 of Bacteroidales bacterium. Lineage (GTDB taxonomy): Bacteria > Bacteroidota > Bacteroidia > Bacteroidales > UBA932 > Egerieousia. The sequence goes on along the minus strand of JAGDBO010000008.1, from coordinate 73,041 downwards.
ACTCTTCAGTTTTTTAACCTTCTCCTTAGGCATCTTCATAAGTTCCTTAGGAGTGAGAGAGAAGAGAAGTTCACCACCCTTATTGCCCGCACCGGGACCGAGATCTATCAGCAGGTCACAGGCCAGCATAGTCTCCAAATCATGCTCAACTACCATTACGGAGTTCCCCTCGTCTCTCAGTTTTCTGAGGGAGTTTATGAGTTTAATGTTGTCCTTCTGGTGGAGTCCTATGCTTGGTTCATCCAGTATGTAGAGCACACCCACCAGTTTGCTACCTATCTGAGTAGCAAGGCGTATGCGCTGGCTCTCTCCTCCGCTTAGCGTTGCCGTTGCCCTGTCTAAAGAGAGGTAATCCAAACCCACCGCGGAGAGAAATCCCACTCTGTCATTGAGCTCTTTGAGTATATCTCTTGCAATAGTGTTCTGCCTCTTGTCCAACTTTTTTGGAAGCTGCTTAAGCCAGAGGTTGAGCTCCTTAATATCCATTGCCGCAACCTCCGCAATATTCTTCCCGTCTATCTTAAAGCAGAGTGCCTCTTTTTTTAGTCTGGTACCGTTGCACTCAGGGCAGACAATCTCCTCTATGTATCTCTCTTTCAGATTCTCAGAAGCATTGTGCTCTCTCTCCTTAAGGTCATCCTCTTCACTTTGGCTCATCTTTGAAATCACACCCGGGAAGGAGGAGAGAAGAGTTCCGTCTGAGAGGTTGACACGAAAGAGTTCCTCCGTGCCGTTTATAATCATATCCATCACCTCTTCCGGCAGATTTTTTATCTGAGCGTTGAGAGAGAAGTCATACTTTTTTGCCATTGCCTCCAGTATGCGGAAGGTGTCATTATCATGATACTTCCCGATAGGGACAATGCCTCCGGCATTTATTGATTTTGAGCTGTTTGGAATGATGCGGCTCATATCAATGCGGGTGATGTAACCGAGTCCCTTGCACCTTGGACAGGCCCCCTGCGGAGAGTTGAAGGAGAAGGTAAACGGAGCCGGCTCAGGCAGAGATTCTCCGGTATCTTCATCCATAAGGTGCATGGAGAAGAATCTAAGCGGCTCACCCTCAGGGGCGTTATGGCGTATTACCGCAACCGTTCCGTTGCCCTTTTCCAGGGCGGTGGAGACGGAGGAGTTAATTCTCTTGTACTCTTCGTTTGTAGGAATCAGCTTATCTACAACGAGTTCTATAAAGTGAACCTTGTAACGGTCCAGAGGTTTTACATCTGCAAGCTCCTTCAGTTTGCCGTCAATTCTTACGGTGTGGAATCCCTTCTTCAAGAGAGATTCAAAGAGATCTTTGTAATGTCCCTTTCTTCCTATAACCAATGGAGAGAGAAGCAGACACTTCTCCTTTTCAAACTCCTTGATTATTAAGTTGGTTATCTGCTCCCCGGTGTACTTTACAAGCTCCTTTCCGGTAACAGGCGAGTAGGCGTGAGAGGCTCTTGCATAGAGAAGGCGGAGGAAGTCATAAATCTCCGTTATGGTGCCAACTGTTGAGCGGGGATTGTTGCCGGTTGTCTTCTGCTCAATGGCAATTATTGGGCTAAGACCGGTAATGCTCTCTACCGCAGGACGTTCCAGAATGCCTATATATTGGCGGGCATAAGCGGAGAGAGTCTCCATATAACGTCTTTGCCCCTCTGCATAGATTGTGTCAAAGGCCAAAGAGGACTTTCCGCAGCCGGACAGCCCCGTGATTACCACAAACTTACCTCTTGGAATGTTAACGTTTATCCCCTTGAGGTTGTGTTCCTTTGCTCCTATGATTTCAATCTGATCCATCTTACTGTAAGAATCCCAGCCAGTTTGAGGCTCTGAGATATGGGTTGTGTGCCAGTTCCTCCACCATTGTGGTGTTTGGTCCGTGTCCGGAGTAGATTGCACTATCCGGCTTAATCTTTTTTACAAGTATGTTAACCAGGGAGTTAAACATCTTCTCATTGTCTCCCTCCGGAAGATCCGTTCTTCCGCAACTGCCGGCAAACAAGGTATCTCCCGTAAGCACAAGCTTATCCTCCGGTGAGTAGAAGCAGACGCTTCCATGCGTATGACCCGGAGTATGAAGTACTTGCAAAGATGTGTTTCCAAATGTTACATCCTCTCCCTCCTTAAGATCCCTGGTGTTGAGCGGAGGATCATTTACTATGATTCCGAACATCATACAGGTTCTCTTTGTTACGGTCAGCAGTTCTTTATCTTCCGGATGGATGTATGTTGGGATGTTGTAAGTCTCTGTTATGAATGCGTTTCCCATGGTGTGATCAAAGTGGCCGTGGGTACAGAGCAGTTTAACCGGTTTAAGAGAGTTGGTTGTAATGTACTTTACAACTCTATCCTGCTCGCTCTTGGAGCTAATTCCCGGATCTACAATTACGCACTCGTTAGTCTCGTCTGAGAGTATATAGCAACACTCTCTGAGTTCGTTGAGGTAAAACTGTTTTAATGTTATCATACGCTTCTATTTTCCGTTAATACCCTCAAGCATTGGTACAAAGCTGGCAATGCCTATATCCTCCGCCACAAAACGCCCCTCCGCCACTTTGGTTATAACCTTGAGCATCTGCCTCTTCTCTTTTCCTCTCTCCTCTACATCTACCGGAATTACCAGGCGGGCTCCCACCTTAAGTTGCTCCAGCAGTTTCTTAGGTATATGAGGAGCCCCGCAAGTTACAACAATACCGTCAAACGGGGCCTCTAAGGGCAATCCCAGATAACCATCGCCCAGGTAGAGATGGAACTTACCGGAGTTTACGTTGGTTGGAGTTTGGGCAGTAAGCTCCTCATCCAAAAAGAGATAGCCGGCAGCCTCCAGGTTGGAGATTGCCATTGGGAAGAGTTCCGCCTGTCTCTCAATGGAGAAAACCTCTGCTCCGAGATAGAAGAGGACGGCACTCTGGTAGCCGCAGCCGGTCCCAATCTCCAGTATCCTCGCTCCCGGCTTAAAATTAAGCAACTGGGTCTCAAGCGCAACGGTGGAGGGTTGGGATATGGTTTGAGAGGCGCCTATTGCAACGGGGGTATCTTTGTAGGCAAAATCCTCCAGCCCCTCCTCTACAAAAAGGTGCCTGGGAATGGCTCCTATGGCCTTCAGCACCCTCTCTTCAAAGCGTCCGCTCTCCCTAAGTTGCTGAACCAAAAGATTTCTCCTTCCCTTATGCAGCAGTGTGTCCTGTTTATCTCTCATTGACCCCCAAAGGTACTCTATTTTATCTGAGGGTAATGCTTTTTTGGAAGGTAATTATTTATTAAATTTGTCTAGTACTTAAATCTTACGTTATGCATATAGGAATTGCCGGCAATATAGGCAGCGGAAAGACTACGCTGACCTCTCTTTTGGCCAAAAATATGGGTTGGACCCCTAAGTATGAACCGGTTGAGAACAACCCTTATCTGGAAGACTTTTACAACGACATGCCCCGTTGGTCTTTCAACCTTCAGATTTACTTCCTTAACAAGAGATTTCAGGAGGTTGTAAATATCCGCAATTCCAAAGAGGATGTAATTCAGGACCGTACAATCTATGAGGATTCCTGCATATTTGCACCTAATCTGCATAACATGGGACTTATGCCAACCAGAGATTACGAGAACTACAAAGATCTCTTCTCCCTGATGATTTCATTGGTGCAACCACCTGATTTGATGATTTATCTGCGCTCCTCAATTGAGCATCTGGTATCCAACATCCAAAAGAGAGGCAGAGCTTACGAGGAGGGAATCCGTTTGGATTATCTGAAAGGATTGAATGATCTTTATGAGGAGTGGAGCAAAACCTACTCAGACGGCAAGCTTCTGATTATTGACGTAGACAAGCTTGATTTCCAGAATAATCCTAAGGATTTAAGTACTATCATAGACGCCATTCAGGCAGAGTTGGGAGGCCTGTTTAACAAGTAGCCGTTACTGTTTGAGCCACAACTCAGGGTTTTGCTTTTGGGTGCCGTTCCAGAGTTCAAAGTGGAGCTCTGAACTCTCCTGTTTAGTATCCAGTGTCCCGATGAGTGCACCCGTTGCAATCTTCTGACCTGCTTTTACATTCACACGTCCCAGTTTGCAGTAGAAGGTGAAGTATTTGCCGTGCTCAACCAGAACGCAGTTGCTGTATCCCGGAATCACAATCACCTTCTTGACAACACCCTCATAAACGGCGTATACGTTGCAACCTGTTGGAGCGGAAATGTTTACACCGTTATTAAAAGGTAACTTAACACCTTTGATAGTAGGATGTGGATGCTCTCCGAATCCCTCAACAATCACTCCGCGCTTAACCGGCCAAGGAAGTTTTCCGCGGTTGTTTTCAAATGAACCGCTCAAACGTGCGCTCTCAGGAGTCTCTTTGTAAGTGGTTGTTTTACCGGTGGTTGTGGTTGTCTTGCCTGTTGCAGAAGCCTTCTTTCTCTCCGCCGCAATTGCCTCAGCAATCATCTTTTCTATCTCTTTATTGAGGCGTGCTGCCTGCTCCTTCTTTTGTTTAAGTTCCTGAGTATATTTGGATTGCTGCTTTGCAAGAGACTTCTCCAGGTTCTTGTTTTTCTCCTGATCCTTCTTGAGTTTGTTCAGCTCCTCCTCTTTAGTGTGCTGAGTCTTACGGTTTTCCGCCTGCAACTTGGAGAGCTGGCTCTTCTCTTGTTCCAACTCCTGGCTCGCCTTCTTTATCTTTTTTGCCTCCAGCGAGAGAGCTGAGGAGTAGTTCTTCAGATAACTCCATCGGCGGTATCCCTGCTCAATGTTGTCACTGGCAATCACATACATGAACCATTTGCGGGAGTCTCTGTTGTTGTACCCCTTGACAATCATTCTGCGGTACATCTTCTTCAGCGTATCCAGCTGACGGCTCATGATTTCCAGCTTCTTGACCTTGTCTGAAATCTCTTCGCTCTGGCGGTTGATATCTTTCTCTAACCTCTCAATGATTCTCTCTCTTACATTTGCCTTCTTTTTGAGGAGATTGAGCTCCGCGATGGTGTTTTTGCGCTGCTTCTTTGTCTGTTCTATCTGCTTGTCCAAAAACTGAATATCCTGCTCCAGCTTTCCTGCCTGTGCCTTTTTGTTCTCAATGTTTTTGTTCTGGCAGAGGGCCTGCAAAGGGGCAAAGAGAAGCAGCCCGGTAATTATCGGGAGAATCAAAAACCTTGTCAGGAGCTGGCGTCTCATTTCTCTTCTCTTGCTTTTTTACGTGCGTTCACTTTTTCTGAGAGTTTTTCCAACTCATCCAGGCTCTCCTTTGACTCTAAAGTGTTGTCCAAGGCCCTTTTAAGAGCCTTCTCATAGTAGATGAATGCAAGGTCAAACTCCTGGAGGTCATAGAGTACGTCTGCATAATGCTCCATCAGAACAGTACTCTCTCCTCCGTCAAAAGCAACGGCCTGCTGGAGATATTTCTTTGCCTGCTCCTTTTCTCCCATAAGGTAGAGAATCCAGCCGTAGGTATCCAGATAGGTAGACTCGGACGGATTATCATCTACTGTTATCTTACTCATCTGCAGTGCTTTATTCAAATCTCCCCGAGGCGTACCGGTGGCCATGTACCAGGCGTAATTGTTAAGAACCGGAGCGTTTCTCGGATCCATCTTCAGCGCCTTCTTATAGAACTTGTAAGCAGACTTGTTGTCATTTTTCTGATGATAGATATCTCCCACAAAGGAGTAAATCTGAAGCAGAGTGGCCGTATCTTTCTCTTTTCTAAGGTTTTTCTCCTGTGAGAGAAGAGTCTCTATTGCCTGGTCCAACTTTCCCTGATTGTACTGAGCAATTCCTTTGAACTGAAACAGATCCTTGTTCTGCTCCGGAACCACTGCCATGGTGGAGTCTGTAAAGAGCTCAAGGCGAGGCCAATCCTCACGGCTGTAAAGGAATGAAATTATGTTGGAACGGATGTAGTAATCTGTAGGGTAATACTTCAGAGTTCTCTCCAAAGCGTTCATAGCCAACTCGCTCTCTCCGCTGCGTGCCATGAACATTGCGCTTGAGATTGCGATGGAACTGTCTGAAGGATGGGCTCTTGAGAGGGCGTCCAGACACTTGGACATCTCCTTTGCATAACGCTGTTTGTAAACAGGAAGCTCCATTACGCTCTCAACGTGCTGCTTCTTTATAGAAGGATCCACCTCCGGATTTTCCAGGAAAGATTTGAGATAACCAAGATAGAGGGCGTGGTTTCCGTTTCTGCGGTAAACCTCCATTTTGCCAAAGAGTGCCGGAATGCACTGAGGGTCATTTCTTAAGGCCTTGTCATAGTAAACTATGGCAAGTGAATCCTTTCCTTGAGACTCCAAAAGTTCCGCAATATAAGTCTCATAGAGTTCTGAAGGCGTTCTGGCATCTGCCTCCTCCAAAACCTCAATAGCCTTCTGGGCATCGTTCTGTCCGCTGTAAATCTTAAAGCGGGTCATTGTTGAGATATCGTTCGGCCCTACCGCCTTCTCCAGACGGTCTGCCAGTACCATAGCTCTATCTTGCTGACCCCTTGGAAGATAGATGTTTATGAGGTTGGTGTAAGGATCTCTTTTTGTGGGATACTTGTTTACCAGCTTCTCAAAAATCCTGATAGCCTCCGTCACATCAGTGTTCTGCATATAAACGGCGCCTAGGGTGGCGGCATAGTAGTAGTTATTGCTGTCCAGTGCAACCGCCTGCCTCAGGTTCATCTCTGCCGGCTGCAGCTTGTTCTCCACCAAATCTACCTTTGCCATAAGGTAGAAGGCGGCGTCATTGGCCGGGTTGTACTGCAGCGCCTGGCGGCAAAGGGAGCGAACCTTTTCCGCATCGTGATAATTATATGCTCTCTGAGCCTCTATGATGCAGGAATCGCTCTTAAAAAGGTCTGTCTGTTTTGGCAAATCCTGCCCAGACAGCCCTGCAGGGCAGAAAATCAGCACAAACAGTGCCCACAGCAGTGTATAAGCAATCTTTCTCATATCTACCATTGCAAAAGTAGCAAATAATGTGCTAATCCCTCTTGAAATAGCGTCGGATTGATTAAATTTGTATTGCTTTTGCAACCTTTTGGGGCAAACTTGCATCTTTATGTCAGACGATAAGAAGACACGGGCACAACAGGACTCTTACTACGAGCTTGTGAAAAAATGCAGGGAGCAGGACAGAAGAGCTCAGAAAGAGCTCTATGACAGGCTCTCTGTAAAAATGTTCCCTGTCTGTCTGCGCTACATTGGAGATAGAGAAAAGAGCAAGGATGTCCTTCATGACGGCTTCATAACTCTATTTACCAAGCTCAACGAATACCGCGGTGACGGTGTTTTTGAGGGATGGGCCAGAAGAATTTTCGTTACTACGGCACTTATGTACCTGCGTAAGAACGATGTTCTTCACCAAGCCAAACAGATTGACGGAGAGCATCCGGTAACAGACAAAGAGTTTGTTCTGGATCCTAAAGAGACTTCCAATCTGGACGCGGACAAGATTATGGAACTGATTGTCTCAATGCCGGAGGGGTTCAGAACAGTCTTCAACCTCTATGCAATGGAGGGCTTCTCTCACAAGGAGATAGCAAAGATGTTGGGTTTGAGTGAGGGTGGATGCCGTTCTCAGCTTAGCCGAGCCAGAGTGTGGCTGCAAGAGAGATTAAAGAAGAAGTAACCCGTGCAAAATAGTAAGAAAGTGAAAGAACTAAAGAAGATATTGGACGAGGGCTTAAGCAACAAGTGGTCTCTTACAGAGAGCGAGAAATCCTCTTTGTGGGATGCCATTGAGGCACAGTTGGATCCTGCAGCACCGGTAGCCGCTCCTAAGAGGGGAGGCTTCATCAGATGGTATTATGCTGCAGCAGCTCTGGCTGCCGCTGCGGTTGCCCTTTTCTTCTTACTAAAAGCACCTTCTTCACCGAACACCCCTTTCCAGCCTGAAATTCAACCTATTGAAAAAACTACAATTGTGGCGGGGAACGGGGCGGACAATATAGCTGACACGCAGAATGGTGAAAAGGATGTTCAGATGCCTCTGCTGGCCCATGCGGGTTACAAAAATCCTGTAAGCCAGCAAGGTTTATCTGGATATTCAGAGCCTGAAGCAGAGGTTATAACCGTAACCGAGCAGGCTGAACCGGAGATTGCCTCACAAAAAGAGGAAAAACCTCAGGAATCTCAGGTTAAAGAGACAGAGCCTGAAAAGAGTTCCGTAAAGCCTAGCAGAGAGGAGGTTACACGCGCCCAGGTTGAGCGCAACAGCTATTTGGCGGAGAACAGCAAAAAGTCCTATGGTCAGAGGATTTCAATTAACGCCTCCTCAAACTTCTCAAGCAGAGGCAAATTGGAGTCTCCTTCCAACGGATTCATTCAGGGTTTGGTTCCATCTTATGAGATGCACTCTGCAGCTCCTCAGGTAAGTAAAGTTTCCAACACTAAATATACCCTCCCTCTAATGTTTACTCTGGGAGTGAGTTACAAGTTAAGTGACGTTGTAACCGTTGGTTCCGGTGTAAGATATACCTATCTGCACAGCAAGTACAACGGATACATGAATGGTATTTACTATAATATCAAGCAGGGTATCCACTACATTGGAGTTCCGGTTAACTTTAACTTCAACATAGTCTCCTCCAACTCTTGGAATGTTTATGCAACTGCCGGAGGAACAGTGGAAAAGGGTGTAAGAGTTAACTATCAGGCAAGGACTTCCGGTCAGAATAAGAATTTCAACTCAACCGTCAAAGGGTTGCAATATTCAGTGGGAACCGGTGTCGGTCTGGAGTATAACTTCAATAAGAGCGTGGGTATCTATCTGCAGCCTCAGGTTGTCTACTACTTTGACAGCAAGGCTCCTGAGAATATACGCAGCAGTCAGCCTCTGCAAGTTGAGGCTGAGGTGGGTCTCCGTTTCCACATCAAATAATTACCTGTTTTTTATAATCTGACGTGCCAGATTGTTGGCAAAGACAAAGTCATTGACCTCTTTGCACTCTGAGTGCATTATCTCCTTATTACTTCCCTCCCAGAGGAGTTTGCCCTTGTATATGAAACCGATATGATCTCCAATCTCCATTACGGAGTTCATATCGTGAGTATTGATTACGGTGGTTATCTGATACTCCATGGTAATCTCCTGCAGCAGATGGTCTATCACAATGGAGGTAGTAGGGTCCAGTCCGGAGTTTGGCTCGTCACAGAAAAGGTACTTGGGATTGAGTGCAATGGCGCGTGCAATACCCACTCTCTTCTGCATTCCTCCGGAGATTTGAGATGGGTAGAGTTTGTTTACGTTCTCAAGGTTAACTCTTTTAAGACAGAAGTTTACACGCTCCAGTTTCTCCTCCTTGCTCCAGGAGGTGAAGAAATCCATCGGGAACATTACATTCTCCTCCACGGTTGCAAAGTCAAAGAGGGCACTGCCCTGGAAGAGCATTCCCATCTCCTTGCGGAAATTCTTTCTCTCCGCCAGAGTCATCTCTGTAAAGTTGTGCTCGTTGTAGAGTATGTCCCCTTTGTCCGGCTCGTAAAGGCCAACTATATTCTTGAGCAACACGGTTTTACCACTTCCGCTCGCTCCTATGATAAGGGAACAGTTACCCGGCCGGAACTTGATATTGATATCTTCCAAAACCGGCTCGTTATCAAAGTACTTGTATAAACCCTTAACTTCAATCATCAGAGCAACAGTTTTGTAAGCAACAAATCAAATACGAGTATAACAGTACAGCTTACCACAATGGCTTGTGTGCTGCTTCTTCCTACTCCAAGGGAGCCGCCCTTTGCGTGGTAGCCGTAATATGAAGAGAGCGAAGTGATTACAAAGCAGAAAATGCTCATCTTAATCATACTGTAATAGATGAACCACTCGTTGAAGGCAAAGTGAAGCCCCTCGTCATATTGGGAAAGCGTTATAATTCCGGTTAAGGCTACAATGATTCCTCCTCCTAAAAGTCCAATCAAGAAGCTGAAAACCATAAGGAGAGGGCTGAGGATGGTGGAAGCGCAAACTTTTGGAAGTATCAGATAGTTTGCGGAATTCACCCCCATAATCTCCATTGCATCTATCTGTTCCGTAATCCTCATACTTCCAATTTCTGAGGCTATATTGGAACCAATCTTACCGGCAAGGATAAGGGCTATTGAGGTGGAACAGAACTCCAAAACAAGACTCTCGCGAGCCATCACTCCAACGTAAAACTTTGGGATAAAAGGGCTTTCAATGTTGTTGGCGGTCTGGATTACAATAACCGCTCCTATGAAGATGGATATGATGGCAATCAGAGGTATGGAGGCCAACATCAGTTTGTTGCCCTCTTTCCAGAACTGCTTCCAAAAGATGCTCCATTTCTCGGGTTTTTTGAAGACCCTGAGCATCAGTTGGTAATACTCTCCGGCTATTTGAAAGAAAAGTCTCATCTCTATAGGAATGCATCCTTATGGACGTGCAAGTTACTCAAATTCGGGAAAAATCACTAATTTTGAGAACTGTTACAGATATGATTACATTCTTTTACAACATTGGAATATACCTTGTGATGCCCCTGATTGGGGTAGCCTCTTTGTTCAGCAGAAAGACTAAGTTGTTTTACAAAGGGAGAGTGGGGCTGGTAAAAAAGATTGAGGATGCCTTCAAGGGTGAGACATCTGACGTTATCTGGTTTCACTGCTCCTCCGTGGGTGAGTTTGAGCAGTCACGCCCTCTGATTGAGTGGTTTAAGGGCAACTCCCCTGAGAGTAAAATTCTGCTGACCTTCTTCTCCCCAAGCGGCTACGAATTGAGAAAGAACTACCCTCTGGCAGATTGGGTATTCTATCTCCCGATAGATACGCCTACAAACGCCCGCCGCGTGGTCTCCGCCGTAAAGCCTAAGAAACTGATATTTACAAAGTACGATCTTTGGAAGAACTATATAAACAAGAGCAGTAAGAGAGGGTGTGAGCTCTATCTTATCTCAGCAATTTTCCGTCCGTACCAATCTTTCTTCAAGTGGTGGGGCGGTTTCTTCCGTTCAATGCTGCGTAAGTTCAGATTCATCTTTGTTCAGGATGAAGAGTCAAAGAGGATGCTGGAAACCATCGGGATAAAAGAGAATGTGGTTGTCAGCGGAGATACCCGTTTTGACCGTGTGGAGAAAATTGCATCAGAGAGCAAGGAGTTTCCGGCTATTGCAGAGTTTTCAAAGGAGAACTTTACCATTGTTGCGGGTAGTTCCTGGCTTCCTGATGATGAGTTGATTGCAGAGGTGATGAAGAACTTCTCCAAGGTGAAGCTGATAGTTGCGCCTCATGAGATTCACAAGGAGAGAATAGATAAGGTTGTGGAGGTTTACTCTTCTTACGGAGTGGTTAAATACTCTGATATTAAGGAGGATGCAGAGAGGGAGAGTGTTAGCGAGAATCCTCATCCTCTATTTGAGGGCAAGAGAGTTCTTGTGATTGATTGCATAGGAATCCTCTCATCTCTATACAGATACGCAGATTTCGCCTACATTGGCGGAGGCTTCGGTGTTGGAATTCACAACACTCTGGAGGCTGCGGTTTACGGTGTTCCGCTGGCGTTCGGCCCTAATTACAAGAAATTTAAAGAGGCTATAGATCTTATAGATTGCAACGGTGCTACCTGCGTTACCACTCCGTCTGAACTTTACCAGGTTGTGGACAACTGTGTTAAAGATAAGGAACTCAGAGAATTCCGTGCAAGCAACTGCCGCAAGTATGTGGAAAAGAATCTGGGGGCTACAGAAAAGATTGTATCTAGAATAACAAATAAACATGAATAGAGTATTCTCACTGGTTGTTGCATTGGCTGTGACAACCTCTTTTTTTACCGGGTGTTCTACGCCTAAAAAGGGAAACGAACAGTTCAATAAGGATTTCAGAAACGTAGATTACATGTGGGCTTATCATAATGATATACAGCCTGGTGCAGCCTCTCTGGATGAATACCTTCCGCTTCTTAAGGGCAAGAGGGTTTGCTTCCTTTCCAACCAGACGGGAATCATTCTAAAACAGGGGAAGAGCCTTCCTATGGAACTCTCCATAAGCAACGGACTGGATGCAATGGATGATGTGGATCTTTCACTCTACACTCACGTTCTGGATACTCTTTTGAAGAAGGGAGTGAACGTTGTTTGTCTTATGTCTCCTGAGCACGGATTCCGCGGAACTGCAGATGCGGGTGAGCATGTTGCAAGCGGTGTGGACGAGAAGACAAATATTCCTATCCGCTCTCTCTATGGAGCAAAGATTAAGGATGATGAGCTGATGGCCGGCTTTGATGTGATGCTCTTTGATTTACAGGATGTTGGAGTAAGATTCTATACCTACTACGTCACTATGATAAAGATGATGGAAAAGTGTGCAAGACGTAATATTCCGTTCATTGTTTTGGACAGACCTAACCCTATAGGATTCCTAACTGACGGTCCTATTCTGGATATGAAGTACAAGAGTGGAGTTGGCGCTCTTCCTATTCCGGTTGCTCACGGAATGACTATGGGAGAGATTGCATATATGGCTAACGAGAAGGGATGGCTCTCTTTCAGCGGAAAGAACTGGAGTGCAAATCCTACCGTTAAGTGTGACCTTACCGTTGTTCGCTGCATCAACTATTCAAGAAATTCTCACTACCGCCTGCCGGTAAAACCATCACCTAACCTCCCTAATATGAGGAGCGTATATCTATATCCTTCTACCTGCTACTTTGAGGGAACTCACACAAGTCTGGGTAGAGGAACAGTTGCTCCGTTCCAGATCTACGGCTCACCGGAGATGACAAATACCTCAGTTACAGGAAGAAGCCCTTATGGAGAGAAGGAGAGAGTTGCCGCTCCGTTTGCATTTACACCTAGAAGCGTTGCTGGAGCAAAAAATCCTCCGCTTCTAAATAAAGATTGTAAGGGTGTGGATTTGAGAACATTGCCAATTAACCGCATAAATGACGGCAAGGTAAATCTTACCTATATCATAGACGCTTACATTGGAAGCGGCTCTAAGGGTGATGACTTCTTTACCAGGATGTTTGAACTTGAGATTGGACAGGAGTGGGTTCGCAAGACTATTATCAAGGAGGCAAAGGATAACACCGTTAATGCCGGTGAACTAGCCAAAAAACTGGACCGCAAGTGGAGTAAAGAGGTTCAGAAGTTCATAAAAGAAAGGAAGCCGTACTTACTTTACGAGTAAGCCGGCTCCCCTTAAAATCAATCCGTTACAGATTACCAGATGTGTGCTCTCTTCTCAGGTGCAAGATAGAGAGAATCCGTCTCTTTAATACCGAATGCCTCATACCATGCATCTACGTGAGGAAGTGAGCCGTTAACTCTGCACTTAGCAGGTGAGTGAGGATCGTTGAGAACCTGATTTCTAACATACTCATCTCTACTGTTCTGTGCCCAGATAAATCCGAATGAGATAAAGAATCTCTGCTCAGGAGTGAAACCGTCCTTCTCTCCAAGAGGTGATTTCTTCATTGCATTCTGGAATGCTCTGAATGCGATGTTGATACCGCCGTTGTCTCCAATGTTCTCACCCAGAGTGAGTTGTCCGTTTACAAATACGCCAGGAAGAACCTCCAGAGTGCTGAAGTAATCTCTGAGAACGCTTGTACGCTCGTCAAAGTTCTTCTTATCCTCTTCAGTCCACCAGTTGCGCATATTGCCATCCTTGTCAAACTGGCAACCCTGATCGTCAAAGCCGTGGCTCATCTCGTGTCCAATTACAACTCCGATTGCTCCGTAGTTTGCAGCATCATCAGCATCTGCGTTGAAGAACGGTGGCTGGAGAATACCTGCAGGGAAGCAGATTTCATTGGTTGTAGGGTTGTAGTATGCATTGATTGTCTGTGGAGTCATAAGCCACTCGGTCTTGTCTACAGGTTTGCCAACCTTGCGGTCAATCATATCTGCAATGTAGAACTCGGAGGCGTTGCACATATTCTCATAGTATGTGAGAGAATCGTCAATCTGAAGTTTAGAGAAGTCTCTCCAAGTATCAGGATATCCAATCTTTACAATGAAGTTAGAGAGTTTGTCGTATGCCTGCTGCTTGGTTGAGTCGCTCATCCAGGTAAGTTCCTCAATTCTCTCCTTAAGCGCATCCTTAAGATTGTTAACAAGTTCCAGCATACGTTTCTTTGAACTCTCAGGGAAGTATTTCTCAACATAGAGTTTTCCAACAGGCATTCCCAACACTCCGTTAACTGCACTTACAGCTCTCTTCCATCTTGGTTTATCCTCTTCTGCTCCGGAGAGAACTTTGCTGAACTCAAAGCTTACTGCTCTGAAATCATCGCTGAGGAGGTTTGTAGCACCTGCTACAACTCCAAACTCAGCATAGTCCTTAAGTGCCTGAAGCGGAGCCTCGTTGAGGATGTTCTCAACCTCGTGCAACTGTGAAGGCTGACCAACGGAGATGTTCTCAAATGCAGGGTAACCCAGTTTTGCAAATACGGTATCCCACATAATTTTAGGATACTCCTTCTTAAAGTCTGCATAGGTCATCTTGTGGAAGTTGTTAGGAATATCTCTGAGCTCTGTCATTGAGTAACTTGCGCGTGCAATTCTGAACTCCAGTGAGAGGATGTTCTCCATCTTTGCCTTAGCCTCTGCCTCGCTGTAACCAATCATAGTGAAGAGCTTGCAGATGTACTCCTTGTAGGCGTTGAGAACCTTCTTGCTCTCAGGATCTGTATTCAGATAGTAATCCTTGTTGCCGAGTCCCAGACCGCCCTGGTAAGTCTGAACCAGGTTATTTTTTGCATCTGTAAAGTCTGCATCTACATAGATTGAGAACATTGAAATATCCACACCAATCCTGCCTAGTTCTGCGGTGAGAACCTGCATCTGCTCTCTGCTTTCAACTTCTCTTACCATACGGAGGTGATTCTCAATAGGTTTATAGCCGTCAGCGTTACGCTTTACAGAGTCCATAGCCATACGGAAGATACTTCCTATCTTCTGGCCCAGAGTTCCCTTCTCCTGAGGGTTGGTTGCATACTCCTCAAACATCTCTCTTAACTGCTTCTCGTTGTTGTCAAAGAGAACGTTAAACTGTCCGTAGGATGAATACTCAGGCTTTAACGGATTGGCTGCCATCCAGTTGCCGCCGCAATACTGATAGAAGTCAGTGCCCGGTGCAATGCTGTCGTTCATGTTTGCACGGTCAATACCGGAGGTCAGTTTCTTTAATCCACCGTTTCCGGCACAACCCGCAACTGCGGCAGCAAAACAAATTGCTGGTAAAATCATTTTTAGTTTCATCTTTTTTTATGTTAAAAATTATTGTAGTATTTCCTGTCCATTTTTCCGTTGTAAGTTCTCTTTACAGACTCCACCTGCTCATAAAGCATAGGAACTTTATAGGCCTCAAGTCTCTCTCTTAAGAATCTTGCAATGCGCTGTTTGTTAAGAGTTTCTCCCTCTTTTATTACAACCAGGAGTTTTAGCGCTCTGCCGGTAATCTTATGCTCAACAGAGATGCAGATGCAGTCTTTTACCTCAGGAAGACTCATTGCCACATCCTCCACCTCTGTAGGGGCTACTTTAAAACCTCCTACGTTAATTACATCACTCTCCCTTCCTTTAATGTGAAGCATTCCCTCCTCATCCAAAACTCCTAAGTCTGAGGTGAATATTGTATCATCTCTTAAGATTGTGGCAGTCAGTTGAGGATCGTTTACATAGCCGCTCATAAGGGTATCTCCCTTGCAGGAGATTTTGCCATCTGGGGTAATAATCACCTTTGAGTGGCTCATAGGTCTTCCCAAACAACCCGGAATGCATCTTCCATCGTTGAAATTATAAGTTGAGATTATGCCGGTCTCTGTAGAAGCGTAGGTATTGTAAAGCCTTGTATTTGGCAGAACCTCACAGAGTTTGAGCATATCTGAATGAGGCAGAGGAGCAGCTCCGCTCTCAATAAAATCTATCTTGTCTTTGTATGATGCCAGCCTCTCTTCACTGAACTGGAGCAACATTCTTATGGTTGCCGGAACAAAGAAAGTTGCCACTTTATTTGCCGGATAATCAAGAGATTCAAAGAACTTCTCCATATCCTTCATTCCCTCAAGAATATAGAGGGTGGCTCCCAAAATGGTCACCGGAAAGATTTTAGAGAGACTCCCGATATGGTTCATCGGTCCGTTTATTACAAAGAGCAGATCGTGAGAAAAGAGTTGTCCCTCTATCAGATTCTCTCCGTTTGATACAATGGTGCGGTGAGATATCATCACTCCCTTTGACTTTCCTGTGGTGCCTGTGGTAAACAGTATATCAGCAACTTCTTCCGGAACAGATGAGGAGGATAGTGATGATGCTATCTCATCAAAACGGCTCTGTGGAATATCTTTTTCAAGCGGTGCCGCAACTGCCTTTGCCTTGTGAATGGCAAAGTATGTAATCAGAAAATCTATGGACTGAGATGAGCGGAATGGAACAACCTCTCCCTTTTTGAACTCTGAAGATTTTTCTAACACCTTTGAGAAGAGTTCCTTGTAGGTTATACTCTCCCCGTTGCAGATTGCTGCAATCTTGTTTGGATATAACTCCGCGTCCCTCTCCAGATAATCTACAAGTCTCATAAAACTCATAACGTCAGTTATTTTGAAAGTTTGCTCTCTACCAATGCAACCAGAGAATCCAATGATTTAAGATTCTTTGGAGTGGCATCCTTTGCCTCCAACTTTATGTTGAACTCTTCAGAGAGTGTCATAAGTATTGTGGTAATTCCCAGTGAATCCAGTTCTCTGAACAAAAAGTTGGAATCAAAATCTACCAGCGGCAGAGCATCTTCCAACAGTTTCTTAATTCTCTCTTTCATATATTTTTTATCTTTTTTCAATAATGTATAAGTCTGCAACAAACTCATTTTCATTTGTATAATCCAGCCATCCGGAGATCATTCTCTTTGTTTTCCTATCTAGGAATGAGGCCTTTTGAACCTTCTCCATTAGAGCGTCATCTCTCTTTTCCACTATATAAAATGACGTCTCACCATTGAATTTGTTGCGTATTGCAATCTCTCCGGTTACAATGTTTGGCAGTGTGTAAACAAAGAGTGCCGGAGATGGAAAAAAGTTCTCAGGATCTGAAATTGTCTGAAGGTAACGCAAGTCCGTCTGCAGGGATGAAGAGTGGTTAAACAGTATAACGGCTGTAGAATCAGACTCTTGAGGGCCCGTATTTTCCACATCAAGCAGCAGTTCGCTGGCTATGAATCCCAGGCGGCTGAGCATATCCATTTTGTAGTATTGAGGATAATCCCCAATGCGGCTCTTGTAAATCTTTGTCAGCATCTCCTTGCAACTTCCTGTACACTCATCTGAAGAGAGGCTCTTTTGACCGTCTACAGTCACACCGGAAGGGGTAATCTGAACCCTGTGGCTCTTTATCAGCTCCTCTTTATCAGGCTTCCGGTTAGGGTTTTTATGCGTGGATTCTTTGCTTGCAAATATGGCTGCGTTGGCGCCTCCGAATCCTGAAACAAGTTTTATAAAGCTCTGCTTGTCTGTCTCTTTATTCTCTTTGCAGACATCTATCTCCGCTGAGACTCCAATCTCATCAAATCCTCTGGTTTTAAGGATAGTACCATCTTCAAGGGCCTGCATCGTGAGTATTGTCTCCATAACTCCCGCCGCTCCAAGCGTATGGCCAAAGTAGCCCTTGAGACTGTTTACAGGAATTTTTCCAAGCCCTGCTCTTTCCAATGCTACGGATTCCATTTCATCCATAAACAGGGTTGCGGTTCCGTGGGCGTTCACAAGAGCAAGTTTTTCAATACTGCCCTCTGCAATGGCCTCTTTTAAAGCCAGATATGCTCCATCTCCGTTTTTGGAAGGGGCGGTTATGTTGTAGGCATCGTTCCTTACTGTTCCTCCGGATATCTTCCACCCTTCTCCCTCCTTTGATGAGAGTATTACCGTGGCTGCCGCCTCTCCAAGGTTCATTCCAATCCTCTCTATGTCAAAAGGACGGCACTCATCTTCTGAGAGCGTCTTAAGAGATTGGAAACCGGAGATGATAAACTCAGTAAGAATATCTGCTCCGCAAACTATTGCGTATTTATAGAAGCCGGCCTCCAACATTCTGGAAGCAAGGACTATAGAAGAGAGTCCGGATATGCAGGCGTTGCATACCACAATAGGTGAAGTGGTAATGCCGAGCAGCGTGGCTATCTTTTTTGCACACTCTCCGGGATAGAGGATATTGTTCTCTTTACTATCGGGAGAAAGAAGGCCCACATTTGCCTTGGTTGTGCCAAGAACAAAGAGAACATCATTGCCGCTAATGTCAAAATCAACATTAGAAAGAGCTCCTTTTACAGATTTGAAAACAAGTGATTCAAACCGCGTAAGATTCTCTTTAACAGGGGATTCATTAAACAGGGAGGCGTAGAACTTCTCCGGCAAAAGCGGAAATGACCGCCTTGCCAGTGAACTCTTTCCGGATTTGATTAATCTGTAATTGAGTTCAGACCCCTCTCCCAGAGGAGAAACAATGTTGTCTGCTATTTTGAGGACCAAGGCTTAAAGTTTGAAGATCTCCTCAGCCAATCCCTGGAAGCATTTGCCCAGTCCGTCTGCATAGTTGTAGTCTTTACCTGTTCCGTAATCATCTGCAACTATTTCACAAACACTTTCACCGGTGCTTTTGTCGTAAACCGTTATAACACTCTTTGTGAGGAATGTACCTTGTCCCCAGTTTCCCCATTTGGCCTGAGTTCTGTCCAGATTTTTTACAACAACTACAATCTTGTATTTAGCATCTGAAGCGTTGTTATCTATCCTAAGACCTTTGGTCTTTTCATTGAATGTCTTCTCAAATGAAGACTTCATAGCCTCCACTCTCTTTTCATAATCCTCTTTGCACCAGGTCTTAAAGTCTTCTTTCTCGTGCCATGTTGTGGCTGAAAAATCAAACTCAACTGTAGCAACTTCACTATTCTTCAAGCAATTAGTATTTCCGGAAGTCACTTTAACTTTAGACTTTGCAAAGCAAGCTGTACCTATAAACATCAAGGCCAACGCAAGGGTAAATATTCTTTTCATGGCGGTATTAGTTTTTCAACTCCAAATTTAAAAAATTTCAGTTACTCTTCACTGTTAAAAAGTTTATCAAAGGCTCCTTTGAGTTCATCTGCTAAGCGGAGAGCAAAGACATCATCCATCTCTCTGTCTCCCTTAATGATTTCCTTAATCAGACCATCCTTGCCCCAGTAGTAACGGGTCTCTTCTTTCACAATCTCCTTGCCGGTATCAGTAGCTTTCTGACAGAAATAGAATACCAGATTCAAATCTTTGTCATAGAGGAACTCTTCATAGTATGTTGAGATGGTTCTTACGTACTTGCGTGAGATGAAATAGAGAAAGTAATAAGGCTCTCCGGTTTCCGAGTTGTGATCGCTATGGTAGTAGTAGTTAATCTCCTCCGTAATCTCTCCCGCTCCTGGTGCCATATAGTGAGACTTGACGGTTGTGATGTTCAACGGCAGCTCCGGCGGATTCTCCGGGTCTCCCTTTTCAATCATTGTCTTGGTCTCCGCATAGAGTTTACGAATCTTTGCCAACTGATCATTCTGTGCCCAGGAACCAACGGCAAAGAGCATTAGCAAGGCTATGACAAATATCTTTTTCATAGGTTGCCTTCTCTCTTATTTCTTCTCTTTTCTCAGGGCGTTACCCATTATGTAGATAATTCCACACAACAGCATCCCGATAAATACAGAAATCCACCAAGGGAAAGTGGGGCTTCCCAGGATGTACCCTAAAGCACAAATACCTACGCAGATAAGGATAATGCAAGAACAAATTGCACTGATTAACTTTTTACTCATTGTAAATCCTCCTTTAATAGTTTTATTAAATGCTCTGCAATTTACAAAAATAATCCCACAACTTACGGAAAATAGATATCTTTGCCCCATAACCTGAAAACCCAACAATATGAAGCAGGATTTAACAGAAAAACAGATTGAAAGAAGACGTATAATCAAAGGATTTCTCCTAATGCTTCTTGCAACCACCATATCCATTATTTTGACATTTGGAACCTCCTCTGTAATAGAACACCATAAAAAGGAGAAGGCCAAGAGGGATATGCTGTTGATGGTTCTCTATGATTTTGACAGAACAATAGACCAGATTTCTGATGCAGATTCCCTGTTGCGCAGAGCAAGCCTTTATCAGCAGCAGGTGGCACTTAATCCGGAGGCGTTTAAAACCCAAAAACACATCTTGATAGATGTGTTGTCTCTCTCACAAATGGAATTCATAGAGACTACAGAGAAAATCTTCTCATCCAATATTGAGACATTCAATACATTAGGTAATGTTAACTTCATAGCCACAGCATCTTATTTCTACCTGATAAGACAGAAGTACAAGAAAGAAGTTCTAGACCCTTTGACAGTAGACTTAATGAGCAATGCCACTTTCATGAATGAGAAAGCGTTGTTCTCCGTAGACTTCCCTAGTTATGCTATGATGAGTTCGGCTTTCTTGAGTGAATTAAGATTCATTAGAGACAAGTGCGTGGATATGATGGGTATACCACAGAAAACAATAGAAAAGTTCCGTGCGCGCCTGCATAGCCCAAAGGATTCCAACTACAACGATCCTTCAATAGATTTGGCTCGTGAGATGCAAGAGGCAGAGGATATAATTGACAAAGGCCGCGCCCGCACCTCCCAGTAATTCTCGTACCAACACCTAGTAGAGTTCATCTTTGTCCGGGCAGCGGAATTGGACGGCCTCTGCAAGGTGGTTGATAGTGATAGGTTCTGAATGAGCAAGGTCTGCAATGGTTCTTGCAATCTTGAGGATTCTGGTGTAGCCACGGGCGGAGATGTGGTATTTGTTGATGACGGCCTCCATAAAGAGTTCCTCGTTTCTTTTTAGGGCGCAGTATTCTTTCAATCTGGAGGATGATATGGCGGCATTGGTGAAGAAGGACTCGTTGTTTTCAGAGTATCTCTTAAGTTGAAGATTTCTGGCCTCCTTGACTCTTTCTGCAATGACTCTGCTTGGTTCCGCAGAGGAGTCCTCTCCAAAGACAATGTCTGAAGCAGCTACCTGTTTGACAATAAGGTTGATATCAATTCTGTCATAAACAGGTCCGGAGACCTTTGCCCTGTATTTTGATATGGCGGAGGAGGAGCAGCGGCACTCGCCTCTGCCGTCATAAAGGTGTCCGCAAGGGCAGGGATTCATAGCAGCAACCAGCATGAAACGGGCAGGGTAGTAATTTTTGGAACGCACTCTACTTATCTGAACCACACCATCTTCCAATGGCTGGCGCAGAACCTCTATTGAGCGGCGGTCAAATTCAGCAAATTCATCGCAGAAGAGGACACCGTTATGGGCCAGAGAAATCTCCCCGGGCATACCCTTGTTGCCTCCTCCAATAAGAGCCGGAACCGTAATGGTGTGATGCGGAGAGCGGAAAGGACGCTGGCGTATAAGACCCCCCGTGCGGTTTTCATTGTTGGTCATCATCTGAAGCAGACCTGCAACCGAGTAAATTTTACTTGTTTCAATGGATTCCTCTTTAGAAAGAGGAGGAAGGATGCTTTGCAAACACTTGGCCATAAAAGTTTTACCGCTGCCCGGCGAACCGCTTAAAATTATGTTGTGTGCCCCGGCGGCTGCAATCTCCAGTCCTCTTTTTGCCTTATGCTGTCCCTTTACAAGAGCAAAATCGTAGTTGCTTTTTTCATCAGAGTTTATGGTCTGGTTAGAGATGCTCTTTGGAGTTACAATAAAACTTTTGCAAGAGTCCGGAGATGAGAGAATGTTTACAACATCCATAAAGTTGTTTGCTCCATAGATAGTAATGCCGTCTATCTCAGCTCCTTCCAGCGCAGAGTTTCTTGGGAGGATACAAGAAGAAAAACCTTGTTCTTTGGAGTGAATAATGATAGGAAGAGCTCCAGGAATCTCTCTCAATGTTCCGTCCAACGCAAGTTCTCCGAGAATGATGAACTTGCTTAGACGGGGAGTTATATCAACCTCCAACTGTCCTGATGCACAGAGGATTCCTATGGCAAGCGGAACATCAAATGAGGAGCCCTCCTTTCTTATGTTTGCAGGAGCAAGGTTTATGGTCAGTTTCTTTCCCGGCAGGCGGTATCCGTTGCAATTTAGGGCGCTCTCTATTCTCTGCTGACTCTCCTTGATAGCGCTGTCCGGCAGGCCCACCAACCTATACTGAATTCCAATTGACACAGATACCTCTACTGTAATTGTAGTCACTTCCAACCCGTTACAACAGGCACAAAATACTTTACACAACATATAACCTCCTTTTTTGCCCTAAAAATATCCTGATAACCAGTCTCCTCCAAGCACCCCCGTAAAAACTTTCAATCTCTATGAAAACTTTTTACCCAATGGAACAATTTTACCTGAATCAAGGGCGGAGAGGTATTTGCAAATAGGCAGATAAGTGTTATCTTTGGAAAAACGTACGGTCATGAAAAAGATTCTGTTCCTGATTTTATTGGCAATGTTTTGTTTTTCAGGACATTGCTTTTCTCAAAACACAAAAACTATTATTCTCAAGGACAGTACAAAATATGTAGGCCAGGTGGTTAATGGGCTGCCAAACGGCTATGGTAAAGGATATTACAAGAACGGTTCCTGGTATGAAGGACAGTGGAAGAACGGAAAGAATGATGGCCTTGGAAAGATCTACTATCCAAACGGAAATATCTGTTATGAGGGGGATTTTATGGGTAACGAATTTCACGGATTCGGAACGTACTACTACGAGAATAAGAACGGGGCAAAAGAGTATATGGGAGAGTGGAAGAATGGGGTGGCAGATGGTCATGGCACTTTCTATTATGAGTCTGGCGTAGTGGAGTATAATGGAGGAGTTAAGGAAGACCAATGGGATGGTTATGGTAAATGTTTTTATGACAACGGAGTACTGGAACTTGAAGGGACTTTCCGTAAAGGGTATCTAAACGGATTCGCAAAATCATACTATAAGAACAAGACCTTGGAATATGCCGGATACTTTGTAGACGGTTACTGGGACGGAAACGGAAAGTCATATTATAAGGATGGTTCTTTGGAGTATGACGGCTACTGGAAAAAGGGTGAAAGAGAGGGCTTTGGGAAGTATTATAAAAACGGGATATTGATCTTTGAAGGATACTTTTCCAAGGACAACCCAACTCAAGGTACTTTGTATGATGATGAAACGGGAGTAAAGCTTTATAACGGAACATTTGTCTACGATAAAGATAACGACGTCGTCTACCCGGATGGTTTTGGCACCCGCTATTACAGCAATGGAAAAGCGATGTACAGGGGAGACTTCAAAAAGGGTCTTTTCCACGGAAATGGAATCCTGTATAAAGAGGACGGAACCGTAGATAAATCAGGAGTATTTGAAAACGATAAATTTATCAGATAGAGTATGAAAAAGAGCTTTAAATCATTTATTATGGCGTTTGCTTTATTACTGGCGGGAACCCTATTTGTCAGTATGGATAAAGCCTGTCCAAAATGTGACGGCACAGGATACATCCGCAACGAGTGTCACGTTTGCCACGGCACAGGATATAACGATTGCCGTACCTGCAACGGTGCCAAGATGATACGCTGTACATTCTGCTTTGGAGACGGAAAATATGTCTGCCCTCATTGCCACGGCCGCAATCCAAACTGCGTAAAGTGCGGAGGACAAGGTTATTTTGACTGCGAGCGCTGCAAGGGAACCGGCAAGATTACCTGCACCATTTGCAACGGAGAGGGCCATATTCGCTGCGCTACCTGCAATCAACAGGGTTACCTACAGTGGAAATGTCCTGAGTGCAACGGCACCGGAGAAGTTAAAGATGACGAAGATTAAAAAAACATATGAAAACAAAGAGTTATTTGATAGTTCTTTTGGGGGCGTTGCTGCTGGTTGTATCTGCCACCTTTGATAGAGGGCAAGAGGCTAAGGCTCAGACAGCTATGGATGCTTTTAAGAGCATGCTGGGAACAGCCCCGGTTACAATTCCACCGGTAAGTGATCCGGTATGCGTTTACTGCGGAGCCAATAGAAGTGACTCTCCTAGACGTGAGCCTCACAGACAAGGATGCCGTTATTATGAAGGTCAGTCAAATCAAAGTTACAATGTTCCAAGGAGCGTAAACGGTACTAACTCAGACGATAACTATAACTCCACCAGCGGAAACTACTCTCATGTGACTTATAATCAGCCTAAAACAGTGTATGTTCCGCCAACACCAATAAGAGATACTCCGGAGGGTAAGGCAATACTACAGGCTGTAGAAGGGCTTGGTTATGCTGTTGGCTCTCTAGCCGCTGAGGCGTTGTGTGATTTTGTTTCATGGTCTTATAAACAGATATTCTCATCAAAGGGCAAGGTTTATCACTCTGATAATCCTTTAAAAGGTTGGGGAATAACGCAAGTTGTGAAGAAGGATGGAAAGGAGGGTATTTGGAACAATGGCACCCATAAATGGGATGTGAAACCTGGCATGTACTATGACATTCAACTCCCGGGACCTGCAGAGGGCGTGGCTAGGAGCGTAAAAAACAATAAATGGGGAGTTTTTGACGTTTCTGAAAAAGGTGCTGTCCTTGTTCCGTTTGTATTTGACGAGGTTCAGTTTTACACAAGAGGTGGAAATGGAACGCCTATGGCATTCGGAGCCAAAGATGAGAATGGAAATATGCACTGGATGATAGGACGTATTGTTCTGGAGGGACGAGATTTCAAATTTGTTCCTTTCCCTGGAGACTGGAGCAACGTTGAACTTACCAGCATGCCTACCCCAGATGATGACGGCTATACCGCTATTGTTGCGAAAGATTATAAAACAGGGAAAACCAAGATTTTAGACCACTTTGGCAATAACTATTTCGGCCATCATTCAGAAGATAGATATGATGATATTATAATGACCGGTATGGTTACTAAAGGTCAAACTCTTTCTGGGACATCTCGTAGCAAGCCAATGGATACCTACTATGATTTTTACAAGGTGAAAAACAACGGTAAGATGGGTTATGTTTTTGCTCATCACACAGCAGATATGAAACGTCAATTGGATTCATATCAGATGTTACCTTGTGAATATGATGATGTTACACCAGTAGCTTCTATTGTGGGCGGAGCAGAGGTGAAAACCACCCATACAATGAAAGGAAAGGAGGTTGTCATCACTAGAAAAGACAACAAGTTTGGCATAGGCCCGTATTATAGAGATGAGGTTAAAAATCCTCAGTATAAGGATATTGCACATCTATGGATGCTTGATAATAATGGTAAGGAGCGCCCTGTTTTTATAGTTCAGGAGCAGAGCGGAAGATATATAGCAAAGAGAGCTGACGGTACAGATCTTCATTTCCAAAGATATTCCCAAGTTGTTGCTGCAGACGACTTTATAGATATGGTAAACATCCTGAAGGAGCACATTCAGATGTATCCTGATCAGTGGAAGTAGTTACTGAAGGATGACGGTGCGGGAGAGGTCCTGGTTGGTGGTGATGGTCACTTTGATTACATCCTCCGGCAGGATCTCTTCTATCTTTTCCGGCCACTCTATTAGGCAGAGACCGTTTCCTGCAAAGTATTCCTCCGCTCCAATGTCGCAGGCCTCGGATAGTTTATTAATGCGGTAGAAATCAAAGTGATAGATTGGAAAACCGCGGTTGCTTGAGTACTCGTTAATAAGGGTAAAGGTTGGGGAGTTTACGTTATCTTTAACTCCCAGCGCCTTGCATATTGCCTTAATGAAGGTGGTTTTACCCGCCCCCATTTTTCCGTAGAAGGCAAAGATGTTGCTCTGAAGGTCAGACTCTGAGATGTACTGAACAAACTGCTCAGCCACAGAGTCTATCTCCTCCAAATTTCTAATTATAAATTCCTTATTTGCCATCTGCCTGCAACTGTTCCTCTGTAATTACTGTGATGTTTCCATCCAAATCCTTTGCAATCCAATCTCCCTCATTGCACTGTACTATCCCCTCATCAGTCATAATGAAGAGATAGAGAAAGCCCATGCAAAGATGGGGCTGCATAAGGCGCTCTCTGACCATCTCCTTCACCTCCTCAATGTTCACGCCATCCCAACGTAAGGCGTTGACCATCTTGCCGTTATGCAGAAGCATTTTTTTCATTATATCTTAATGACAATCTTCTTCTTATAGAGCACGTACGCCATCAGTGTAAATACCAGCACATAGATGATTGCATACATAAGTGAAGAGTACTCGTTGTTACCTCCGAATACCGGCTGGCAGATGTTCTGGTAGAACCAGCTGAGTACAGAGTAGGACTTCTCTCCCATTGTTCCATCATCCTGTAGAACAGGTACTTTCCAACGAATCATTCCTCCCAGAATCTTGGAGAAGAGGCCCGCCATTACAAAAGCAAAGAGCGGGTTCATACCAAGCGCTTTGAAAGGAGTGAAGATTTTCTCTTTGCCCTTAACATCAATGAAGTAGATGAAGAAGGCGAGCATCAAAATAGCCCAACCGCCTGCGTACAAGACATAAGAGCCGGTCCAAATCTTCTTAACTATCGGGATCCAAATGCTTGCAATCATTGCCAATCCGAGGCAGAACATTCCAATTACAAAGAGCTTTGCAACTGAGGTAGTCTTGTCTGTGCTGGTGCGGCAGATGTTACCAACCAGGAAGCCGAGCAGAACGGTGCAACTTCCGGAGAGCACGCCTATAAGTCCCTCAGGGTCAAAAGCAAAGCCCTCTCCGTGGTAAACATGGTTCTCTCCAATAAGGCCCAGAGAGTTGAAGAAGTTTACGTCAAATGCTCCGGATGCTCTGCCGGCCATTGTATCCTTTACGGTCTCTCCAAAGAGGAAGGCTCCCTCGCCGTCTCGTAAGAGCCAGAGTACCAGTATCTCCAGCAGAGAAAGAATAACCATTGCAGTTACAATCTTCTTTGGCTTTTTAAGCAGCAAAGCAAAGAATCCGCCGAATATGTAACAGAGTGCAATTCTCTGAAGCACTCCGAATATCCTCAAATGTTCAAACTTGTATGCCACGCTTCCCCAGAATCCAAGTTCCTGGTCTACAGGGAATTTAATGAACGGGAAGGCATTCAGCAGAAGACCTACCAAGAAGATGAGACAGCCTCTCTTCAGAAGTTTTTTGATGCTGGCTCCGGACAGTGTCTCGTTGTACTTTGCAAAAGAGAAGGCCATTGCGGCGCCCACAACAAAGAGGAAGAATGGGAACACCAAGTCAGTTGGTGTACATCCTGCCCAAGCGGCGTGTCTTAAGGGTTTAAAAATATGGCCCCAACTGCCGGGGTTATTTACCAGAATCATTCCCGCTACGGTCATTCCTCTGAGTACGTCCAGAGCTACATAGCGGGTGCTCTTTGCTTGTCCCATAATAGATAGGTTTTGATTTTTACTAGTGCAAAATTAACTAAATAATGTTATTTTCGCCATTATAAAAGTGATAGGGATGGAATTGTTTTTCTCCACGGAAATAGGCAAGGAGAGGCTTACTCTCAGGGGCAAGGAGGCTGAACATTGCGCCAAGGTTCTCCGTCATAAAGTTGGAGAGACCCTTTTTGTCATTGACGGCAGAGGCGGGATGTACCGCTGCCTGATATCTGAAATCACTCTCCCAAAGAAGGGGGAGCCGGCCGTAGAGTGCTCAATTGAAGAGCGTTCATTTGGCGTAGGGGAGAGAAACTACACACTCACGATGGCTGTCTGCCCCACCAAAAATATGGAGCGTTTTGAGTGGTTTGTGGAGAAGGCTACCGAAATGGGAGTGGAGAGAATTATCCCTATAATTTCCGAGCACTCCATCCGCACCACAATAAAGAAGGAGAGAGTGGAGGCCGTGGCCCTCTCTGCCACCAAACAGTCTTTAAAGTCCTATCTGCCAGAGATAGAGGAGTGTGTGAGTGTTGAAGATTTTCTCCATCGCGATAGGGAAAAGGATACTCTCGCCCTTATTGCTCACTGTGAGGAGGGAGAGAAAAAGAGCATCCGCTCATATTTGGGCGGTTCTTCAAAAGGGCGCAATGTCTTGATAATGATCGGGCCTGAGGGAGATTTCTCAGAAAAGGAAATAGCCCTCGCACTTAGCAAGGGCTATAAACCTGTAACACTGGGTCCTTCACGGTTGAGGGTAGAGACTGCCGCTCTTTCTGCAGTGAGCGAAATCTACTTTGCCTCTATAGATTAATTCAGATTCTTTCTGCCTCCAAAGTTGTAGGTAAATCCTAAAGCTACGTGCGTATTAAACTGATTTACAGGGACGAACTGCGGAGTCATGTGGGTGTAGTAGTTGTCTGTTCCCAAGAAAACGCTAAACTTCTTGGCGTAGAAATTGACCATTCCTCCGTACTCCCATCCGTATGTTGAATAGGCGGTACTTACAGTTAGACCAAGCCAGTCAAGCGGTCTTGCATTCAGAGACATTCTTACCTCGTGGAATGGAACAATGTGGTTATAAATCTGTGTTCCCAGAATACCTATGGACATCTTCTCGTAGAAAGGCATCTTGAACTCCGCTCCAATGTTTGCGGTATAAGTTAGAGGCTTTCCCTTTACGCATCTCTTTTTTGGCTCAAACTCATAGATACTCTTTACATTATCTACCAGAAGATTAACAACGTCCTTTATATTGGAGAAGTCTTCAATCTCCTCTATTATTTCACCGCTAAAGATCCACTTGTAGTCCTTGGATTCTCCGCAAGCTTTGTTGAACCACCAGATGAATCCAAGATCTTTTATAGCGGCAGAAACGTTGATGTATTCGTTAAACTCATATTTGACGCCCAAATCAACACCTAATCCCAATCCTCCGAATCCAAATGGCCGGAACTTAACGTATGAAAGATCACATACATCATAACCTCCAACAGGAGCCTCTTTCATCCTTCTTTTCACTCCGCCGCCGGCAGCGTAAAACTCGGCATTTGAATACATCGCCCACTCATCTGCAGCGAGGAATGCGTACATACTACTCACATTCAGTCTAATAGCATTCATTCCCACCAGGAATTTGGCTCTTGCTCCAAGAGAGAGTTTTCCCATCTTTAATGATGAACCGTATGCTAACTCAAAGTATGTATTTGTGAATGCCTTTACGTTAGACAAGTCATATGAGAAATCTTCAGGAGCATCCGCCTTAAGGAACTCAAAGAGACCTTTTGGAATCCTTGCTGCGGTGCTGTTTATATAGTTGAGCTCCAGAGTGTTGAAGAATTCTCTACCTCTAAATTTTTTCCAGAATCCGTATGAAAGGATGTTCTCTTTTAAGTTGAAGTTTATCTTGTTTTTGTCTCTGATTTTGGATAGAAACTCTTCTTGAGAGACACTCGGGTGCATGAAGGTAACAAGCTCTCCCTCATATGGATAGAAGAAAGTACTCAAACCTACGTTACTCTGGGTGCCGCCACTGATTGAGAGAATACCTCCAATAAAGTTTTTCTCTGTCTGGAAAGCTGGGTTCAGGCGGTAGCCGTAAACATAACTGTCCATAAAATAACCTTCTCTGATTTCCTGACTAAAAAGAGAATAGAGAGAAGAGAAAAGTATGATGATTGTTATAGTTAACTTTTTCATAGCCATAATTTTAGGTGATTATTACTCATCATCATCGTTAGTATTCGTTTTCTTAATCTTGAGAACAATTCCCTCCGGGAGCTGTATGCTCACTTTGTTAAGACCTATTCCCAAGTGACGGTCCAAATACATAGCTTCCAAAGGCATTCTAGGGGAGGTGAACTGAATGGAGATTCCGTCAAATCCGAACCCATCGTGAATCTGGTTAGTTGAGAGATTGAGATCTGCTTCTGCTATTCCGGGAGCCTCTTCTGAACCGGCAGGAAGATGTGCCTCTATAAATGCTGAAATATCAGGAACCCTATTTCCGCTAGTGTCTATAACAAAAGCACTTATGGTATAGTCAAACGGCAGGGTGTTTACCAGGGTCATATGGAATCTGATATACGGAATATGGAAGTGTTTCAAATTTATAAATGACAATCCGGCAACTTTGTAATGACCAAAAGTGAAATTGGTCAGAACCTCACCCTTAGGATCATAGATCCAGTTGGATTCCTCATCCTTGGTGAAGTATTCTTTTGCCTCCTTTGAGAGCAAAGCCTTGATACGCAGGCGTCCGAGGTTTCCCAGAGGAACCTGAACCTGCTGGCCAACCTTCATCTCCATGTTGACATCTTTTTTGAGGTCGTATTTCCTGTCTACAGAACAAGCTATAAACAAGAAAGTTGCAATAATTGGTAAAATGTATTTCATAGTGCCATGTTTATTTTCTTATTATCTCTATCTCTCCCCTCAACCCAACTTTTATTATCTGCGATGCTTTATGTGTAGCCTCTTTCTCTTCCATTGCAGGAGATACTATGTAGTCAACAGCCTCTTTTATCTCCTCTTTCACAGCCTTGAAGTTGAGAGGAGGCATATCTCCCGATATGTTTGCGCTGGTAGAAACGATTGGCTTCTTCAATCTGAAACATAGCTGTTTGCAGAACTCGTTGAACGGAATTCTTATGCCTGCACTGCCGTCTTCTGCAACAACATTCTCTGCAAGATTGCAGGCATTGGGATAAATGATTGTCATTGGAGAGTCATTAACCTCAATCAGATCCAACGCGGCCTGAGGAATCTCTTTAACGTAGCGGGCCAGCATATCCAGATTGCAGACAAGGGTTACCAGAGATTTGCTCTCCTCTCTTTTCTTTATTGCAAAGACCTTTGCAACCGCCTCTTTATCAGTGGCGTCACAGCCAATGCCCCAGATGGTGTCCGTAGGGTAGAGAATGGTTCCGCCCTTTTTCAGAACCTCCGCAGCCTTGGCTACCTGGATTTCCATCTTTGGATCCATCTTGTATGGTCTCTTTCCTCCCATAGCTATTTGATTATTGTGAACTCAGTTACCACCGGGTAATGGTCTGAGAAATCGCATTTTATGGTCTTATGACTCAGCCCTTCAAACTTTTCCGGAATAAATACATAATCTATTCTGAGCAGAGGCCAAAGTACGGAATATGTTGCAGCAAAGCCCTTTCCGCTCTCCTTGAATGTATCCTTTCTGTTGTATGAAAGTTTGTAGTAGGTGTATGACATTGGGGTGTCATTGAAGTCTCCGCAGATTATAGTTGGGTACGGGCTCTTTTTAATGATGTTGAAGAGTGCGTTTGCCTGGCGTGACCTTCTTATGACGGCATCTCTAATCTTGTGATTTACACTGAGTATCTCCCCTTTCACCTCATCTACGTTTCTCTTGTTTTCTCTGATTTTCTTAATGGAAGAGGCGAGAGAAATGCTGTTGGATTCCAGATGGTTGTTAAAGACTCTGATTGTATCTTTATCAATAACAATATCTGCGTAAATGCTGAGGTTTGTGCTGTGTTTGAACTTTATGGTTCCTCCACCTATTATTTTGTGACGGCTTAGGATTATGTTTCCGAATACGTCTCCCTTGTTTGGAAACATATAGTTTGTGCGGTACTTGTACTGAGGGAGAATGGATGCCGTCTGAGAGAACTCATCCAGTGTAACCTCCTGAAGACAAACAATATCCGGATCATACTCCTTTATCTGTGCAAAGACTCCCGCCTTTGCGGTATCCTTATCAAGACCCCTCTTTGAAAGCCCAAAGTTTCCTACGTTGTAGGTCTCCAACTTTACCGGTGTTCCCTCTATCAGATCACTTCTCTTTGATCCAAAACGGTAGAACCTGTCTGCAAAGAGAAGAGCGGGCAGAATAGCTATGACGGCAATCCAGACACTCTTGCTTCTTAAAATGAGAGCAATGAGCAGAAGGATAAAATTTACTATCAGTATCGGGATAAAATAGAGTCCGAAGAAAAGGGGCGTCCAGTAGTGAGCCGGGTCAATGTAAGAGGAGATATATGAGACAATTAGGCACAATCCGGCAAGCACCAGAAGGACTCTGAAGGTAACGCTCAGAAAAATTATGAATCCGTTTCTTCTCTTTACCTCCATCAATAATCCGTATACATTCTATCTCGTTTTCTCCAAATAAGAAGTAATACCAGACCAAAGATCATACCTCCCAAATGGGCAAAGTGGGCAACTCCGCTTCCGGTATCAAAGACTCCGCAAATCAATTCTATTGCTCCGAATATGCAGACAAACCACTTGGCTTTCAGTGTTATAGGTATGGGGAAGACCATTGTTATCTGGTTGTTTGGGAAGAGCATTCCGTAAGCCAGCAACACTCCGTAAACGGCGCCGGATGCACCAACGGTAGGTACAGGATATGTAACTCCCTGCAGATGCATAACTCCCAAGTGGCAGGCCGCCGCTCCCAATCCTGTAAGCATATAGTAGAGCAAAAACTTCTTTGGCCCCCACAGTCTCTCCAGCATTATTCCAAAGAAGAATAATGAGTACATATTGAAGAAGATGTGGAAGAACCCACCGTGCATAAACATGTGAGAAACAAGCTGATGCACCTTAAAGAATCCGGAATCTACCGGGAAGAGGGCAAACAGCAGATACATCCTCTCTCCAATAATCAACGTGGCTATGAACATTATCACATTGATTATGATTATGTTTTTCAGTACTACCGGTAAATTTCTCATAACATTCTCTTTTTAATCTCGTCCGCCCCAATTCTGACTACGCAATAGCCTCCCGTTGGGGAAGTTGCACTCTCCTTGCACTTGAAGAGAGACTCCACAACAGCCTCCGCCTCTTTTTCTGAAATGGTCTCAGTGTAGGAGAAAGAGGTGTGGCGTACAACCTCCAGGGCAACCTTGCGGAAGAACTCGCTCTCGTCTCCGTTTTCCAGGTATTGAGCTATCTCTTCAATGCACTCCTCAATGGAGAACTTCTCTCCCTTAAAGTCTGCAGGTGTGCCGCTTACAACAATGCTGTCCTTTCCAAACTGACGTATCTCAAATCCCAGTCTTGCTACCTTCTCTTTGTTATCCATTAAGGTCTTGAATGTAGCGTGGTCCAGAGTTACGCTCTTAGGGAAGAGCTCCTCCTGAATAGCGCACTCTTTATTGTTTATGGAGTTGAGATACTTCTCGTAAAATATTCTTTCTCTGGCTCTTGCAATGTTAATCAACATTACGCCGCCCTCTCCGTCCTGAGTTGCAACAAGCTCTTTTCCTACCTGAATATATCTTCTGTAAGGAGTCTGTTCCTCCATAAGATTCTCATTGATGGAACTCTCCACGGTCTTATATCCGGTAACCTCTACCTTCTTCTCTTTGAACGGGTTAAAGAGAGGATCATAGTTGATTGAAGGGGCTTTGAACCTCTCTCCGGAGCGTACTCTTTTCTTATCCGTCTCATCCAGAGTGAAGCCGTCTCCGGATGTAATCTCCATAGGAACTCCCTCAGTATCAAAGTCTATGGCCGGAGCAAAGGCGTTCTTTCCAATAGCCTCCTTAACCGCAGCCTCCAGGATTTGAAATATCATCTGCTCCTCCTCCAACTTTATCTCTGTCTTGGAAGGGCTGATATTCACGTCCATAGCATCCGGTGCAACCTCCAAAAAGATAAAGTAGTGAGGGGTGTATCCCTCCTGAACAAGATTGCTGTATCCCTTTACCACCGCCTTGTGGAGCATAGGAGAGCGGAAGAATCTGCCGTTAGCAAAGAGGAATGTGTTTGGCTGATTCTTCTTTGCACTCTGAGGCGTTCCAACAACTCCGTATATCTTTACAACGCTGGTATCTGCTTTAATATCAACAATCAGCTTGGCCATAGGCGCTCCGCAGATATCTGCAATTCTCTGTTTTAGATTTCTTCCTGCAGGCAGAGTCATCACCTCTTTTGAGTTGCTTATCAAGCGGAACTCAATATCCAACCTTGTAAGTGCAACCCTGGTAAACTCAGAGACTATAGCACGGTACTCGCTGCTGTCAGACTTTAAAAACTTTCTTCTTGCAGGTATGTTGTAGAATAGATTTCTGACTGAGATGTTGCATCCCTGAGGACAGCCCGCCTCGCTCTTTTCCAACACTTTAGAGGCTGCAATATGTACCTGTGTTCCGGTCTCTTCTCCCTTTTTGCGGGTTCTGAGCGTAACATCCGCGCAGGCAGCTATTGAGGCCAACGCCTCTCCTCTGAATCCAAATGTTGAGAGGTTCTGAAGATCCTCCACGCTCTCTATCTTGGATGTGGCGTGAGAGA
This sequence comes from Bacteroidales bacterium, assembly GCA_017959005.1. Taxonomy (GTDB): domain Bacteria; phylum Bacteroidota; class Bacteroidia; order Bacteroidales; family UBA932; genus Egerieousia. The sequence continues at coordinate 38,964 of JAGDBO010000008.1, read as the reverse complement.
GGAAGCAAAGCTCCGCCTCCTCTGCGGTCATTCCCTCTCCGTTATCTATAACCTGAATGAGAGTCTTTCCGTAATCATTGACTACAAGCATAATAGAAGTTGCCCCCGCATCTGCGGAGTTCTCCATAAGTTCCTTCACAACGGATGAAGGGCGCTGAATCACCTCGCCTGCAGCAATCAAACTGTATATTTTTTCCGGAAGAACCTTTAACATAAACTTCAATTTTATCCGCTTGTGGTCTGGTATGCGTTAAACAGCAGAGAGAAAACCTTTGCAAAATAGAACAGGGCAACAAGGATAGCAGCAAGAAGGATATAGACTATAACTCTCTTGGCGGTGGAGTAGCCTCCGGTCTTTCTCAGCGGTTCACGGCGAGCCCTTCTGAACCCTTTGGAGACAATGGAGCCCGGTACATAATTTTCTCCCTCCTCGTTGGCCTTGGCCTCCGCATTTACCCCTTCAAACTTCTCCATATCCTTATTGTAGTGCCTTGCAGGGTAGTCAAACACCCTGTGAGAAGGCAGATGAAAAAACTTAAATCCCATCTCTTTAACTCTAGATTTGTACAAAGATAAGAAAAACCATTATTTTTGCGTTGTATGAGCGCTAACATTAGAATAGGAAACGGTTATGATGTTCACCTTCTGGCTCCCGGACTCCCTCTGATTCTGGGCGGCGTGAACATTCCTCACACCAAGGGGTGTGTGGCCCACTCAGATGGAGATGTGGCTATCCACGCCCTCTGTGATGCCCTTCTGGGCACCCTCGCACTTGGAGACATAGGTCATCACTTCCCGGATACCAGCAATGAGTTCAAGGGAATAGACAGTAAGATTCTGCTTCAAAGGACCTACAATATGATTTTGGAGAGGGGCTACCGCCTTGTAAATGCAGATATTACAATCCTTCTCCAACGTCCTAAGGTTGCACCGTTCATTGAGAAGATGAGAGAAACCCTCTCAGAGACCCTCTCTAAGTGCAACAAGGATTACCCTTGCTCCAAGGAGGATATCTCCGTAAAAGCCACCACCACAGAGAAGGCCGGCTTTGTTGGCAGAGAGGAGGGCGTAGCCGTCTATGCATCGGTTTTGGTGGAGCGAATTTGAAAAAATTTGCTCTTAAGATAAAAATCATTACTTTTGCAACCCCATTGAGATATGGTGTAATGGTAGCACAAGAGATTCTGGTCCTCTTAGTCCTGGTTCGAACCCGGGTATCTCAACAAACGGTCCGGATATTCCGGACTTTTTGATGGCGCGGTAGCTCAGCTGGTTAGAGCGCATGATTCATAATCATGAGGTCGGCGGTTCAAGCCCGCCCCGCGCTACAAAAAAGGGAAGACCAATTTGGCCTTCCCTTTATCTGTTAATGATTACTCTTAGAGTATTATACCAAAAGCAAAGTAGGTGATATCCGGGCCGTACTCTTTCTTGAAGAGGCGGTGAGGAGCAACTCTTAAGTAAAGTTTAACCTCCGGAAGACCAACGGTAAGACGGTATTCAGGTGTAATCTTCTGAGTTTTCCAACCTTTTTTCTTAATCTTCTCCTTAGAACTGCCCACTTTGTATTTGGTAACGCTCTTTGCAGAGAAGTTGTAGTTGCCAATAACATCCAGTCCTATTTTGAGGTCATCAAGAACCTTAAATTCATATCCTGCAGAGAGACCGAATTCATAAACATCCAGTCTGGATTTTCTCTTGCTGTGATTCATTGCATCATCAGAAAGTGCTGAGAAAGAAAGCGGTACATAGTATCCGCCCTCATTCCAAATGACATTTCTGTGGCGGGTTTTGAAGAATCTTGTTCCAAAGTTTACGGCAAATCTCAGTTCTTGCTCATCTGCCGGCTTATAGGTAAAATTGACAATGTCAAAGCCGAGGTCCCAAGACTTGAAAGCCTTAAGTCCCATCTCTTTAGGAGAGTCAATAGGGGAGATTGAACCAACATAGAGGTTCTCCAGGAAGTTAAAGGATACAGCCGTAGTCTTATCCTCATCTGAAAGAGGCATGAAGTTAACGTCAACATCCTGAGCGCGTACTCCTGCAAATGTAAGAGCAGCTACAATAATCAAAAATAGTTTTTTCATATTTATGATAGTTTATTTTATAATTCTGTAATAGTTCTCTTTACGAGGTTTTGGAGCTCTCGGTTCGCCTTCCGGATAACCAATTGCAAGCGCTCCTATGCCGGTGAGTCCCTCTTTTATAAGTTTCTCATCTATACCCATTTTGCGCATCAAATCCTTTCCCTCTTTTGTTGAAAACATCTCCATCTCTCTGTTAATCCAACAGGTACCCAATCCAAGGGAGTGAGCGGCGTTCATCATATTGCCCAAAACAAGTGAGCCGTCCTGAACGGAGTTCCTCCACTTCTCAGGATCTGAACCAAAGACCAGAATAATAGTAGGGGCACCGTAGTAAGGGTCTGAGCTAGTGCCCAGTATCTTTGCATTCATGCGGATGAGTTCCTTCTTAATCTCCTCATTCTGAACGGCAACAATCCAGGAATCCTGTATTCCCATTCCGTTAGGCGCAAATGTGCCGGCCTGCAGAACTGCCAGAAGTTCCTCATCTTTAATCTGTTGAGGCTTGTAACTCCTGATGCTTCTTCTTGTCTTTAAAGAGTTTAATACAACGTTATCCATAGTTAAATCTGTTTTTTCAAATGTATTCAGCAGAATCTTCTCCATAATCTTAAATCCCTCAAGAGTAGGATGTACACCATCCTTTGCATACTCTTTTGGAAGGCCTCCGTTTTCATCCTTAAGAGCGGAATGGTAATCTATGTAAGGAATTCCAACACTTTGGGCATACTCCTTAATCATCTTGTTTATCTCAATGATATCCTGTGCCGGAGTAAGATCTTTCCTCCAAATAAAGCCCGCAGCAGGCGGAATAGAACATAGCATTGGGTTGATACCGTGGAACTTGGCAATTTCTACCATAGATTTCAAATTGCCCAGAATATTCTCTTTTGAAATCTTTCCGTTGTTCTCTGCAACATCATTTGTGCCCGCCATTATCACAACATATTGAGGATGAAGATCCAAAACATCCCTTCTGAATCTTACCAGCATCTCGCTGGTGGTCTGCCCTGAGATACCCCTTCCCACAAAGTTGTTCTCTTTGAAGAAAACAGAATCCCTGTCCCACCACAGCTCCGTGATGGAATCTCCCATCAAAACAGCCTTAACTCTGTTCCAACGGGCGTTGTCATTTTGGAACGTGTAGAACTGTGCCCAGTCCTGTTTCTTTGTAACATTCTGAGCCTCAATCGTGCCGGATGCCATCAGCACGGCGATAGTCAAAAACAAAAAGAAAATTCTCTTCATACTGTTGCAATTGTTCTGCAAGTTACGAAAAATTAAAGAATTCCAACCTCCGTAGCCTTGTGGAGCATATCTGTAACGTTCTTCACATCCATCTTGGCATAGATGTGCTGGCGGTGGGTGTTAACGGTATGTACGGAGAGGAAGGCACGCTCTGCTATCTGAGCGGCTGTAAGACCCTCAGCACTAAGGCGAATGATTTGTATTTCACGCTGGGTAAGGCCCAAGTCTGCAATCTTTCTGCTGCGTTTAATAAGGATGTCACCCACGTAAGTTGCTACATTTGAGTTGATTGACTCAGCTCTCTTGGCCAGCTGTTCGCACTTTTCACGAATCTGGTCTGCCGGAAGATTGGACGCTGCGGTTGAGAGTGCTGCAATCTCCTCAGTCATAGCCTTTGCTGGGTTTCTGAGATCTTTAGATAGGAACTCAATCAACTCCTCTTTGGATTCGTTTATCTTCTTAAGCTCTACATTGCGGCTTCTTATCTTGCGTATGCTGTTCATGCCCAAAAGAATAAGAGCAATAGAGAGCAACAGCGCCAGAATCAGAAGTCCAATCTGATAACCTCTTCTCTCTATCTTTCTCTCCTTCTCCTGCACTTGGAAACGGGTTTCCATCTCCTGCAGTGTCTCATCCTGCTTTTGCTGAATGTACTTTTGAATGTGAAAGACATAGTCATCGTGAGTCTCAAGGGCCTTTTCATACTCCCCGATACGGGTATAGAGGCGCACCAGGCGGTCATCCAGGCTTGAGGCGGTAAGGTGGTCCGTCTCCTTCAATGCGGCCAGTTCCCTCTCAAAGTACTTTATGGCCTCATCATTCTTGTCCCCCTGCTGAAACCATCTGGAACGGAAGAGTATTCCGTTGCGAATCAGGCGGCTAAGTCCATTTTTGTCCGCTATGGTCTGTCCCTTGTCCAGCCACTTTCCGGCCGTCTGGTAGATCTCTTTGTCTATAGGATTGCTCCAACGGTTCTTGTTTATGTATAGTGATGCTATCACATAACAGGCCTCACACTGCTGCTCCTCTGCTCCCACTTCCTGAGCCAGTTCCAACGCCTCATTTGCATACTTTAGTCCCTCGTCATTACGTCCCGTTTCCGGTGAAATCTCTGCGTATGAACAGAGTTTAGCCTTGGAAATCAATATGCTGGATAAATCCTTTTTCAATCCGTTTTCTCTGGCAATACTCTCCGCCTCCAACGCCTTTGCCCAGGCATCTTCATCCCTGCTAGCCATAATGTCTATTCCTACAATGGTAGAGAGCGTATTTACCTGAAGCTGAGGTTTTCCCGCAGATAAATCCAGAGCCTTGAGAGCCTTCTCCATTGCTGCATCAAAATTCTGAGATGAGATATCTTTTGAAACATCTGCAAGGAGTTCATTAACAGCGCTTTCCGCCGCTTCCTCTTTTGCCCCTGATGTGCAGGAAAACAACCCCATTGAAAGGCTTATGAAAAATAGAACACGAATGACGCTTTTCATCACAAAAATTTTAAACAAAAATGGGAAGAATACCTTTTAAATGCAAATAGACAACTTTTCAGTATGGCGGACAGCTCAAAATACTGAATTCTCATTACAAAATTTTTTTGGTCAGACCATAGTTTTGCACTAAACCAATTAAAACATAAGCTTATGAACAAAGAAAAAAAATTGTATGAAGCCCCGGCCTTCTTCATCATGGAGGTGAAATCTGAGGGCATTATCTGCGCAAGTGGCAGCGGTGAATTCTTTATTCCTGGATCTATTCCTGGTTCTGATTTTTAACCCTTAAAGTAAGAAAGACTATGAAAGCAAGATTATTTATATTGAGTCTCTGTTGCGCAATTGCAGCAGTTTCATGCCAGAAAGAAGAGAAAACAAAAGAACCTACCAAAGGTCCTGTAACAATAACCCTTTCTAGAGATGATATTGGAACAAAAACAACATTGACAACATCCGGAGCAGGTTTAAACCGTGTTTGGAGTGCTTCGGACAAAGTTTCTGTAATAGATGCGTACGGCAACAATGAGATGTTCACTCTTGTGTCTGGCGCCGGTACTGCAACAGCGACATTTTCAAATGCATCTAGTGTGTATGCAACGGGAACTCACGGCATTAGAGTTATCTATCCGTATACTAATACGAAAGATGGTTATAACTGGTGGATTCGTTCAATGGAAAATCAGGGAACCGGTTCTCTTGCCAACCTTGGAAACTATGATTTTTTATACAGAGAAGGAAGTATTGTAGATGGTATTTACACTAGCGGTGGTACATTTAATTCACAGTCCACATTTTTTAAGATTCCTAGCGGAATAAAATTTTTAAATACAACAGGAAGCAGTACTATAGAGACAATGGTATTGGAAGAAACCGCCAATAAGATGGGTTATAGAGCAAGGAATAATAGCAACTCTAATTCTGCAGCAGTTGATAATGGTTCAGTGACTTTGGAAAATATTCCTTTAACAGACGGTGCATTAACTCAAGATGTTTTTATTTCTTTTATTTACAGATCAACTCCTGACTATAATTTCAATCTGAAAATAAAACTTGTAGGTAATGCTACAATTTATACATTCCCTCTGATGACGTCTGAATATTTGACAAATAATCACATTTACAATTTTACTCAGGCAAAATTCACACCTAAAGATATTTAACGGTCAGATAAAGATCAGTTTATAAAAACAACCGCCGGCCCTTAAAAGAGTCGGCGGTATTTTTTACTATCGGGAGTTGAGAGGTTATTTCAGATTGAAGAAGAAGTATACGCCGGCCCAGGTTTTAGGGATGCCGCGTGCGGAGCCAATGGAGGCGTTGTATTTGTCTCTTACAGTTCCGTCATTGTCTATCTTACCAATCTGAGCGTTGTATTTGTCTCTTACAGTTCCGTCACTGCAAACCTTTCCAACAGCTGAGTTGTATTTGTCTCTGATAGTTCCGTCACTGTCTATTTTGCCAATCTGAGAGTTGTTCTTATCTCTGATAACACCGTTAGACTCAATCTTTCCTACCTGAGAGTTGTATTTATCTCTGATGACTCCGTTGGATTCAATCTTACCTACGGCAGCACCATACTTGTCTCTTATGGTCTGAGCCTCTGATTTTGAAGGCATTGCCACCAAAAGGAGAGCTGCTGCAAAAAGTGCAAAAAGTCTTTTCATATCAGTTCTGTTTTTTCTAATTTGACTGATTAACAAGCCATTGGAAGTATTCTGCCAATGTTCCTATCATTTCCAGGAAAAAGGCGGTGCCGGTATCAAGATGGTCTCCGGTATAACTATCTCTTATTCTGTAGTTTAAAGAAGGGTATTCACTGGAGAACGCTTGATAGTTACCGTATGGTACCACCATATCATATTTAGAGTGGGCAAAGACTACCGGGAATTTAGGGGCCCAGTTATAAGAGACCTTATTAATAATCAGCGCTCTGTGAAGGTCTTTCATTGGGTCATTGCCATTAGGAAGTGATGTAAAGTTGTTGGTGTTTTTTAAATATTCGTATGCTTGTGGCGTCATAACTTCTTTTAAATCTGCAGTAACGTAGTACGAGGTGCTGAATATCCCTTTCTCCTTTCTGTGCTCTACAAAAATTTTCTGAACATCTGCTGCAGAATAAACGGTACCGTCACTAGCAGTATAACCACTTTCGCACATGTCATACCATAGCTTGTTTATAATACTTATTGATTTCTGGTCATTTTTGTCCAACTTCTTATCTTCCAGCCATTTAATAACGCCTGTGTCTAAGAACTGTTTGGAAAAGAAATCTGTGAGTTTATGGCTTTGCATATCAAGGTTGCTGTCCAGCATTCCCTTAATTATAAGAGGCAGTACCACAGGCATTGTAAGCTGTTCCTTGCGATGTTTTGTGGAAACTCCGTAAGATGTACCGTCATCGTCAAAATAGTAACGCAATGTTGCGATAGGGTCATACGGTCCGTCTCCGCAGAGAGTGCCAACAAAGTGCAGTTCGTCCGCCAAATCTTGTTTCTCTATATATCGCTGAGATGAAAGGGCTACGGCTCCTCCCTGAGAATACCCTACGCAGAAAGATTTCCAATCGTCTGAGAGAGGACAGGCTTTTCCCTCATCCACAAGTTTTTGGTAGAGTTTGAGCCCATACATAACTCCGTCTATAACCTGTCTTGATGTAACTTCTTCATTCAGATAAGGATGTGCTCTGTCTGCAGTTATGCCGTATCCTTCGTAGTCCGGCATTATTACCATAGGGTGCTTTAAAAGATCTGAACCGCCTCCTGTGTAAGGTAGCAAAGAGAAAACTCCAACGTCAGAGTTCATATCTCCGTATTTATAGTAGTTGGACGGAGATTCAAAATTGCTCGTAATAGTGGCATGACAGGCCATGAATACAGATTTAATCTCAGTTGAAGCTTTGTAAAGGCAAACGGCCAAAGAGGCGGAGAGAATTATAGGTTCACCCTTGTAATCTACGCTTGGGTAGTTGTAGTTATAGATGTTTCTAAGTGATGAATATACAAGTTCCAGCTCTGTAGAAGCTCCGCTTGGAACGCTGTCATCATTTCCTTTACGGTAGTTCTCTTCTTTGTTCCAAGTTTCTATCTCCTTCTCCAGTGTGTTGTTCACTTTTTCCAAGTAAACAGGGTAGCCGTCTATGTATAGAAGAAGGCGTTCCTTTTCTCTCTGCCAAGTTACTACGCCCCTTGCTCTTTCATCATTTGAGTTGAGTGTCAGTGTTTTACCATCTGCTGTGTAACTGATTTTAATCTCTGTCTTCTCTACCGGATACTCATTAAAGAAGACATAACGGGTATAGTTGGCAAAACCTCCCTCTGAGAATTCGTAGATATCGTAGGTATTGCCAAAGGTCCAATCTTCATTTGGCTCAATTATCCTGTACCATTTGCCCAGGAAAGAGTCATTTTTTGAAAGTTTATCTTCCTTATGGCATGAAACAACAACACCGCAGAGTGCAACTATCACACTCAGGAGGAATAACTTTTCTGAAAATCTTTTCATATTACACTCTCTTTTATCTGCTCAAAGGTAGACAAAATAAAACTAATAGTCAATCTTATTGCAAGTTAGGGGTTGAAGGATTGCTTTCTCACCCTTCCAGTTGTGCATTCCGCCGCCAAAGCAGTTTTTAAAATGTTTACACTCTTTGCAGATACCCTGCCTTGCCCAACTCCTCTCTCTGAAGGGTTTAAAGCGGTTTTCCCAGACGTCATAGAAGTTGTCCCGGTAGATATTGCCTTGAGAGAAAAGGTCTCTGTCTATGTTTGGACAGCCTGATATTCTGCCGTCTATAAGCACGGATGCTATATTGATTCCGGCGTGGCAGAAGAAGCGCACAGGCCTAGCCTTCTCCTCATACTTGCCTAAATATCCCTCACAGCTGAATGCTACATCTATTTGACTATCAGCACTTTTCGTTTTGCTGCAACTCTCTTTCTCCCGATGGGCCTTTATAAACTCCATCATTTCAACCTTTTCACTCTTTGTTAAGTGCAAGTCCGCCTCTTTCTCTGCTCTCCCTATGGGTATGATGGTAAAGAGTCTCCACTTTCTTACGCCCACTCCGGCAAGGAGTGAATAAAGCTCTTCCAACCTCTTTAAGTTTCTTTTGTTGACGCAGGTAACCACGTCAAAATCAAGACGTTTGTCTGATGCAGCAATCTTTATTGCATTAAGCGTTCTTTGGAAACTTTGCGGATTTCCTCTCATCCAGTTGTGATCTTCCTCCACCCCGTCCAGGCTTATAGTCAGCGCTTTAAGGCCTGCATCCATCAGCTGTTTGTGCATCTGTTCCGTATAGAGAAAGCCGTTGGAAACCATGCTCCAGTAAAAGCCTCTATGATTTAAAGCCATTCCAACCTCCAGGATATCAGGTCTTAGCAGAGGCTCGCCGCCGGTAAGAACTACAATGATTCTGTTGTTGGCGTTGTTTAAAGAGCGGGGCATCGTATCAAGAGCTTTCAGAAAATCTTGCAAAGGCATATCGGGAGTAAGAGAAGAGGAGAAGCAGTCACTTCCGCAGTGACGGCAACTTAAGTTACACCTTAAAGTGCACTCCCAAAAGATATAGTTTAGTTCATGAACCCTGGTTTCCAGATTGCGGAAACGGCGGAACAGGAAGGGATTCATTATTCAGACTCTTCTTTGCTGTTGGTTACCTCCTCAGCCTCAAGCATATCTGAGGTTGCAGCAGAGGTCTGCAGGGTATCTGTCTGATAGGTTTCTTCCTCAAGATTGGCGTTATAGCCCTGCGGAGTACCGTAGCAGGCCTGGAAAATAAACAGAGCCGTTGTCAAAGAACAACCCTTTAAGAAGTTTCTTAATACCCTGTATTTCATAGCGTACTTTGTTTTCTGATTATTCTTGCTCAAAGTTAACCATTTTCTTTTAGTTAGCAACGGACCGTAATAACTTCCTGCAGATTTGTAGTGTAGTTGCAGGAGAGGTGTTCACGCCTCATCTCCCACTCCTCTTCACGTGGAGTTACTCCATACTCGTTGCGCTTGAGATTGTAGAGAGCGGAGTTTCCCTGCACGGCGAGGTGCAACGCCCCCTTTCCCCATCTTCTGTTTACATCATCCATAAGCAGGTCTATACGGGAAAGTTTCTCAGTATCCTGCTGGTAATAAAGATTTTGCTGAATATGGCCATTAGGTACTATTCCGCTTACCAAAACACCGGCCTTCTTGTATCTGAAACCGGGAAGGTAAATTTTATCCAGCGCACTGAGGGCTCCCTCCACAAGTTCCAGAGAAGAGGAGGTTGCCTGAGGGAACTCCACTACGGCGCTGTTGAAGTATTGAGGCAGATCTTCCCTGAAGGGATTGGTCATAAGGTAAACGGTTGCATATAGGGCCGCACTGCTTTGAGCCCTAAGCTTTTGAGCACATGAGGTTGCAAAGTTGGATACAGCAGTTTGCAGTTGCTCTATGCTCTCAACCATGGTTCCAAAACTGCGTGATGTGGTAATGCTCTTTTTATCCTTGGCCCTGCCAAGTGAGATTACGCTGCGTCCGTTGAGTTCCTCGTAAACCCTTAATCCACAGACTCCCATAGTTTTCTTTATCCAATAGGGATGGCGGCAGGTAAAATCATACGCCGTTTTAATTCCCTCAGTGTTAAAGCGTTTCATTGTTCTGTATCCAATTCCCCATACATCCTCTGCCGGCATAAGTTTAAGTGCGGCCAGCCGCTGCTCCTCCGTAGAGATAAGACAGAATCTTCTGTACCCGGGATACTTTTTTGCAAATTTGTTGGCAACTTTTGCCAGAGTCTTGGTCTTTGCAACTCCCACGCAGACAGGGATTCCCGTAAAGCGTGCCACCTTCTCCACAATCTCTCTTGAGAGCATTTTTATCCTCTCCAAATCCATTCCTCTGAACTCTATAAAACTCTCATCAATGGAGTAAACCTCCACCTCGCCTACGATGGAACGAAGGATTCTCATAACCCTGCGGCTCATATCTGCATAGAGAGTATAATTTGAGGAGCACATCTGAACGTTCACTCCCTTGGAAATATACTCCTGCGCTATCTTAAAGGCCGGCGTTCCCATCTTGATACCCAGTGCTTTAGCCTCCTGGCTGCGTGAGACTGCACAGCCGTCATTGTTGGAGAGAACCACCACCGGTTTTCCCTCCAGACCCGGATTGAAAACTCTTTCACAGGAGACAAAAAAGTTGTTGCAATCCATCACTCCAAAATATCTCTCCGTATTCATTTTCTTAGTTTCTTTATGGAGTATGTAACCACTCCCCAAAGGCGCAGGGGTTTCTCTTTAGCCTTTATTCGTTTTAGAACAAACTCCCCATCCGTAACACATACGGCAAGATCTCCTGCCTTGGGAATCAGAGATTTATCCACCACAATGATATCTCCTTCTGAAACACCCAGCGCCTCAAATGAGTTGCCCCTCACGCGGGCATAAAAGGTGGAATTGGGGCTTGAAACAAGCTCCTTGTTGAGGTCTATCACACCCTCAGTGTAATCTTGTGCGGGAGATTGAAACCCCGTTATAGCCTCCGTTTCCGCTTTACCCATTGCAATGACAAAGGTGCCCAATCACTTTGACACCTTTTGTCACAGAGGGGCTACTGGACTTGGATTACCAGGTATTTGGTCTGCTCCCAAAAGCCGGCAGGGTCTGAGATGGTGATGATTGCTTCACCGTCTACGTTCTCAATGGTGTAAGTGCCCTTAGTGTGGTTGGAGAGAACCTTAGCCTTTGGAGAGTTGGTGTTGATGGTTGAAATCTCTCTGTAATCTATCTTTATGAATGCTGTCTTTTCTCCCTGATATGAGACCTTTGAAGATCTGAAGAGCCCTCCCTTTGTAAGGACGCCGGCCTCTACCAGTTCATCTTTTGTGCCAATGATGTAGTATGCGGAGTAGAGCGCACGGTCTTGAGTAGCAATGGTTTCCTTCATCTGTTCTCCCTGTGTGTTGAGATTTGAGATGTTCTCCTGAAGGTCTGTAACCTGCCGGCCGAGGCTGTCTATCTGCTTATCTTTCTTTATAATAGCAAGGTTTTTCTGCTGAATCTCAGACTGAAGTTTTACAATTGTTTCACTCTTCTCCTCCAACTCCTTTTGGATGGCGTTGAGACGTTTTTTGAACTCTACGGATTTTATCTTGTTCTCTTTTTTGAGTTGCTCAATCTTCTCTTTGTACTGAGTGATAGCTCCTTGCAGTACGGAGATATCCGTTTGCAGACGCTCTTTCTGACTCTGAGTCATATCATATCCCTCCCTGGAACTTTCTACCGTAAGAATGTTCTCCTTCTCTCTTATGGCGCTAAGGCCGGCCTCCACCTCGTTAAGGGTTGCAAAGACCTCATCCAACTGATTTTTCTGAGAGCCGTAATTGCCTTGAAGTGAGTCTAATTGAGCCTGTAGCTCTTTGTACTTGCGAGATCCCTCTACACAGGATGATGCAACAAACAGAACTACTATTGCTATAGCAAAATATCTGAGTTTAAGTAATTTGGAAAGCATACCGCAAACTGATTCATTGTTTTCTCTTCATAGCGAAGGTACTCATAATATTTAATAGTTTGCTAAGTCTACTTAGAATTTTGAGAAATTTTTTGCTCCCGGCGTGGTTGATGGAGTTGATGTTGTGATAGATGTCCCTAAGAATGAATCTGTTGGGATTGGTCTGACGGAGCTTTCTGTTGCTTAAGTTATGGTACTCCGTACGGCAATCGTCGCAACAGAATTTCTTGTCTGTTCTTCCCAGGACAACCCTTCCGCATACCGGACATTTCTTCTCTTTCATATCAAAGACTCCGTGCCAAAGTTATCCCTTATGGAACATTGTTATCTGATTGGCTGAAAATTTCTCTCGGATTTTTGACAATCTTATAATCATCATTTGTAACGAGTAAATTTTACTTTAGATAAGTCATTGTTATATAGTATTTTGTGTGGTTGTTTCTTGCCAAAAACTTGTAATTGTACAAAAGTTTGGATTATCCGTGTTTTAAACGTTTATACACGTTTATACACGTTTAAAATATGGCTATTCTCTTTTTGCCACCCTTTCTTTGTTCTGCATTTATTAACACTCTAAAACAAATAATTATGGAGAAAACATTAAACAGAGTAGAGTTGAAGGGACGCGTAGGCGCGGATCCTAAAATCTCACAAATGGAAGGCGGGGTTAGCATTATTCGTTTTTCCGTTGCAACACATGAGGCGTACAAAGGAAAGGATGGTCTTTACAAGGAGGAGACAACCTGGCACAACGTAGCTGCCTGGTCTAGCAAGAACATTCCGGACTTTTCAAAGGTCAGAAAAGGAGTCTTTGTGGATTTGATTGGAAAACTGCGTTACTTCAAGTATGTAACAAAGAATGGAGAGGAGCGTTTCAGCTCAGAAATTGTGGCTTTAAAAATGTCTCTGCCGGAAAATTGTTAAATTTGCTCCTGATAGGCCCTAACGGCCTACGGAATTTTTATGAGCAGTGAGATAAAAAGGGAGTTTTTCATTTATGACACCCTATCCAGAAGGAGCAGAAAGTTGGAGACCATAGTGCCTGGAATGGTGGGGCTATACGTTTGTGGTCCAACTGTTTACGGAGATCCTCATCTGGGGCATGCAAGACCGGGTGTAACGTTTGACGTTTTGGTAAGACTTCTTAGAAACATAGGTTACAGGGTACGCTACGTACGTAACATTACGGATGTGGGACACCTTGAGCATGATGCAGACGAGGGAGAGGATAAAATAGCAAAGAAGGCGCGCCTGGAACAGCTTGAACCTATGGAGGTTGCACAGACTTATACGGTTCATTTCCGTCAGAAGATGACAGAGTTGAACGTTCGTCCTCCAAGCATTGAACCTAACGCTTCCGGTCATATAATTGAGCAGATAGAGTTCATTAAGAAGATTCTGGCAAACGGTTTTGCATACGAGAGCAACGGCTCCATTTACTTTGACGTTGTAAAGTACAGTAAACAACATAATTACGGTGCCTTGAGCGGACGTAATGTGGAGGAGCTTCTCTCCAACACCCGTGAGCTGGACGGTCAGAGTGACAAACACCATCCGGCAGATTTCGCCCTCTGGAAGAAGGCCTCTCCGGAACATATAATGAAGTGGCCTTCACCTTGGTCTGAGGGTTTTCCGGGCTGGCATTTGGAGTGCTCTGCAATGGGAGAAAAATATCTGGGAGGTGAGTTTGACATTCACGGCGGCGGAATGGATTTGATGTTCCCTCACCATGAGTGCGAGATTGCTCAGAACGTTGCTGAAAGAGGTAAGTCCGGTGTTAAGTATTGGATGCATAACAACCTGATTACCATAGAGGGACGTAAAATGGGCAAGTCTCTGGGCAACTTCATTACACTGGAGGAACTCTTTACCGGAAACAACCCTAATCTGGAGCAGGCATACTCTCCTATGACGGTGCGTTTCTTTATTCTTCAGGCTCATTACAGAGGAACTTTGGACTTCAGCAACTCTGCACTAAAGGCTGCGGAGAAGGGACTGAAGAGGTTGATGCAGGCTGTTAAGGATGCTGATACTCTGAAGGTTGGAGAGTCTGACGGTTCCGTTGGTAAAGAGGTTGAGAGAATCAGAGAGGCAATATTCACTGCATTGTGTGATGATTTGAACACTCCAATTGCATTATCATACGTTTATGAAGTTGTAAAGATTGTAAACAATGCAAAGGAGGGAAGAGTTCAGGTTTCACAAAAAGAGAAGGAGAGCATTCAGTCACTCTTCAAAGAGGTAGTCTTTGATATTCTGGGACTGTTGGATGAAGATGCAGTATCTTCTTCTGGTTCAGCTGGTTCTGTGGATGTTGTTGACGGTCTGATGCAGTTTGTCATTAAGGAGAGAAAGGAGGCGAGAGCAAATAAAGATTGGGCAAAGAGTGATCAGATTAGAGACGCTTTGAAGGAGTTGGGCATACAGCTCAAAGACAACAAAGACGGCTCCACTACATGGGAATTCTAATTTTAAAACAATAGTTATGAAAAGTTTAACAATTTCATTTGTAGCGTTTCTTTCGTTCATGTTCATCTCCGCAAGTTGCATTGCAGACGGAAGGAAGATCCCTGTAAATCAGATACCTGCTCTGGCTCAGGAGTTCATTAAAAAGCATTTTGCAGATAAGACACCTGCTTATGCTGAAAAAGACAGAGACGGCTTTGGCGTCAAGTATGAAGTGAAGTTCACTGACGGTACAGAGATTGATTTCAGAAAGAACGGGGAGTGGGACAAGGTAGACTGCAAGTATTCCGCAGTACCGGCCGCTTTGGTTCCTTCTGCAATTGCAAATTATGTGAACACAAACTTCCAGAACGCTACTATTGTTAAGATAGACAAGGAGCGCTACGGCTATGAGATTGAGCTCTCTACAGATTTGGAACTCAAGTTTGACCACGCAGGAAACTTATTGTCCATTGATGATTAGAAGATTCTTGAAGATGAAGAAAGGGGACGGTGTTGAGCCGTCCCCTTTTTCTGTCTGCTTTACGCTATCCGGATACAATTATTTAATCTTCTTGTATCCGTAGCAGCTTCTGTTACCGAGCTCAAGCTCAATCTTCATAAGGCGGTTGTACTTAGCGATACGGTCTGTACGGCTGAGTGAACCGGTCTTAATCTGACCGCTATTGGTTGCAACTGCGATGTCTGCAATTGTGGTATCCTCAGTCTCACCGCTGCGGTGGGAAGTAACTGTGGTATAGCCGTTTCTGTGAGCCATCTCAATAGCGTCCAAAGTCTCTGTAAGTGAACCAATCTGGTTAACCTTAATAAGGATGGAGTTACCTGCACCCTTCTTAATACCCTTCTCAAGGTAAGATACGTTGGTTACAAAGAGGTCATCTCCAACGAGTTGTACGTGGTCACCGATAGCCTTTGTAAGTTTAACCCAACCGTCCCAGTCATTCTGGTCCATACCATCCTCAATAGAGTCAATAGGGTACTTTTTGCAGAGCTTCTCAAGATATGCAACCTGCTCGTCTCCGCTAAGAAGCTTACCCTTAGGATCTTTCTTAAGACCGTTGTTAAGCTGTGAGTAGTCATAAGAGAACTTGTTGCCCTTCTTTACTGAGAACTCGGAAGCAGCGCAGTCCAAAGCTATGGTAACATCCTTACCCGGCTTGTAACCTGCAGCCTTAATTGCCTCAACGATGCAATCCAGTGCGTCATCAATTCCCTTGAGTGCAGGAGCAAAACCTCCCTCGTCTCCTACTGCTGTAGAGAGACCTCTGCTCTTGAGAACCTTCTGAAGTGCGTGGAATACCTCTGCACCCATTCTTACACCCTCAGCCTCGTTCTTTGCGCCTACAGGGCGAATCATGAACTCTTGGAAAGCAATAGGGGCGTCTGAGTGAGCACCGCCATTGATGATGTTCATCATTGGAACAGGAAGTACGTAAGCGTTGGTTCCGCCAATGTATCTGTAGAGAGGAATCTCCAACTCTGCAGCGGCTGCCTTTGCAACTGCCAATGATACTCCGAGGATAGCGTTTGCACCAAGTTTAGCCTTGTTCTTTGTGCCGTCCAACTTAATCATGAGGGCGTCTATCTCTCTCTGATCCAGAGCGTTCATTCCAATAACAGCCGGAGCTATTACATCGTTAACATTCTTAACTGCCTTAAGCACGCCCTTTCCGCCGTAGCGCTTAGGGTCCTTATCTCTGAGCTCAATAGCCTCGTTCTCACCGGTAGATGCTCCGGAAGGAACGGCTGCAACTCCTGTAAAACCGGAATCCAGTGTTACTTCAACTTCAATAGTAGGATTTCCTCTTGAATCTAGGATTTCTCTACCTTCTACATCAATAATAATCATATTTCAAAATTGTTTATAAGTTCATTTTCGGGCGCAAAGTTATATTTTTTTAATTGTTATTTGGATTGTTTTTTGCAACTTGCAGTCTGAAACGGGAAAAATATCTAACAAAACGTATACGATTATGTCAGAATGTAAGTATGATTGGAGCAAAATTGTGGCAGCTGCCATTATTGCTTTTGGTCTTATCGCATTGGGAATTTCTCTCAAGAGCGGTATTGTAAAATTCAAGTCAATGGAGAGAACCGTGGCTGTTAAAGGCCTGGCTGAGAAGCAGGTAAACGCAGACAAGGTTGTTTGGAGAGTCTCTTTTGCAAGAGTTGGCAATGACCTGGTATCCCTTTACTCCTCTTTGGACGTTAACGCCAAATATATTAAGGAGTATATAAAGGATAAGGGTATTGAGGATTCTGAGATTTTTGAATCTTCTCCAAACGTATCCAATCTTGAGGATCAGTATAGATACTCCAACAACCGTCCGGAGTACAAGTACCAGATCAGCCAGAGTCTCACAATCTCCACCAACAAGGTGGATGCTGTAAAGCAGCTGGCTAAGACTGCAACCGCAGATATGCTCAAGAGAGGAATCATCATCTCCGATTGGGCTTCTTACGAGTTTACCGGTCTGAACGAACTTAAGCCGGAAATGATTGCAGAGGCTACCGCTAATGCAAGACAGGCTGCTCAGAAGTTTGCAGAGGACAGCAAGAGCAAACTTGGAAAGATTAAGACAGCAAACCAGGGTCAGTTCTCAGTAGAGGATCTGGATGAGACTACAGAGTTTGTTAAGAAGGTACGCGTTGTAACAACCATAGTTTACTACCTGGATTAATCCGCTTAGAAGACCGTTTTAGACGGGTTTTAAGTCAATAAGGGATGAGCAAAGCACTTTTTGCCCATCCCTTATCTGTTTAGTTTTGAGTCTTTTTTTTGTCAGTTTGATAAATGTTTCTATCTTTGCACCCCCGCAAAAAGTGCGAGGAGTTGTACCCAGGTGCGTGCACTGACTGCCAGTGCCTCCGTAAATGGCTATGCAACTGATGTTTAATTAAAACATATACGTAAAATGCCAGGATTAATCGGCAAAAAAATCGGAATGACTTCCGTATTCGGTGCAGATGGAAAGAACATCCCATGCACTGTAATTGAGGCTGGTCCGTGTGTTGTTACGCAGATTCGTACAGAAGAAAAAGATGGTTATGCCGCTGTACAACTTGCCTATGACGAACAAAAAGAGAAACACACCAGCGCGTCTCTTATGGGACATTTCAAAAAGGCAAATACCACTCCTAAACGTAAGCTCGTAGAGTTTGAAAACGACTTTGAGGGCGAGCTTAAGTTGGGTGATTCTCTCAGTGTTGCAGACGTTTTCAAAAACGAGGACACTTGGGTTGATGTTACCGGAATTTCTAAAGGTAAAGGCTTCCAGGGCGTTGTTAAGCGTCACGGATTCGGCGGTGTAGGTGGTCAGACTCACGGACAGGACGACAGACTTCGTGCTCCAGGTTCAATGGGTGCATCATCTTGGCCTTCTAGAGTGTTCAAGGGTAAGAGATTGGCAGGAAGAATGGGCGGTGATAAGGTTAAGATCCTCAATCTTAAGGTTATCAAGGTCATTCCAGAAAGCAATCTGTTATTGGTAAAAGGTTCTATACCGGGCGCATCCGGTTCTTATGTAATTGTGGAGGGATAGTATTATGGAATTAGCATTATTGAAAATTGACGGAACAGATACCGGTAAGAAGGTAAATCTGGACGATGCAGTGTTTGGCATTGAGCCGAACGACCATGCTATCTATCTGGACGTTAAGCAGTATTTGGCTGCTCACCGCCAGGGCACAAGCAAGACCAAAGACAGAAGCGAAGTTGCTTACAGCACCAAGAAGATTATTCGTCAGAAGGGTAGCGGTGGCGCACGTCACGGTTCCATTAAGGCAAATATCTATGTAGGTGGTGGTAGAGCTCACGGTCCAAGACCAAGAAACTACGACTTCAAACTTAACAAGAAGGTTAAACAACTTGCACGTTTCTCAGCCCTCTCATACAAGGCTAAGGAGTCTGCAATTGCCGTAGTTGAGCCGTTTACAATGGAAGCTCCTAAGACTAAAGAGTTTGCAAAAATCCTTAAGAACATCAAGGTTAATGACCGTTTGGTTCTCTTTGTAGTTCCGGAAAGAACACAGAACGTTGTTCTCTCTGCACGTAACCTGGAGAACGTAATGGTTTCTACACCTAACAATCTCAATACCTACGACATTATGCGTGCTTATTCCGTAGTGTTCGTAAACGGTGCCCAGGATTCTCTTAAGGTAGAGTACAAACGTTAAAATCAGAGAATTATGGGAATTTTAGTAAAACCGATTGTAACTGAGAAGATGACGGCTGAAGGAGAAAAGAGAGGCCGTTATGGATTCATCGTAGATAGCAGCGCAAACAAAATTGAGATTCGCAAAGCTGTCGAGGAGATGTATGGTGTAACAGTAAAAGATGTCAACACCGTTAATTATAATGGCAAGGCAAAGAGCCGTTATACAAAGGCAGGTCTTCTTACAGGAAGAGCTAACAAGTATAAGAAGGCTTATGTAACTCTTGCCGGTGATGACAAGATTGATTTCTATAGCAACATTTAGAGATGGGAGTACGTAAATTTAAACCGGTAACACCCGGTCAAAGAAATAAGGTAATTAGCGCATTTGACGAAGTTACCTGCACTGTTCCGGAGAAGAGTCTGCTGGAGCCTCGTAAGAGCAGCGGCGGCCGTAACAATGAGGGACACATGACAATGCGTTATATTGGCGGTGGTCACAAGAAGATGTACCGTATCATTGACTTCTTGAGAGACAAGGATGAGTACACTGCAACCGTCAAGACAATTGAATATGATCCTAACCGTAGTGCAAGAATTGCTCTTGTAGTTTATCAGGATGGTGAGAAGCGTTACATCATTGCTCCTAAGGGCATTAAGGTTGGTCAGGTGATTGCATCTGGTGCCGGAGTTGCTCCTGAGGTTGGTAACACTCTTCCACTTTCAGAGATTCCTCTGGGAACTAACGTTCACAACATTGAGCTTATCCCTGGACAGGGTGCTGCAATGGCACGAAGCGCAGGATGTTATGCTCAGCTGGTTGCAAGAGAGGGTCGCCACGCAGTTCTTAAGTTGCCTTCTGGCGAGACAAGAATGGTGTTGGTAACTTGCCGTGCAACCGTTGGAATAGTTTCCAATCCTGACCATAATCTTGAGTCCCACGGAAAGGCTGGCCGTAAGAGATGGCTTGGTATCAGACCAAGAAACAGAGGCGTTGTTATGAACCCGGTTGATCACCCAATGGGTGGTGGTGAAGGACGCGCTTCCGGAGGTCACCCTAGAAGTAGGAAGGGTCTTCCTGCAAAGGGTTACAAGACACGTAATCCTAAGAAGACTTCTAAGAAGTTCATTATTGAAAGAAGAAAAAAGTAACGGAATAAATTAAAGATTATGAGTCGTTCAATTAAAAAAGGCCCGTACATCGAGGCATCTCTGGAAAAGAGAATTCTTGCCATGAATGAGTCTGGTAAGAAGGAGGTTGTGAAGACTTGGTCCAGAGCCAGCGTGATTTCACCTGACTTTGTCGGACATACAGTAGCCGTTCACAATGGAAACAAATTTATTCCCGTTTACGTAACTGAAAATATGGTTGGTCACAAACTCGGTGAGTTTGCTCCTACCCGTACTTTCAAAGGCCACTCAGGTAACCGTAAGGAGAACAAGTAGGCTGTAAAGATTTAACGATTAAAGAATTACAGAAATGGGAAAAAGAAAAAGAGAAATGGCCGAGCGCCAGAAAGCCATAAAAAAGCAGACAGCTGTAGCAAAGCTGAATGATGTGCCTACTTCTCCACGTAAAATGCGTTACAGCGCAGATACCATCAGAGGAGTAGAGGTAAACAAAGCTCTTGACATTCTGAAATATTCTAAAAAAGAGGCATCTAACAAGCTTTACAAGCTCCTCAAGAGTGCTATTGCAAACTGGGAGAGCAAGAATGAGGCAGACCGCAAAGAGCTTGATAACGGTAACGTTATTGTAAAGACCATTATGGTAGACGAGGGACGTACACTTAAGAGAATCAGAACAGCTCCTCAGGGAAGAGCTGCAAGAATTCGCAAGCGTTCTAACCACGTTACTATAGTATTGGATAAGAAATCACCAAAAGCGGAGGAGAAATAATATGGGACAGAAAACCAATCCAATTAGCAACAGACTTGGAATTATCCGCGGATGGGATTCCAACTGGTATGGCGGAACAGATTACGCCGGAAAGATTCTTGAGGATGATAAGATTCGTAAGTATCTGAACGCAAGACTTTCCAAAGCTAACATCTCTAAGATTGTCATTGAGAGAACTCTTAAGCTTATAACCGTAACTATCCACACTGCAAAGCCGGGTCTTATCATTGGTAAGGGCGGTCAGGAGGTAGATAAGCTGAAGGTTGAGCTTAACAAGATTTCCAACAAGGATGTTCAGATTAACATCTTTGAGGTTAAGAGACCTGAGGTTGATGCTAACATTATTGCAAACAGCATCGCCCGCCAGGTTGAGGGCCGTGTATCTTACAGAAGAGCTATTAAGATGGCCGTTGCATCTGCAATGAGAGCCGGTGCCGAGGGTATCAAGGTTCTTATCAGCGGACGTCTGGGCGGTGCCGAGATGGCTCGTACTGAGATGTTTAAGGAGGGAAGAACTCCTCTCCACACTTTCCGTGCAAACATTGACTACGCTTTGGCTGAGGCAAATACCAAGGTTGGTATTCTCGGTATCAAAGTATGGGTTTGCAACGGTGAGGTTTACGGAAAGAGAGACCTTACTCCTAACGCAGGCGTTAATGCTAACGAGCGTGCTCGTTCTGCAGAGGGCAGAGGCGAGAGACGTTCAAGAGGCGGTGCCCGTGGCGGACGCAAGAAAGCTGCGAATGCATAATAAGGCTACGTCTTAAAAAGAAAAGGGATGGCAAATGCCATCCCTTTTTTTATTGTAACGATATCTTAGAAACTGTACTCTACTCCAATACCGAAGACGCGGCTTGTGCGGCTGTAAGTAGTTGTGCTTACAGCAGTTGTGTTGGTGTGATTTCTATAGAAGGTGTGGAAGTAACCGGCGTTGAGTTTAAGATTGCTTGTAACGCTGTACTCAAGACCGACTGCAGAAGACCAGGCGCTCATAATGAATGAGAGGTCTGAGAAGTTCTCCTTCTCCTGTCTGTAGAATGTCTTTTGGAAACCTGCACTCAGAGTGAGTTTGTCAGTTACGTCATACTCTGCACCGAATACCATTTCATTGGTATCCTGGAGGAGAGATTTTCCCCACTGTCTGGTAGCACGGTCAAAGTAGTGGTTGTATCCAAAATCAAAGCGAAGTCCTGCTATAGGCTGGATTTCAGTGCCTAAGGCAAGCATACCTGGCATATCTGCCTTGTGCTTTGCACCATCGAGGAACTGTTTGAACGGAGCAAACTGAGGGTTTCCGCTGCCGGCAAGGTTATTAAATGTCTCGCTGTTATTTGATTTGCTCTTAAGTGTAAGATGAGAGAGAAACTCGTAACGGGCTGAGAAATTGACATATTTGCTTGGGCGCCAATCAATGCCTACTATAGGGGCCAGACTTGTTCCGGTCTGTTTGCAGTCCAAAACAATATCGTTAGGAACATCAATGATGGTACCAGCTGTGGTTCTGTAGGTTATATCCTTTATGGTTCCGGTATATTTGTTGGATCCGAAGATGGCGCGCAATCCGACGCTTACGCTCAACTCATCCGTTACTGTCTTGGCTGCGGTAAGGGTGAGGCCGTAATATAATGACTTTCCCTCTACGTAGTTGGTCAATGAGTAACCTCCGAAGTTAGCTCCCAGAGTTGTGATACCGTTCTGACCTACAAGGGCTTCCAGCACTCCTATTCCGCTTTTGAATTTGCATTTTCCGCCACCGCCTACAACGTTGAATCCGAGTTGGAATGACCATCCCTGAACGTTATAAGCCATGTAAAGTGATGGCTGGATTGGAACGTTTGCCTTCCCCTTAAAGAGACGGCTGAAGCTTCCGTCTGCCTCCTTTGTTCCCGGATTGAGATAGTTGGCTCCAAAAAGCTGTCCGTATGAGGATTTTGAATTTCTTGTCTGAAAAGGGACCTGCCAGTTGAACTGGACGTGGAATCCATCCTTTAAGAAACTTACTCCGGCCGGATTATAATAAACTCCGTCTATACCAATGGCTGCCTGGCGGGCTGGGTTGCGGAGAAATTTGACGCTCTGGTTAGTGTTTGTAAGATAATCTCCTGCAAATGAGCTGATTGAGATAAACAAAACCAGCGCTGAAATCAGTATCTTCTTCATATCATTTAGTTTAGGTTGATGGCAAAAGTGCCAAAAAAGTGGGCAAATATACCAATTTTTCTAAAAACCAAGCCATTTTTTTATATTTGTAAGGAGATAGAAACAATAATTACAATAGCTATATGAAGAAATTCTTTTGTTTGATTTCCCTTCTTCTGGTAGGCTTTTTCTGCTTTGCCCAGGGAACAAGACTCTCCTTTGCAACACCTGAGAGCATGGGAATGGACTCTGAGAAGTTGTCCAAGGTGGATGATATTATGAATAAGTCTATTAGAGACACCACTATTCCCGGTGCAGTTGTCTGCGTTGTAAGAGGGGATAAGATTGTCTATCTGAAGGCTTACGGCAACAAGGCCGTCTATCCTAAGGTTGAGAAGATGACAACCAATACCGTTTTTGATCTGGCTTCCTGCAGCAAGTGCGTTGGAACAACTCTCAGTTTTATGCAGCTGATAGAGGGCGGAAAGGTTCGTCTGATAGACAGAGTTGATATGTACATTCCCGGCTTTGAGCCTTTTGTAGATGAGAACGGCAGAAAGCATCATATCAGAGTTATAGACCTTATGACTCACACCAGCGGTCTGCCGGCATACGTTAACCCTTCAGTTATTCAGGAGAAGTACGGCAACACAAATCCGGAGTCTCTTCTGGATTGGATAGCTCACTGCAAGAGAGAGTTTCGCCCTACAACCGGCTACCGTTACAGCTGCCTCAACTTCATTACTTTGCAGAATATTCTGCAGGTTGTAACAGGGGAGAAACTCTGTGACTACGCACAGAAGAATGTCTTTGACCGCTTGGGTCTGGAGTACACTACCTATATGCCTAAAGCTCAAAACAAGAAGAATATAATGAAACTCGTAGCTCCAACAGAGAAGCAGCCGGACGGCAAATGTCTGTTAGGTGAGGTTCACGATCCGCTTGCAAGAGTTTGCAACAACGGTAATTCCGGAAACGCCGGAGTCTTCTCAAATGCTGAGGATCTGGCAGTTATATGTGCCGCTCTGATGAACGGCGGAGAGTATGACGGTAAGCGCATACTAGGCCCTCTTACAGTTAAGGCAATGAGAACTGTTCCTATGGAGGTTCGCCGTTTTGGCCGTACACTCGGATGGGATAACGATATAATCTATTATACTGCAGGTGATTTGTTCTCCAACCAGTCATTTGGACATACCGGCTATACAGGTCCTTCAATTGTTATAGATCCTGTTACAAAGACTGCAGTAATAATTCTTGCAAACAGAGTTCACCCTTACGATACAGGCGGACTTGCAAGAGAGAGGGCTACTGTGGGCAGCATAGTTGCCGGCTCAATTACAAAGGTAGAGCTATAATAGATTATCTGCCAGAACAATAGCCGTGATAGCCTCAATAATAACGGGGCATCTTAGGGCAATAGAGACATCATGTCTTCCCTTAACGGAAATCTCTTCAACCTCTCCAGTGGAGAGGTTGATTGTTTTCTGAGGTTTTGAAATGCTGGCAGTTGGGCGCACTGCAACGGAGAAGACAATAGGGTTGGAGTTTGAAATTCCTCCGTTTATGCCGCCGCTGTGATTGGTGGTGCACTTTCCTAAAGTGTTGACTATAGGGTCATTATACTGAGAACCCTTAAGGCGTGCGGAGGTGAAGTAATCTTTGCAATCTATATCTGAGAAATCTCCGAACTCTATTCCCTTTACTCCCGGAACAGAGAAAGCAAGTTGTGAAATCTGAGACTCCAAAGAGGAGAAGAAAGGCTCTCCCACACCCACCTTAACTCCCTCAGCCACACATCTTATCACGCCTCCCAAAGAGTCTCCCTCACCCTTTGCATCTGCCAGCATCTTTGGCCAAAGTGTTGGATTTTTCTCACCTCCTATCTCCGCGATGGATGCCTTAATGGAGATCTTCTCTCCCTTTGCCGCCAGTATCTTTTTTGCCACCACTCCCGCTGCAACAAGCGCTACCGTCATTCTTCCGGATGATTGGCCTCCGCCCTGTATATTACTGAATTCTTTGTATTTACAGAGATTTACAAAGTCTGCATGAGATGGCCTTGGAGTAGTGCGGAACTGTGAGTAATCTTTACCCTGAACGTTTTTGTTTTCAAAAGAGATTGTAATAGGAGAACCGTCCGTCTTTCCGTTTGAAATTCCTGTTGTAATATGAGGTATATCCTCCTCTTTTCTTGGAGTTGTTCCAAAAAGCAGAGAGGAATTATCTCCGTTTTTTCTTCTTAAAAGATCCTCTTTAAAATCCTCCTCGCAAATTTCAATTCCGGATGGGCAGCAATCTACAACTACTCCTACCTCTTTTGCGTGTGATGCTCCGAATATGGTGATTTTGAAATTGTTGCCGTAGGTGTTCATGCTATTCCGTTATTTGCAGTCTCTCCATAAAGGTAGGGAAAGATTTATCTATACATTTCAGATTGTCTATCATAATCTTGCTCTGCGAATGGTTGAAGAGAGAACGGAACATTCCGCAGATTACAACGGCCATTGCAATTCTGTGGTCGTTATGCGCTGAGCAATAGATGGTTGGAAGGTTCTCTCCTCCCTCTTTTTCCAGCAGAGTCTTACCTCCCATACCCTTTATTATCATCACATCATCCTCAATCTCAATGCAGTATCCCATTCTGGAGAATTCCAGAATAATTGCCTCCGCTCTGTTGCTCTCCTTTTTCATAAGCCTGCTTACTCCGTTTATTCTGCTTTCGCCGTTGCAATAGACTGCAAGTGTGGCAAGTATAGGGAAGAGGTCCGGAGAGTTCGTAACATCCACGCAGAACGGTTTAAGGGTGTTGGCTCTTACAGTAACGTTGTTGAGTTTATCTGAGAAATCTCTTCTGCTGTGGAATCTGTTCTCTGCAACCTCAGCAAAATCTGCATTGCTCGTCTTTTCAAAATCTACTTCCGCACCGCAAGACTCCACAACGGAGAGAATCTTCTCGTCCGCCTGGTCTGACTCTATCTCCATGTTGTTGATTGTGAGGGTTTCATCCTGCTCAAAACTCTTCTGTGCAAAGGTTGCAATGGCACCCGCCGCCACAAAATTTGAGGCACTGCTCCAATCAGAATCCATAAAGAAATCTACCGGATGGTAACTCTGATTGCCTGCAATGTTGAAGATATACTTGTTCTCCTTTTTGGTTATGCCAATCTTAATTCCGAAACTGCGGAGAACGTCAATGGTAAGATCTATGAACGGAGTGCTCACAGGATTCTCCACCACCATAGTTGTATCTTGCTTAAGCAGAGGGAGAACCATTAAGAATCCGGATACCGTTTGAGAACTCTCGTTGCCGGAGATTGTGAAGTTTTTCTCCGTAATACCGCCGCTTATTGTAATTGGCAGAAACTCCCCCTCCATCCTAGGATTCTTTGTGGCTGAGCAGACTGCTCCGGATTTTTTTACCGCAGCAACTGCGGAGGAGATATCTCTCTTAAGCAGAGTCTCCTCTCCCACAATGGTAATCTTTGAGGTAATGGCTGTCTTATTTCTAATGCTTGATACATAAGCCATTATGGGCATAAGCAGGCGTGTCAGAAGTCCGGATTCCCCAACATCCGCAATCTGAAAATATTTCCATTTTGAGATGCCGGCACTTCTTATTATCAACATCTTCTCTCCCTTGCTGCTCTTTCCGTCTCTGCTTATCTTTATGACACAGCCGCATTTACGGGCAAACGTCACTGCAGATTTTATATCTCCGCAAGGCTCAAAATTTCTCAGGATAGTCTGACCGCTTGCAATGGCCGCTGCCACTATTGCCCTCTGTGCTATGCTCTTAGAGCAAGGAATGGAGATGCTCTTTCCCTTTTTCTTGCGAGCTGTAGGAAGACTCTTCTGGCAGAAACGTGAGAAGAGATCACTCTTTGAGGCATCCTCCACCTGAGAAAAGGCGCCGCTTCCTGCAACTCCAAGTAACTCTTTATACATCTCAGTAACAGTGTATTGCCCGGCACCGGTAGGGCTGCCCACACTGCAGTAGGTGAAGGGAGCGCCCATGCCGATTATTGCAATTCTGGTAAAGCGTCCAATTTCACCCATCGAGAAAGCAATAAGATGCTCTCTGTCCACTCCCAAATCTGTACAATGGTAGAGCGAGAGTACACGGGAGGCCTCAGAGATGTTGTTAGCTGTAACGGCAATCTTCACAATATCAGCCCCTTTCTTAACACACTCCGCCACCGCCTCTTTCATTTTTTCCAGTGAAGGGGTCTCGGAAAAGTTGTGATATGAAAGTATAAGTTTGCAGCGTACTGCCTGAGGTTTCTTATCAATCTCCTCTCTTATTCTCTCAATGAACTCTTTGTCTGCGCTGACATCCACATCTACATACGCCACTCCTTTATTGATGGCTGCAACCATCTGATTGAGAGCAATATCCCTGCCGTATTCATCAAACCTGTATGTGAAAATCAGATTAAGATTCTGAGAGATGAGAGTCTCTATATCCTTGAGAGTCAGAAGACAGATGTCTCCCCTTATCTCCGCAAAGCTATATTTGGAGGCAAGAGCCATACAATCGGAAAAATTCTTCTCCGATATGCAAGCGCATATTTTCCTTTTTATACTCTCCTCCATATAGCAACTCTCTCTATAAGTTTATCTCTTTCAGCACTTTTTGCAACTCTTTCAGCTCTATATTTTTCTTGATAACTCTCCCGATGGTTTTTGGAAGAATCAGACAAATGCTCTCTCCGCTTCTCTTCTTATCCGCCTTAATTGCAGAGAATAGTTGAGTTGGGGTAAATGGACAACTGACGGGAAGTGAGGCCATAAGAAGATCATCTCGGAGAGTGTTTACAAATTTTTCAGAGCAGAGGGAGAGCCTTTCCGCCACCTTTGCGGCTATCATCATCCCCACACTTACAGCCTCTCCGTGCAGCCAATCTGCTCCCTTATCTGCAGCACATTTCTCCATGGCGTGAGCAAAGGTGTGTCCCAGGTTAAGGAGCCTTCTGTTGCCTCTATCTTTCTCATCTTCAACAACAAGCATCATCTTCATCTCTCCGCAGAGAACAATCAGCCTTCTTAGTTCTTTCTCCTGCCAGGCAGCCGCATTCTTGTTCTTAAATACGGAAGCGAGGGCAACGGCAGAGTTGTAACTCTCCTTGTCAAAAATCATAAAGGTTTTAACCATCTCAGCAACCCCCTCTCTGAAAACACGCTCATCCAGACTCCACAGAAAGGCGGGTGTAAGATAGATCCACTCCGGCTGGTTGATGGTTCCTATCATATTTTTATAACCGGAGAAGTTCACCCCGTTCTTTCCTCCAATTGCGGCGTCTACCTGAGCCAAAAGGGTGGTAGGTACAAAACCGAACCTTACTCCACGCTTATATGTAGAGGCCACAAAGCCCGCCAAATCTGTAGTAATGCCCCCTCCCACTCCTATAATAAAGCAATCTCTGTCCGCTCCAAACCCCATCAAAGCCTCGTAAATGCCATATACATACTCCAAACTCTTGTTACGTTCGTTGGCATCTATAGGTATAAAGTGAAAAATTCTATTTTTTGGAAAGTATTCTGTTACATTCTTATCAATTATTACAAAAACACCGCTACTTTTAGGAATGTACTTTGCTAAATAATTGATATTCTTGTGGTTGTAGAATTTCATTTTAGTGCTATTTGTAATAATCTCCACAAATATAAGAAAAATAACCCTTAGATTGTGTTGTTTTTGTTAAGGTTTTACTTTTTAAGTAACATTTTTTAGTAACAATTTGCAAAATCTAATAGGCGAATATACTTTTGCACCCGGAAAGAGAACCGGAGGATACGAGTCGGAGTCCTTTCCGCTGACAAATGAAAAAGTTGAATAGACATTACAGCCACAATAACTATTACTCTTGGCAGAGATGCTGAGAGCAGGTTATCGCGGCTATTTGGTTAAAGTGTAAAAGTTTTTGTTAATGTCTGTCGGTTTCCTGCTTTCAAAAGAAGCGGGACTTTTTTTTTCTCCTTGAAAGTGTGCTTAATTTTTCGGAGATTTGTACCAGGAATGAAGGAGAAGATGTCAGATATCAAAAAAACGGAGATTTCATCAGGCGGGTCAAGGCCGTTGGTTATTGCAGGACCTTGCAGTGCGGAGAGCAGGCAGCAACTGCTCTCTACCGCTGTTTCCGTTGCAGAGGCGGGTGTAAAAATCTTCCGTGCCGGCCTCTGGAAGCCAAGAACTAAACCGGGTGGTTTTGAGGGTGTTGGAGCGGCCGGCATGGAGTGGCTCAAGGAGGTGAGGGAGCAAACCGGAATGCAAATCATCACAGAAGTTGCAACGCCCTCTCACATAGAGCAGGTGATGAAAATCAATCCGGATCTTCTCTGGATAGGGGCTAGAACAACTACAGATCCATTCGCAGTACAGGCCATCGCGGATGCCCTTAAGGGAACCTCAGTTCCAATCCTGGTTAAGAATCCTCTCAGTTCGGATATAGATCTCTGGAGCGGCGCAGTAGAGCGTCTTGCCAATGCGGGAGTTGCTGCAATAGGTTTGATTCACAGGGGTTTCAGCACATACGAGCACAGATCTTACCGCAACGCTCCGCTCTGGAACATCCCAATGGAGATGAAGAGAAGATATCCATCCATAACTCTGCTCTGTGACCCGAGCCACATGGGAGGCAGTCGCACCCTGATTGCTCCAATCTGCCAGCAGGCTATGGATTTGATGTATGACGGCTTAATGATTGAGACCCATATAAATCCGGAAGAGGCGCTTTCAGATAAGGCTCAGCAGATTACGCCAGGGGAGTTGAAACTTATCCTTCAAAATCTCATAATAAGAGAGAACTCTCAAAAGATTGAGGGAATAGGGGCATACCGCAGCGAGATAGATGAACTGGATGATGAACTTTTAAAGGTGCTCTCCCGCAGAATGCAGATTTCCAGAGAGATAGGGGCGTATAAAAAGCAGAACAATATTCCGGTTTTCCAAAACGACCGTTACAACGAGATTATTCAGACCGCTCTGAAAAAGGCAAAAGAGATGGATTTGGATGAGGAGTTTGTCCTCTCAATCATTGAGGCCATCCACCAGGAATCTGTCCGTTTGCAACTTCCCTAACCCCAGGTGGCTTTGACGTAGTCTAAGAGTTCCAGCACCTTCTGCGGGTCCGTCTCCGTAACAAGTTTCATTCTGGTCTCTTTAAAGTTGAAAAGTGACTTAAAGTAACAGCTAAGATGGCGTCTCATCTCAAAGACCCCGCGCTTTTCACCCTTTACCTCTATAGATTTTAGGAAGTGTCTTTTAGCCAGTTCCACCCTCTCAGCCACGCTCATAGGGGGCAGTATCTCTCCCGTATCCAGATAGTGACGGATATCACGGAAAATCCACGGGTGGCCGTAAGTGGCTCTGCCAATCATAATTGCATCCACGCCGTAACGTTCAAACTTCTCCCGGGCGCTCTTCTCATCCACCACGTCTCCATTTCCTATGATTGGAATCTTCATCCTCGGATTCTCCTTTACCTTGCCAATCAGAGTCCAGTCCGCCTCACCCTTATACATCTGGCAGCGGGTGCGGCCGTGTATGGTAAGCGCCTGTATACCCGCATCCTGCAGCCTCTCTGCAAGCTCCACTATTATTAAGGAGTTCTCATCCCACCCAAGGCGAGTCTTTACCGTAACGGGCAGATTTACCGCCTTGACAACCTTCTCCGTAATCTCCACCATCAAATCCGGGAAGCGCATCATACCAGATCCGGCACCTCTCTTTGCAATCTTATTGACCGGGCAGCCAAAGTTTATATCTATAAGGTTCGGATGCTGCTCCTGGGCAAACTTTGCCGCCTCTACCATTGCCTCCGGAATGTGGCCGTATATCTGTATCCCGATGGGTCTCTCGTAGTCAAAGACCTCCATCTTCTTGAAGGATTTCTGGGCGTTGTGCACCAGCCCGTCAGATGAGACGAACTCCGTATACATCATATCCGCCCCGTACTCCTTGCAGATGTACCTGAAGGAGGCATCTGTTACATCCTCCATAGGTGCCAGAAAGAGGGCCTTGTCCCGGAACTCAATGTTACCTATCTTAAACATACATTGCAAAAGTACATAGAAGTTTGCAGATGGGGAAAAAATAGTTATATTTGCACCCCT
The DNA here is from genome assembly GCA_017959005.1 of Bacteroidales bacterium. Taxonomy (GTDB): domain Bacteria; phylum Bacteroidota; class Bacteroidia; order Bacteroidales; family UBA932; genus Egerieousia. Next base: position 7,878 of record JAGDBO010000008.1, on the reverse strand, counting down.
TTTTGAAAAGAGGGCTCCGCCGGATGCGGAGTTAATATTAATTTAAAACAACAAACAGTGGATTACAGAAGTTACAAATCGGTCTTCGTAAACGATCAGACAGCCACAAAAGAGTGGGTTGTGATTGATGCGACAGATCAGGTTTTAGGCCGTCTTGCTTCTCGCGTGGCTTTACTGCTAAGGGGCAAGATGAAAGCCAACTTCACACCTCACACAGACTGCGGTGACAATGTTATTGTCATCAATGCTGAGAAGGTGCGCCTCACCGGCAAGAAGTTGACTGACAAGGTGTACGTTCGTCACACCGGTTATCCTGGCGGCCAGCGCTTTACAACTCCTAAGGAGTTATTGCAGCGCAAGCCGGTAGCAGTTATTGAGGAAGCTGTAAGAGGAATGCTTCCTAAGTCAAGACTCGGAGCTCAGATGTTCCGCAACCTGCACGTTTATGCAGGAAGTGAGCATCCTCACGAGGCACAGAAACCAAAAACAATCACTTTAAACGAAATTTAGAGCATGGAGAAAGTTAACGCCCTTGGAAGACGTAAATCAGCTGTGGCTCGCGTTTATGTGAATGCAGGTAAAGGTAACATTACAATCAACGGTAAGGAACTCAACGTATATTTTCCGGATGATTCCCTTAAGTACATTGTAATGCAGCCACTTACAGTAACCAACACTCAAGGTAATTTTGACATTGACGTTAACCTTGACGGTGGTGGAATAAAGGGACAGGCAGAGGCTCTTCGCCTTGCTATCTCTCGCGCACTCTGCAAGATTGATGCTGAGGCTTACCGCTCCGTTCTCAAGAAGGAGGGATTCCTTTCTAGAGATGCAAGAGAGGTTGAGAGAAAGAAACCTGGCCAGCCTGGTGCACGCAGACGCTTCCAGTTCAGCAAACGTTAATATTTACGTTGGACAATCAGTGCACAGAAGAGTTGTAAAAGCTGTGGATTCAATTAGACTACTGCACTTTGCTCTTCTGCGAAAAATCTTCAGGACGGAAACTACCTGAGGATTGATGAAAGAGGCCAAGTCACAAAAGTGACAGGCAAAACAGAAAAAACAAGCATTAAAAATTGACAAAAATGCCAAGAACAAATTTCCAAGAATTATTAGATGCAGGTGCACACTTCGGACACTTGAAGAGGAAATGGAATCCTAAGATGGCTCCTTATATCTTTATGGAGAAGAACGGAATCCATATCATAGACCTGCACAAAACCGTGCTTATGATAGATGATGCAGCAGCAATGCTGAAGAATCTTGCACGCAGTGGCCGCAGAGTTCTCTTTGTAGCTACTAAAAAACAGGCTAAGGATATTATCGCAGAGAAAGCACAATCCGTTAATATGCCTTACGTTACAGAAAGATGGCCTGGTGGAATGCTTACTAACTTCCCTACAATCCGTAAGGCGGTTAAGAAGATGAACACCATAGATAAAATGAAATCAGACGGTACATATGAGACTCTTGCAAAGAGAGAGAAACTCCAGGTAGACCGTCAGAGAGCAAAATTGGAGAAGAACTTAGGTTCTATCGCAGATATGAGTCGTCTCCCATCAGCACTGTTTGTTGTTGATGTTCAGAAAGAAGCCAATGCAGTAAAAGAGGCTAAGAGACTGAATATTCCTGTTATCGCGATGGTTGATACTTGCTGCGACCCAACTCCGATTGATTATGTTATCCCTGCAAATGACGATGCAGCAAAGAGTGTTGCAGTTGTTGTAGGTGCACTTTGCGGCGCTATTGCTGAGGGTCTTGAGGAGAGAAAACTCGAGAGAGAGAAGCAAGCTGCAGAGGAAGAGAAAAGGGCTAAGGATAAGGAACTTGCAAAGATGGAAGGAGAGAAGAAGGCTTCCGATTCAGTTCCTGAGGGAAAGAAAATCCGCCCAAGAAGAAAAGTAAATACAGAGGATGCAAAGCCTGCTAAAAAGGCAGAGCCTAAAGCAGAATAAGGAGGAAAGTTATGGATATTAAAGCATCAGATGTAATGAAATTGCGTCAGATGACGCAGGCCGGTATGATGGACTGCAAGAAGGCTCTCATTGAGGCTGACGGTGACTTTGACAGAGCAAAGGAAATCCTTAGAGAGAAGGGTAAGGTTGTTGCTGCAAAGCGTTCAGACAGAGAGACTACTGAGGGTGCAGTTCTGGCACGTACAAACGGTGAGATGAATAAGGCCGTTATGGTTTGCCTCGGTTGCGAGACTGATTTCGTAGCAAAAACTGACGGATTCCAGGCACTTGCAAACGGAATAGCAGACGCTGCTATGGCTGAGTATCCTGCAGACCTTGATTCTCTGAAGAAATGCAAACTCGGAGATATCACAGTTGACGATGCAATTATGGATCAGACAGGTAAGAGTGGTGAGAAACACGTTATTGCTTGCTATGAGAAAGTTGAGGCTCCTTACGTTGGCTTCTACGTTCACAGCAACAAGAAGGTGGCTACCATAGTAGGATTCAACAAGAAGATTGCAGACGACGCTGTTAAGGAGATTGCAATGCAGATTACTGCAATGGCTCCTATAGCTGTTACCGCAGATGAGATTCCTCAGGCAAGAAAAGATGAGGAGTTTGCACTTGCAGTTAACAAGACTAAGGAAGAGCTTGTAAAGAAGGCTGTAGACGCAGCTCTCTCAAAGGCCGGCCTTAATCCTAACCACTTTGACAGTGAGGATCATATTGAGAGCAACACTGCAAAGGGATGGATTACCGCTGAGCAGGCAGAGCAGGGCCGTAAGATCATGAAGGAGGCAGCTGAGCAGAAGGCAGCCTCACTTCCTGAGGCAATGATTCAGAACATTGCCAACGGTCGTCTTCAGAAGTTCTTTAAGGAGAAGACTCTTAACGAGCAGATTCTTGCTCTTGGAGACGGTAAGGAGACAGTATCTCAGTACCTGAAGAGAGTAGATCCTGAGGTTAAGGTTGTTGCCTTCCACAGATTCTCTCTGGCAGACTAAGGAGAGGTAAAATAACACATTTAAAGGGGTAGACGGAATGATTTTTGCGCTACCCCTTTTGTTTTTTTTTGTATCTTGCACCCAAATGCGTTGAATTATTATGAAGACAAAACAGACGTTACCACTATTACTCCTTGTTTGCCTGCTGATGGGCGGAAACCTTTTTGCTCAGAGCAAAATTGATGAGAGATTCACAGCCTTCTCACAATTGCTCTCCCCGGAGAAGCTTTATCTTCAGACAGATAAAGAGACTTACTGCGTTGGAGATACATTGTGGTTTAAGGGTTACCTGGTTAACAATTCTCTGATTTCAGAGTTTCCGGAGAGTAACTTCATCTATGTAGAACTTCTCACCTACTACTACAATAAAAATGTCTATTCAAACAGGGTAGAGGAGACCGTACGTACAGTTCAGAGAGTTAAGATTAAGAGACGTAACGGTGTGCTTCAGGGTTACATTGTTTTGGACAGCGATATGAACACCGGAATCTCCATCCTCAGGGCTTATACCTATTGGGGACTCAACTTCCCGGTGGATTACATATTTACCCGCCGTATAATGGTGATAAATCCTATAAAGGATAACTTTGTTAAGGATCTTGTTGAACACAAGGTTAACGAGACCGCGGAATTTACAAAGGTTGGTGTTCAGAATCCTTTCAAGAAGGAAAAGGTTCACAGCAAGATTGATTGTCAGTTCCTGCCGGAGAGCGGCAGATACTTTGCTTCCGTTAAGACAAAGATGGGTGTAAAGAGCATCAATGAAGAGGGATTCGGAACAAAGACCAAGGGAGAAGTCTTCACATCTAAGGGTGAGAAAGTGGCTGAGTTTGAGACCAATGATATTGGTATGGGAAGCTTTGTCTTTACCGCGGAACCGGGTAAGAAGTATTATGCAGTTGTAACTGACGAGAGAGAGGTTACTGAGAAGATTAACCTTCCGGAAGTCTCAACAACGGGTGCTCAGATTAATCTTACACGTAAAGGAGACAACTTTATTGCAGAACTCTATGCAACGGATGATCTCAACAAAGATTCTTTGAGAGTGATACTCTCCAACGGAACGGAGATTTTCTACAACGGAGATTTCAAACACTCTTCAAAGCTGGCTCTTCCTATTATGAAAATGGCTGAGGGAGTAAATGTTGCAACAATTGCAGACAATCAGGGAAATGTATATGCAAAGAGACCTTTCTTTGTACTTCCTTCAACCAAGGATGGATTAAAGTTCTCTACGGATAAACCTGAATATACTCAGAGAGATTTGGTTACCTGCTCATTGGATTTGGATAAACCTATTGCCGGAAACTTCTCCGTTTCCGTTACGGATGACAGCCACGCACCTTATACCGGAGCGGAGGACAACATCATCTCCTATATGTTCTTATCATCTGAGATTAAGGGATATGTGGAGAATCCTCAGAGATATTTTGACACTTCAGTTCCAATGGATGTAAGGGACCGTGACGTGGATCTTCTTATGATGACTCAGGGCTGGCAGTACTATGATCTCCCTGCAATCTTCAAGGCTCAGTTTGAACTTCCTCAGTTTGGGAAGGAGTATATTCAGACAATCAGCGGAAGAGTAAGAAAGGCCTCTATGAGAAGAGGTAAGTCTTCAATAGTCTCATTTGTAGCTCCTTCTATTGGATTCACCGCAATGGGTGAGTTGGATTCTGCAGGTTTCTTTGAACTCAAAGACATAGACTTCCCGGACTCTACACTCTTCATTGTCAATGCAGTTGGAACCGGAGGAAGAAAGTCTTTCATCCCTTCAATTTCTGAAGATTCATTTGCTCCGCTGATTCAATACAACCGCAGAAAACAGAAGATTAACTACTCAGATGAGGATGCTCAGTATATGATTCAGAACTATTACAATACCGGTGGAGAAAAGGTATACCAGCTGGATCCTATCTATGTTACCTCAATGAGAAAAGTTAAGGCTTCTGATAACATCTCTCCATTCCCTGTTCAATATTTCAAACAGGGTCAGCTTAAGACTGAGGAGGATCTTAAACCATTTATCGGATATGATGTAATGACCTATGTCATTGAGACTTGCCAAGGTTTAAGATTTTCAACAGATACCGTTACAGGAGAGAGAAAACTTATGAGCAGAGTTGCCGGAGTAGCCTCTGAATGGGAGGTTTCAGATATGGCGGAGGTTGTGGTATTTGTTAACGGAATGCAGGCACAGTCCTCTTCAGAATTGGAGCATTACAACGTAGATGAGTTGGAGGCATTTGTCTATCTGCAGGGTAATGATGCAGCACCGTTTGTTCCTATGATTGAGGGTAGCGCATCACTCAGAAGAGTAATAATGATAAAGACAAGGCCTAGTGCAAGAACCGGTATGCCTAAGAATGTAAGCAAGGGCTATCCTCTTGGCTGGCAGAGACCTAAGAGGTTCTACTCTCCTGCATACGATGTTTACGGTAAGGGAATTATACGCGGCGGTTCAGATAAGAGAAGCACCGTTTACTGGAATCCTAACGTTCAGGTTACTGACGGAAAGGGCGGCTTCAAATTTAATACCTCAGACGGTAACTCAAGTTACACCGTAATCATTGAGGGTATCACAAATGAGGGTGAATACATCTTCAAGAAAGAGAAGATAAAGAGACGCTATTAATGGTTATTAGATTGATAGCAAGAGAGTTATGCAAGTTGAAAAAAGAATAGATAATTATAAAAAGGATTAAAATCTTGAATTATGAAAAGTAGATTTTTTATGAAAGCAAAAACACTGCTCCTTGCAGCAGTGATGGTTTCATCAATGCTGCTTGTTGCAAGTTGCGGTGGTGGCGGTGGCAGTAAACCATTGGATCCGGATCCTACTCCTAATCCTCCAACTCCAACAGTATCAAAGGCTTGTGATTTGGTTGTATTCCAGTTTAAATCTGCAAACAATACAGGTCTTGCTTCCAATCCATCTGCAACTATTTCAACAATTCAGAACAGAAATCTTGTATTGATTACAGTTCCGGAGACGGTAGATATTACCAAGCTTGTTCCAACATTCAGCATCAGTGACAAGGCTACGGCAAAGATTGGCGGAGTGGCTGCTACATCGGGAGTTACATCCTTTGACTTTACCAATGATACGGAGATGGTGGTTACTGCGGAGAACGGTTCTACCAGCAAAAAATATTTCATCTTTGTAAAGAAGGGAAACAACACAATAGACGAACAGGTTTATGCTGTTATGGCTAAGTACAATATCCCTGGTATTTCCGTTGCCTGCACAAAGAATGAGAAGCTTGTTTTTGCAAACGGTTACGGTTATGCAAACATTGATGCTACTCCAAAAGTGAGAGTTGCTCCAAATATGCTCTTCCGTCTAGCCAGCGTTTCAAAAGCTCAGACTGCTCTCTGTATCATGACATTGTATGAAGAGGGTCTCTTGTCTCCTGATGATTATGTATTTGCACCTGCAGGAGCAAACGGAGAGGGAAGTAAAGAGGGTATTCTTTACAGCATGTATCCTGGAACTCATGGAGCACGTGTAGACAAGATTAAGGTAAGACACCTCCTTACTCACACTACCGGCTGGCAATATGCTACAACAGGCGGCGTGGATCCTATCTTTACAGGAGACTCCAGATTCTATGGCAAGAGTCTGACAGAGAGAGTGAAATATATGGTTGGTACTGCAACTACCAACGAGCCTGGTGCTGTTTACTCTTACTACAATTTGGGATTCTGCGTTTTAGGTCAGATCATTGAGAAGATTACTGGTAAGTCCTATGAAACTTATTTGAGAGAGGTTACTGCAAAAGCAGGTGTAACAGATATGTGGGTTGCAAAGACTCAAAAGTCAGACAGACGTTCAAACGAGTGCGTTTATTACTCACAGGTATCCGGCAATGACGGTTACGGAAACGATATGACCGTTGTAGGTGCCTGCGGAGCTGTAATAGCTTCTGCACCAGACCTTATGCAGGTTCTCTGTGCTGAGGATTACGGAACTGTTGTTCCTGATATTCTTAAGAAGGAGACTTTGGATTTGATGTATTACAACTATACATCTTCATCTCCGGGAGGTTACGGTTTCGGTTGGAGAATAGGTCACTCAACTCTTACCAACTGGGCATCTTACCACGGAGGAAACATTGCAGGTACTGCTACAATTTGGGCAAGAGGAAAGAACGGTGTTAACGGAGTTCTGCTCTGCAACTCCAGAAGCCCTAAGGATGACTTTGATACAGCGATTTACGTTGCTCTGAACGCCATCATGGCAACAGTTTACTCCTCTTACTAACGGAGAACAAAGAAAGTAAGAACAGCTCCGCATTCTGCAAAGGTAAGAGTAGCGGAGACGGGATATAAAAAGGGGATGACCACTATTCTGGTCATCCCTCTTTCGTAAGTATTTGATTCTCAGAGTTTACTCCGGGTTAGATTTCTTATAGAAGCCTGCAACCTTTGAAGGTACAAGCGGTCCCTGGAACTTACGGGTAGTTCCGGAAGAAGGAGTGAAAATTACATCCACATTGTTTCCGTTATCTACCTTTGGAAGAGTAATCTTGTATGTACCCTGGATGTGTCTTCCCTGTACTCTGATAATTACATTCTTAATGTTACCCTTCTTGTCTTTGTTGAATTCGATGTCCTTTACCTCTGCGATGTTGGTATAGGAATTACCGCAAACTCTTAAGCCCTGCATAAACATATTTTTCTTCTCATAAGAGATGAATATGCCGTTATCAGTAAGCTGTTCTGAGATACCGTCAGAGTCTGTGTATGAAGATGGAACGATAGCCCAATCGTTCTCCTCAAGAGCCTTGACCATAGTCTCATAGAGAGCCTTCTGCTGAGCAGCCTTCTCCTCCTTTGTAAGCTTCTGAGCAAATGAAGGAAGAACAAAAACAAGTGCAAGAGCAAGAATTAAAATCTTTTTCATCTTCTGATTT
>JAGDBO010000007.1 GCA_017959005.1 Bacteroidales bacterium | reverse complement strand
CTCGGGCGGAAGCAAGTGAATCTGGGACTATCGTGAGCTGTCAATTACTATTTATAATATTGACTGGTCATCGCTTAGGTCCGGACTCGGTGAGTTGTAATAATACACGGAAAGGGTGAACGAAAGTGACCGATTTCGGGGGAAGGTGACCAAAAGTGACCAAATCTGGGGGGTAAAAAAGAAGACTTTGTATGGTGCTTGAAAATCAGCAACTTACAAAGTCTTTCTTGTACCCGGAGCCGGGATCGAACCGGCACAGGTTTTACCCCACTGGTGTTTGAGACCAGCGCGTCTACCAATTCCGCCATCCGGGCCTCAGTGATTGAAGGAAGCTAAGTGCTTCCTGCGAATCGGGATGCAAATATAGTAAAAAATTGTTACCAGTTGAAGGTTATTGTCTTCTTGATATCTGGGTGGAGGGAGTGGTAGACAGGGCAACTCTTTGCAGCAGCCTCTATAACTCTCTTCTGCTGAGGAGTAAAGTTGCTGTTTTTAGGGAAGCGGAAGTCCACTTTTATCTCTATGACCCTTCTTGGGTCTGTACCCATAATCTTCTCTGTTTCAACCTCTGTGCCCTCAAGGTTGTAACCGTAAGTTGCGGCAGAGATGCCCATAATAGTAAGCATGCAGCAGCTTAATGAACTGGCCAGTAGGTCAGTAGGGGAGAAACTCTCTCCTTTGCCGTGGTTATCCAGAGGTGCGTCCGTAATGATTTTGGTTCCGGACTGTAGATGGGTAACTTCATTTCTTAAGTTGCCCTTATAAATGGTAAGCATCTTTGTCATAACTATTCTACTTTTTTTTGAGTTCTTTTTTAAGTTTCTCGATAGGTTCAATCACCTTCTCTTTTATAATCTCGTCAAAGCTCTGTTCTGCCTTGTAAATCAGGTTGTTCTTTGGCTTTACAATCTCACCCATAAGGGTAGCGCTGGTTGCGGAGAGAACTTTGACGTGAACAAAGTCCCCGGGTGCACAGTCCTTTTTGTCAAAGACACAGACCTTGTTTTGAGGGGTGCGCCCAATCATCTGGTTTTCTGAGCGTTTGGAGGTTCCCTCTACAAGAACTTCATAAGTCTTGCCAATGCATTTTTTATTGGCGGCAAGGGAGATTGTGTTCTGAAGGGAGATGATTTCATTAAGACGTGCGGTCTTTGTCTCTTCCGGGACATCATCGGGATATCTCTTGGCAGCCAGAGTATCAGGCCGTTGCGAGTACTGGAACATAAAGGCGCTGTCATACTGCACCTCTTTCAGAAGAGAGAGGGTCTGCTTGTGATCTTCATCCGTCTCCGAGCAGAAGCCTGCAATTATATCTGTGGTGATGGCGCTCTCCGGAAGTATCTCTCTGATATCCTGGATCTTCTGAAGGTACTCCTCTCTGGTGTATTTGCGGTTCATCTTCTCCAGCATACGGTTGCTTCCGCTCTGAACCGGCAGGTGGATGTGAGGGCAGATGTTTGGATACATTGCCATAGTGTAGAGTACGCCGCGTCTTATATCCTTAGGATGAGAGGTTTGGAACCTTACTCTAAGTTTAGGATTAACCAGTGCAACAAGCTCCAGAAGCTGGGCAAAGTTTACTGTCTTGGTAGGGTTGTCCGGCTCTTTCCAGAGGTAGGAATCTACATTCTGTCCCAAAAGGGTAACCTCTTTAAAGCCCTCTTCTACAAGTTGCTTAGCCTCCTGTACAATACTCTTTGGATCTCTGCTTCTCTCCCTTCCTCTTGTAAAGGGAACTATGCAGTAGGAGCACATATTGTTGCAGCCTCTCATAATAGATATAAAGGCTGTAACTCCGTTAGAATCAACGCGTACAGGATTGATGTCTGCATAAGTTTCCGTTTTGGAGAGAGTGGTCTCAGAGAGTTTTTCTCCTCCGTCTGAAATATGTTTGATGACATTTGGAAGAGAGCGGTAGGAGTCCGGTCCTATGGAGAAATCTACATTGTTGTTCTCCAGAAGTTTTTCTCTCAGCCTCTGAGCCATACAGCCCATAACTCCAACTATGATGTTAGGACGTTTTTTCTTCTCCTGATGGAATACCTCCAGGCGGCCGAGAACTCTTTTCTCTGCGTTATCTCTTACAGAACAGGTGTTTACAAGGATAACGTCTGCCTGGTGGATATCTTCCGTAATGGTGCACCCCTCGTTTACGAGAATGGATGCAGCCACCTGAGAATCATTCACATTCATCTGGCATCCGTAGGTTTCTATGTAAATCTTCTGATCCATGGCTTCTCTTTTGCAAGACAAAGATAAGATTTTTAACTTTGTATTTGGATATGAAAAAGATACTCTACATACTTCCTTTGATTCTCATGGTCTCTGTTTATGCCAAGGGACAGGATACTCTAAAAGTTCAACCACCGTATATGGATACGATGGATTCCACTCTGATTAACACCTCCGTATTTACATTACTTTCACAATCTTCCGGGGGAAATATTACAGTTAATCAGACTCCTGAGGTAAAGGGTGCTTTTGAGCGTTATCTCTCTCAGCAATCCGCTAAAAAGAGAAACGGATATAAGGTGCTGGTCTATTCAAGCAACGCACAGAGTGCAAGAAGGGTATCTGCCAGCGTAGAGAGCTCACTCAAAAGCGCTTATCCCAACCATAAAGTATACAGAGATTACAAGGCGCCATACTTTATGGTGCACATCGGGGATTTCCGCAACAAGTCAGATGCTATGAAAATCTGCTATGAACTCTCTTCAGAGTATAAGCAGGCCAAAGTTGTAAAGTCCGCTATAGGCTGGTACGCTTTTTAAAGACCTTTCTTCTCATCCACCATTTGTATTTTTTCTCCTCCGCCCACTTGCGGATAGGGGCTACGTGGCGGTCCAGTTTCTCCGGATAGATATCTGAAATCTTAATCAGAAGACCTGTCTCCTCAACTCCTCCAAAGCCCTCGTTTATAGAGGTTTCAAAAATCTTCATAGATGGTGAGAGGTTCATATAGGAGTGAATGAGAGGTGGAATATTCTCTCCTCTGTTCTTGAGCTCTTTAACCAAAACCTTACAAGCCTCCCTGTAATCCAATCCCTCAAAGAGAGAGAGAATATATGGGTCTTTGGTGTTGCAATCCAGTGGTTTATAGGCAAGTACAAGCCCCTCTTTATCCGGGAAATATCTGTTTAGGAAGGTAATCAGAATGTTTCTTGCGGTACGGTTGTAACCGGTATACATGGTAACCTTTCCAAAGAGATACTGGATGTTGTCATATTTTGCAATGAGCGCTCCCAATCCGTCCCAAAGGTTGTCCAGAGCAAAGATGCTCTTTCTGCGAAGGTTGGCACTCTGATAGTTAGGTTGTATGAAGCTTCTTCCCAGTTCTATAGTCCAGGGAAGGTAGGTGTTTACAAACTTATCTGAGAACTTGAAGAGTTCCGCAGTAGCCATCTTCTTGGGATCCAGCGCGCTGCAGACAATGTAACGGTAGCCTCCGATAATTTCCTGCTCCTCTTTATCCCACACTATCAGCTGTTTATAGGCATCCTCGGAATCCGTATCGTACTCATCAATATCTATGGATTTTCCTGTTCCGCCGCCTCCCAAACGGAAAGAGACCTCTCTCAGTCTTCCAATCTCCCTCATTGTAAAAGGAGAGTCTGCTGCGGTAACTTCAAAGATGTAGTTATCTCCCTTGCGTGTTTTCCCGATAAATTTCTCCGGAGTTAACTCTCTTTTTATCAGCTCTCTATCTATTGCTTCAACTACGGTCTGCATAACTGTACACTATTGTTCTAATCTCATTGCACCAATACTGAGGGCTCTTTTTTGAGGCTGCAATCTCCTCCCAGCTTATAGGGCTCCCGATGGTCATCGTCAGTTTGCGGTTCTTCTGGCGGAACATCTCTCTAGGCAACAGTATCATCTCTATGAAAGCCTTGATACCCAGTGCCATCCTTATCTTTGAAGTCCAGTAGAAAAGTTTGGAATTTTTACCGTTGAAGTAGAGAGGAACAATAGGGCGCTTACACTTTAGAGCCTCCTTAATGAAACTGTTCTTCCACTCAAGATCCTGTATCTTGCCCTTAATCAGACGTGAGCAGGCACCGGCAGGGAAGTTCAGAACATTGTAGTCAGATTGATAGAGTTCCTTCACCAATTTTATTCCCTCCTTTCCGGTAGAGCCGAGGTTGTTTACGGGGACAAAAATCTCCTGCAACGGTTCAACATTCATAAGAATATCGTTTACCAAAAACTTTGAGGGACCAAACCTCTTGTTCATTTCAGAGGCTATAATCATTCCGTCCAATCCTCCCAGCGGATGGTTGCTGACGAAGATATACCTTTGACCCTCCTTAAGAGATTCAGGATCAAGCAATTTAACCTCTCTGGTTACGTTCATGTATTTGAGAGTGGCCTCTGCAAACTCCACACCCTTCAGATGGCCCCAGTTCTCCAAAACATAGTTAATCTCCTTAAGATGTACCAGCCTTGCCATAAGTCTGATGACAAATTTTGGAAGTTTCTTTGCCAGTTTTGGACTTTTCTTTCTGATTACTTCTTCTAGGTTGATAGGTTCCATATACCGCACTTGCTTTACAGGACAAATTTAAAAAAAATAGTATCTTTGTATAGATATGGCAAAGCAATCATCAAAAACGGGATTAGGAATAGGTCAGACTACCGCGCAGATACAGACTCTGACCCCTATACAGATCCAGACTATCAAACTTCTGGAACTCCCTCTTGTTGAGCTTGAACAGAAGATACAGAAGGAGATAGAGGAGAACCCCGTTTTGGAAGATCCGGAAGAGAGCCAGAAAGATGAGAATCCGGAAGAGCGCAAGAAATTGTCTCTGAGTGAGGTAAAGGATGATACCATCCCGTCATACAAACTCTATGTAAACAATCGCGGAAAAGATGAGAGGCCGCAGTACAACACCTTCTCCGTAAAGGAGAGTTTGTATCAGTCTCTTTTAGACCAGCTTGGTTACCGCAAGATGGATGAGAGAAGGCGCAAGATTGCAAGCTTTATTATCTGCTCGCTGGACTCCAGCGGTTATCTTACAAGAGATCTCTCCTCATTGGAAAACGATATCTATCTCCGTTTGAATATAGATACTACCGTAGAGGAGTTGGAGAACATACTTACTGAAGATATCCAGCAGTTAGATCCCGTTGGCGTGGGTGCCCGCAATACAAAAGAGTGTCTGCTTCTGCAACTGAAAGCAAAAGAGAACAGAACTCCTGCGGTAGAGCATGCTCAGCAGATACTGGAGTCTTATTATGAGGAGTTTACAAAGAAACACTTTGAGAAGATAATGGCCCGTTTGAACATCACTGAGGATGAAGTTAAGGAGGCCTATGATGTTATCCGTAAACTCAACCTCCATCCAGGCGGGCAGGTAGATGACTCCTACACGGATCAGACAATGCAGATTGTTCCGGACTTTATTCTTGAGAATGAGGATGGTAATCTTGTTGTCTCTCTTCCAAAGTTCTACATTCCTCAGATTAAGGTCTCCAAAGATTATGAGAAATATCTGGAGAAACGTCCAGGTGTGAGCAAGACTGAGAAGGAGGCTTCAAGTTTTGTAAAGAGCAAGGTGGACGGAGCAAAGTGGTTCCTTGAGGCAATACGCCGCCGCCAGGATACAATGCAGAGAACTATGGAGGCAATTGTCTCATTGCAAAGAGATTACTTTTTAGACGGAGATGATACGGAACTCAAACCAATGGTACTGCGTAACGTGGCGGAGAAGACCGGCCTGGATATTTCAACCATCTCCAGAGTGGTGAACAGCAAGTATATACAGACTCCGTTCGGCATCTATCCGCTCAAACATTTCTTCTCAGAGGGAATGAGTACGGACTCCGGAGAGGAGGTCTCCACAAGAGAAATCAAGAAGATTCTCCAGCAGAGCGTGGAGAACGAAGATAAGTCTCAACCACTTACAGATGAGGAACTTGTAGATCTCCTTACAAGTAAGGGGTACAAGATATCACGCCGTACTATTGCCAAGTACCGCAGCCAGTTGAATATTCCTATTGCAAGAATGAGAAGAGAGATTTAAAGTTTCTCTCCGTATGCCAGATCTCCTGCGTCTCCCAATCCTGGAATGATATATGCTTTATTTGTAAGCTCCTCATCTACAGCTCCTACCCAGAGCGTTACACGCTTGTGAGGAAGTTGTTTTGAGAGGTATGAAAGAGCTGCCTCACTTACAATTGATGCTACAATGTGAGTATGTTTAGGCTCTCCTTCATCTATCAATTTGTTGTAAGCCAACATCAAAGAACTTCCGGTTGCAATCATACAGTCCGTGAGAATGAGCACTTTACCCTCCATAGGTGGTTTGCTCATATACTCCATCTGAATCAGGAACTTGTTATCATTTCCATACTTGCGGTATGCTGCAATGAATGAGTTCTCTGCCTTGTCAAAGACTTGTAAAACTCCGTTGTGAATAGTGAGGCCCGCTCTCATAATAGATGAGATAACTACCTTGTCTTCCAATGTTTTACACTGTGCTATTCCAAGAGGAGTCTGTACCTGAGTCTCTTTGTAACTGAGAGTCTTACTAATCTCCATAGCCGCATACATTCCTATACGCTCCATATTGAGGCGGAAACGCATACTGTCTTTCTGAACTTTTTTGTCTCTGAGTTCAGCCATGTACTGGCTCACAATGCAATTTTCTTTGCTGAGGTCTACTATTTTCATACTGATTGGTTTTACTATCCAAAGATAGTAAAAAACTATATTGCCCCATCGTCAGAGAAAGAAAAGTAGCCGTTAGGCGTTATGATTAAATGGTCCAGAATAGAGATATCGCAGAGCTTGGCAGCCTCCACCAGACGCCTGGTCTGTATGATATCATCCTTCCCCGGCTTTTTGCTTCCGCTCGGGTGGTTGTGAATCAGAATGATTGAGGTGGCCAGTTTTGCCATTGCCCTTTTGAGAATCATCTTCACATCCAGTACGGTGGAATGGGTTCCACCGCTCGAGAGTCTCTCCTTGGCTATAAGGCGGTTATTTCTATTGAGATACATTACCCAACACTCTTCATAGGGTAAATCCTTAAGCAGCGGGGAGATGTTGTCTGCTGCCGCCAGTGACGAGTAGATTCTTGGAAGAGGTTGGGCACTCTCTGTCTGATACCTTTTGGAGAATTCAAAGAGAGCCATTATTGAGACGGCCTTTGCCTCTCCCATCCCCTCAAACTCCTTATACTCTTCTAATGAGAACTTTGAGAGTTTGTGCAGATCATTATCCGCTGCATCTAATAGTTCTCTGGAGAGTTCAACCGCGTTTTTTCTGGTGGTTCCGCTTCCAAGGATGATAGCTATCAGCTCCTCTGTTCCTAACGCCCCGGCACCTTTGGCAAGAAACTTCTCTCTCGGCCGCTGGCTTTCATCCCAGTTCTTGATTGTTGTAAGGTTCTTTTTCATAGCTGTGTAAATAAAAAAACTTCCCGAAATTCGGGAAGTTAAATCTAACTACACAGCATTCCCGTAAAAACTTCTACGGATATTAAAAGTTTTTACCCAAAGGATAAAATTTACTCAGCAGAGAGTTTTGCAACGTGCTTTGCAAGACCGCTCTTGAGGTTGGAAGCCTTGTTCTTGTGGATAATGCCCTTGTTTACGAGTTTGTCCAACATAGACTCCATCTGAGGAAGCTTCTCCTCTGCCTCTTTCTTCTCTGTAGTCTCCCTCAAAGCCTTGATGGCGTTGCGGGCAGTCTTTGCATAATAGTGGTTATGCTCCTTGCGCTTTGCGTTCTGACGAACACGCTTGTCTGCACTCTTATGATTTGCCATATCTAATTAAATATTTTTAAAACTTTCTTTAACGGTAGTCGGTAGGAGAATCGAACTCCTATTACAAGAATGAAAATCTTGTGTCCTAACCGTTAGACGAACCGACCAATTGGGGCGCAAATATAGGAAAATTTATTTATTCTGAAAATTTTCAGCCCATTCAAATGAATAGACTATAGACTCCACCTGGCGGATATAGTTTCTTTTCTTGTATCTTGGAGCATATACAAATCCCTCAACCACAAGGAGTTTGCCCGGCTCTTTTGCATACATGATGTGCTCTACGAACGGGCCTCCCATATAGTCGTTGGCAACCTCCCATAACCCCCTGATTTCCACAAAATTCTTGTTCTTATACTTGTAAGGCGTCATAATAGGGGTCTCTGCCGTTGCGGTTGTCATATAACTGTTAGGGAACATACCCGGAACGTTGTTCTTCAAAACCTCATTCTGCTCCGCGATGATTTTCTCCATAGTAGGGAACTCCGTTCCGTCATATGGAATGGTGTAGATGAGTATGCCCAGGTTTGTGGAGGTTGTCTCCTGTGAGGCCCAGATAAAACTCTCCGTAACCTTCTTTATGGAGTACCCCTTAGGGAAGTAAGGGCTGCCGCCAAACTTCTCAGCCACAACGCTTCGGATGGAACTCTCCTCATACTTCTTTGAACTTCGTGCAATTCTCTCCTTCTCTATCTGATCTATGGCATTGAAGATTACCTGGGAGTTATTCTGAATGAGTTCGGAAGCCTCCTGGGAATCCTTTGCCTCTACCGTAATAACTATCTGAGGCTGAGCCCATACGTCTCTTCTGACAAAGACGCCGCTCTGGGTAACCTTCTCGTCTATGTTAAAGTAGATTATGTTACGGTGAATCTTAAATAGATCTGAGAATGATGTCTTGCTGATGTTTATAAGGTTGAAGGAAGGCTCCTTCTGAGGAAGCATAGGGTAATCTATTGCCAGTGTGTTCCTGAGGGAGTTTCCAACCTCTCCCGTCCAGTTGTTCCTGTCCAATACAACAATAACCTCACCTGCCTTTCCGGTAACGGTTTTCAGATAGGAGTTTTCATCTTTGCAGCCCCAAAGCAAGAGGGCGGTAGCAAGAAGTAATAGATATTTGCGCATATTGATTCTGTTTTACAGACCAAAGTTAAGGGTATTTGACCTTAACACCCCTCTTTGAAACATCAATTATTTATCAATATGCAGCTACTTCAGAAGACGGAGTATATCATTTCCGAATGCCAAAATCATTAGGGCAATCAGAAGAATCATACCTACGGTCTGCGCCACCATAAGGAACTTGTCACTTGGTTTGCGCCCTGTAACCATCTCATAAAGAGTGAATAATATGTGGCCGCCGTCCAGTGCCGGAATAGGGAGTATGTTCAGAACCGCCAACATTATTGAGAGGAAGGCGGTTATGGCCCAGAATGATCTCCAGTTCCAAACGCCAGGGAAAATCTGTCCTATTGCAATGAAACTACCCACAGACTTATATGCCTGAGTCTTAGGTGTGAAGATTAGTTTCAACTGCTTCCAGTAGTTGGATATCTGTTCTCCGGCCTTCTTGATTCCTGCAGGAATTGCAGCAAGTGCGGAGTATTTGTGCTCAGTAATCTTGTAGTAGTTGGAAAGGTCTCCGTCTATAAGAATCTCCAGCAATCCGTTCTCATTAACCTTGAGCGGAATCTGAAGGGTTGTATCCTTCTCGTTAACAGTTCTCTGCACCATTGCCTCTATCTGCTGCCCCGGATGATTTGCAAGGAACTCTCTCACCTCTGAGAGCATCAGTTCATGTCCTCCCTCTTCCTTCCCGAGGGTATCTGCCAAAGAGGTGATTGCAACAATCCTGTCACCTGCAAGCAGACCTGCTCCTGCATTTGATGAAGTATCCGGAATCTCCTGAACCACAAACGGTATACCGTAGTCAAAGAGGTCTGCACTCTCCAAAATTGCAGGCATGTAGTTAGGGTCAATGCTAAGTGTCATCTCCTTGCCGGCTCTTTCAACTGTTGCCTCTGCTGCCTGATTCTGAATGAGTTGTATGCGGAGTTCATCAAACTTCTCAACCTCTTTTCCGTCAAATGCAATCACCTTGTCTGCATTGCGGAAACCGATCTCACGTCCTAACTCATTGGTTGCTATACCGGTAGTTACATCCGAGTTCTTAATGTACTGCTCTCCCCAGGTGCACATCATTACGGTATAGATTACTATAGCAAGTATGACGTTGAAGAATACACCTCCGAACAAAACAAAGAATCTCTGCCAGGCTGGATGTGAACGGAACTCCCAAGGTTTAGGTTCACTCTTGAGCTGCTCCTTGTCCATAGACTCATCTATCATTCCCGCAATCTTGCAGTAACCTCCAATTGGCAACCAGCCTATACCGTACTCAGTATCAGACTTTTTAGGCTTCCATCTGAAGAGTGCAAACCCTGCGTCAAAGAAGAGGTAAAACTTCTCCACCTTTATCTTGAACAATCTTGCAAAGAAGAAGTGTCCGAACTCGTGAACCAAAACCAGCAGACTGAGTGCCAGTATAACTTGAACTATCTTAATTAAAACTGCCATGATAAAAACTGCGTGCGGTTAAAATTTACTTAAAAGCTCTCTTGCATAAACCTTTGAAACTCTGTCTGTTTCAAAAATTTCATCCAACGTGCATACAGGAATGAAAGAGATTTTTTCAAGGGTCTTTTCAATAAGCTGAGGTATCTGGGTAAATTTTATCTTTTTGTTCAAAAATGCTTCAACTGCAACCTCGTTGGCTCCGTTCATTGCACAAGGAATGTTGCCTCCCTTCTTAAAGCAGTCATATGCTATTCTAAGGCAAACAAACTTGTTCAGATCCGGAGCGGAGAAGGTAAGTTCTTTTAGCTCCGAGAAGCTTATCCTCTTTGTATTCAGAGATATACGTACAGGATAGGAGAGTGCGTACTGGATAGGAACTCTCATATCCGGGAAGCCCAACTGTGCCTTTATACTGCCGTCTACAAACTGTACCATAGAGTGTACAATAGATTGAGGATGAACCACTACCTCAATCTTCTCCACTGGAACGTTGAAGAGCCAGGCCGCCTCCATAATCTCCAAACCCTTGTTCATCATTGTGGCTGAGTCAATTGTGACCTTTGCTCCCATATTCCAGTTAGGATGGTTGAGAGCTTGTTCCATTGTAATGTTCTCAAACTCAGAAACATCTGTATATCTAAAAGGACCTCCGCTGGCTGTAAGCAGAAGTTTTTCTATCTGAGTTCTCTCTCCCTGCAGTGACTGGAAGATTGCGGAATGCTCTGAGTCTACGGGAATTATAGGGGCGTTGTACTCTGCGGACAGTTTACTTATTATGCTTCCTGCAGCAACCAGTGTCTCCTTGTTTGCAAGGGCAATAATCTTTCCCTTCTTTATTGCAGTGATTGTTGGAGAGAGTCCGCTAAAGCCTACCATTGCGGCAAGTACTATATCTACGTTGCTTCCTCCGGAGAGTTCTCCGGCAGATTCCACACCTGCAAAGACCTTAATATCCAGAGGGTCCAAAGCATCCTTTACCTCCTGGTAACGCTCTTTGTTACAGATTACTACAGAATTCGGGTTAAACTGTTTTGCTTGCTGAATCAGAAGTTCTGCATTGCTGCCGGCAGAGAGCATCTCCACCTGAAACAAATCCGGATGCTGAGAAATCACATCCAAAGCCTGGGTTCCTATTGAGCCGGTAGAGCCCAGTATGGCAATCCTGCGTCTATCTTCCCTGC
The DNA here is from genome assembly GCA_017959005.1 of Bacteroidales bacterium. Lineage (GTDB taxonomy): Bacteria > Bacteroidota > Bacteroidia > Bacteroidales > UBA932 > Egerieousia. Next base: position 82,070 of record JAGDBO010000007.1, on the reverse strand, counting down.
TCATTCTCCTCCTCCATTTTTGGCTGGTTATCCGGAGTCATGCCTGAGGTTACAAGCTGAATGGCCTTCATCTCCTTCTGCCACTGATTTATCTGTTGTTTAAGTGAATCTACCATTATGCGGTTTTCCACCATCTCCTTGCGGGTTTGCTCTGTTGGGTAGCCCGGCAAAAGCCTCTTTAGCGGCGTTACCATTATTACCACAAAAGAGAGCAGGAATCCGCCCACTACAACAAGCAGAAGGGTAAGCAGAATGCTCCTACCGCTTCCCTTAACCACAAAAAGGTCTTTCTCAGGCTCTTCCTGAGTGAACTTCAGGTGGTATTTGTCTGAAAGTATCTTTAACATAAAATTACCTAACTTTGTCCTCCGTATGGAGAGGATAATCGGAATAGATTACGGAAGAAAAAGGGTTGGGGTTGCAGTAAGTGATCCCCTCGGCATTTTTGCCTCCGCTCTAGACACAGTATCCTCTGCAAAGATAATTGAATATCTCAAAAACTATGCTCAGAGTGAGACTATCACTCTATTTGTGGTGGGATATCCCAAAAATCTCAACAACACTCCGGCCGAATGCGCACAGTATGTTGACCCTTTTTTGAAGAACCTTAAGAAGAATTTCCCCAATATCCCGATAGTTTTAGAGGATGAGCGCTTTACCACTACTCTGGCGCAACGCGCTATGATTGAGGGTGGTATGAAAAAATCTGACCGTAGCCAAAAAGGCGCTGCAGATAAAATAAGCGCAGCACTGATTTTGCAGGGGTATATGGACAGGAAAAATATTTAGAGATATGGTACTACCTATATATGTATATGGACAACCGGTCCTCAGAGAGATAGCAAAACCCGTAGATCCCAATATGGAGGGGTTGGATACTCTGCTTAACGATATGTATGAGACTATGAAAAATGCAGACGGCGTGGGAATTGCCGCTCCGCAGGTGGGAAAGAGTCTGAGAGTTCTTATAGTAGACGGAACAGACATAGCAGATGACTATCCGGAACTAAAAGATTTTAAGCGTTTTATGATTAATCCGGAGATTCTGGAGAAGAGTGAAGAGACATCGGAGTACTCTGAAGGGTGTCTCAGCGTTCCAGACATCAACTGCAACGTAATCCGTCCAAGCAAGATTAAAGTACGTTATATCAATGAGAAGCGCCAGGAGGTTACAGAGGAGTTCAGTGGATTCGGTTGCCGTATGGTTCAGCATGAACTTGACCATTTAGACGGCCACCTCTTTGTAGACCGCGTTTCACAGATTCGCCGCAAACTCATAGGCGGCAAACTCCGCAAACTGGAGAGCCGCAACTTCCATCCCCGTTATAAAATCAAATAATGAAGAAATGCTCTTCATTTGGCCGTAAAGTATTGAAAGCGGCAGGGCTCATCCTTGCCGTAATTGTCATTGCTTCAGTTTTTTATGGCTTTACATCCGGTTGGAAACGTCTTGTTGTAAAAGAGCAAGTAATCTCAGATAACACTCTGCCAAAGGAGTTTAACAACTTTAAGATAGTTCAGATTTCAGATCTTCATCTGAATAATTTTGTCAAATGTCCTCAGTGCGTTTCAAAAATAGTAGATACCATTAACGCACAAAATCCTGATTTGATTGTTTTTACTGGAGATATAGTCTCAAAACAGAGTAAAGAACTTGCTCCTTTTACAGATATTCTCTCCCGCTTAAAGGCTCGTTACGGTGTCATTTCCGTTTTGGGTAATCACGATTATGCCATTTACGGCCAACTTAGAAAGAATCCCTCCTCTGTTGTAAAAGATAAGAACAAATTGGTTGAAACGGAACGCAACATGGGATGGCAAGTGCTTTTGAATGAGAATATTATCATAGGAGATTCTACCTCAAGTCTTGCAATAGCCGGAGTGGAAAATGAGGGCAAAGTAGGAAGGCTTCACCTGGCAGATTTGGATAAGGCAATGGAGGGCGTTCCGTCAGACTGCTTCACAATCCTCCTCTCTCATGACCCCTGGTTCTGGAGACACAAAGTGTTGGGAAAAAAAGAGATTCCACTCACTCTTTCAGGCCACACACACGGCGGCCATTTCAGAATAGGCAAGTTCTCATTTGCAAGGTGGATGGTTGGTCCTTACTGGGGCGGCCTCTATAAAGAGGGCAACCAGCAACTCTTTGTCTCTACGGGCATTGGAGGTATGATACGTTTCCGCCTTGGTGCCTGGCCTGAAATAGATGTCATCACCCTGCACAAGGAATAGCTATTGGAACAAACTGTTTTACAACATTTTCAAATTAGTAATAGTATGAGAAAACTATTGTTCATTGTTATAAGCCTATTAGTGAGTGTTTTGACATCTTCAGAACTGTTTGGTCAACTGGATTTCAATCCTCCGGGTGTTCAGTCTAATTCTTTGGACAGCGCCAAAGTTGCTTATCAGGGCACATGGCAATTTGTAGATACGCTCACAAACATAGAGTTTAATGTTAAGTTAAAGGCCTTCAATTCAGTCAGTCTTTCCGGTACGAATAGTATCGTTTTTTTGGGAGTCTATTCTTTAAAACAGAATGGGATTGTTATTGAAGATAATACTAGTTTGATGACACCTCTCTTAAGTCATGTTGATATAGATGATGCTTTAGAATTAATGTCATCATCTTTTCCGCCATTATGGGGGATTTTGTTGCCCTATGAAACATTCCACACAGATGCTTCATTTACCTTGAGAGATAGAACTTCAGGTGGTGTGGCTCGTTCATTCTATATATTACCGGACTCTCTCAGTGCATCAAACAACAGGTTGCATTGGAATGTTGATAACAAACTCAACAATGACTTTAATACTTGTATAGTCTCTTATCTAAATCAAAATACAGAGCTATCAGTTCCTAGACAGTGTGTTCTTGTAAGAGTCTCTTACTCTGTGGAATAAAGAGAGTGTGAGGGGGCGTCGGCTGTTATTGGAACAGCAGTGGTAGGAATTCCTCTAAGTAGATTCTCCAGTTGGTCCAGACGTGGCCGCCTGAGGTCTCGTTGTAACTGTACTGAAGGTTGTTATTGTTGAGAAGTGTTCTAAGTTTGTCTACCTGCGGTTTGTAAGGGTCTTTATCACCAACACCAATCCAATATAGCGGAGCCTTTTCAAACTGAGTTTTCAGTTTCTGTTCAAAATTTATGTAAATCTCTGAAAGTTCGAAACCTGTCTTGTTTGCCGGTTGGGCAATTGAAGGGTCCAGAACCGGGGAGAAAAGGCCAACATAACCAAAGAGTTTTGGGTTGTTGGCGGAGATGTAAATTGAGTGGAAGCCGCCCATGCTCAGGCCGCCTATTGCTCTTGAATCTTTGGATTTTTTAACCCTGTAATTGCTCTCTACAAATGAGATTATCTCATTGAAACTTGCCTCAAACTCCCCGTTCATTGTTCTTGGAGGGAAGAAGGTTGGAAGTATGTAACTGTCTGATCCTTCCAGCGGTGCAGATTGCTGAGAAACGTTTCCGTTAGGCATCACAACAATCATAGGCTTTACCTTTCCCTCTCTGATAAGGTTATCCATTATCTGAGCCATTCTTCCAAAGCCCAGCCAGGAATCTTCATCCTGTCCCGCTCCGTGAAGAAGATAGAAGACCGGATACTTTTTGCTGCCGCGCGGGTTATATCCCGGAGGAGTATAGATACTCATTCTGCGGCTGTTGCTGAATGAAGCGGAAGGGTACCATACCTTTGCAACCGAGCCGTGAGGCACATCTTTATTTACATAGTTCCTAGTCCTTTCTCCGTTGATAATAAAGATGTTATAGAAGGAGGCGCAGTTTCTCCAAACGAATATGTTGTATGGATCCTCAACTCTGTTTCCATTAATGAAATAGGAGTAGGTGTAGATCTCAGGCTCCAGAGGTTTCTCCGTTATGTATACCCATACACCGTTCTCTCCCCTCTGCATTTTTTGATGGCGCTTGTTGTCCGGTAGGAAATCTCCGTCTACAAAAACAGAGTCTGCCGTAGGAGCGGCAAAATGGAAGGTTACGGTATTATCCTGGTTTATTGTGGGTTCCGGCTGAGTCCTCTCCGTCTGAGCAAAGAGAGAAACAGTTGCCAGCAAAAACACAACACTTAAAAGAATTCTCCTAAACATCTCTATAACAGATCAAACAGTTTTTCCAAACCTACACTGTGTGAGCCCTTTATAAGGACGGTGCAACCTTTGAGCGGGTTCTCCTTAAGGAAAGCTCCAGCCTCTGAGGTAGAAGGGAAGGTCTTAACTTCTACTTTGTCCTTTGCCTGTTTGATTGCAGAAGATTTCTTGGAGAAGAGTTCATTGTATGCCTTTGTGAACTCCTCACCAACAAGCAGAATCTTTGAAGGCAGCATCTTAAGTGCGGTATCCAAAATATCTTTGTGCTCCTTCTGCGACTCCTTGCCCAGTTCTCTCATATCTCCCAGAATCAGCACCTTCCCCCCCTTCATTGAGCGTGAAGTCTGCAGAGTCTCAAAGCTGTTGAGAGAGCACTTCATACTTGTAGGGTTGGCGTTGTAGGTATCTTTGATAAGAATGTTGCTCTTGGTCTTTGTCATCTGAGAGCGGTTGTTGGATGGAACGTAGGCACCAATTGCTCTGATTGCATCTGCTGTAGGGATTGCAAAGTAGGTTCCTATGCAGAGAGCCGCAAGAACATTATCACTGTTGTAAGCTCCTATAAGGTTGGTCTTTACGGTAATCATTCTGCCCTCCTTTGATGAGCCGGTAGGGTCTGCAATCTCCATCTTGAGGAACGGATCCTTGTCACTTCCCGGAATGATGTAGGCGCAGTTGCTGGTAACTCCGTAAGGCACAATCTGAAGGTTAGGCCTCTTTTCCGCCATCTTTACAAGTATAGGGTTGTCTGTATTTACAAAGGCTATCTTCTTGTATTCCTGGAGGTTATCATAGAGTTCCCCCTTTGCTTTCATAACTCCTTCCAATGAACCGAATCCCTGGAGGTGGGCCTTACCTATGGTTGTGATAAGACCGAATGATGGGCAGACTATTGAGGAGAGGGTTGCAATATCTTTTGGATGAGAGGCTCCCATTTCCACTACTGCAACCTCCGTATCTTTATCTATTCTTAACAGAGTGAGCGGAACTCCAATATCATTGTTAAAGTTGCCCTCTGTTGCAATGACTTTGTATCTTGTTGAGAGTACGGCGTTTATAAGCTCTTTAGTTGTGGTCTTTCCGTTGGTTCCGGTGAGTCCTATTACCGGAATCTTAAACTGAAGACGGTGGTGCTTTGCCAGAAGTTGGAGAGTCTTAAGAGAACTCTCTACAAGAATGATTCTCTTAGGGAACTTCTTACGAGCCTCTTTAGCCATCTTTGGATTATCAGTTACAACGTATGCTGCTCCTCCTTCCAATGCCTTTACTATAAACTCGTTACCGTCAAAGTTTTCACCCTTGAGGGCAAAGAAGAGACACCCCTCCGTAAGTTTTCTGGTATCTGTGCAGAGGCCGCTGCATCTCTGGTATACGGTGTAGAGTTTTACAATATCCGCCTTGCCGTTGGCGTTGCTTATCTTGGAGGCGGAGATGTTGTTTGCCTTAATACCCAGACCTGTAGAGCCGAATCCTCCCTCACCTCTGAGCGTCTCATCCAACTTATCCACCACACTCCACTGCACCTGCTGATACTTTGCAATAACCATCTGAGCAACTCTCTCACCCGGCTTAATTACAAACTCCTCCTTGGAGAGGTTTACCAATATTACCTTTATCTCTCCGCGATAGTCCGCATCTATGGTTCCCGGGGCGTTAGCCACTGTAATACCGTATTTTGCAGCCAGTCCGCTGCGTGGTCTTATCTGAGCCTCATACCCTTGCGGCAGTTCAATGAAGAGTCCCGTAGGAACCAGACATCTCTCCAGCGGAGCCAATGTTATTGGGGCATCTATGTTTGCATTAAGATCCATACCCGCAGACATTGGAGTTGCGTATTTTGGAGTAGGGTAGTTGGAATTGTTTACAATCTTTACAATCATCTTCTGATAAGTTTGAGTATATGAGTCTTTTTCTGAAGGAACACAAGGAAGGCCACCATTAGAACGGTGTTAACGGCCATCTTGAGTATCAGCATATTAGTATCTGTCAAATCCATATTTCTGCCGGTGGTTTTCTCTATGCCGAACTGGATAAGAACGGATATTAAATAGAGAATTACACCAAAGCCTATGTACTTGATTATCTCTTTCCACCTGTAAGGAATAGGGTAGTGTTTCTGTCCCAGATATGTACTTACAAAGAGCATAATCAGACAGCTTGCAAGGTGAACCCAAACGGATGCCCAGTAGGAGAAGAAAGGCATAAAGATAAGGTTGCCCACAATGGTAACTCCCAGTCCCAGAAGGGTTATCGCAATTGCATACTTTGTCTCTCCGGAGAGTTTGTACCACATTGAGACGTTAAAGAGCATGCCCAAAATCATATATGAGAGGAGCATAATTGGAACGGTACCCAGTGCGCTTCTGAAATCCTTTCCAAGAATAAGTCCTATAATATCCATATAAAAGACTATCCCAAGGAATATTAGCATACAGAAGGCCACAAAGTACTCCATAACCTTTGCGTATAACTCGTTGGCTCCTTTCTCCTTATACCTGGAGAAGAAGAAAGGTTCCGCAGCATATCTGAACATCTGAATAAAGAGGTTCATAATGACGGCTAGTTTTATAGCCGCCTGATATACGCCCAAATCCGCCAGCCATCCCGCTCCCGTTATGCTATCCTTTACAAGGAAGCGGAACATGAACCTGTCTGCACTCTCGTTTATGATTCCCGGAAGGTTGGCAATCATAAGAGGGAGTGAGTAAAACATCATCTTCTTCCACAGAGATTTGTTGAAGGAGAACTTTATCTTCAGCAGATCCGGAATGAAGAGTATGAAGCATACAACGCAGCTCAGGAATACCGCAAAGATGATATATGAGAAGTGAACCGTTGTAGGAATCAAATGACCCAGAGCACTTTGCGGATGGCTCTTAAAGTATGCCGGCACCACAAAGAAGAGCAGCAGGTTAAAGCCCAGCTCACTCAGAATCTTTATTGATTTGAAGAGGGCAAACTTTAGAGCCTTCTGCTGGTACCTCAATCTAGCAAATAGAATAGCAGTTATTGCATCCAGCGCAAGTATTCCTCCCACATATACAATCATCTTTGAGTATCCCTCGTAACCCATTACGGCAGAGATGTTTCCGCCAAAAAGAACGGTTATCGCAAAGAAGAAGATTGCTATTGTTGTTACGGTACTTAGTGCAGTGGAGAAGACCGTGTTGTTAATGCCGGAACTGTTTCCGCTGTCCGTGCCGTCCTTCTCCGTTACTCCCTTTGAGGCGAACTTGAAACATCCTGTCTCCAGTCCCAATACCAGAACTACCTGGAATACTGCAATATAGGACATAATCTCAGCATAGGAGCCGTAACCGTCCGTAGTGAGTATTCTGGTGTAAATGGGTACAAAGAAGAAGTTTATGATTCTTGCCAGAATCGTACTTAAACCGTATATGGCGGTCTCGCCTGCAAGTTTTTTCAGTGGATTAGCCATCAGTTCTCAAAAGCTTTCTTGTTAAAGAGCAAAAATCCAATATTAAGTTGAGGATACCATTTGTACTCTCCTTTGGAGTAGTATGAGGCGGAGAGTGAAACGGGGCCTATAGGGGTCTGCCATACCAGGGCGGCATTCCCAATCCAGGCTCCCTTTGGCCAACGCTCTGTGTATGAGTATCTCCAGCCGTCTGTCTCTCTTATAATCTGGCGGTATGGCTGGAAGTATCCCATTGTGGAGTGGAGGTAAATCTTCTCCGTAAACTTAATTACCGGATGAACTGCAAAGCCGCCGAATGTATCTGCCCTGTAATCTTCCATTAGAAGCGTGGCGGAGTGAGGGATAGGTGTATATGGATTCATCACCATTATGGCGGCGTAGTAGTTGTTCATCTTCTTTTTATGTCCGTACTCCAACTGGGTTGAGAATCCAACAGAGAATCCGTTGCCCAGTTTCAGGTACTTGGAGAGTTCATAACTGAAGGCGGGAACAGAATGATTCTCACCGTGTTGTCTTACTGCGGTATGGTTTGTGGAACCAGGCCTGTATGCGCAGGAGAAGAATGAGTATCTGAGGGAGGCTGCATATTTTGTCCCCTCCGTTGGGTAGTGAACAAAGTTCTGATTGTTCTTCTTAACCAGAATCTTTGGAGTTATAAAACTTACGGTGCCTCTGTCCGGAGTATCATCTGAGTTTATAATATCCGTCAGATAAGAACTCTGGTAGAGTCTTCCCACTGCAACCTCTGCAGAGAGTACGGTGTTTTTTCTCAGTGAGAGAGGTGTAGCAGCACCCACCCTTGCATAGAGTTCCTTAAACTGTACGTTCTGCGGTAACTTGTAGGATCTTAGGAAGTTCTGGTTGCCGTTGTAGAAGTCAAACTGGTGTGCGGTAATGGAAACAAAGTAATAGGAGAGAGGTGTAACTCCCACATCCTGACGGAAGTAACCGTTAACACCGCGGTAGAATCTTCCCGCATTCATATTGAAACTTGTCCTCCAAGGAGTACGTCCGGCATGGAGGTAATCCACTCCCAGAAAAATCTGGTTCAAAGAGGATGAGGAGATGTTTCCGCCTATGCTCAGTTCCATTGGATTTCTCTTGGTTGCCCTGATTTTGAGGAAGAAGAGAGAATCCTTCTCTCTAAAGACAGAGTTCTCTTTATTTGAGAGAACAGATGGATAGAAGATATTTACCACACCGCTGCGGATAACCCTGTAATAACCTTTACGCAGTTGAGTGAAATCAAAATCTTCTCGTCTGTCTTCACGTATTGTTCTGGCAATGAAGCGGGCTGTCTGAGAAGAGACGGTTCCCTCTACAAGAATCTGATGGTGGAACTTTAAAGGGGGGCACTTCTCTCTGAACTGATGTCTCATTGCAGATAACTCCTCAGGCGTTCTGGTACGGTTGATGCGCCTCTTTATCTCATTGATATTCTCCATTGTAAGGTCATATCCCTGCTGAACAATCTCATCAATTTTATCAAAATCCAGAATCCCGAATCTGTTGTAATCTCCGTTTATAAGAACTCCCAGAGAGTCCGGCATATTGTAGTTGCTGCCGCCTATTCCCAATGCCAGGATTAGGGAGGCTGCGTTGTCCTCATCTATATTGTAGGCCTGAGTACACTGTGCCCCAATCATCACATCCGGGTTGTAGAAGTTCTTCATGTGCTGCCACGGGAAGTTGTTGTGCAGGCCTCCGTCATAGAGGTACTTCTCTCCATCCCTAACCGGAGTGAAGTAGATTGGGATTGACATTGAGGCTCTTATGGCCGTTCCCAGGTTGCCCTCTCTGGAGATGTTCTCAGAGCGTTTCTGCAGATCCGTAGAGACGCAGAAGAATGGAACCATAAGGGAGTCAAAGTTGAAGTCCGCCGCCTTAGATGCTCCTGAAAAGAGTTGCAGCACAGCAAGATCCATAGGATAGGCGGAGACTACTGAGGTAGGCAGCGCCACGCTGAACCTCTTCATTGTATCTGTCAGACTTCTTATGGGACCCAGTTTGAAGGTTGCCATCTTAGGGTCCGGATCCTCACTGTAAAAGTATGTGGCATAGTTGATTTCCGGCTTACCGGAAGACCAGGCCTTGAACTCCGGCCTTTTGAACATCTCTATCATCTCATCCGGGGAGTAGCCGGAGGCGTAGAGTCCTCCAATAATGGAACCCATTGATGTTCCGCAGATGTAATCTATTGGTATGTTATTCTCTTCCAGAGCTTTAAGTACACCAATGTGAGAGAGACCCTTGGCTCCTCCGCCGCTCAGCACCACTCCCACCTTTTGCTCCTGAGAGTAGAGAGGCAGCGCGGAGGTGAGTATTGCAATACCCATCGCGATAGAAAAAACAATAAAAAACCTCTCTCTTTTCATACAGATTAAATAATGCCCAAAGTTAGTCATTATTTCTCCCCTTACTTAAGAAAGTTGAGTTATATTTGTAGAAAATTAAGCAAAACAGATATGAAAAAGATTCTACTTGGCACATTGGCCATTTCACTGATTCTTTTCTCCTGCAAAGGCGGAGAGAAAAAGGCTCAACAGGCTGAGCAGCCTGAGCAGGCACAACAGGCTGAACCTCAGAAACCTGCAAAACTCTTTAATACAGATTCACTAGGGACAGAACCTCAGTTTGATATAGTAACCTCTCTGGGTACAATAAGAATCAAACTCTATGAGGATACCCCTAAGCATAAAAAGAACTTTATCCGTTTGGCATCAGAGGGTTACTTTGACGGAATGCAGTTCCACAGAGTAATCAACAACTTTATGATTCAGACCGGAGACCCTTACACCAAGTATTCAGAGACAGAGTACCCTCAGGCATATCAGAGTTACGGTACAGGCGGCCCAGGCTACACCATCCCTGCAGAGATTGTGAATACTCACAAGCACAAGAAAGGTGCTCTGGCGGCAGCCCGCAAGGGTGATACCTCCAATCCGGAGAAGGCTTCCAGCGGTTCACAGTTCTATATTGTACAGAGCGAGCAGTCTTGCAAGCAGCTGGACGGAGATTACACCGTATTCGGAGAGACCGTAAAAGGTTTTGAGGTTATTGATAAAATAGCAAAAGTGCCTACAGGGGCCCGTAAACAAGACCTTCCTAACCAACCTGTGAAAATAATTTCAGTGCGTCCGGCGGCCGATTAAAAGTTTGGCACGCCCTTTGCAATACCTAAAAGCGTAGTTTTTTCATAGGTTAATTTTTAGGTTTGAGAAATGGGGATGGCGGTTGCCACCCCCTTTTTCATTATATGATTTTTTGGTTTTATAGGTAAATGGTGTATATTTGCACTCCTTTTCTCGGGTAGGAAAGGATGAATATTTATAATTAACAACTTAAAAGACTCACAGTTATGTCTGTAAAAATTCGTTTATCACGTCACGGAAAGAAGAACTACGCTTTCTTCCACATCCTGGCAACAGATGTCAGAGCTCCTCGTGATAGCCGCTTTATTGAGCTTTTGGGATCATACGATCCTAACACCAATCCGGCTTCTATTGTCCTCAACGTGGACAGAGCTCTTTATTGGCTTCAGAATGGCGCACAGCCAACAATCACAGCTAGAAGAATCCTCTCTTACAAGGGTGTGCTTCTTAAGAAACACCTTGCAGAGGGAGTAGCAAAGGGCGCTCTCACTCAGGAGCAGGCAGATGCTAAGTTTGCCGCTTGGGTAGCAGAGAAAGAGGCTAAGGTTGAGAAGAAGAGAGAAAATCTCAAAGTTTCCAAGGCAGATGCAAAGAAGGCTGCAGTTGAGGCTGAGGGTAAGGTAAACGCTGCTAGAGCAGAGGAACTTGCCAAGAAGAAGGCCGAGGCTGAGAAGGCTGCTGAAGAGGCTCGCAAGGCCGCTGAGGCAGAGGCTGCTGCCGCTACCGAGGCTCCGGCTGAGGAGGCTGCTGCACCTGCAGAGGAGGCACCAAAGGCAGAATAGCTTATGGCTTTACGCTCCGTAGCGCAGATTGCAAAGGGATACGGCAAAGAGGGTGAGCTTCTCATCAGATCTGAGTCAGATTCATTTTCAGATTTGCTCCAGGAGTGCGAAGATAAGGCTGAAGCTTTAAAGGAACCGGTATTCATCTATTTTGATGGGTTGCCGGTTCCCTTTTTTATTAACTCCGTTCACCACAGATCCAATAACGCCTGGGTTGTAACCTTCTCTACAATAAGAGACAGCGCTCACGCAGAAGAGGTGGTTGGTAGAGATATCTTCCTGGAAGGGGAGGAGGATTTCTCTGAAGATTTGAATCTTCTTGTTGGCTTTACCGTTCTTTCCGAGGAGGGCAGTAAGGTTGGAACAGTTGGAAGAGTTATTGAGTACCCTTCAAACATTTGTCTTGAGATAAAGGAGTCAGAGACTCTGCTTCCTTTCCATGAAGAACTCATTCTGGAGTTCAATCAGGAGGCTAAGACCCTGAGGATGAGGGTTCCGGAAGGAATCATTTAGCCGGATCTATATAGAGTTCATAAACTTTTTGGGAGTTGTTCCCGTATGTTTCTTAAAGAACTTACCAAAGGAGGACTGGTCTGCAAAGTTCAGTTCTTCTGCAACTTTCTGAATGGTGGCGCCTGGTGCCTTAAGCAATCTTCTGGCTTTCTGGGTAATATGCCGTCCTATCCAATCTGAGCAGTTCTGTCTTGTGTGCTCCTTTAAGATGGAGGAGAGATACTGCACGGAGATAAAGAGTTTCTCTGCATAGAATGATGGGGAGTGTTCCCTCTCTCCGTATGTCTGCAGAAGTCCAATGAACTTACGTATAATCTCCTCGCTTCTTGGGATTTTGTCTGTCTCTATCGGGATATTCAGTTGATCCGTAAAGGCGTTGAGAATCTCAAGCATAAGCAGGTTAAGACTGTGCTTTAGAAAGTACTCCTTTAGCGTAAGTGTCTCACCCATATAACTGTACAGGGTATCAAAGTTCTTTTTCAGCCTTAAAAAATTTTTGTCGTTTTCTATATGGAAATAGGGGTTTATGTGAGATTCAAAAAGTGCAGGTGGGGGAGCGGGTGAAGGGTCATTCATATATTTTTCAACAAATGAACGCTTTACCATAAGCACATAGTATGTACCCTCCTGAGACATTATGGTAGGGCCTGTAAGGCTGTCAAAGGGAGAGATGAACATAAGCGAGTGACGGCTCAATTTAATCTTTTGATAATTAACGGAGAAGGTTATCTCTCCCTCCGGAATCAGAATGATGGTCATAAGATCTAACTTCACTATATCCTTAAAGGTCTGCAGGTTGTTATTGGCCTTTTTGATGTTTGTCTCACTCATCCTTGTTATCATTATCTCATTGTTGAATTGATAACCTCCCAAAATCTTTAGTATGTCATCTAACTTTTCTACAAGAAATGTCTTTTTTTGAGGGATGTTTTTTCTCATAACCTTGATTTTGGAACAAAAATAATTAAAATTTGTATAGATTTGGACCAAAATTGTATTATTGAAGCCCATAAAAACGGTGCTGAAAATTGCAACTTTGTAGCCCCTTTTGATTGAATAAAATTGTAATAAGATATGAAGAGATTATTTAGAATTGTTGGCGCCCTAACATTTGCCGCTCTGTTGATTCCTATGGGAAAGATTGCGGCACAGAGTTCGGATACCGTTGCGCTGACCCTTAATGAGGCGTTGGAGATTGCTAAGAGTCAGTCTCTTACCGTTCAAGTTGCAGACAAGGAGATTGAGAAGACAGGCTATGCAAAGAAGGGAGCATACGCTGCTCTTTTCCCTCAGATAGATGCAAGCGGTTCTTACCAGAGAACCATTAAGAAACAGACAATGGCCATGAGTATGAACGGCCAGACCCAGAAGATTTCCGTTGGTACGGACAATGTTTACAACGCAGGTCTCTCCGCTCAGATGCCGCTGGTGAACGTGGCTTTGTGGAAGAGTTTGAATATATCAGGCCTGAACGTGGAAATGGCTGTAGAACAGGCTCGTGCCAGCCGTCAGAATTTGATTAACCAGGTTGAACAGGCTTTCTACACCTGCCTTCTGGCTTCAGATCTCTGCAAGGTTTACAAGGAGAATTATCAGAATGCAAAGGATAATTATGAGAAGGTGAAGGCTCAGTATGAGAGCGGAAGAGTTGCAAAGTATGATATGATTAGGGCTGAGGTGAATATGCAGAACGCAGAGCCTAACGTATATGATTCTCAGAACTCTCTCACTTTGGCTTTGTGGCAGCTTAAGGCTCTTATGGGAATTAACCTCTCTACAAAAATCAAATGTGTGGGAAGTCTCAGTGATTATACATCAAAGATGCAGGAGCTTGTAATGGCCTCAGATCAAGTGGATTTGGAGAACAACTCCAGTATTCGCCAGTTGGATATTCAGTCCCGTATACTTAATGAGACTCTTAAGATGCAACGTTCTCAGTTCCTTCCTTCACTAGGTCTGAGTGCCTCTTACTCCTACGTCTCAATGAGCAATGACTTTAAGATTAACCACTACCAGTGGAATCCATATTCAACTGCAGCACTGGGTCTCTCAATCCCTGTATTCTCAGGCGGTCAGAAGAGAAACACAATACGTCAGACAAAGGTTCAGATGGAGCAGCTGGAACTTCAGAAGGAGAATGCAAGACGCGGTTTGGAAGTCTCCGTTAAGCAGAGCCTGAGCTCTATGGAAACAGCTCTGAAACAGTACAATGCGGCTAAGGCTACATTGGAAGGAGCACAGACCGGTTTTGAGATTGCAAGCAAGATGTACGAGGTAGGACGTGCTACAGTTCTGGACGTAAATGATGCCAACCTTGCACTGCTTCAGGCAAAACTCAACCTTCATCAATCAATTCACTCATTCCTGGTTGCAAAGTCTGCTTTGGAACTTACACTGGGTGTGAACAATAACGAGTAGAAAAATCTAAAAAGTATATATATGAAAAAAGAGATCATCAGATTACTTGCCGCTTCCGCTCTCTGCCTCTTTGCAGTTGTAGCGGTATCTTCATGTTCAGGCAAGAAGAGCGATTCCGCAAAGGATGCGGAGGTTAAAGTTGTGAATGTTACCGTTATGAATATCTCATCCAGAGATGTTGAGCAGGCAGAGATATTTACCGGTACGGTTGAGGGGTTCAACACCAACAACATCTCTCCGCAGTCTCCCGGCAGAATTGAGAGAATTTTTGTAGAGGTGGGAAACCATGTGGCTAAAGGCCAGAAACTTGCACAGATGGAGGCAACCAACCTTACTCAGGCAAAACTCCAGATGGAGAATAACAAACTTGAGTTTGAGAGAACAAAGAAGCTCTATGAGATAGGCGGTGCTTCCCAGAGCGAGTATGATTCCAGAAAGATGGCTTATGAGGTTTCTATGAGCGCCTATAAGAATCTGGAAACCAATACTTACCTTATCTCTCCAATCTCCGGAGTGGTATCTGCAAGAAACTATGATGCGGGTGATATGTATAACGGAGCAACTCCTCTTTACACAGTTGAGCAGATTCGTCCGGTTAAGATTAAGGTGAATGTTCCGGAGTCTCTCTACGGAAAGATTAAGAGAGGACAGAAGGTTAACGTTAAGCTGGACGTTTACGGAGACGAGGTGTTCCAAGGCGTTGTTTATCTGGTATATCCTACACTCTCTGCAGCATCTAGAACTTTCCCTATCGAGATTACGATAGCCAACTCAAATGAGAGAGTGCGCCCGGGTATGTTTGCAAGGGTGAGATTCGTTTACGGAGTTGAGCACAACATTGTGGTTCCGGACGTTGCAGTTGTAAAGCAGATGGGCAGCGGAGACCATTATGTATATACCGTAGTAGATAACAAAGTGGTATTCAAGAAGGTAAAGCTTGGGCAGCTCATAGGGACAGAGTATGAAATAAAGAGCGGTCTGGATGAGAGTGACGTTGTTATTGTAGAGGGTCAAAACAGAGTAGTGAATGGCCAGGAGGTTAAAGCCACATTTGGAGAGCCTGCCACTTTCACTCCTGATAATCTTGTAGATAAAACCAAGTAGAAATGAGTCTATTTTCATCAGCAGTTAAGAAACCTATAACCACAGCCTTAATCTTTGTGGCTATAGCTATATTCGGTATATTTTCTCTGGTAACTCTTCCTATAGACTTGTTCCCGCATATAGAGAGTAACTCAGTGATGGTTATGACTTCTTACGCAGGAGCCAGTGCCTCTGATATTGAGAACAATATATCCAAGCCAATAGAGAATACGCTTAACAGCGTCTCCTATCTGAAGCATATATCTTCCGCATCCAGAGAGAATGTCTCCGTGGTAACCCTTGAGTTCCAGTATGGTAGAGATATTGAGGATGCAACCAATGATATAAGAGACAAACTTGAGATGGTTAAATCATCTCTGCCGGACGGTGCGGGTAACCCGGTTATCTTTAAGTTCGGCTCGGATGATATTCCAATTCTGATTCTCTCCGTAACGGCAAAGGAGAGTATGCCTGGTCTCTATAGAATTATGGATGAGGTCATTGTAAATGAGCTCGCCAGAGTGAACGGTGTAGGTTCCGTTTCAGTTTCCGGTATTCCAAAGAGAGAGATTATGGTTCTCTGTGACCCTTATAAACTGGATGCATACAACCTTACCATTGAGAACATCTCCTCTCTGATTTCTGCAGAAAACAGAAACATTCCGGCCGGTTCAATTGAGACCGGTTCCAATACATATTCCCTTAGAGTTCAGAAGGAGTTCAACAACTCAAGAGAGATAGAAAACCTTGTAGTTGGCTCATACAACGGTGGTAATATCTATCTTAAAGATGTAGCCAGAGTTGTGGACGGACTTCAGGAGCGCTCACAGGAGAGTTTCATAAACGGAGAGTTGGGCGGTATGATTATCATTCAGAAGCAGACCGGTGAGAACTCCGTAAATATTGTAAAGAAGGTTAACGAGGAGCTTCCTCGTCTTCAGAAGAAACTCCCTTCAGATGTAAAGGTTAACGTTATCATTGATACTACGGAGAATATTATCAGAACGATAGGCTCTCTGGAGAAGACCATCATAATCACCCTTTTGATTGTGATGCTGGTGGTATTCTTCTTCCTGGGAAGATGGAGGGCTACAATCATTATTCTCATCACGATACCTATCTCACTGCTGGCCTCTCTGGTATACCTCTTTGCAACGGGTAATACGTTGAATATGATCTCAATGAGTTCCCTCTCCATCGCGATAGGTATGGTGGTGGATGCGGCTATTGTGGTACTGGAGAACATCACCACTCACATTGACAACGGAAGTAACCCTAAACAGGCGGCGGTCTATGCTACCAACGAGGTGGCTATGGCGGTTGTGGCCTCTTCACTCACAACTCTTGCCGTATTCCTCCCGATGACACTTGTGAGCGGTCTTGCCGGAATCATGTTCCGCCAGTTGGGTTGGATGGTAAGTATAGTTATCACGGTATCAACCCTCTGCGCACTTGCACTTACCCCTATGATGTGCTCCAGAATGTTGAGAGCCAAGAATAAAGACAAGGACTCAAAGTGGTACAAGATACTCTTTACTCCAATTAACAAAGCTCTGGATTGGTTGAGCCGCACTTATGCAAGAATCCTGGATTGGGCTCTGCGTCATAAGAGAATAGTAGTTGCAATAGCCGTTGCGGTGTTGGCCGCAGTGGGTGCAATTTGCGGACCTATGCTTAAGAGCGAGTTCATCCCTGAGCAGGATAACGGAAGAATCTCCGTTACGGTTCAGCTTCCTGTAGGAACACGCCAGGAGATTACAAGAGACCTTGCCCTTGAACTTGACCGCAGGTGGAGAACGGAATTCCCTGAAATTGAGCGTCTGGGACTCTCCGAGGGTACGGCAGATTCAGACAATATGTTTGCATCTATGCGTTCCAACGGTTCACATATTATAAGTATGAACATAGGTGTTGGAAGTATGGAGAAACGTAAGAGAAGCATCAAGGAGATCTCCAACATTATGATGAGCGAGCTTGCAGAGTACAACCAGATCAGAAGATACAACGTTGTGGCCGGCGGACAGAGCGGTGGAATGGGCGGTCAAACCGTCTGCCAGATAGACCTTTACGGCTATGACTTTGCTGCAACTGATGCTGCCGCCGCAGAGGTTTCCAAGATGTTCAAAGAGTTGGGCGTTAAGCAGACCGTTATAAGCAGAGATGACTACATTCCTGAGTATCAGGTAGATTTGGACAGAGAGAAACTTGCTCTCTACGGTCTCAACACAGCAACGGTTGCCACCTTCCTGCGTAACAGAATCAACGGTGCCATTGCTTCAGAATATCGCGAGAGCGGAGATGAGTATGACATCAGAGTAAGGTATGCTCCCGAGTACAGAGAGAGCCTTAAGGATGTTGAGAATATCACTGTTTACAGTTCTACAGGTCAGGCAATTAAGTTGCGTGAGCTTGGAACTATCGTTGAGGCTATGACTCCTCCTACAATCCAGCGTAAAGATCGTGAGAGATATGTCTCCGTTACAGCACCTCTGCCTGACGGTATGGCAACCAGTGATATGAATGAGGCTATTTCCGCAAAGATTGAGGAGGCCGGTCTTCCTGCAGGTGTAAGTTGGAAGATTGGAGGTACTTATGATGATCAGGTAAGCACATTCAAGAGCCTCGGTCTTTTGATGGTTCTGATTGTAATCCTGGTATTCATTGTGATGGCTTCTCAGTTTGAGAGTCTTACCTATCCGTTCGTGATTATGTTCGCCGTACCGTTTGCATTCGTGGGAGTGCTTATAGGTCTGGTAGTTACAGGAACCCCAATGAGTATCATGGCTATGGTGGGAGCGGTAATGACAATCGGTATTGTGGTTAACAACGGTATTGTGCTGGTAGATTACGCCAACCTCAACAGAGAGAGAGGTATGGGAATCATCCGCGCCGTTGTGGATTCCGGTCACTCCCGTCTGCGTCCTGTGCTTATGACAACTCTTACAACCGTTCTTGGTATGCTTCCTCTTGCCCTGGGAAGAGGTGAAGGATCAGAAGTTTGGAGAGGTATGGGTATGACGGTTGCCTGGGGATTGAGCGTCTCCACACTGGTAACCCTGGTATTCGTTCCGGTGCTCTATACCACCTTTGCGGCGTTCGGTCTTACCCGCAGTAAGAAACTTAAAGCAAAAAAGTAGATTATGAAAGCAGTATTTATATCATACAATCAGGCTCACGATGAGGCCATTAAAGTGGTAATGGAAAAGCTCTTCATTAAGGGTTACACCATGTGGGAACAGGTAACGGGAACAGGAAGTAAAGATGGTGAGCCTCACCTGGGTTCACACGCCTGGCCAACCCTCAACTCCGCTCTCATCTCCTTTATGGATGACGATGCGGCAAAGAAACTGAAGAAAGATCTTGAAGAGCTGGATGCTCAAAAGGAGAGGCTGGGCCTCAGAGTATTTATCTGGAGTATAGATAATTAGAAGGAGAGATCGGAGAACTTTTTCTTTCCTGTAAAGAATTTTCTCACGATAGAAAAAGGTGCAGTTCCGTAAACACTCTCGGTAACATAAGAGTTGGAGCGTGGTGAAACCAAAGCCTCACGCTTCATCTTTTTATAATCTCTGTGAGCCTTAAAGACTGCGCTAACAAGTTTGAAGTTTCCCTGGAAAAAGTAACAGATGGCGGAGAGACCGTCCAGACATTTACGCAGGAATATCTTACCACCTTTTCCCCTCTCCGGTAGGTTTTTATAGAGCATAAGAAGGTTGTTGCGGTAGTTGAGGTAGAGTTTTCTTGGGGAGTTGTTAGGAAGTGTTCCGCCGCCCACGTGGTAAACTTTGCTTGAAGGAACGCACCAGATTTCTCCCCCCATAAGTGCGCTTCTCCAGCAGAAATCTATCTCCTCCATGTGAGCAAAGAAGTTGTCATCCAACCCTCCCAGGTTATTATAGACGCTGCTGCGCACCATCATGCAAGCCCCTGATGCCCAGAAACATCTGATAGGGGTATCATACTGCCCCAGGTCCTCCTCCAGGTGGGAGAGAATTCTTCCGCGGCAGAAAGGGAATCCCCAGCGGTCTATAAATCCGCCGGCAGCTCCTGCATATTCAAACATCTTCTGATGAGAGTAGGAGAGAATCTTTGGCTGGCAGATTGAAACAGAGGGATTGGCCTCCATAAATTTTACAAGCGGAGTAAGCCAGCCCTCCGGAGTCTCAATATCTGAATTGAGAAGAAGATAGTAATCAGAATTGTCTCCCTCCTCCTGGAGTCTCTTAAAGGCTAAGTTATAGCCCTTTGCAAAGCCCCAGTTCTTCTCCAGAGGAAGCCATTTAAGCGTTATCCCCTCCGAATGTGGAAGGGATTCTTTAACGGTGTTGAAAGCCAGAAGTGACTGATCCGTTGAGCCGTTGTCTGCAACAACTACATCTACGGAGAAATCACTCTCCAAAACGCTGTAATAAACGGAAGGCAAGAACTTCTGTAAGAAGTCCTTGCCGTTCCAGTTTAATATAACTACGTTAACTTTCAACTTATTGTTTTTCGTTGGTTACTCTCTCCAACCACTTCACCATTCCGAACATTACGCCCATTGAGAGCAGACAGAGGATGAGGAATACACCCCAGCATTTCCATAGAGGCATAACGTTGTACATCATAGGTCCAAGGAAGAGGAAGAGGTTTCCTATAGCGGTTGCACAGAGCCAGAGAGCCTGGCAAATACCCTGGAGATGTTTAGGAGCAACTTTACTTACGAATGAGAGTCCCAGAGGTGAAATGAAGAGCTCTGCAACTGTAAGGAAGAAGTAAACAACAATGAGAACCCACCATCCTGCTTTCATACTTGCCTGAGTACCAGAATCTAATGTAAGGAACTCGTTAGATGAAGGATAACCCATCTTTGCAGAGAAGATTGAGAGGAAGAGATAAGCCATTGCAGCAATACCCATACCTATGGCAATCTTCTTAGGTGTTGAGACTTGCTTTCCTCTCTTTGCCAAAGCGCCAAAGAGGAGCATAACTACAGGAGTCAGAACAATTACGAAGAATGGGTTGACAGCCTGCCAAATTTCAGGTGCTACCTTATCCGTATTGACAAAGTCTCTTGCAAAGTAAGAGAGTGACTGACCGTTCTGATGGAATGAGAACCAGAAGAATATCACGATACCCAATACAGCGAAGAGGGCATACATTCTCTGTTTGATCTCCTTTGCCATCAAAGCCTTCTCCTCAGGAGTATAGTTTGCTGCAGCAGCAGCCTCTTTCTTCTCCGGATTAGGGAATATCTTCTTGGTTGAAACAAAGATAATCAGAGAGATTATCATTGCAGCAACTGATGCTATGAATGAGTAGTGGATACCTGTATTGAATACATCCAAATACTGAGTACTGAACTGAACGGCAGCATCTGCGCTCTGCGGAAGTACCTGACCTCCACCCTCTATGATAGCCTTAGCAGCTTCAGTGTTGAAGTTTGCGGATACCTGGCCTCCGTTGTTGATTGCCTCATGGCAAAGCTTAGGAAGCTGAGCGTTGTAGAGGAATCCGTGAACCTTCAGCCACCAGCTTCTTAAAAGAGGAGCTACGAACGGAGCAACAAGACCTCCTATATTGATGAATACATAGAAAATCTGGAAACCGGAATCTCTCTTCTCCTTTGCTTGTTTCAGAGCCTCAGGACCTTGAAGAGCAGCCTCTGCTTCAAACTTGTCATACATCTGACCTACGATTGCCTGGAGGTTTCCTTTGAAGAGACCGTTACCGAATGCAATGAGGAAGAGGGCTACGCAAGTAAGAATAAGAAGCCCTGTTTTGTTCTCAGGAGTTGCAAGGATAGGGATGGAAAGAACAATATAGCCGAGGGCCATAATGACGAGTCCTTTCTGAATAGTACCCTTGTAATTCATTGTTCTGTCTGCGATTATACCGCCGACAAGAGAGAGCACATAGATACCTGAATAGAAGAATGAGTAGATAAGTCCGCCCTGAGGATCACTCAGTCCGAACTTGGAACAGAGGAAGAGTGTAAGTACGGCGTTCATAATGTAGTAGCCGAATCTCTCTCCCATGTTACTTAGAGCTGCTGCAAGCAACCCCTTTGGATGTGATTTAAACATATTGCTTTTTATTGATTGTTTTCTAGTTTGACAAATATATTAAAAATTGGGAAAAGTTGGCTGTCTTATATTTAATAAAGTAGTATCTTTACTCCGAAGTTAGCAAAACAACAGAGATGACTAAATTTTTTGCACGGATAATTTTTTCCCTCCTTTACATCTTTTCTCTTCTCCCTTTGGGAGTTCACTACATCTTCTCGGATATCGCCCGCTTCTTCATAAAGAATCTGTTTCGTTACAGATACTCCGTCATCACCACAAATATTGCCCGCTCATTTCCGGAGATGAGATATGAAGAGGTAAAGAAACTCACCAATGAATACTACCGTCACATGTGTGACCTTATCTTTGAAAGTATCTGGGATTTAGGCCATTCTGCAGTTGCAGTAAGGAAGAGAATAACGGTTTCCAACGAGGAGGTTCCAAACTCTCTGCAGGAAAAACACGGAAAGATTCTCTTTGTTATGGGACACTTTGGAAACTGGGAGATGATAAGCGGAGTCTCCGTAGACAGGAGTGTAAGAGCAAAGAACAGTTATGTCTCCAATCCGGTATACATTGTCTATAAAAAAGCAAAGAACAATCTCTCCAATGAACTCATCAAACTATTGAGAACCAGGAAGTACAAGAAGTCCGGTTCAGTAGGCGGAGTGTTGGAATCCAATGAGGTGATACGTCATGCTCTAAAGAACAAAGAGCAGAAAGTTGCGTACGTTCTGATAGCAGATCAGAACCCAACCGGAAAAAATGATCCTGTTGTAACTTTTCTTTCTCAGCCAACTTACATGCTTTCCGGTCCTGAATTTCTGGCGGTAAAACTTAAGATGCCGGTTGTGTATCTGAGTATGAGGAAAGCTGCAAGAGGTAGGTACCACGTTGACTACAAGGAAATTGCAGAGGACGCTTCAACGTTGGAGAAGGGCTTTGTGACCAAACGTTTTGCTCAACTTTTGGAAGAAGATATCAGAGCAAACAAGGTGAATTGGCTTTGGAGTCACAGACGTTGGAAAAGAAATATATTGAAATAGTGATACATTATTAAACAATTATTCTTATAATTGTAGTGGGAAATTTTCTGACAATCAGCTGAAACAAAAAGTGATTCCGAAAATGCGGACGAAAAAAGTAATATGTTTGCTTTCAATGGTACTTGTAATTTTAAGTTCCAATAGGGCAAACTCCCAAATTCTGAAAGAGTCCGATCCGCTTCCACAAGGCGCTATAATCTACTCACTTCCACAGACTTCCATAAGTGTAAGAGTTAAGGTTGCAGTGAAAACTTTTACTGCAGGTCCCTATGCATCTTACTCTGAAAAGTATCTTGGCGTTTCAGCAGATAAGAGTTCAAAGAAGAGTTGCAGCATTGAAGAGGTGGAGATTACTCCTTTGGTTGAAGCAGATCCTTCACTCTCAGTTGCAGTCAATATCGGTAACTCAAAAAATGCGGGAGCCAACTTCCTTAACTTCTCATCACAGGGTCTTATTGTTGCTCCGGGTTACTTCAACAGTGAGGGTGCACCACTTCGTTTTCCTTCACAGTTTCAGACAAGATTCAACGAAGCTGTTCCGCATCTTGGAACTCAGACCACTCAACTTTACAAGAGCGTGACAAATGAGAACGGAGAGGTTGAAAAGGTGGCAGTTCCTCAGACTCAGACAGTTGCAAAGTCTATCGAGAGAAAGGCGGAAGAGACTGCAAATCTCATTTTCAAACTTAGAGAGAAAAAAATTGATATACTGGTAGGGGAGACGGATGCAAATTACAGCGGTGCCGCTTTGGGTTCTGCGGTAGAGAATATCAACAAGTTGGAGAGTGAGTACACTTCACTCTTCACCGGTAAAAACTCCGTGGTTTACCAGGAGGCTTCCTTTGAGGTTGTTCCAAAGGCGGGAAGTGCAAAGCAGACTTACGTTGCATTCCGCATCTCGGACACTCAGGGTCTTCTGCCGGCGGAGAATATGAGCGGACGTCCCGTTTATGTTGAACTTACCGTTACCGAGGGGAAGATTGCAGAGGCCGTTTCACAGGAGGAGATTATGACTTCAAAGGGTAAGATTGCTTACCGCACTCCGCTTGTGGTAACTGCAAAACTTATTGACGGGCAGACGGTTATAGGGCAGACCAGAGTGCCGGTTTATCAGTTTGGAAAGGTACTTTACTTTCCTTTAGATATTGCTTTGGGAAAATAACGTTAATAGTAATTATAGATACTGTATGAAAACTATAGATCAACTAGAACCAAAAGAGGTCTGGACAATCTTTAACGAACTGGCAAAGATTCCACGTCCTTCAAAGCATGAAGACAAAGCTGTAGAATTTGCTTACAACTTTGGTAAGAAACTCGGTCTTGAGACAATCAAAGATCAGATTGGAAACGTCATCATCCGTAAACCTGCAACAAAGGGAATGGAGAAGAAGGCGGGCATTATCCTTGAGGCTCACCTGGATATGGTACCTCAGAAGAACCCTGATGTAAAACATGACTTCAAGACAGATCCTATCAAACCTAGAATTGTAGGTGATTTGGTTTACGCTACCGGTACAACTTTGGGCGCAGACAACGGACTCGGAGTTTCAATGGCAATGGCAGTTTTGAAATCAAAGACACTGAAGCACGGACCTATTGAGGCTCTCTTTACAGTAGACGAGGAGACCGGAATGAGCGGTGCAAGGGCTTTGAAACCAGGCATTCTCAAGGGTGAGATTCTTATGAACCTGGACTCCGAGACTGAGGGTATTATATATGTAGGATGTGCCGGCGGTTTGGACGGTGAGGCTGTCTTCAACTACAAGACAGAGAAAGTTCCTGCAGGATACGTATTCAAGAAGATTGCAGTCAGCGGTCTGATTGGCGGTCACTCAGGAATGGACATCGTTCTCTACAGAGCAAATGCAAACAAGATCCTCTCAAGAATTCTCGTTCCTGTTATGAGAGATCTCAACGTTCGTCTCTGCAATATTGCAGGAGGCAGCATCCGCAACTCAATCCCAAGAGATGCTCACGCTATTGTTGCAATACCTAAGAAGAATGAGAGAAAGGTTGCCGCTATAGTTTCTAAGGTAAGAAAAGAGGTAACTGAGAAATATAAATATACAGATAAGGATCTTAAGGTTACCATTGCTCCTGTTAAGGAGAAAGCTCCTGCTATTGAGAAGAATACAGCCCTTGCAATTGTAAGAGCAATCTACGCTATTCCTAACGGAGTAAACAGAATGAGTGACACCGTTGCCGGATTCGTTGAGACATCCAACAACATGGCTATCGTTCAGCAGGATGCTAAGACCATTAAGGTTCACTCTCTTATGAGAAGTTCTGTAGATTCATCCAAGTATGATCTTGCAGAGAGCATGAGAGCAATCGTTGAGCTGGCAGGTGGAACCTGCAACTTCTCAGGTGGTTACTCAGGATGGCAGTTGGATATGAACTCTCCTATCCTTAAGGTTGCAAAGGATGTTTACAAAGGCCTTTACAACAAGGAGCCAGAGGTTACCGGAATTCACGCAGGACTTGAGTGCGGAATTTTGGGAGCCGCTTATCCAAACTGGGATATGGTTTCATTCGGTCCTACAATCTACTCACCTCACTCACCGGATGAGAGAGTTGAGATTGCATCAGTTGAGAAATGCTGGAAGTATCTGGTAGAACTTCTCAAGAATGCACCTGCATCCAAGATTAATAAATAGGCACTAACACTAACAATCTTATACTAATATTATGGAAACAAAGAAAGTTGCAAAGAAGGCG
This sequence comes from Bacteroidales bacterium, assembly GCA_017959005.1. GTDB lineage: Bacteria > Bacteroidota > Bacteroidia > Bacteroidales > UBA932 > Egerieousia. The sequence goes on along the minus strand of JAGDBO010000007.1, from coordinate 56,767 downwards.
CCTGCAAAGAAGGCCCCTGCAAAGAAAGCTGCAAAGCCAGCTGCAAAGAAAGTCGTAAAGAAAGCTGCTCCTAAGAAGGCTGCAAAACCAGCTGCTAAGAAAGCTGCTGTAAAGAAGGCTGTTGTAAAGAAGGTTGCTGCTGCTAAGAAGACTGTAGCAAAGAAAGTTGCTGCTGTTAAGAAGACCGTAGCAAAGAAGGTTGCTGCTGTTAAGAAGGCTGCTCCTGCAAAGAAAGCTGCTGTAAAGAAAGCTGTTGCAAAGAAAGTTGCTACCGTTAAGAAGGCTGTTGCAAAGAAAGTTGCTGCAAAGAAAGCCCCTGCAAAGAAGGCTTGTGCAAAGAAAGCTTGCGCTAAGAAGTAATAACCTTTCTTATTGAAAAAGAGGGGGTGACCTAACTGGCCACCCCCCTCTTTTTTGCGCCTGCACAAGGACTTGAACCTAGGACCCCATGATTAACAGTCATGTGCTCTAACCAACTGAGCTATGCAGGCATCCCTTTTGGGACTGCAAAAGTATGTTTTTTTTGATAATCCTCCAAATCTTTTAGAATAATTATAATTAATCCCCAAAATAGATAACTTTGCAGCACAAAGAAGAGAAAAATGAATAGCGAGTTCCTTTCCGGTCTGTTTAGGGATATCATCCTCAGAGAGGGAGAATTGATACTTCCGTTTATGGGTTATATCTTATTGGAAGATGTTCCCGCATCCTTCTCGGAGGACGGTATGGTTGTTACCCCGCCTTCCAAGAAATTGGTCTTTAACAACTACAATCTCTCTTCTAATGATATTCTCCTCAATGAATATGCAAAGAGGCGTGAAATCTCCCGTTTTGCCGCAAAACAGGCACTTTATAAGGACTTGGAAGAACTGCGTACCAAGGCGGAAAAGGAGGGCGTTTTAACCCTTGAAGGATTTGGAACTTTCAGATTCTCGGAGAGAGAGGGTTACACCGTAGATCCGGCTCCCGGTTTTGTAATCTCCACAGACACATTCGGTCTTACGGCAGTAGATCTGAATGAAGATGTAGAAGAGCCTGCAGAAGAACCTGTTGTTGAGCCGGTTGTAGAAGAGCCCGTAGAAGAGAAAGTCAGTGAGCCTGCGGTAGAGCCTGTTACAGAGCCTGTTATAGAGAAGGTCGCAGAAGTTCCTGCAAAAGAAACCATCGAGAAAAAGAGGAGCAACACTTCTAAGGCGCTGATTACTATTGTTGTGATAATAGTGGTGCTGTTGGTTGCAGCAGCGTTGATCTATATATTCAGAGATTCACTCAGACCAATTCTTGAGGAGATTCTATACAGTGATGAAGAGCTGAAGATTATTCATTACAAGCTCTAACTACTGAGAGATCTTTCTTCTTGCCTGTGCGCTTTTACGGAGTCCCAAAGGGCCTAGTATTATGTCTTTTATATGGGAGACTCTCTTGGAGTGGTTGCGGTTGTTCTCTACCAGTTTGAGGAACTTTTCTTTATCTATTGAACGGAGGCGGCAGTAGTCATCTATCACTTTGTCCATTATCTTTTTGTCAAAGTGAATGCTGCTTATATCCTTGGCGCACTTGTTGAGGCTGCGGTTGTTAAACTGAACGCGGTTGAGGTCTATAAGCTGGAAACAATAGTGACCGTCTATAACTTTGTAAAGAATGTTGTCTACGTTGAAGTCATTATGAACCAGTTTCTTAGAGTGGAACTCCACAATAAAGTCCGTGAACTCTTTTAAGAAGTGCTCCATCTGATCTCTCTTTTCCGGGCTTTCAAAATCCTTTACGCTTCTGTAGTCTGTGTAAAGAGAGACGTAGCAGCCTGTGTGGAAGAAGAGTCCCTTTCTCTTCTCAACGTAACCTATTGGAGCAGGAACATCTATTCCCATACTTTTAAGACGGAGAGAGTAGTTGTATGAACGCTTTGCTTTTGTAGGGCGGATGAAGGTGTAAACAATGCGGTTGAACTCGGTTGGTTTACGAAAACGTTTTACAACCATACGCACTCCGTTTACAGTTACATCTTCTACTATGTTACGGAAGGCGCGGTATGTCTCGGTTGCGTTATAGGAGTGAGAGAGAACGTTCTCCACAAAACCCTTTAAGGCAATAAATTCCGGATTGACAACTACTTTCATACTCTTTACTGTTGACAGTTACAAAGATAGTTTAAATGGGCCATAAAACAAAAGGAGGGAAGCCTCAGCCTCCCTCCTCTAGTTTGTAAGAAGTTCAAGATTATCTAACTACAACAACACGGTTAAGTTTGCTGTCCTTAGAGCTGAACTCGCTTGTTCCACCAAGGTTCTTATCAGAGATCTTGTAGTTTCCACCGCAAGCCTTGATAACGTTCAAAACTGCGTCAAGACGAGCCTGACCGAGTTTCTCATTAGTCTTAGCAGAACCTGTTGCGCTGTCTGCAGCACCGCAAATCTCAAATACGCGATCCTTGCTGCTCTCCATAGAGGTCTTAACAAAGTACTGGATACTCTTAACCTGATCCTCTGTAAGAGTTGCCTTTCCGAGTGGGAAGTAAACTGCAAATGGAGCAGGAGTGTACTTGGTCTCGCCCTTTACGATAATTGTCTCAGCAGGCTTCTTAGCCTTCTCAGCGTCAAGGTCACTCTTAAGCTTGTTGTTCTTTGCGTTGATAGCATCAAGAGCACCGTTGAGATCCTTAATCTTGTTGTTAAGAGGAGTTACGTCAACAGCTGCGTGTGAACGGTGGAACTCTCTGTTTCTAAACTGATAAGCAAGACCGAGAGCTACACTACCCATATACTCTCTGCGATGGTGTCTTGTGTCACCGTCAAGTGCCTGATTGAACATAGACTGGTTGATATCCAAAGTAACGTCCAAAGCGGAGCATACGCGGAACATTGTGTACAAACCAACTGTACCAGCGAACTCGTGGTGTCCCTGTTTGCGGAACTTGTGCTCACCAGGAGCAAGATTTACAATGAAACCTGCACCTAAGTAAGGAGCAAACTCTACGAAACGGTCTGTTCTGTAGCCGCCAATCACGTTAGAGATGTTCCACATGAGGTCACCTCTGAAATGATGAGGACGGAACTTCTGAATATAGCCGTAGCTATAGTTGTCAGCAGGGTCTACATACTGATTTCCAGACCATGCAGGAGTAGTAGGAGTTACTTTGTCATTGTAGTAGAATCCTCTAGCCTTTCCACCATACCATCCGAGTCTGAGACCTACAGATGGGGTAATCCACTTACCAATGTAAGCCTGGATAGAGTGACGTGCTCTGTCCTTGTAGTTGAGCTGATGATCCTGCTCTCCCTGATACCAGTTAATACCACCGGCAACACCAATGAATACGTTGTCAAACAGACGGTTAGTCTCATAAGGACCTCTCTTGGTCTGAGCCTCAGCGCCTCTAACAACCTGTGCATTAACGCTTACTACTGCAAGCGCGCATACAGCAACAGTTACAAATAGTTTTTTCAAATTCATATTAGTTAATTTTTGGTTTACTTTCATTTTAGCATGTAGCAATTGCAAATATAGTAATAAAATGCCATAAATCAAGACATACAATAAAAAAAAGCCGCTCCCTAAGGAACGGCTTAATTTCTTAACCTAATTGTAATTATTTGATAACAACTACACGGTTGAGGGTCTTGTCAGTCTGGCTGAACTGCATTGTACCACCAAGGTTCTTGTCAGCAATCTTGTAGTTACCACCACAAGCCTTGATAACCTTCAAAACTGCGTCAAGACGAGCCTGACCGAGTTTCTCGTTAGTCTTAACAGAACCAGTTGCGCTGTCAGCAGCACCGTCGATCTCGAATACGCGGTCCTTGTTAGTAGCCATTGCATTCTCAACGAAGTACTTAATGCTGTTAACCTGAGCCTCAGTAAGAGTTGCCTTACCAAGCTTGAAGTAAACTGCAAATGGAGAAGGAACGATCTTAGTCTCACCTTCCTTAACGATTACAGTCTCACCCTTCTTCTTACCCTTCTCTGCTGCGAGCTCGTCCTGGAGCTTCTTGTTGAGAGCGTTAGCGTTCTCAATTGCAGAGTTGAGATCCTTAATCTTGTTGTTGTAAGGAGTTACGTCAACAGCAGCGTGTGCTCTTGAGAACTCTCTGTTCTTGAACTGATAAGCAAGACCGAGGGATGCAGAAGCGATGCCTTCACGGCGATGACCGCCAACCTCGCTCTCATATCTCTGGTTCATCATGCTACCGTTAACATCCAAAGTGATGTCCAAAGCCGGAGCAACGCGGAACATAGTGTACAAACCAACTGATACTGCGAACTCATGGTGACGAGCATACTTGCCAGCAAACTTGTTCTTAGATCTGTTCCACATAACACCTGCACCAATGTAAGGAGCAAAGTCTACAAAACGATCTGATCTGTAGCCGGAAATAGCGTTAGAGATGTTCCACATAACGTCACCTCTTACATAGTTTTGGTTCATTTCCTGCTTCCATCCACCAAGACCATGCTTAGTAGCAACACCACCTGTAACGAAAGGGTTCAGATGATCATAAGTAACACCCTTAGCCTTGATTCCGTAGTAACCTACTCTAAGACCTACGCAAGGGGTAACCCACTTTCCGATATAGCCCTGAACTGCAGGAGCCAATCTCTTAGTGAATTTTAAATCGTTGTCATTTTCACCGAAATAAACGTTTACACCACCGGCTGCACCGATAAATACGTTATCGAACAGACCGTTAGTCTCATAAGGGCCTCTCTTGGTTTGAGCCTCAGCACCCTTAACAACCTGTGCGTTTACGCTAGCTACAGCTAAAGCGAAAACTGCAATTGTTAAAAAGAACTTTTTCATTTTAAAATGAGTTTATGTTTATGTTTGTTAATAGTCGATTCTTGTTCAACCAGCCACAAAAGTATGATTATTTTCGGATTTTACCAAAAAAATCGTGTTTTTGAGCTGGTTTGATATGGTTTTTACTCTTGAGGAGCAAGTTTTACCGTAATCCTGTTACCATTTTCTACAATTTTACGACCCATAGCCTGGATGTTCTCCTTTGTAACAATTTTGTCAATAAGTTCATCCGTAACCACTCCGTCATAGCCGTTATTGTTGTAGTAGTTCTCAAGAAGACCCTGCCAGTAAGATTGCTGCTTCTTGGATTCAGGAATGTTCTTCTTAAGCATCTCAATGGTCTTTGTCATCTCCTCATCTGTAGGACCCTCCTTAGCCATCACCTCCATACCGCTGTAAGCTCTCTCCAGAAGAGTGGCAACTTTCTCCTTACCGGTATTGAATGAGATCTCAAAGTTGTATCTCTGATTAGGTATTGCTGAGATATTACCGGTTGCGCTAGGAGTGTAGGTTCCGCCGTCCTCCTCTCTGAGCGAGTTGAGGTAACGCATTCTCATAATATATCTGAATGCGTTCATTACCAGGGTGTTCTCCGGAGTCTTAGCCATCTCTCCGTTGTATATGATTGCTACATAAACTGCAGGGTTCTGCATCTTAACGCTCTCGTTAACATCAAAGGTACCTGAAGCAGGATAGAGTTTGTGGTTTACAATCTCACGAGCCTTCTTGCTCTTTGCAGGAAGAGAGGCAACATACTTCTCTACCAGCGGCTTAATTGTCTCAACATCAAAGTCTCCCACAATATACAACTTAGCACCAGTAGCATCTCCGAAGAGAATCTGATGACCCTTCTTAATATCGTTGACGTTAACCTTTTCAACTATCTCCTTGCTGAATATCTCCGCTCTAGGATTGTTGTTGTTCTCAACGTTGCTGAGGAGTTTCTGGAACTGATACTCAGGAGAGTTCTCAATGTTCTGAGCAAGAACCTTCATAGTAGAGAGGGTAGACTCAAACTCCTTCTCGTCACTTCTAGGCTGGGTGTACTCCAGATAGAGAAGCTGCATTGCAGTCTCAATATCCTTGGTAGAGCAGCTGCCTGCTACACCGCTGTAACTCTCGTTAACATAGTTGGATACGCTAACGCTCTTACCAGCAAGCATCTTATTGAGCACGCTCTCTGAGAAGCCTGCAGTACCGCAGTTGTTCTTATAGAAATAGAGTACGTCATTCTCAAAGCTTGGAAGAATCTCTGCAGGAAGGAGAGATCTACCGCCCTTCTGTACAAAATCTATAGAGACTCTGTCTTTATTAACATCTGTTGGATAGAGATATACCTCAACTCCGTTGCTGAGTGTCCATACTGTGCAATCCAGATATCCCTTAGATGACTTCTTAATCTTTCCCTCTTTGATTGATGCAGGATCCAGAAGTTCTTTTGCTATCTCCTCGCTCTTAAGAGGCTGAATCTCTGCAGCATAACCCTCATTAACATATGCGAGCAGTTGCTCCTCTGTAGGAACTGCCACGCCCTCCTTCTTAGGAGCCGCAAAGAATACTACGTTGTTTGTAGTAGGCATAAGACCCTGTGCAACAGCACGGTTAACCATATCCAGATTAAGCATTGCCATCAACTCTTTTGCCTGAGAATTGAGGTAAGCCGGATCACAGTAAGGCTCGTTGCTGAGGAAGTACTGAACGTACTGATTTGCCAACTGACGGTTGTTTCTGGTAGCAGCCTTATCCTCCATGGACTGGTAACCGCGCAGTAATGAAGCCTTTGCTCTGTCAAACTCCTCCTGAGTGAAACCGAACTTCTCAGCCTGGCGCACAATCTCGATGGCTTTCTTAATAGCCTCCTCGTTCTGATTGTTCTTTATAACTATCTGACACATAACGCCATCCATAGGCTCCATAAGGCTTGTCATAGCAAATGCAGATTGAACGAATGGTGCGTTCGGCTCTTTTGAAGCATCATCAAAGCGCTCGTTAACCATGCTTGAAATCAGGCTCTTAAGCATGTTGATAAGAAGTCCCGGTTTAGTAGTCTTATATGCCTTAGGCATAGCAGGCTGCTTGTTGATTAAGATACAGGTTGAAGCAAAGACTTCAGGATCCGTGAAGACCTTTACAAGAGGCTCGTTATTGTCCGGCACGGTAATCTTCTCTTTTACAGGAGTCTGCTCCTTCTTAGGGATAATGCTGAAGTACTCTTTAATCTTGCTCTCTATATAATCCATATCTACATCACCCACAACTATAATAGCCTGGTTTGCCGGATAGTACCAAGTTTTGTAGAAGTTTACAAGCTCCTGAGGATCAAATGTTGAAAGGCACTGCTCGTCTCCTATGACGTTGCAGGTAGCATACTTGGAACCCTTAAAGAGAACCTCAAAAAGAGCCTCCTGCTGGCGTCTCTGAGCGGTATTACCGCCTCTCCACTCCTCTATAATAACGCCTCTCTCCTTCTCAACCTCACCAAAGTCATTGGTTACAAAGGCTGCATCATTCTGCAGAACAACCAATGCAGTATCTACAAGGAACTGCTTGTCTGTAGGAATGGCGTTAAGTGTGTATACGGTACTCTCAACTCCGGTCATAGCGTTAATGTTTGCTCCGAAGATAAGACCGTTCTTCTCTAAGTATGAGAGCATTGTATTGCCCGGGAAATCTTTGTTTCCGTTAAAGCACATGTGCTCCAAAAAGTGAGCAAGTCCTCTCTGAGCCGGAGTTTCGTTAATTGCACCTACATTGGTGGCAATGTAGAACTCAGCCCTCTTCTCAGGATTTGCGTTCTTCTTAATAAAATAGGTAAGACCGTTCTCCAGTTTACCGACCCTTACGGTAGGGTCCATCTCCAAATACTCTATCTGCTGGCCGAATGAGAAGGCGGCAATCAGCATCATAGAAAGGAGAATTACAAACTTTTTCATATCTAAAACTTTTATTTGGTTTATTCCTATATATAATGACGTATGAAAACTCACAAAGCTACACTTTTTTCAAAGAAATCTAAAAAAATTGGAGGTTTTGAAGTTTTTACTATCTTTGCAGCCCATTTACAAACAAAATTTAAAAGAGATGTTAAAGAATTACGAAACCGTTTTCATTGCAACTCCCGTTTTGTCTGAAGCTCAGATGAAGGAAACGGCGGCCAAGTACATCTCCCTTATAAAGGAGAACGGCGGCAAGGTTGTCAGTGAAGAGGATTGGGGGCTGAAGAAACTTGCCTACCCTATCCAGAAAAAGACTTCAGGATTCTACCACTTGGTAGAGTTCCAGGCAGAGCCTGAATTTATTGAAAAGCTTGAGACACAGTATCGCAGAGATGAGAGAGTTATCCGCTTCCTCACTTTTGCAATGGACAAAGATGCTGTTGCTTACGCAGAGAAGAGAAGAGCAAACTGGGCTGCTAAGAAGAGCGGCGCAGCTGCTGAGAAAAAAGAGACTAACGAATAACAGGAGGAAGAATTATGGCACAGAGAAATGATGAAAATACAGATATCCGCTATCTGAACCCTGTTACCGTAGAGGTAAAGAAGAAAAAATACTGCCGCTTTAAGAAAGCAGGTATTAAGTATGTAGATTACAAGGATGCAGAGTTTCTGAAGAAGTTCCTCAACGAGCAGGGAAAGATTCTCCCTCGCCGTCTTACCGGAACATCTCTGAAGTTCCAGAAGAAAGTGGCTCAGGCAATTAAGCGTGCACGCCACCTTGCTTTGCTCCCTTATGTTACTGACCTTTTGAAATAAGGAGGAGAGAAATGGAAGTTATTCTTATTCAGGATGTCCGCAAGTTGGGACACAAAAATGATATCGTAAACGTAAAAGACGGTTACGCAAACAATTTCCTTTTCCCTCAGGGACTTGCAATCTTGGCAACACCTTCTGCAAAGAAGCAGCTTGCTGAGAACATCAAGCAGAGGGCTCACAAGGAGGAGAAACTTATGGCTGATGCTAAGGCTGTTGCTGAGAAGCTCAACGCAGTTTCAGTTACTATTCCTACCAAGGTAAGCCAGACCGGTAAGATCTACGGTTCAGTTAACAACATCCAGGTTGCAGAGGCTCTCGCAGCTCAGGGATATGAGATTGACCGCCGTAAGATTGAGCTTAAGAACGCAGACAAGATTACCGAGATCGGAACCTACGATGCAATCATTGACCTCTACAGAGGCGTTGAGGCAACCGTTAAGGTTAACGTAGTTGACGAGGAGGGAAAAGTAACAGAGAAGAAGGCTGAATAATCAGCAACACTCAGTAAACTAAAAGGTGACGGTCAATCGGCCGTCACCTTTTTTCTTTATAAATAATAAAGTCTTAGCCTATTTGGGCGCCGTTGACCATTACCTCCTGAGGGGTGACGAATCTCATCTTGCCGCTCTGGTCTTTGGCCATGAGGATCATGCCCTTGCTCTCTATACCTCTGATAGTACGAGGTTTGAGGTTGGCAAGTATGCAGATCTGTTTGCCTACCATATCTTCAGGTTTGTAGTACTCCGCAATACCGGAAACAATGACTCTCTGGTCTATACCGGTATCTATGGTAAGACGCAGAAGTTTGCTTGTCTTTGGAACTGCCTCCGCTGCAAGTACGGTTGCGGTGCGGATATCCATCTTGTCAAAATCTTCAATGGTGCACTCATCCTTTTGAGGAGCAACTTGTTTAGCCGCCTCCTTAGCCTCTTTCTCCTCGTTCTGTTTCTTGGTGTTGGCAAGTTTCTGAAGCTGAGCATCTATAACCTCATCCTCAATCTTGCTGAAGAGAAGTTCCGCCTGGTTGATAGGGGAGCCTGCCTCAAGGAAATCTATGCGGCCGAGGTTCTCCCATCTTACCTTTCCGTTAGGAGCACTGGTTGGACAAACCTCCTCGTTCTTTGGAGCGAGGTTGAGCATAGCCTGCAGTTTCTTGGATGAGAACGGGCAGAAAGGCTCAAATGCAATTGCCAGATTTGCACAGAGTTGCAGAGAAAGGTTAAGAATAACTGCAACCCTCTTAGGATCTGTCTTGAATACCTTCCAAGGTTCTGTGTCTGTAAGATACTTGTTACCCACTCTTGCAAGATTCATTGCCTCTTTGACTGCATCTCTGAACTTGAACTGATCCAGGTTGCTCTGAATCTTTTCAGTAATCTGAGGTATGGAAGCTATGAGTTCTTTGTCAGTAGGGGTAAGGTCACTCTCCTGGTACTGAGGAACTTTGCCGCCAAAATACTTATGAGTGAGGACCAATGCACGGTTTACAAAGTTACCGTAGATTGCAACCAGTTCACTGTTGTTTCTTGCCTGGAAATCCTTCCAGGTAAAGTCATTATCTTTGGTTTCAGGAGCGTTGGCGCAGAGTACGTAACGCATAACATCCTGCTGGCCAGGGAAATCATTCAGGTACTCCTCCAACCAGATAGCCCAGTTTCTTGAGGTGGAAATCTTGTCTCCCTCAAGGTTGAGGAACTCGTTTGCAGGTACGTTCTCCGGAAGAATGTAGCCGTCTCCGTAAGCCTTAAGCATTGCAGGGAATACAATGCAGTGGAAGACTATGTTGTCTTTTCCAATGAAGTGTATCATTCTGGTATCCGGGCTCTTCCACCATTTCTCCCAATCGTTTGGAAGAAGTTCTTTGGTGTTGGAGATATAGCCTATAGGGGCGTCAAACCAAACGTAGAGAACCTTGCCCTTTGCATCCTCCAGCGGAACGGGAACTCCCCAATCCAAATCTCTGGTAACGGCTCTCGGTTTAAGACCTCCGTCTATCCAACTCTTGCACTGTCCGTAAACATTAATCTTCCACTCTTTGTGGCCCTCCAGTATCCACTCCTTAAGCCATCCTTCATACTGATCTAAAGGAAGATACCAGTGTTTGGTCATCTTCTTCTGAGGCTTCTCACCGCTGAGGCGTGAATGAGGTTCTATGAGTTCATCCGGTGAAAGGGTGCTTCCGCACTTCTCGCACTGGTCTCCGTATGCCTTGTCATTGCCGCACTTAGGGCAGGTGCCCATAATGTATCTGTCTGCCAGAAAGACCTTAGCAGCAGGATCATAGAACTGCTCACTCTCCTTCTCAATGAACTTTCCCTCCTTGTAAAGTTTCTCAAAAAACTCGGAAGCTGTCTGCTCATGAATCTTTGAACTTGTTCTGGAGTAGATGCTGAAACTGATTCCGAACCTGTTGAATGAATCTTTGATTATTGCGTGATACTTATCTACTATCTCCTGCGGAGAGCATCCCAAATCTTTGGCTTTGAATGTGATAGGGACACCGTGCTCATCACTTCCGCATATATATAATACATCCTCTCCCTTTAGGCGCAGATAGCGTACATAGATGTCCGAAGGCACATAAACTCCTGCAAGGTGACCAATGTGAACGCTTCCGTTGGCGTATGGAAGTGCAGCTGTAATAAGATGTCTTTTAAAAGTTTTCTCCATTGTTATCTATCTATTTTCAATTCTCTTTTCTGTTATCTGGCAAATTTAGCTTCTCTCAGCAGTTTGCTCTTTATAATTGTCAGTTGTTGTATCTTCTCCGTAAGGGCTTTTATCTCAGCCTCCTGGCCTGCATCCAGCGAGTAGAGTTGCTGTTTGAGTTTTTCCAGTTGAGTGTTAATCACCTTGGATTTGTAAACATAGACGGTCCTTGGCAAAACTGCGGAGAGTCTCTTGCTTACTCCCTCAACGGAGTTCTCTATCTTCTCGCTGCGGAAGCGGTAAGATGATGATATTATTTGAATTGCAGCGTTGGAAATCTCCGGATCCATACTGCTTACAAAGTATCTCTCTACCTCCGTTGCGCTCTCCGCCTGAGTGACGTGCTCAAAGTAGTCATCATAAATTCTCTTGAGTACAGGGTCTGAAATCTCCAGAGAATCTACAGCCAGAGCCGCTCTAATATACTCGGCTACAGTTGGTTCGTAAACCCTCTCTCTGCCGTACTGAGCATTTTGAAGGTTGTGGAGAGTCTCTCTTCCGAACTTGAGCAGGAAGTAGAGCAGATCCTGCTCGCTTCTCTTAAGTTCTTCTGCGCTCTTTTCATCCCTCTCCTTTGGCGGAGCAACCGCTTTCTTATAGTTGGCCGGGGTGGTTGAGAATCCTCTCTGCCCGGAAATGTATCCGTTGTTACTCTTCTTTCTCTCCGTGCGGAGAGACATCACCTTCTCCTGGAACTCATCTCTGGTTATGCCCAAAAGATCTGCAGCGTTGTTAACGTATGCAGAGCGGATGCCGGTATCTTCTATCATTGAGACGCTTAGAGCAATCTCATTTATCATCACGCCCTCCTGGTAAGGGTCATCTTTAACCCTCTGTTTGAGAGTGCGGTGCTGATAGTTTATAAAGTCCTCCTCCGCAGAGGCTAGGAACTCCTCCAGCTCCTGCTTGTTATGTTTGCGGGCAAAGGAGTCCGGGTCATCTCCGTCCGGAATAAGAACCACCTTAACGTTCATTCCCTTCTGAAGGAACATATTTATTCCCTTGAGGGCGGCGTTTATACCGGCGTTATCTCCGTCATAGATGATGGTAATCTTCTGCGTAAATCTCTTAAGCAGAAGCACTTGCTCTTCCGTAAGCGCAGTGCCGCAACTTGCTACAACATTGCATATTCCCGCCTGGTGCATAGAGATTACATCCGTGTAACCCTCTACCAGATAGCAGTTTTTCTGCTGTGATATGGTGCTCTTTGCCTCGTAAAGTCCGTATAAAACCCTCTTTTTCTGATAGATCTCGCTCTCCGGAGAGTTCATATATTTAACCGGACTCTTCTCTTTGGAGAGGATTCTGCCGCCAAAAGCCACAATCTTTCCGTTCACTGAGCGGATAGGGAAGATTACTCTCTCATTGAACTTGTCTACAATCTCGCCGGCATATTTACCATCCTGTTTCTGAACCACAAGTCCCAGTTCCAGAAGCAGTTCCTTCTTGTAACCCGCAGCAACTGCAGCACGGAAGAAGGAATCTTTCTCCCTAAGAGAGTATCCCAGTGCAAACTCTTTTATGGTGTTGTCTGTAAACTGACGCTCATGGAAGTAGCTGAGACCAACCGCTTTACCCTCTTCCGTATTGAACAGGGTGTTGGTGAAGAGATTACCGGCATACTCATTGATGATTTGCAGAGCCTCCCGATGGTTTCTTTTTTCCAAATCTTCCGGCCGCTCCACGCTCTCTTTAACCTCTATGCCGTATTTGTCCCCAAGCCACTTAAGCGCCTCTGTATAAGTCATCTGCTCATGCTTCATCAGAAAGGTAATGGCATTGCCTTTCTCATGACAGCCAAAGCAGTTGAAGTACTGCCTAGAAGGGGAGACGTGGAAACTTGGAGTTTTCTCCTGATGGAAGGGACAACAAGCCACGTAATCGGAGCCCTGTCTCTTTAGTGGAACAAAGTCTCCGATTACCTGAACGATGTCTATGGCATCTCTGATTCTCGCTATGGTGGCTTGATCTATCATTTAGTCTTTGACACCCTTGAGAGCCTCTCTAACCTTGGCCTCTATCTCCTCACAGAGCTCAGGGTTGTCTTTAAGCAGCTGTTTTACAGCGTCTCTGCCCTGTGCAAGTTTAGAGTCATTATAGCTGAACCAGCTTCCGCTCTTGTGGATGATATCAAACTCAACACCGAGGTCTACAATCTCTCCAACCTTGGAGATACCCTCACCGAATACGATATCAAACTCTGCCTTGCGGAAAGGAGGAGCCATCTTGTTCTTAACCACCTTAACTCTTGCACGGTTACCGGTAGCGTCATCTCCGTCTTTAAGTTGGGTCAACTTTCTGACATCCAGACGGACGGAGGCGTAGAACTTAAGTGCATTACCTCCGGTTGTGGTCTCCGGATTACCGAACATAATACCAATCTTCTCTCTCAACTGATTGATGAAGATGCAGCAAGTATTTGTTTTACTGATATTTGCAGTAAGTTTGCGGAGAGCCTGGCTCATCAATCTTGCCTGGAGGCCCATCTTGCTGTCTCCCATATCTCCCTCAATCTCAGCCTTTGGCGTAAGTGCTGCAACGGAATCTATAACAACAATGTCTACTGCACCTGAACGGATAAGAGAGTCTGCAATCTCCAACGCCTGCTCTCCATTGTCCGGCTGAGAGATAAGAAGCGTATCTACGTTGACACCCAGCTTCTTAGCGTATGTTCTGTCAAATGCGTGCTCCGCATCAATGATAGCGGCAATGCCGCCCTGTTTCTGAGCCTCGGCAATAGCGTGGATAGCAAGGGTTGTCTTACCGCTGCTCTCCGGGCCGTAAATCTCAATTACTCTGCCTCTCGGATAACCTCCAATTCCTAATGCGTGGTCCAAAGAAATTGATCCGGAAGGGATTATGGACACATCAAACTTAGGCTGGTCTCCCAGCTTCATTATCGTCCCCTTGCCGAAATCTTTCTCAATCTTGTCCAGTGTAGCCTGTAAGGCCTTAAGCTTCTCTGCGTTAACTTTCTCGCTCTGCACATCGGCAGCTACTTTCTCTTTAGCCATAATCTATATTTTTTTAATTGTTCGTAATAACTCTACAAATATACTCAAATTTGGTTGCTTTCTTCAATCAATTTCACTGCAAAAATAATTGTGCTGTTTGACAGGTTTTGTCAATGTTTAAAATTTTTCAAAATGCCCGCTCTTTTGGCAAGATTTATCTATCTTTGGAGGGTATGAAGGAGAAACTGTTAGGCAAATCTTTGAATGAATTGAAGGAACTCTGCAAGGAGCTCTCACTTCCTTCATACTCAGCCAAGCAGATAGCAGACTGGCTCTACCGCAAGCGTGTCTCCTCCATTGAGCAGATGACAAACCTCTCTCTTAAGAGCAGGGAACTTCTCTCGGAGAGATTTGAAGTGGGGGGTGTGATGCCCTCCTATACCGCTGTAAGCAGGGATGGAACCAAAAAGTACCTTTTTGACTGCGGCAGTTATGTGGAGGCGGTAATGATTCCCGATGAGGAGCGTTACACTCTATGCGTCTCATCACAAAGAGGTTGCAAAATGGGCTGCAAGTTCTGCATGACTGGAAGGCAGGGGTTTAAGGGAAACCTGGATGCTGCTCAGATTCTCTCTCAGTTCTTCTTTATTGAGGAGGCGCAACTCCTTACCAATGCGGTATTTATGGGGATGGGAGAGCCGCTGGACAACCTGGATGAGGTACTTAGGGCAATAGAGTGCCTGACTGCCGAGTGGGGTGTTGGCTGGAGCCCTAAAAGGATAACTCTCAGTTCAATAGGCCTAAACAACTCTTCTGCTCAGGGAGAGGTCTCCCCGCTTGAGAGGTATCTGGATGGGTGCAAGGCCCATCTTGCAATCTCTCTGCACAACCCGTTTGCAAAGGAGAGGGCGGAGATTATGCCTTCAGAGAGGCCGTTCCCGCTGCAAAAGAGTTTAGAAATAATTAAAAGATATGACTTTACAGGCCAGAGAAGGGTGAGCTTTGAGTATATAATGTTCAAGGGAATCAATGATTCTCTGCGCCATGCAAAGGCGCTTGTAGGGTTGCTTAAGGGGCTGGAGTGCAGGGTGAACCTCATCCGCTTTCACGATATTGGCCAGACAGAGTTTCAAGCCTCTGATATGAAAGTGATTGAGGAGTTTAAGGATACCCTTTTGAAGGCAGGCATCACCGCTACTTTGAGGGCATCAAGAGGGCAGGATATTGAGGCGGCCTGCGGCATGCTAAGCGGTATAAAAGAGCGTAATAAAACTGAAAATTAAATAATTAAGATATTATGAAGGCGTTAATGAAGTATTCCTTGGTAGTTTTAATGCTCCTTGTTTCATCATTAATCTTTGCAGACAACGGTGCCGGTGATGACGGTAACCCATCGGGAAAAAAGAAGAAGGTAAAGGTGGGATTGGTTCTCTGCGGTGGAGGTGCAAAGGGTGTGGCTCACATCGGAGTGATCAGAAAGTTGGAGGAGGTTGGTATCAGACCGGATGTAATTGTAGGTACCTCAATAGGTTCCTTGGTTGGCGGTCTCTACGCAATGGGCTATGATTCCAAACAGATGGACACCATAGTTTCCAATGCAGACTGGTCCTATCTGCTCTCTAACAGCGTGCAGCGTTCGGATGTGAGTTTCTCCAAGAAAATGTCTGAGGAGAAGTACTTTATAAGCATTCCGTTTGGCTCTGATTTTAAAGAACTCAGAGGCAAAAAGGATGAGGAGGGAGCCGGCTCCATTCTCAAAAATTTCCCAAGCGGATTCTGCAACGGAAACAACGTGCTCAACCTTCTTAACGGTCTGGCAGTTGGCTACCAGGACTCTATAAGCTTTGACAAACTACCTATTCCGTTTGCCTGCATTGCAACGGATCTCTCTACGGGAGATGAGGTTGTGCTGGATCACGGTCACCTGCCGCTCTGTATGAGGGCAAGTATGTCCATTCCGGGATTCTTTGCTCCTGTAAAGATAGAGGGCAAGGTGCTGGTAGACGGCGGAGTGGTAAACAACTTCCCGGTGGATGTTGCAAGAAAGAAGGGAGCGGATATTGTCATTGGCGTGGACGTGCAGTCAGACCTTATCTCCGGGGATGATTTGGAATCTCTGGATGCCATTCTGCTTCAGCTCATTAGCCTTATGGGTAACGAGAAGTTTCTGGAGAACAAGAAGGAAGCTAACATCTACATAAAGCCGGACGTTTCTAAGTTTGGAACTATGAGTTTTAACAAGGAGGCCTGTGACACTCTGCTTGTTAACGGATACAAGGCAGCAGATGAGAGGAGTGAAGTTCTTCTGGCTCTGAAAAAACTTTTGGGAGAGCAGAACGGTGTGGATGATAAGGTGATCAAAGCCAGGAACATACAGGAATCTACATTCCACGTTACAAACATTATCTTTGAGGGTATAGACCCGGAAGATGAGAACTGGCTTATGAATCTCTCCCGTCTTAAGAAGAACAACATTATCTCCGGAAAGGAGATTAACCAGGCAATATCTCTCTTTAACGGAACTGACGCCTTCTCTCAGGTAACCTTCCTTCTCTCTGAGGATAAGGAGAATAACGGAGCCTATATTCTGAAGTTCCTCTTTAAACCTGCACCTACAAATGTGGTGAGCATAGGTGCCCGTTATGACACTGAGGAGGCTGCGGCAATGCTTCTTCACCTGGGAATTAACGAGAACTCTCTGCACGGAGGACGTGGGGCAATCAATTTCCGTTTGGGATTCAATCCTACCGCCAACTTCAGTTACGGATATGTGTTCCGCAATTTCCCAAGAGTGGATTTTAACTACTACTTCAGAAAGACGGACGTAAACATCTACAGCGACAAAGATTCACGCAACAATATCAAGTTCATTTACAACGGTTTGGAGGCTGCATTTGCAAACCTCAAATACTTCAGGACATTTGATGCACGCCTGGGTGTAAGGCTGGATAACTACAAGTTTGTGAAGTTCTTAAGCGAGATGGAAAAAGAGGTTAATACAAAGGCAAAGAGTTATCTCTCCGTATTTACTGAGGCTCAGATGGATAACAGAGATGACCAGTCTTTCCCAACCAACGGAATTCAGACAAAGGTGCGTGCCGCCTACTATATGTTGGGATTCCACGGCGGATTCAAGGCCTTTGCCTCCATTTACGGAAACATTACCGGAGTCTGGTCTCCTGCGGAAAAGGTTGCCGTAATACCTCAGCTCTATACAAGAATCAACATTAAAAACAAGATGGAGTTTCCTTTCTACAATTACGTAGGAGGCTTGGAGGAAGGACGTTACCTAGATCATCAGATTCCGTTTATTGGAATTAACTACACCTCCGTATTTGACAATTCACTCCTTGTTTTGAGAACGGATTTGCGCTATCAGTTTGCCAAGAAACATTACGCATACGTTATGGCCAACTATCTGCGCAGCGGGCACGAGGTAGACAATATGCTCAGTTTCAAACACTCCGGCTTCTGGGGGTTCGGACTTCAGTACTCCTACAGAACCAAGATTGGACCGCTCAGCTTCAACATCCACTGGAGTGATTACAACAAAAAGAAGGTTGGTGCATACCTCAGTTTGGGTTATTTCTTTTAGTTGATTATTGATGGATCTAAAGCAGGCTAAAACGAGGCTTATGGCGGAGTGCTCACGGCGGGAACTCTCGGAAAAACAGGCCTTTGCAAAGTTGGAAAAGTGGGCCGGAGAGGAGGTCTCCAAAAAAGATTTGGAGAAAATCATCGAGGAGTTAAAGAGAGAGAAGTATATAGATGATGTGCGTTTTGCAGAGTGCTTCGTTAGAGACAAAGTGCGCTTTTCCGGCTGGGGGCCTGTGAAGATTATGATGAAACTTAAAGAGGCGGGGGTCAAAAGAGAGGTTGGAGAGGAGGCCATCTGGAGTGAAAATGACCTGATTGAAAGCAAGTTGAAGAGTCTGATTGCTGCAAAGAAAAAGGAGATTGAAAGAAAGTTCAGTAAAAAAGAGGGAGAAGATGAGAGCACGTTGAAGTTGAAAAAAAAGGCTTCACTTTATGGCTTTGCACAGCAGAGAGGATTTACATACGGTATGATTCAGAAAATAGAAAAAGAGTTGAAATATGAAGAATAAATGTTTGATTTTTACGCTGTTAATGCTTATGGCGGGTTCGGTTTCCTTTGCACAGTATAACATCTATCCTAAGGTTAAAGAGCAGTTGGTGATTGATATAAATGTCTCATTCTCAGAGAAAGTATTCATTTATGCGGAGAAGGGGATAGATGATGTTACTGTAGAGAGAGCCAGGCAAATTCTCTCTGAGCATGGGCTAAAACCTGAGGTTGCCAAAGGCAATTTAAATAGCGGTTGCTCAGGTATTTTCTTGGGTATCAACTCTTCACACGGAGTGGCAGACAGAAATCTTTTTAACTACCCTCCTCTTTCAGACAGATCTGTTTTTAATCTCGATAAATATGATCGCCACATTCTCTCTTTTGTACCGGATAAATTTGCTCAGGTGGTGATTGTGGGAGAGAATACAGATGCCGTCTTCTGCGGCCTTGCTTCATTGGAACAGATACTGGACAACGGTACTTCTGATCTTCAGTGCGTTACCATTTATGACTATGCGGACGTAAAAGAGAGAGGCATCATAGAGGGCTATTACGGAGTGCCTTACAGCGCCTCTGTTACAAAAGACCTTTTCCGTTTTATGGCTCGCTACAAGATGAACACCTATATGTACGGAGCAAAATCTGACTCCTACCACTCACGCTATTGGGCTGAGCCTTACCCAGTTGAGATAACAGAGCACCAGAAGAAGATTGGCTATCTGACTCAGGATATGATGAAAGATATTGCAGAGACTGCAACTGCAAACAAGGTGAACTTCATCTGGGCAATCCACCCGGGCAAGGCCTTTGCAGACCCTGAGAACAAGGAGGTTATAGATAAGATAATGGAGAAGTTCCTCTGCATGTACAACCTGGGTGTCAGGGAGTTCGGAGTCTTTGTGGATGACGTGGGAGTTCCTTCTGAGGATAACATTATGGCTCTCTGTGCGGAGAATCTTACCAAACTTCAGAATAGGATTGATGAGAAGTGGAACAGGCCTGAAGCCTCTCCTGAGGCTATGGTAAAACCTCTCCATTATGTTCCTCAACTCTACGCATATTCCTGGGTTTCTGAGGAGAGAGCGCAGAAGTTTTTTGAGTCACTGAGTTCTACTCCGGAGAAGGTAAATATCTACATTACAGGGTGTAACGTCTGGTCAGTTCCAAACAATCAGGACCTTAAGACTGTGGAGAAGTGGTTGGGAAGAAAGGTGAGCTGGTGGTGGAACTACCCTTGCAATGACCAGGATATGACCAAGATATATGTGATGGATACCTATTCCAACTTCAGAGATGAGACTCATATCCTCTCTCTTTCCAAGTTGGAAGATAATCTTGAGGGTGCCAATTCTGTAATTATCAATCCTATGCAACAGGGAGAACTCTCCAAGATTGCTCTCTTTGGAGTGGCAGATTACACCTGGAACAATGAGGCCTTCCACAATGAGAGAAATTGGGTGGCTGCAACTGACGCCGTTCTTGGAGTTTTTGCAGCAGACTTCCGTAAGGCGGCGCCATATCTGAGATATTATGACAACGATGCACTTGCTTATTATGTAGATCGTTACAAGCAATCTGTAAAGAGAGGTAAACCTGCTCCAGGCACTTTGATAGAGGAATTGACCGAGGTGAACAACGCTTGCACCAGGCTTTGTTTGCTCTCATCTTCAAAAAATGAAAGTGACAGACTCTTTTATGAGGATTTGCGCCCTTGGCTTTTGAAACTCAAGGCAATGAGTGCAGAGGCCGTTGCACTTTTGAAGGGAGAGAATCCGGCTCCTGTGGATTACAAGAGTGCAGATTTCAAGTTTGAAATCCTTGGAGGAATGGGTGAGCATATATCTCTGGCTGAGAGATATGCAGAGCCTTCCAACGTTATTCTGATGCCGTTCATTGAGTGGCTTAGAAATGAAAATAATAAGTAATTTTGCAGGGTAAAATTTGAGATATGAAGATTACAAAAGAAGACAGAGAGTTTATGCGTGAAGCCATTCATCTGGCTACGGAGAGCGTAAAGAACGGAGGAGGTCCGTTCGGTGCTGTAATAGTTAAAGAGGGAAAGGTTGTTGCCGGTGCCTCCAACAGCGTAACCATAGATAACGATCCTACCGCTCACGCTGAGGTAAATGCAATTCGCAAGGCCTGCAAAGCCCTTAATACATTTGATCTTACGGGCTGTATACTATACACATCATGTGAGCCTTGTCCTATGTGTCTCTCTGCAATTTACTGGGCACACATACGCAGAGTCTACTACGGCAACACACGTAAGGATGCCGCAGATATAGACTTTGCAGATGACTTTATCTATCAGGAGTTGGAGAAGATGGTGCATGACCGTTCAATCCCGCTCATTCCTCTTCTTAGAGAGGAGGCTCTGGATTCCTTCCAACTTTGGAATCAGAAGACAGATAAGGTTGAATACTAGTGTATTCCGGTAGGGTGCTTAAGTTCCAGTGCAAAACCTGCACGGATAAATGACTGATATCTCCAATACTCCAGGAGAGTCTCAACATATCCCATTCTGTACTGCACAAACAGAGAAGGAAGAAAACTTCCCTTGTTTGACAATCTGTAGTATGCTGAGAATTCCCAGTTGTAGTTTCTGAAGGAGTGTGAAGGGTTTACGGAAGCGGTGAAACTCAGACGGTTATCTGAGGTGCGAACCGTAGCCCAACCCTGCATTATTCCTCTGTAACGGATATATTTTTTATGATAGTCCGTCCTTTCCCACCAGCCGTACCAGACCTTGCCTCCAAACTGAAGATTCTTCTGCGGAGTGTAGATAGCCTGAGCGGAGAAGAGGTTTATGCTTCTGGAGTCATTGTCTATTTTTCCGTTGGATTCGTGGCCGAACTCAAAGATCATATCCACCTTTGGATTCAGATACCAGGCAACTGCAACGGTCGGATTATAAGTGGATTCCAAAAGCGGAGAGGAGACGTCATAGGCGTTCCAGATGCACTTTTGGGTGTAGGTTCCAAGCAGATCCACATCTTCACTTACACGCCAAAGTCTCAGTGCAATAGAAAGTTGTATGCGTACATCTGCATTGTGTTTGTTCAGATCATGCATAGGTGAGAAACCCGTTGCAGCGTATGTCTCTCTGAAGAGACCAAACAGAGGCAGCTTCTCTTTGGAGGGGCTGTCATAGTAAGGCTCATCTTGCTGAGCCGCTGCAACTGAGAAGGTTGCAGCAGCCAGAATCAGCAATATGAATAATCTTTTCATTCTACTTGAATTTAGCAAAGAAGTCATTGCCCTTGTCATCTACAAGTATGAATGCAGGGAAGTTCTCTACCTCAATCTTCCAGATAGCCTCCATTCCAAGTTCCGGGTACTCAACGCACTCTATGCTGCGAATACTGCTCTGAGAGAGTACGGCAGCCACGCCGCCTATGGTGCCCAGGTAGAAGCCGCCGTGTTTGTGGCAGGCATCTGTAATCTGCTGTGTACGGTTACCCTTGGCAATCATTACCAGTGAAGCGCCATGACTCTGGAACTCATCTACATACGGATCCATACGGTTGGCTGTAGTAGGGCCCATAGAGCCGCAAGGATATCCTTGAGGTGTCTTGGCAGGGCCGGCGTAGAGGATAGGATGATTCTTAAAGTAAGCAGGCATCTCCTCTCCGGCATCCAAACGGGCCTTGAGTTTGGCGTGTGCGATGTCACGCGCAACTATAATGGTGCCTTTCAGGTTAACGCGGGTTCCCACGCTGTATTTGGTAAGCTCTGCGCGAACGGCGTCAATGCCCTTGTTCAGATCTATCTCAATACCGTTAGGGCCTTCTCCCGGACGGCGGAACTCCTCAGGAATGAGTTCTGAAGGGTTGCTATCCATCTTCTCAATCCATATTCCGTCTGAGTTGATTTTACTCTTAATGTTGCGGTCTGCACTGCAACTTACTCCCATACCTATAGGGCAGCTTGCTCCGTGACGAGGCAGGCGTACAATGCGGATGTCATGTGCCAGATATTTGCCGCCGAACTGTGCACCCAGACCAATCTTCTGAGCCTCTTTTAAGAGCTTCTCTTCCAGGTCAATATCTCTGAATGCACGGCCGGTTTCATCTCCTGTAGTAGGAAGATTGTCATAGAACTTGATGCTGGCAAGTTTTACTGTAAGCAGGTTCTTCTCCGCTGATGTTCCGCCAATTACGAATGCAATGTGATATGGAGGGCAGGCAGCGGTTCCCAGAGTCTTCATCTTCTCAACCAGGAACGGATGCAGGGTGCCTTCGTTCTGGATGGTTGCCTTAGTCATAGGGTAGAAGTAGGTCTTGTTTGCACTTCCTCCACCTTTTGCTACCATAACAAAGCGGTATTCATCTCCCTGGGTAGACTCAATATCAATCTGTGCCGGCAGGTTGCAGTTGGGGTTAACCTCGTCATACATGTTTAGCGGAGCATTCTGGCTGTAACGCAGATTCTCCTGAGTATAAGTGTTGTAAACGCCGAGACTCAAAGCCTCTTCATCCTCAAAGTTTGTCCAGACTCTCTGTCCCTTTTCTCCATGGATGATGGCGGTACCGGTATCCTGGCAGAAGGGGAGTATCCCCTTTACTGAAGTCTCTGCATTACGCAAAAACTGGAGTGCAACATACTTGTCATTATCTGAAGCCTCCGGGTCTGCAAGAATCTTTGCAACCTGCTCGTTGTGAGAGCGGCGCAGCATGAACTGACAGTCATGAAAACTCTGCTGAGCCACCAGTGTAAGTGCCTCAGGGCTCACCTTTAAGATTTTGTTCCCTTCAAATTCACCGGAACTTACCAGTTTCTCGGAGCCGGGAATTTTGTAATATTCAGTGGTGTCCTCACCAAGCTGAAACATAGGTTCATATTTAAATGCCATAACTATATTATTTGTTTACTTATTCCAAATCAATCTCTTTGTCTCCGCGTTTTACACCCATTAAAAAGGCCTTCATGAACTCGTTCAGATCTCCGTCCAGAACTCCTTGAGTATCTGCGGTTTCATAACCTGTCCTGAGGTCTTTTACCATCTTGTAAGGGTGCAGTACATAACTTCTTATCTGGCTTCCCCACTCAATTCTCTTCTTCTGCCCCTCAAGTTCCGCCTGCTTCTCCCTCTTCTTCTGGAGTTCCAGTTCATAGAGGTGAGACTTCAATATTCTCAGAGCGTTCTGGCGGTTATCCAGTTGCGAGCGGGTCTCAGTATTCTCTACAACTATTCCGGTAGGGATGTGCTTAACTCTTACACCCGTCTCAACTTTGTTGACGTTCTGCCCGCCGGCACCTGAAGAGCGGAAAGTATCCCACTCCAGATCCGCAGGGTTTATCACTATCTCAATACTCTCATCTACAAGTGGATAGACAAAGACAGAGGAGAAGGTTGTCTGCCTTTTCCCCTGAGCGTTGTAAGGTGAAATTCTCACCAGGCGGTGAACGCCGTTCTCCGCTTTAAGATAACCGTATGCGTAATCTCCCTCAATCTGCAGAGTTGCAGACTTTATTCCCGCCTCATCTCCCTCCAGCAAATCTGTAACGGTAACCTTGTAACCGTTTCTCTCACCCCACCTTGAGTACATTCTCATAAGCATTGAACTCCAGTCATTTGACTCGGTTCCGCCTGCGCCGGAGTTTATCTTAACCAACGCACCCAGATTGTCTCCCTCCTGAGAGAGCATGCTCTTAAACTCTATGTCTTCCAGATTTTTCTCAAGTTCACTCTCTGCCTGAGCAATCTCCTCCTGAGAAGCCTCCATCTCCCTGAGAACCTGCAGGTCTTCCCAACCGCTTGAGAGTGAATCCAATTGGCGAACCCAATATTTTAATCCCGATAGCTTTTTTACAAAAGCCTCAGCCTCCCTGGCGTTATCCCAAAACCCCGGGGAGGCTGCAACTTTCTCCTGTTCAGCTATTTGACGGACCTTACCGTCATAGTCAAAGAGACCTCCTTAACGCAGCCAGGCGTTCCTTAAAGTTCTCCATATAGATTTAACTCAAATTATATCAATTTGTTACCAACTACCGCCGGCACCGCCTCCGGAGAAGCCACCTCCTCCAAAGCCGCCGAATCCGCCGCCGAGTCCGCCGCCTCCCCAACTGCTTCCGCCACTGCTTCTTCCAAATCCTCCTCTGGAGAGAGAACTTGCCATATTGCCTGCTACATAGCCGGTTGTGAAGTCGCTCACCCTATGGTTGCCGCTTCCCATATTGTTGTTTCTCTTATGTCTGCGCAGTATGAGCCAGATGATAAAGAGCATAAGGAGGAACTTGAAGATGAACAGGTCATCACCCTCCTCCTTGTTTGCAAACTCGTCTGATGAGATCTCTCCGCTGGCTACAGGGAATATGATGTTGAGCGCATCATTTATTCCGTTGTAGTAGTCATTATTCTTAAATGCCGGAATGATTCTCAGTTCTACGATTCTCTTTGTAAAGGCATCTGTAAGAACAGATTGTAAGCCGGTACCAACAGCAATGAATACCTCTCCTCCCTCATCTGCAACCTTAGGTTTTACAAGCAGTACAACTCCGTTATCCAGACTCTTCTGTCCAACTCCCCACTCTCTTCCAATCTTAAGAGCGGCCTCACTTCTGGTAAGACCGTAAAGGGTTGGAAGGATGACAATTGCTACCTGGTTGGAGGTCTTGTTTGCAAATTCGTTGCAACGTATGGTCAGAAGATCCTGCTGCTCCTGGGTAAGAATACCGGTAAAGTCGTTAACCAGATGAGGCGGATTTGGCTGTGACGGTATGGTTCCGCCAATCTCTCTCGCATTCTTTAAAGCCTGCTCCGCATTCTTAAGACACTCATCTGAAACGGGAACGTAATTCTGTGTAGGTAAGGCACTTCCCCAGGAGGTCTCTGTCACCTGTCCGCTCTCGCTTCTCTTAACGGCATCCTGCAGAGTGCGCTCTGCGGCCAGACGTGAAATCTGGTTGAGAGAATCCAACCTCTTCTGATTCATAGGGTTGAACTCCTGCAGAATCTTTCCACCCGGAATTACGGTGTTCTGTGCAGCCGCATAACCTGCAGATATGCAGGAGATAACCAGGCAAAGCAGAAAATTTCTTACTCTATTTCCCATATGAAATCTCATCCGGCTGTTCGTTTACGTCATCTGTCTGATAAGGGAACTTCTCCTTCAAAAGTTCTCCGGTTTCCAAAACCGCAGTCTCAATACCTCCTATAATCTCTCCTGAGATGAAGTTCTTTTTCATCTTCTCCTTAATTGAATCCCAGAAGTTTTCCGGAATGACATTGTTGATTCCAACGTCTCCTATGATTGCAAACATTCTGGATTTTAGAGAGACATAGATTAAGACTCCGTTTCTTTGGGCGGTGTTAAACATTCCTATTGCATTGAAAATGAATATGGCACGTGCAATAGGATCTTCGCCCTCACACTCGGTCTCAACGTGTACGCGAATCTCTCCGGAAGTATTCTTCTCCGCCTTTTTGATGGCGGAGACAATCTTCCGTTCTTCGCTTCTTTTTAGAATCTTACGTCTGAAGAGCATATTAGAACTTCACCTCAGGTGCAACATCTGCACCCTCTTTAGATGCAAAGTATGCCTTGCTCTTGAAGCCGAACATATTTGCAATGATATTTGAAGGGAAGGTCATAATGCCTGTGTTATAGCTTCTTGCAGCCTCGTTGAAAGCGTTGCGAGCTGTGGTGATGCGGTTCTCGGTACCCTCAAGCTGGCTCTGCAGTTCCAAAAAGTTCTGGTTTGCCTTCAAATCCGGATAGCTCTCGCTTACTGCAATCAAACGTCCCAATGCCTGGGAGAGTTCTCCCTGAGCATCCTGGAACTTCTTCAATGAAGCCTCATCGTTAATATCTACAGTGATGGAAGTTGCTTTTGCTCTTGCATTTACAACATCCTGAAGGGTCTGATTCTCATGAGATGCATATCCCTTAACCGTCTCAACAAGATTAGGAATAAGGTCTGCTCTTCTCTGATACTGAGCCTCAACGTCTCCCCAAGCCTTCTCAACTTTCTGCTGCTCTTTTACCATTCCGTTGTACTTGCCAATTCCCCACATTACAATGATGGCCAGTACGATTAAAATAATTACTCCTCCTGATAACTTTTTCATGACTTTTATTTTTTAGGTTATTATTTTTTCTTCACACATCTTACAGAGAATCCCACATTCTCCTTGTCCGTATCTCCGAACGGGAAATCCGGAAGGTCATAGTAGAGATATCTATAGTATGCTTTATTTGAATCTTTCTCAGTTGCGCTCCAGAAATAGCCGTGGGACATAAATCCCTCAAAATTACTGTGTTTACCAAGGCTCATTCCGCCCGCCAAAGCATTGAACTCAACGCTGTTCTTATGATTTGTCTTAATGCTGAAAGGCCAGATTCTGTCTCCGTTGAAGGTTGCATCTACCGTAACGTAATCACCTACGTTGTTCCATATTCCCAGGAATGGGTGCTCTTCTCCGGTAGCAGCCTTTGCCAGATCTTCCCAATCCTCGTTGGTTGGAACTCTCCATCCTGCAGGGCAGGCTCCCTGAGGTCCGTTTCCAAGTCCCGTAGCGCTCACTCCGCCGGTAGCCTCCTTCCAGGTGTAAAGACGTCCTACAACGTAACCTATATCATCTGCCTTGCAATAACCGCTGCCGCTGCCGTACCAGTTGAGGTTCTCAGTAAACCAGATGAGGTTTCCAATCTCTTTAACATAGTACCACTGCTCGTCTCTAGGGTCCTGAATGGAGTCCTTAGGCTGAGGAATGCCCTGAAGAGAACCTCCGAGCCATGGAGCAATTGAAGTTACATATGAGGTGTAAGAGTCTTGGTAATAGCCATCTGCGGTTGCATACTCTGTAACTGCAAACTTACCTAATGAGTCCGGAACAACCCACCAGAAGGTTCTTCCCTCTCCAACCCAGTTGGTATCTGCTCTGACGTTGTCCAACCAATAGTATGTTACACCGGAAGACGGTGTTATAATTCCACCCGTATAACCCGGAACTGCGGTACCGCAAACTGCATAAGGCTTCATATTCGGTTCCAAAAGTCCCTCCATATACTCCTTCAACTCATCCTTCTTGTGACAGCCGGAAATAACAAGTGCGGCCATAGCAACTCCGCAGGCAATTCTGACAATTTTCTTCATCCTTCAATAATTATCTATCGTGCAAATTTACAATTTTTGATTCAACAATTGTTATATTTGTTGTCCGAGGGGCAAAATCAACTAAAATCGTGCCACCGGAGCCTCTTTAAAGCGCTATGACGAGAAATTTTGCTATAGGATTGACGCTTCTCCTTTTAATCCTTACGGGCTGTAACAGGGAGGGGGAGTATTACACTTTGGAGGGTGTAACCCAGGGCTCCACTTATCACATTGTCTTTCAGCCCAAAGTCTCATCAGACTCCTCCTTTACCGCAGTGCGTGATTCTGTAGCACTCTATCTGGAACGGATAGACCACTCCCTTAGCGGTTACAACCCCAACTCCATTCTGACCGCCTTCAATGAAAACCGCCCGGTAGAGTTGGACCTGATCTTCATTGACAACTTTAAAGCCTCCCTTAAGATGAACCGAATAACCGGCGGAATCTTTGACCCCTCTGCAGCACCTCTCTTTGACCTTTGGGGATTCGGCTTTAAAAACGGAGTTGATGTGACCCTCTCACAGATAGACTCTGTAAAGAGCTTTATAGGGATGGAGCATTTTCATTTGGACAGCCTCTCGATAGTTAAGGATGACCCCCGCTGCCGCCTTAATTTCAATGCAATAGCGCAGGGCTACACTGCAGACTATATTGCCGCCAAATTCTCCGCGATGGGTATGGAGAACTTTCTTGTAGAGGTGGGCGGTGAGATTTATGCCAAAGGGCACAACCCAAAGGGCAAACTTTGGAACGTGGGAATAGATAAACCTATAGATGGCAACAATGTACCGGGAGCCTCCATTCAGGCCATTGTGAGAATCTCCTCCAAGGGGCTTGTAACCAGCGGAGATTACCGCAAGTTCTATATGAAGGAGGGGAAGAAAATCTCCCACTCAATTAATCCTAAGACCGGCTTCCCCATAGAGCATAACCTGTTGAGTGCCACCGTGGTGGCGGAGAACGCCACCTTTGCGGACGCTTTTGCAACCTACCTTATGGTGATAGGGTTGGATGAGGCGGTTAAGGCCGTTGAAGCGCAGGAGGGAGTGGAGGCGCTGCTTATTTACAACAGTAACGATACCCTCAAGGTGTGGAGCAGTAAGGGGATGAACACCTTTACCGAATAATCACTATTTTTGAGCAAACAATTCATAGTTATGAAAGAGAAAGATAATTCTAAAATCATCTCCAGAAGAAAATTTCTTAAGGCCTCAGTATTTGTCGGAGCATCTGCTTCTTTGGCAGCCGCAGCACCGGGAGTCTTTGCAAAAAATTCATTAAAAAGGGGATGGAGCACTACAGATCAGTTTGATACAATCATTGCCAACGGTTTGGTCTATAACGGTGAGATAAAGGCACCGGTAAAGGCGGATGTGGGAATAAGAGGAGGAAGAATCCGTGCAATAGGCAATCTTGGTAAAAACTGCCGAGAGTGGGTAGATGCAACGGACAGAGTTGTAAGCCCTGGATTCATTGATATCCACGGACATACAGACACCAACCTCTTTGAGGCTCCGCTCGGAGACAGTAAGATTCACCAGGGTATCACAACAGATATTGGCGGTAACTGCGGTTACTCTCCTTTCCCTTTCTCAGATGAAGAGTATGCAGCACGCAAGAATACCACCCGCTTTGGTTATCCTTTCTGGCAGAACATAGACGGTTTCTATGACGCCCTGAGAAAGAACACAATAGGAATAAACTACGGAAGTTACGTAGGCCACGGAGATATCCGTCACATAGTTGTTGGAGACAATGACGTTGCCGCAACTCCGGATCAGTTAAAACAGATGTGCCGCATTCTGGAGACTCAGTTGGAGATGGGAGCCGTAGGTCTCTCATTCGGACTGGAGTACACACCTGGTTCTTACGGCCGTACTGAGGAGTTCATTGCTCTGCTTAAGGTTGTTGCAAAGCATGACGCCCTCTATGCAATCCATATGAGAAATGAGGATGACAGAGTGGAAGAGGCTATTGCTGAGGCAATTTCACTGGCAAGAGAGTCCGGCGCAAGATTGGAAATCTCTCACCTTAAGGCTCAGAACCAGAACAACTGGCATAAGGTTCCGAGTATGCTAAAGTTGATTCACGATGCAGAAAAGAGCGGAATGGATATTCACTTTGACCGCTACCCATACACCGCATTCTCAACCGGACTTGACTGCTTTATCCCTCTGGCTCAGAGACAGGGCTCAAAGAAGGAGATACTGGCAAGACTGGATAATCCTCCGGAGGAGAAGATAATTGAGGAGTATGCACTTGGCAGAGTTAAACGTCTGGGCGGCCCTCACTGCATTCTGATTGCTGCTTGCTTTGCTCCTGGAAATGAGAAATATACAGGCAAGTTCCTGGATGAGTGCTGCAAGATTTCCGGAATGGATATGTGGCCTATGATTAAGTATCTGCTTAAGAGTGAGGATCTTGACGTTAACATGGCAGGCTTTGCAATGAAGGAGGAGAATCTGCGTACTCTGCTCAATGACCCTCTGGCTATGGTAATTACAGACGGCAGCGTTTACTCTCCTGAGGGAAGATTGGGACAGGAGGCACCTCATCCTCGTTCATACGGAGCCTTCACAAACTATATGGGCAAGTATGTTAGAGATGAAAAATTCTGTGATCTTCAGACTGCTATCTACAAGTGCAGTGCACTGCCGGCCAGCCAGTTGAAACTTAAAGACCGCGGACTTTTGAAGGAGGGTTACTGTGCGGATGTACTGGTATTTGACCCTAAGACTATTGCAGACGTTGCAACATACGGCCAGCCTCACCAGTTCTCAATCGGTATAGACCACATATTTGTAAACGGTGCTCACGAACTCAAAGACGGCAAGTACACAGGCTGTGACCTTGCCGGCGTAATAATCTAAGATTCAGTCTCCTCCTTACCAAAGGCGGAGACTATTTTGCTAACGAGGGGATGGCGGACAATATCTTCAGTATCGAAGTTTATTACCGCTATCCCTCTTATTTTACCCAACATCTTAATTCCCTTTGCAAGACCTGAATCTTCCTTGTTGGGAAGGTCTATCTGAGTCATATCTCCGGTAACTATGAACTTGGAGTTGTTACCCATTCTGGTAAGGAACATCTTAAGCTGACCAAGTGAGGTGTTCTGAGCCTCATCCAAAATAACAAAGGCGCTCTCAAGTGTGCGGCCTCTCATATATGCAAGGGGAGCAATCTGAATTGTGCCCTCCTCCATAAGTGTCTTAAGACGCTGAGGAGCAATCATATCCCCGAGTGCATCATACAAAGGTTGAAGGTATGGATCCAGTTTCTCCTTTACATCTCCAGGAAGGAATCCCAGCCTCTCTCCCGCTTCAACTGCAGGACGGGTAAGTATAAGACGTCTTACCTGCTTATTCTGTAACGCTCTTACAGCCAGGGCAATGGCGGTGTAGGTTTTACCTGTTCCGGCCGGGCCCAGTGCAAAAATCAAATCGTGAGTGTCAAAATCCTTAACCAGTTTCTTCTGGTGTTTTGTTCTGGCACAGACCATCTTACCGTTGTTGCCCACAACAATCATATCCTTAACGGCACTGTTGGTTACAACCTCCGGCTCGTTCTTCTTCTTTGCAATGGGAGTTGGCTGGAAGATGGAATCCACATCATCCGTATTTAGATGACGCTTGTTCATCTTAATTTTTGCAAGCGCGTTTATTGCATTTTCAAAGGTGTTTATATCCTTGTAAGTTCCTTTGAGCTTGATGGTTGTGTCCCTTGGAGTAACCTTAAGAGATGGGAAGTATGAGCAAAGGTGGTTTATGATTTTGTCATTGATACCGTAGATATCTATAGGATCAATATTCTGCAGTTGAATTTTCTTTTCAGGCATATATCAGTCACTTATAATCTTTATCAAATCTTTCTTAATAAGTTTTGGGTAGAACTCTTTGAGAGTTTTGAAGCTCTCCTTCTGCTTGGCGGTTTTTCCGCCCTCTTTAAACTCCTCACCGTCCATAAATTCCTCCATCGGGACAACGGTATAATCCTCCAGCAGCTGTCCCTTTCTAAAGCACCAGAGGTATTTCCAATCCGGCATTAGCATACGGAGACGTCCCATAGCATCTCTCTCAAAATGAAGAGATACCAGGATTCCGGTGGAGGTATATCCGCTAAAGTACTGGTTGGATACATAGTTTCCAAGAGAGTAGAATACAACCCTCTTTACACTATCTCCCTTTGTATAAATGTAGCCCTCCTCCGGAACGTGAGGGTGACCTCCAATTATGGCATCAACTCCCTCATTGAACATAAACTGCGCATACTCCTTCTGCAGCCAGGAGGGCTCCGTGTGGTACTCTTCACCCCAGTGAGGAAGGGCTATTATAAAGTCCGCACCCTTCTCCTTTGCCACCGCAATATGTTCCTTAATCTCTGTACTGTCTTGCAGATTAACGTAATATGGGCTCGGTACAGGTATTCCGTTAGTGCCGTATGTAAAGTTGAAAAAGGCAAAACGTATCCCTTTGAGTTCAACCATCAGGACTGAAGAAGTGTCCGCCTCCTCTTTGGTGCGGTAGGCTCCTAGTCTCTGAATCTTAAGGGTATCGTATGCATCAATGGTCTTTTTGAGTCCGGTGGCCCCTCTGTCACAGATATGGTTGTTAGCAAGAAGAAAGAGATCTATTCCGCTCTTCTTTGCCTCGGTTGCTATCTCGTATGGGGCTGAGAAGTAGGGGTAGCCGCTGTAAGGTTTGCATCCCACCGTAAACTCCATATTTGCAACCATATAGTCCGCCGCCTTAAACTCCTCCTCCATAAAACGGAAGGTATTTGTATAATCGTAACTCCCGTCCGCTCGGAGTGCCGCTCTTATCTGCCCTCCGTGCTGCATTACGTCCCCAATGAAAGAGATGGTTACCGTATCCGGCTTAATCTCCTGTTGTTGAGGAGCCGGTGCGCTTGCCCCTCTGCAGGCGCTCAGAAGTAACCAGGGAACTATTAAAACTCTTATAATCTTCATATTTACAAATATAGCTTTTTTTGTGATTGGGCCATAATTTTGCTAAATTTGCTGGTCATATAAATCAGATAGATATGGACAAAAAGCTCCTTGCCCTTTTGGCTCTTTCAGCCCTTCTTTTCTCCGGCTGTGACTGGATTAGAGAGAAGTTGGATATGCCTACATCAAAGCAGATTGCGGAAAAGAGAGAGAAGATAATTGCCGCGCAGAAGGCTGCCGTCAAAAAGGATACCCTTAAGGCGGACACCCTGGCCGCTCCTGTAAAGAAGGAGGCAGGCAGCAGCACTGTTGCTCTGGTTCCCCGCTCGGATTTGGATAAGCTCTACTATGTGATAGTGGGCGCCTTCAACAATGACGAGCTTGTTCTTCTCAGTATGGAGAAGCACAAGGGTATTCTGCAGGAGCCGTTTGCCTTTAAATTACCATCGGGATTAAAACTGGTCTCAATAGGTGGCTATCAGACACTTGAAGAGGCTCGCGCAGCACATCAGCAGGCTCTTCAGGCAGATCCTGAGGCCTGGGTTTACAAGAAAAAATAATTAAAACAGATACACTATGAAGACAACAGCTTATACTCAGAAACACATTGAACTGGGAGCAAAGATGACTCCGTTTGCAGGCTTTAACATGCCGTTGGAATATAAAGGAATTAAGGCCGAGCACATGGCCGTAAGAGAGAGCGTGGGCGTATTTGACGTCTCTCACATGGGAGAATTTACCGTTAAGGGTCCTAATGCACTTAAGTTCATACAGTTCGTTACAAGTAATGACGCATCCGTTCTCTTCCCGGGTAAGGTTCAGTACTCCTGCCTTCCTAACGGAAAGGGTGGCATTGTAGATGACCTTTTGGTTTACTGCATTGATCCTGAGAACTATATGTTGGTTCCAAATGCTGCAAACATTGAGAAGGACTTTAACCACCTCTGCCAGTTTGCACCTAAGTTCGGTCTTACTCCGGGCAAGGATTTCTGCAACATTTCAGACCAGATAAGCCAGTTGGCGGTTCAGGGTCCTAACGCTATGAAGGTTATGCAGCGCCTTTGCAAAGAGGATGTTATGGGTATGGAATACTACACCTTCAAGATTATGGAGGTTGCAGGCATTAAGGATGTAATCTTCTCAACCACAGGATATACCGGAGCAGGCGGATGTGAGATTTACGTAAAGAACGAGGATGCTCTAAAGCTTTGGGATGCAATATTTGAGGCCGGAAAGCCGGAGAACATCACCCCTGCAGGACTGGGTTGCAGAGATACTCTCCGTTTGGAGATGGGCTTCTGCCTCTACGGCAATGATATAGATGACAGCACCTCTCCTCTGGAGGCAAACCTTGGTTGGATTACCAAGTTCAACGATGTTAAGGGTGACTTTGTAGACAGAGACTATATGCTCAAGCAGAAGGCTGAGGGTCTTAAGAGACGCCTCTGCGGTTTTGAACTGATAGACAGAGGAGTACCTCGCCATGGCTATGAGATTTGCAACGCTGAGGGACGCCAGATTGGTTATGTAACCAGCGGCGGAATGAGCCCTTGCACCAACAAGCCTATAGGTATGGGTTATGTTGAGGCACCTCTGTACAAACTTGACACCGAGATATTTATTAAGGTCAGAGATAAGCTTTTGAAAGCGGTCGTAGTTAGACCTCCTTTCTATAAGGCTCCTCAGAACTAACAGGTAAATGACATTGAATAAAAGATTTATATCTACTCTCTCCTGCATTTTGGTTGCAGGATTCCTGGGTGTGCTCTGCGCTCAGGAGTTAAAGTATTCCGCTGCCCCTCAGTCTGCTGCAACATATGCAGACAGCGTTAAGGCAAAAGTTCAGTACCTCTGCTCTCCATCTCTTAAGGGACGTATGGCGGGAACAAATGAGGAGAAACTCACCTCAAAGTATATCTATGATTACCTTCAGAGTGTGGGAGTTATGATGCTCTCCTCCTCAGAGGGAGATGACTTTGGAATGGCGGATCCCAATGGAGGAGATACTCTCCGTTCCCGTAACATTGTGGGTATAATTCCCGGCTATGATCCGGCTTTGAAAGGAGAGTATGTACTCATTGGAACTCACTATGACGGACCAGGTTACGGCAAACCCGGGGCATATGACAATGCTGCGGCAACCGCCGCTTTGATGCAGATTGCCAAGATGGTATCTGAGAATAAGTTTATGTTCCGCCGCTCTGTAATCATCGCCTTCTTTGGTGCGGGCCGTCTGGCCTCCGCCGGCAGCTGGTACTTCCTCAACCGCTCCTTTGCAGATAAGGATAAGATAACCTTCATGATAGATATCAACTGCATTGGAAGGGAGGATAATATCAATAAGTTCCAGGCTTTTACGGGGGTTGGAAACAAGAGAGTGATTCAGGAGGTTTTGACCGCTGCAGAGAGACCGTTCTCTCTGGTTCCGGAGATTGCAGAACTGGAACCGGTTGCCTCAGACTACCGCAACTTCTACTCAATGGATATACCTATAACTCTCTTCTCCTCCGGAGATAACAACCAGAGAGGGACTATTCATGATACTCCTAATATGCTGGATTATCTGACTTTGGGAAGAATCTGCGAGTACATCTACACCTACGCCAACCAGATTGCAAACCTTAAAGACAAGATAGGCGCTGAGGCTCCTGTGGAGGTTACCTCTTCCGGAGAGAGAATATACTCCCAGCAGGAGGTTGATAAGAGAGCAACTTACTTCAGAGGAGATGAGAGAAGTTTCCTCAAGGATTTTGTCTACAACTACGTTCGTTACCCGGACAGCGCTATAGCTCAGGGAATTGAGGGAACGGAGATTGCGGAGTTCGTGGTAGACAGTAAGGGAAAGATAAAAGATATCAAGATAACAAAGAGCCTCTCTGAAGATATTGATAAAGAGGTTATTAAGGTGCTCAAGGGGGCTCCTAAATGGAATCCTGCGGAGATGGGTGGAGAGAAGGTGAGCGTTAGAATCTCCCTTGCAATTGAGTTCATTCTTACAAAGAAATCAACAATAGGAATTAAGAAATAAGTATCAGAAGATGGATTACAATTTCAATGAAATTGAGAAAAAGTGGCAGAAGTATTGGGCGGAAAACAAAACATTCTCTGTAAAGACAGACCCTTCAAAGCCAAAGTATTATGTGCTTGATATGTTCCCTTACCCTTCAGGTGCGGGATTGCATGTGGGCCATCCTCTAGGCTATATAGCAAGTGATATCTACACTCGTTACAAGCGCTTGATGGGGTTCAACGTTCTGCATCCTATGGGTTTTGATGCATTCGGTCTTCCGGCAGAGCAGTATGCCATTCAAACGGGTCAGCATCCGAGGGTTACAACAATGGAGAACATTAACCGTTACCGTCAGCAGCTGGACCGCATTGGTTTCTCATTTGATTGGGATAGAGAGGTAAAGACTTGTGATCCTGAATATTATAAATGGACACAGTGGGCATTCCTAAAGATGTTCAAGAGCTGGTACAACAATGACACCAACTCCGCAGAGCCTATAAATGAGCTGATTGCAAGGTTTGAGGATGAGGGCAATGCAAAGGTGAACGCCGCCTGCTCTGATGTTGAGACCTTTACTGCAGAGCAGTGGAAGAACTTCTCAGAGAAGAAAAAGAGTGACGTCCTGATGGCTTACCGTATTGCCTATCAGGGAGAAACATCAGTTAACTGGTGCCCTCAGCTGGGAACCGTACTTGCCAATGACGAGGTAAAGGAGGGACTCTCCGTGCGCGGTGGTTTCCCTGTGGAGCAGAAGAAGATGAAGCAGTGGCAGCTGAGAGTCTCCGCCTATGCAGGCCGCCTGCTGGATGATTTGGATTCCCTTCAGTGGAGTGACGCTCTTAAAGAGATGCAGCGCAACTGGATAGGGCGTTCTTACGGTGCGCAGATGGTATTCAAGACCATCAACCCAGACCCTAAAGACGGCAGCAAGTTTGACCGCACCTATGATATGGAGATCTTCACCACCAGAGCGGATACCGTATTCGGCGTAACCTTTATGGTTATTGCTCCGGAGAGTGACTGGGTGGAGAAACTTACAACCCTCTCTCAGAAGGATGAGGTTGAAAAGTACATAAACGAGGTAAAGAAGAAGACGGAGAGGGAGAGAATTGCTGAGACTCATACAGTTACCGGAGTCTTCTCCGGCTCTTACGCCATAAATCCTTTCACTGAAGAGAGAGTTCCAATCTGGATTTCCGAGTACGTTCTGGCCGGCTACGGTACCGGTGCAATTATGGCCGTACCTGCTCATGACAGCAGAGACTACGCCTTTGCAAAGAAGTTCAACCTCAGAATCATACCTCTGATTGAGGGGTGCGATGTCTCCAAAGAGAGTTTTGATGCCAAAGAGGGTACTATGATAAACAGCGGATTCTTAACAGGTTATAGCGTTAAGGAGGCTATCCCTATGGCAATAGAGGAGGTTGAGAAGAGAGGCATTGGTCACCGAATGGTAAACTATCGTCTGAGAGATGCAATCTTCTCACGCCAAAGATATTGGGGAGAGCCTTTCCCAATCTATTACAAAGAGGGCATTCCTACTCCACTGGATGAGGATAAACTTCCTCTGGAACTTCCGGAGATTGCATCCTTCAAACCAACCCAGGACGGAGAACCGCCTTTGGCTCACGCAAAGGATTGGAACTATGAGGGTTATCCATACGAGAAGAGCACTATGCCGGGCTTTGCAGGCAGCAGCGCCTACTATCTGAGATATATGGATCCTCACAACAGCTCCGCCCTTGTAAGCAGGGAGGCGGACAACTATTGGAGGGACGTGGATCTCTATGTAGGAGGAACCGAGCACGCTACGGGCCACCTCATCTACTCCAGATTCTGGAACAAGTTCCTCTATGACCTTGGTTACGTATGTGAGAACGAGCCGTTTAAGAAACTGGTAAACCAGGGAATGATTCAGGGACGCTCCAACTTCGTATACAGAGTCAAGAACACCAATACCTTTGTTTCTTACAATCTCAAAGATAATTACGAGACCACTGAGATTCATGTGGATATCAACCTTGTAAGAAATGACCGCCTGGATATTGAGGCCTTCAAAAAGTGGAGACCTGAATATGAGAACGCTGAGTTCATTCTGGAAAACGGCGAGTACATCTGCGGCTGGGCCGTTGAGAAGATGAGTAAATCTATGTTCAACGTTGTAAATCCGGACAACATCTGCAATGATTACGGTGCAGATACCCTCCGCCTTTACGAGATGTTCCTGGGCCCTGTTGAGATGAGTAAACCGTGGGATACTAAGGGTATAGACGGAGTTCACCGTTTCCTGAGAAAGTTCTGGCGCCTCTTCTTTGGCGGCGGAGAGGGAATGGGTGAATTCAACCTTTCAGATGAGGAGCCAACTGCAGAGGAGCTCAAGATTCTCCACAAACTAATAAACAAGGTTGAGACGGATATTGAGAACTTCTCCTTCAATACCTCCGTATCTGCCTTTATGGTAGCGGTTAACGAACTCTCCGCTCTTAAGAGCAACAAGAGAAAAATACTCCTCCCGATCGTTATCTTACTCTCACCGTTTGCTCCTCACATCTGTGAAGAGCTCTGGTCACTGGCCGGAAACAATGAGAGCATCTCCTTTGCTACCTTCCCGATGTACCACGAGGAGTATACAAGGGAAGACAACGTGGAGTATCCTGTCTCCTTCAACGGCAAGACCAGATTCAAGATATCTCTTCCTAAGTCAATGGGTAAGAGTGATATAGAGAAGGCCGTACTGGAAGAGGCACAGACAGCCAAGTACCTTGCAGGAAACCCTGTGAAGAAGATAATTGTAGTGCCGGGTAGAATCATCAACATTGTTTTCTAAGAACAGATGGCAGACAAGAAGAAAATATCTGTAAAGAAACTCATTGTGGACTACATACTGATGAGTTTTGGATTATTCTTATATGTTCTTGGCTGGCAGGGATTTGTGGTGCCAACAGGAATATCCGGAGGTGGACTGGTAGGTCTTTCCACCGTCCTCAACTATGCAACCGGTATCCCAATTCCTATCTTCTACGGAGTAATCAACGCAGGACTCTTGGTTGTGGGAACCATTGTATTGGGACGCGGATTCGGATTTAAGACAATCTATTGCATAATCCTCTCCACCATCCTTTTTGCCGTTCTTCCTAAGTATGAGTGGCTAAGCAACATTGGTCTGAACACCATACCTCAGGATTCTCCGGAGGCTCCGCTCCGCTATCTGGTAAACCCAATTCTGGGAGCCTTCATCTGCGCTGCGGGTATTGCTCTCATTTTCAAGCGTAAGGGAAGTACCGGAGGAACAGATATTGTAGCACTTATCATTAACAAATACAGAGACGTCTCTCCGGGCAGAGTATTTATGTACACGGACTTTATAATTGTTGCTTCAATTATACTGCTGCCTAACAAACATTTGAGTGATGTAATATTCGGTTATATATTCACCATTGCCTTCTCCTATATGGTAGATCTGATTCTTACCGGTAACCAGCAGAGCGTTCAGATTACCATCTTCTCACAGGAGTTTGATAAGGTTGCAGATGCCCTTATCTTTGATCAGCACCGCGGAGTAACTGCCCTGGATTCAGTTGGCTGGTACTCCAAGAAGGAGGGAAAGGTTCTTGTTGTAATCTCCCGCAAACAGCAGGTGAATGATATAACTCACGCCGTAAGAGACGTAGACCCTAAGGCCTTCATCACCGTCTCATCAGTTTCTGCAGTTTATGGCTTGGGCTTTTCTGAGATGAAGAGGAGAACCTCCAAATCTTCAGACAACAAGATCAAAAAGATTCTAAAGTGGATAGATAGCGACTAACTATGAATACGCGTACAATTGTTTCAGAGGTTAAAAGTTATTTGCTGATAACAGTAGGTCTTCTCTGCTATGTACTTGGCTGGGTTATCTTCCTTATTCCCAACAACCTGGTAGGAGGCGGAGTAACCGGTATCTCTTCAATTGTACTCTATGCATTCGGAGTTCCTATCAGCGTTACCTACTTTGTAATCAATGCAATTTTACTTCTGATTGCACTCAAAGTTTTGGGTAAGGCCTTTGGTTTAAAGACCGTTTATGCTGTTGCGGTAACAACTCTCTTCTTTCAATTTGTTCCGCAGTTCATCCCTCAGGATTTTATTCAGGAGATTGCCATCTCCAACGGCAGACTCCTCTCCGCCATATTCGGCGGCGTGATGAGCGGCCTTGGAATTGGCATCAGCTTCACTCAGGGCGGAAGTACAGGAGGAACTGATATTGTGGCACTTATGGTAACCAAGTACCAC
Organism: Bacteroidales bacterium; assembly: GCA_017959005.1. Lineage (GTDB taxonomy): Bacteria > Bacteroidota > Bacteroidia > Bacteroidales > UBA932 > Egerieousia. The sequence goes on along the minus strand of JAGDBO010000007.1, from coordinate 17,141 downwards.
AACGTTTCACCGGGCAGGGTTATCCTCTATATGGATCTTGTCATCATTGCCTCATCTCTGCTTATCCCCGCAAAAGAGGTTATGGACGCCTCCGGTGCAATGGTTAGGGAATCCTGGGGAATGCGAATAGCCACAGTGCTTTACGGTTATATGCTGATTGCTTCCAGCTCTCAGATTGTAGATATGGTTATGGCGGGTAAACGCCAGTCAGTTCAGGTCTTTATCTTCTCCTCTAACTATGAACAGATTGCAGATGCCATAATTGGTAAATTGGGACGGGGTGTAACTGTAATGGATGGAGAGGGCTGGTATACAAAGCAGAACAGAAAGATGCTTCTGGTCCTTATCCACAAGACGGAGACCAACAAACTTTACTCTCTTGTACGCACTCTGGACAAAGAGGCCTTCATCTCTATGGCTCCTGTAAGCGGAGTTTGGGGTAAAGGATTTCAATAATTGTCCTGCAAAAGAGTAAATTTTTGGTACAATCTTGTAATTATCAAAAATCTAACTACTTATAGCATTCAAAAGGTATCAAAACGTTTTATATCGTCCTAATTTTGTCTATCCAAATTTCATTTAGAGATAAAGGACAGATATGAAAACCTTTTTAGTATTTTTGTTTGCAGCCGCCGCTCTTACAATACTCCAAGTTTACTTAATTGTAATAATCAAAAGATCAAACAAGAAAACTCCTCTCTCCCCGCCACAGAAAGAGAAGAGCCGCCCCAAGTTGTATCCTATTGCTTCTGAAGAGGATACTAACACTTTCAGCCTTTTTGAAGGAAATGCGAAAGATGACATTGCACAGAGAATTCTGGATTACTTTGAACACTGTAAACCCTATCTTAATCCCAACCTTAAAATTAAAGATTTGGAGTCTCCTCTTAAGACCAACCGCAACTATCTTTCACAGGCATTCAACGATAAGTTGGAAAATAACTTCAACCGTACCTGTAACCACTTTAGGGTAAGGGAGATATGCCAGCTTTATATAAGTAATCCGACAAAACCTCTTAAGGAAATTTACCCTCTCGCCGGCTTCAACTCAGAATCCGCCTTCTTGACCGCCTTCAGAACGAACATCAACTACACTCCGAGTCGTTGGCAGAGAGAGGTCAATGAGCGTCTGGAAAACAGGGAACCGGTTACCGTTGATGACTATATTAAAAAACTGAAAACGAGATAGATATGAAAACAACTATTAAAAGGCTGATTACCAGAACAGCCGGAGCTATGCTCAAATCTGTGGGTTCTGTGCCCGTCTACAATGAAGAAGAGGATCTTCACAACCAGGATTTCCTTAATGAGGAGATAATCCTTTACCCGGAGGTCAGGCCTAAGGATTCCAAAGATGTAATACTCAGGGAAATCTCAGCAAAATTGGACCGTTGTATGGAGCGTCACAAACTCTACCTGGATCCCAAGATAAATCTTAGCAGAGTTGCCAACCTTGTGGGGAGCAACCGCACCTACATCTCCAATATTATGACTGAGAAAAACGGTTTCCGAAGTTACGTCAATGAACTGAGGTTACGCCACATGGCTCAGAGGCTCAGAAAGGAACAAACTGTACCGGAAGATAAGATACCACCCGTACGGCTTAATGCACTGATAACCGCCTGCGGCTTCATAGATATGAGGTCATTCCGCAAAGCACTCTTTCAGTCAAAGTCTGATTATGCAGAGGAGATAAAAGGTTACATCTATTAGCAAAAGCAAAAAGTTACACAAAGAACTTATTGACTCTTGCAAGTACTTGTGGCAAAGCAAATACCACAACTCTGTCATATGGGGAGATCTGAGTGAAATCGTTAGGGATTATGCTCTCTTCTCCCCTTATGATTCCACCAATGATTGCCTCTTTAGGGAACTTAAGATCCTTGATAGGGGCCTTTGTTATTGCACTCTCAGGGTTGGCAATAAACTCAAGTACCTCAGCGTCAGAACCGTTAAGACACTTAATTGAGCGCACCTTGTTGCTGAGAGTGAAGCGGAATATTCTGCCGGCTGTAACAAGCTTCTTGTTAATGACTGCATCAACTCCCATATCCTCAGCAAGTTTGATGTACTCTATATTCTCAACCTCCGCAATCACCTTTGGAACACCCATGTTCTTAACGGCAACGCAGGAGAGAATGTTTGCCTCACTGGAAGAGGTAACTGCCACAAATGCATCATAATTGGCTGCATCCTCCTCAACCAGGAGGTCAGTATTTCTTCCGTCTCCGTTGATAACCACAACGTTAGGGAAGGTCTCAGCCAGATACTCGCAGCGCTCCTTCTTCTGTTCAATGATTTTAATATGATCTACCTTATGGACCATCTTGCGTGTAAGCATCTCTGCAATTCTTCCTCCTCCAATTACCATAAGGTTCTTAACGTCAATCTCATACTTTCCGGAGAAACTCATAAGTTCTGCAACACCCTCTTTCTTGCTCACCATAAAGACAAGGTCATCCTGCATAAACTTGGTATCTCCGGTAGGAATCAGGGTATGGTTTCCTCTCTCAATGGCAACAGCCTTGTAAGGCTTATCTACGTTGGTCCGCTCCCTGAGCATATTGATGGTCTTGTTTACCAGAGGTGCACCCTCATCCAGGCGGAAGACCACCATCTGCAGTTTACCGCGTGCAAAGTCCATGAACTCGGAAGTACCGGTCTCTTTCAGAAGGTCTATGATCTCGTAAGCCGCCATCTTCTCCGGATAGAAGAGTAAGTCTATGCCCAGTTCCGTGAATATGAGCTTGTTATCATGCTCCATATACTCGTCGTTGTTAATGCGGGCCGTAACCTTCTTGGCTCCCATCTTCTTGGCGAGCATTGCAGAGATGATGTTGGTGTTTTGGGTCTGAGCCGGACCTACAGCAATGAAGAGGTCTGCCTTTTCTACCCTTGCTTCCTTGAGAACGGGAATGGATGTAGGATCTCCCAGGACAGTTACAACGTCCGCCAGTTCAGAGAGTTTCTCCAAACGAGACTCGTCACCGTCTATGATTGTGATGTCATTGGCCTCTCTGCTGAGCATCTTGGCCAGATGGCTTCCAACCTCTCCCGCACCTGCTATTACAATGTTCATATAACTTTGTTTTACGCCGCAAAAATAATAAGAAAAGAGTAAAAAGATGTAAATTTGCAATTACTGACTATCTGAACAGATATGGAAAACAGGGTTTATGAAATAGGCGGACACCTTGTACGGATGGAGGCAGAGAATGTTTCGTTTTTGGATAAAATGGGCAACCTCACTCCCTTCCGCTCAGAGAAAACCGGTCCTTTTATTCTGAATATAAGGCAGATAGAGGCCGTAACGGAGCGCTATGACAAACCAATGATTGTCTCAGAGGAGGCCGGTTTTCCAAACATTACCGTAGGAAAGACCCCCACAGGCAAGTGGTTCTGGGAGATGGCACCTCTGCCAAAACTCCCCATAAGCGGCCGTATGCTCTGCTCTGAGGATTTCTCAGAGGTAGAGTTCTCTGTTGTAGACCCTTCAGAGTACCTCTTTACCGTAAACAACGTAATGATGATAGCCTACGCTATGCGTTGCGCCCGTTTCAACACCCTCTCCTTCCACTCCTCAGTAATCAAGAAGGATGGCAAGGGGTATCTCTTTTTGGGCAGAAGCGGTACGGGAAAGAGCACCCACAGCCGCCTCTGGCTGGAGAACATACCCGGCTGTGAACTCCTCAATGATGACAACCCTGTTGTAAGAATAAAGGATGATGGAACGGTAACCGTTTACGGAACTCCGTGGAGCGGTAAAACCCGCTGTTACAAAGCGGAAGAGCTTCCGGTAGGTGCATTTGTGAGAATAATCCAGGCAAAAGAGAACAAAATCCAGCGCCTCAAACTTGTTGCCGCCTACGCCTGTCTCTATCCGAGTGTCTCCTCTTTCCGTCCTGATGGTCCTATAGCAGATGGACTCCATAACGCCCTCTCTGCCGTTGCCACCACCGTACCTTGCTATAACCTTGAGTGTCTGCCAAATGCAGATGCTGCAAAACTTTGTTTTGAGACCGTCCATGAATAAGCGAGTTGTACCTAACGAGATACTGATACCGGAGGTTGGCAAGCTTTTGGATGAGGGTAGGGAGGTGGAGCTCCAACCCAAGGGCAACAGCATGCTCCCCTTCATCCGCCAGGGAAAGGACAACGTGCTGCTCAAAAAGCAGGAGCCAAAAAAGTGGGACATTGTTCTGGCCAGAATAGCTCCCGATAGATACGTGATGCACAGGGTAATAGAGGAGCATAACAACAATCTCACCCTTATGGGAGACGGCAACATTGCAGGAACGGAGCACTGCAAAAAAGAGGATGTTTTAGGAGTTGTAATAAAGATTATTAAAAACGGAAAGAAAGAGGTTACCCCGCCAAGCGGAAAGTTCTGGAGAAGACTTCTCCCCATAAGGCGTTACTTATTAGGATTTTACCGCAGACTCTTTCTTTAACGATGAATAAGTAAAATAGAACGATATGAAAATTAAAACAGGTTTTAAACTCAGAACAATTGTAGGAGAACACATCATTACCGGAGAGGGTGTTGAACGTGTAAACTTCAACAAGATCATAACCCTCAACGATACTGCTGTCTACCTTTGGGAAAACCTTGTAGGCAAAGAGTTTACAGAGGATGATGTTGTTACGCTTCTTACAGATGAGTATGAGGTAACTGAAGAGATTGCAAGAAAGGATGTTAAGAATCTTCTCAGCAAATGGGAAGAGGCAGGCCTGCTTGACAAGTAACAAACAGAAGCAACAATGAAGAGTCTGGCTTATTCCATACGTGCTGCCTGGGAGATGTCACGCCATTCAAGATGGCGGATTACGGTAAGCATACTCGCAGGCTTGGTGAGAGTGGTTGCATCTCTCTCATTTGTATGGGTTTGCCGCCTTCTGGTAGATATTGTAACTCACAACAGTGATTTTCCTCTAAACAAAGCCATCACTCTTTTGGCAGTTACCCTTGTAGTTCTGATCTCCTCCAGAGTCTTCTCCTCCTGGTGGGAGAGCATGACAGAGGTAAAGACCAAGAACTATTTGAGACGCAAGTACTTTGAGCATGTGCTCAACAGTACCTGGAACGGTACGGAAACCTATCACAGTGCAGATACCGTAAACCGTCTGGAGGAGGACATAAGGGTTGTAACTGACATTATGTGTCTTCAGTTCCCAAATCTGGTAGTCACTTGCTGTCAGTTGGTTGCAGCCTCCATATTTACCCTTACCCTGGCTCCGCAACTCCTTTGGATTATGATCATTCTTATGGTCATAGCCATTGTGGGTTCCAGAATGTACTTTACCCAACTAAGAAAACTCACCAACGCCATACGTTCCAAAGACAGTGAGGCTCAGCAGGTTTTCCAGGATAACCTCCGTTCTAGAATTCTGGTTCTGATGCTCTTTGGTCCTTCCAGAGTTCTGGGTAAACTGGATAACCTCCAGTCAGATATTGAGAACCTTACCCGTAAGAGATTGAACTTCAACGCTATCTCCAGAACTTTTATGGGTATCGGTTTTATGGGCGGTTATGCTGCTGCCTTCCTCTGGGGAGTTCTGGGAATAAGCAGCGGTGCAGTAACTTACGGTATGATGACTGCAATGCTTCAACTTGTTGGACAGGTGCAGCGTCCTATAAGTGAGATAGGTAGCACTATCCCTGCATTCATCAGAGCAATCACCTCAGTTGAGCGCCTGGCGGAACTTTCTGACCTTACAGTTGAGGAGCAGGGAGAACCAATACAAATTCCGGGTGCTCCGGGTATAAAGATGGACAAGGTAACTTTCCGTTACCCAACCTCTCCGGAGATACTTACAGACTTCTCGTTTGATTTCAAACCGGGCAAGATTACAACCATTGTGGGCCCAACCGGAAGCGGCAAGAGCACCATGATGAAGATAATTATGGGCCTGCTCCATCCAACTAAGGGCAAGGTTGTTATCTACACGGAAGATGGAACGGAGACTCCAATCTCCGCCTCCACAAGGTGCAACTTTATGTATGTTCCGCAGGGCAAGACCCTTCTCTCCGGAACAGTTAGGGAGAACCTCCTGCTTGCAGATCCAACTGCAACGGATGAGCGTCTTAAGGAGGTGCTCTCCATTGCCGAGGCTTCCTTTGTTATGCAACTCCCTCAGGGATTGGATACTATGTGCGGTGAAGACGGCAACGGCCTCTCAGACGGACAGTGCCAGAGAATAGCCATTGCAAGGGCATTGCTCCGCCCGGGCGGCGTACTTCTTTTGGATGAAGCCACCAGCGCACTTGACTCCAAGACGGAGAACCGCCTGCTTGAAAACCTCTGCAACACCTACAAGGGAAACAAGACCATTCTCTTTATCTCCCATCGTGAGACAGTTGCAAAGTATGCAGACGCCCTTTTGGAGTTTGAATCCAGATAGGAGCAACAAGAGAACAGATTGAAATGGTGAACTTTAATGGAATATTGGTGGGTGCGGCGGTCTTTCTAATTATTGGAATCTGCCACCCCGTAGTCATAAAACTTGAATACTATTACGGCAAGAAAAGCTGGTGGGTGATGTGCCTTGCAGGAGTTCTTTTCTCTGCGGCATCACTCTTTGTACAAAACACCGTAATCTCCACAATCTTAGGAGCTGCGGCCTTCTCCTGCTTCTGGGGAATAATGGAGATTTTTGCCCAGGAGAAAAGAGTTATGCGTGGCTGGTTTAAGGAGAATCCGAAACGCCACGCATACTATGAAGCTTTGAGAAAAAAGGCAAACTGACCCTTAGTTGGTGCGCTTTGGAACTCTCTTGGCAGTTCCTATGGCTCCGCTAGGGCAGATAAGGCGGCAGAGGTGACAGCCTACGCATTTCTTTCCAATGATGTGAGGTTTTCTCTCACTGTCAAACTCAATGGCCTGGTGTCCGCCGTCTCTGCAGGAGATGTAGCAGCGTCCGCAACCAAGGCATTTCTCTCTATCTATGGTTGGCATGACAAAAGTGTCACGGTCCAGGTAATCTGCACGTACAAATGAAGGAAGTTCACTTCCAACTATATCTGACAGATGGGCAATGTTGTTCTTCTGCATGTAGTCAGCCATACCCTCTTTCAAATCATCTATGATTCTGTAGCCGTACTGCATAACGGCTGTACAGATCTGGGTGTTGGTACAGCCAAGCTGAATGAATTCCAGAGCATCTCTCCAGGTTTCAATGCCTCCTATTCCGCTCACCTGAAATCCCTTTAAAAGAGGGTGCTTGGTGATGTCCAATACGTGTCTGAGTGCTATTGGTTTAATGGCCTTGCCGGAGTAGCCGGATGTGGTCTTTTTGCCGGAAACCGCAGAGTCATTGCTCATTGTAACGGACTTGATGGTGTTGATTGCAGAGACTGCATCTGCACCGGAGAAGTAGGCGGCCTGTGCCGGGGTCATAATGTTGGTGATGTTAGGAGTCATCTTTGGAATGACCGGAATCTTTACGGCCTGCTTAACATAGTGAGTATAAATGGTTACCAGCTCACTGTTCTGTCCTACGTCACTGCCCATTCCGACATACTTCATCTGAGGACAGGAGTAGTTAAGTTCAACAGCATCTACTCCCGCAGCCTCTGCCCTCTTGGCAAGTTCAACCCACTCCTCTTCACTCTTGCCCATAATTGAGGCAATGACAATCTTAGAAGGATAGTTTTGTTTGAGTCTTTTAAGTATGTCAAAATCAACCTCAGGCGGGTTCTCTGAGAGTTGCTCCATGTTACGGAATCCCCAGAACTCACCCTTCTCATCCTCCACGGAATCAAATCTTGGAGAGACCTCATTTATCTCCTCAAGGCAGATGGTCTTATAGACAACTCCGCCCCATCCCATCTCAAAAGCATTGGCAACCATCTCATAGTTAGTACAGATGGCAGACGAAGCCAAAAAGAAAGGATTCTCACAGTGAATACCGCAGAAATCAATGGAGAGGTCTGCCTCCGGTTTATCCTCCCTCTTTGCAACCTGCTCAGCTACAGCCTTTATGCGGATAGGGAAATCATAATGAATACATACCTTTTCACAAGGTGCATCACAGAGGTTGCACCCCTCATCGGAGAAGTACAATCCTGCGCACTCCATATTGTCAAATTTAATGGCACGCATTCCACGGGCCGGATCTAATCCCTTAATACAAGCCTTGGTACAAGGGGCGTCATTGCAGAGAAGACATCTTGCCGCCTCTTCTTTGATTCTGATTTTCTGTTCCATAGGGTAAAGATTTATGGCTTGCGCCATTTTTCTGTTTGTAAAGATACAAAAATGCTTAACTTTGGAGTATAAACAAAGAAACAATGTCCCATACCCCTCAATTAGATTCTCATTGCCAGACAATTCTGCAGGAATACAGAGACAACTTCTCTCTTTTTAAAGAGTATGAAGGTAAGATATTAGCCCTCCTTAAAAACTCTTTGGATGAGGCGGGCATCCATCTGGCCAGCATAGAATCCAGAATAAAGACGGAAGATTCCCTTGCCGGAAAGCTTGAGCGTAAAGGCTACAAATACAAGAGCCTGGCAGATATTACGGATATTCTGGGAGTGCGTCTTATAACCTATTACATAGATGATGTGGACAAGGTTGCCACAGCCATTGAGAGATTGTTTGAAGTAGATTGGGAGAATTCCATAGACAAGCGCAAAGTCCATGATATAGACAGTTTTGGCTATCTCTCTCTGCACTATGTCTGCTCAACTGAGGAGTTCCCGTTCCGCTTTGAGATACAGATGCGTACAGTGCTCCAGCACGCCTGGGCAAATCTGGACCATGATACCGGTTACAAATCCGGAGTGGAGATTCCTAAAAGATATATGCGCTCTATGAGCCGTCTGGCAGGAATGCTGGAACTTATTGACGAAGAGTTCAGTAAGATACGCTCAGAAATTACAGACTACAGAAGAAAAATTCATAAACTGGTTGCCTCCGGAAACCTGGCAGAAGTTCCGCTGGACGGAGACTCGTTCCGCAGTTTCTTGGAGATGCAGCCTTTCAAACAGATAAACAAGAAGATTGCAGCCGTAAACCAGGCGGAGATTCAGGAGGTTTCACTCATTCCATATCTGGCGGTATTCAAGGGAATAGGCTGCAATACTCTGGGTGATGTCCGTAACATTATAAATAACTGTTCAGAAGGTGCTTACCAGATTGCCTGCTACCAGATGGGACTGACGGATCTGGATATTATCTCCTCTTCAATAGGTCCTCAGAATCTCTGCATAGCATACATCCTGAAGAAGGGATGGGGGACAGGAGGAGTGCGCTACTTCTTTGACCTTCTCAACGGTAAGCAAAAGAGCAACGAAACGGTTGCGGAAATGATTGTAGAACAGGCAAAGGATCTTCCTTTTATGAATCAACAGTAATGGCAAACAAATCGCTGGATACTAAACTTTTGGACAGGGCAATACTATTTGCCGTGAAGGCCCACTCCGGAACGGAGAGAAGGGGTAAGGGTTTTCCATACATAGTTCATCCTATGGAGGCTATGGAGATTGTAGCTTCCATGACTTCAGACCAGGAGCTTCTGGCTGCGGCCGCACTCCATGATACAGTGGAAGATACGGGCGTTACGATTGAAGAGATAAGGCGGGAATTCGGTGAGAGGATAGCCTCTATCGTGGAGTCTGAAAGCGATGTGGAGATTAAGGGCAAAAGCGAGGAAGAGAGTTGGTACGAGCGCAAAAGAGCTGCTATTGAGCGGCTTGCAAAGGCACCTCATGATGCCAAGATAGTGGCACTGGGGGACAAACTCTCCAATATGAGGGCCATAGCGAGGGATTATGCCGTAAAGGGAGATGAACTTTGGAAGATATTTCACACAAAAGATAAGAAGGAACACGAATGGCATTACAGGGGGCTGGCAGATTCACTTAGAGAGCTCCAGGAAACATTTGCCTTTAAAGAGTTCCAATCACTTATAAATGAGGTGTTCAAATGAAGCCAGTAAAGATTTCCCTAAATGATTACGTACTCACCGGCGGAGGTGCCAACGGGGAGAGTTATGATCACAAAACAGATCCTACCGTAATGCTCAAACTCTACTTCCCTGGGAAGATTTCTCAGCCTCTGGATGAGATGGTTATGGCCCGTAAGGTTTATGATTTGGGTATTCCTTCTCCTGAGCCCGGGGAGTATGTTGTAACTGAAGATGGGCGTTACGGCATCCGCTTTAAGAAGATTATTGGCAAGAGTTCATACTCCAGAGCCATAGGCGAGCACCCGGAGAGAATACCACAATATGCCTCCGAGTTTGCAGATATGTGTCTGAATCTCCATAAGATAGAACTGGACCCCAAGGAGTTTGAGGATGTGAAGGAGCGCTACTACCGCCTTTTGGAGGAGAACCCTTTCTTCTCCAAAAAGGATAAGGACAAGCTGGCAAAATTTATTGCAGATGTTCCGGATGAAAACAGAGCTCTTCACGGAGATCTTCAGTACAGCAACGCCATCTTTACTCCGGAGGGGAAGCGCTATTTTATAGATTTGGGAGATTTCTGCCGAGGCAACCGCCTCTTTGATATTGGAATGGTTTACCTCTGCTGCTATCTCAGCGATGAGGAATTCATCCAGGAAACCTACCACATGCCAAAGCCTGTGGCAATGAAGTTCTGGGACACTTTTGCTCCTCTCTACTTTGGAGAAGGCATTGACTTAAAGGAGATTGAAAAGATGGTTCTCCCATACGCAGGACTTAAGACACTTCTTATTGAGAAAAATACCCAATGCCCTATGCCTTGTTTCAGAGCGGCATTAAAATCTGTATTATGAATCTGAAAGAGCAAACAAATAAACTTACGGAAAGAGTTGGGAAAAGAGGTTCCAGATGGACCGGACTTCTGCTCATACTTGTTGCCGTTGCTTTTCTGCAAATCATCTCCTTAGTTCAGGCTTACTATGCGCATAAAGGCATCTTAAGTGAAGCACAGACCAAGGCGGAGAGTCAGCTCAACTCAATTAAGAGCGGAATCTTAAATGTTGTAAACCAGGCAGAAAGCGCAGTAAGGAACAATGTCTGGCTGGCGCAGTGGAGCCTCCAGGTTCCGGACAGTCTGGCCAACATTCCTAAACTGATTGTAAACAACAACCCAATAGTTGCAGGCTCCACAATTGCCATGGTTCCAAACTATTACAAAAAGAGACCTCTCTACTCTCCATATACTGCAATAACGAACGGAGAGATTATAGAGACCTCCCTGGCAACCGAGGAGTATGACTATCCTTCTCAGGAGTGGTTTACAAAACCAATAGAACTGGATAGGGGTTATTGGTCTGAACCATACATAGATACGGGAGGCGGTGAGATTCTCATGACTACCTATTCCGTTCCGGTAAAGGATAACAGCGGACGCATAGCGGCAGTGCTTACAGCAGACATTGACCTTGAGTGGCTTAAGACTCTTGTAAACGATATAAAGATTTACCCCGGATCATTCAGTACAGTTGTCAGCCGTACAGGACGTCTTATGGTAAGCCCGGAGGACAGCCTTATAATGAACACAACCATAGATGAATACGCCTCCAAAGTTAAAGATACCGCCTCTTTCAACGCTCTAAACAGAGCAATGCTTGGAAGAAAAAGCGGCAACATTCAGGTAACCCACAACGGAAAGAAGAATATGGTCTACTATACCCATATAGATAAGACCGGATGGGCAATGAACATCATAATACCTGAAAGCGAGATGTTTGCAGGGCTTAACAGGCTGAACAATCTGATAAGACTTCTGCAGCTTCTCGGACTTCTTCTTATAGTTCTGATTTTCCGTTCCATTGCCAAAAGTCAGCTCAGACTCAAATACATATCTGAGAAGAAGGAGAAGATGGAGAACGAGCTCAAGATTGCAAGTGACATACAGATGTCTATGATTCCTAAGACATTCCCGCCGTTCCCGGAGAGGAAAGACATAGATCTTTCTGCCGCACTGGTTCCTGCAAAGGAGGTTAGCGGAGATCTGTATGACTTTTTTATCAGAGATGAAAAGCTCTTCTTCTGTATAGGAGATGTCTCCGGAAAGGGAGTTCCGGCCTCTTTGCTGATGGCGGTTACAAGAAGTCTTTTCCGCAGTGTATCAGCACATAACGATAACCCACAGGAGATTGTCTCCACCATGAACAACTCTCTCTCAGATATGAATGAGAGCAATATGTTCGTAACCTTTATCTGTTGTGTTCTGGATCTTAAGAGCGGAAAGATGCAATACTGCAACGCAGGTCACAACGCCCCTCTTATTTTGACGGATAAGATGAGCGAACTGCCTGTGAATCCGAACCTTCCGCTTGGAGTCCTCCGCTACTGGGAGTACACCGTCCAAGATGTAACCCTCCATTATGATGATGCAATCTTCCTCTATACGGACGGTATTACCGAGGCGGAAAACCCTAACCATGAACTCTTTGGAATAGAGAGGCTCAAACATACTCTCTCCGGAAGGAAGGCGGCCCAGGCTCATCTGGACAATGTTAAGAGAGCGGTTGCAGGGTTTGTAAAAGAGGCTCCTCAGAGTGATGACCTTACTATGCTTTTCTTCCACTATCTGAACGATTCAATACAGGGCAGTAGGGAGATAACACTGGAAAATAATATAAACGAGATTCATAAACTTGAGAAGTTCATTAGCAAAGTTGCTGATGATGCGCAACTTACAGAGTCTGCTAAATCCTGTTTGAATCTTGCAATGGAAGAGGCGGTAACCAACGCCATTTTGTATTCAGGTTCACCAACCGTAGAGGTAACCGCCCGGACGGGCAATGATGATATTACCTTTACCATAACGGACAGCGGCAAACCGTTTGATCCAACCGCCGCTCCGGATGTGGATATAAACAAAGATGCACTGGAGCGTCCTATTGGTGGACTGGGTATTCATCTCTATATGAAGATTATGGATAGCGTTACCTATGAACGCCGGGATAACAGGAACATACTGACACTTACAAAGAAAATAGATAAAAATAGTATACAGAAATGAAAACAAAAGTCACTAAAGAAGAGGGTAAAATCACCATCGCCTTCATAGGCCGTCTGGACACCCCTGCCGCACAGGAAGCCAATCCTGTAATCAATGAACTTATGGAAGATGCAGACAAGACCATAATCATTGAGTGCAAGGATATGGAATACATCTCCAGTTCAGGACTGAGAATTTTCCTTACACTCAGAAAGGCAGCAGAAGAGAAGAAGGGCAAGGTGATTATTCAGAACATCAATGATGATATCCGCAGCGTCTTTATGATGACCGGCTTCCTCAACCTCTTTGAAATCAGATAACTGCCTAGATTAGCGTAACTGTGTGGTTGGTGGAGGGGAGGTATTTTTGAAGGAGGTCTGCAGTGGAGATTTTCACAAAGCAGGTGGCGGTGCCGTCCGTGCAGGCAAAATCTTTGCTCTCTGCAACGCTCTTATCCATAATGAGATGCACATCTTTACAGGAGGGCAGAACGGCACTTAAGATGGTGGTTGCGCCCACCTTTACACCTGTGAGGTTCCATAAACTATCGGGAGAGGCAAAGGAGACACGGGGTATCTGAAGGGCTCCGCAGAACTCTCTGGTTACAAAGGGTTTATCATCTGTTGTTACATAGAGGTAGAACTCCGTTTGCTGGCGGTTGCAGAGGAAGAGGGTCTTAACAATGCGGCAACCTATTTTGGCATCAATATGCTGGCAGTCCTCCATTGTGATGCCGGGGTCCGTATCTACTCTCTGATAGGGGATACTGAGCTTTGCAAAGGTCTCATAGACAAGCCTCCTGAGCTCTGTTTCAAACTCAGGAGGTGGTGTTGTCATAAGATTGCTTACCTTAAATTCACTCATTAGTTAGCCGGCTGTACGTAGGTGGTATCTCTTCTTATGGCGTCAAACATAACTACGCCGTCTTTAACGAATGCAGAAACTATGTTTCTGAACCAGGTGCCTCCGTCTACTCCTTCATAGTAGAACTCACCGTTCTTCTTTACAACCTCCACTACTCTGTCATCCTCTCCGCCTCCGTCATTGCTGTCTGAACGGAACTCCCAAAATGCATAACCCTCGCCGTCATACTCGTAATCATCTTTGAGTTGCTTTAGAAGTTTTGGAGTGCAGTGTTTTTTCAACCATTCAACTTCCCAATATAGATCCTTCTCGTACATCTCCTTTATGTAGTTCATAATCAGCTCATCATCTGCGGTTGCAACTGTGTCTTGAGTTTGAGGCTCTGCTTCTGCAGTTTTCTGAGAGTTTTTGCAGGAGAAAATTAGAGTTGCGCAGAGGCAAACTGTAAGAATGATAGTTATCTTTTTCATATTGTTTAAGTTTTATTTCAAAGTTTATATGTTAGGTGTTACATTGGATAGAGAAGGTTTACAACTGTCAGATTTACAGCCAGTATGATGATATTCATCCAGACACCTATTTTTAAGAAGTCTGAGAATCTGTAGCCGCCAGGGCCGTAAACCAGCATGTGCGTTGGTGAGCCTATTGGTGTTGCAAAACTGCAGGAGACTGCAATCATAAGTGAGATTATAAACGGCAGCGGATTTACTCCGAGTGATACAGCCGTCTGGTAGACAATAGGATAGAAGATTGTACCTGCGGCCGTGTTGGAGATGAGTTCCGTTAAGAAGGTTGCTGCAAAACACATCATAGTCATCACTAGAAGAGGACGGTCATTGCAGAGAGAGAGCATACCGTTTGCAATAGCCTCTGCTATACCGGTTTTTTCTATGGCCGTTCCAATTACAACGCTTCCTGCAAAGACCATAAGTATATTCCAGTCTATTGCCTTCATTGCCTGAGAAGGGGTGCAGCAGCGGAAGATGAGCATTGCCGCAGCGGCAAGGAATGCACTCTGAAGCAATGTCATAATCTTAAGGCTGGAGAGCACAATCATCCCCACCATAATAAGGCTGGAAATGAGCGTCTTAACGCCTATGCGAGGGATGACGGAATCATTCTCCACAAACTGAAGTCCGCGTATCTGATACAGAGGGTTGGAGGGGTTTGAACGGTGGGTTACCGGAGAACACTCCAAAAGAAGTGAATCTCCAACCTTCAGTTCTATATCTCTGGGAGCCTGGCTTATGCGCTCTCCACGGCGGGCTACTGCAACCAGTGTGAACTGATTGTCATTCTCTATTGTTGTCTCTGAAAGTCTCTTTCCAACCAGATTGCATTCCGGCATTATGTAAGCTGTAACAAGCTGCCTTCTGGTATCCAACTCGCTTACGGTAAAAACCGGACGGTCTGCGCTCACAAGGTGGTGAGTCTTGCGCAGTTCCAGTATGTCCTCCAGGTTGCCGGAGAATACCAGGCGGTCTCCGCCCATCAGAAACTCATCCTGTGGAACGGGGCTAATCACCTCACGGTCAAAGCGAACAATCTCAATCAGCTGACCTCCTTCTACTTTTGTAAGGCCCGCCTCCTGAACGGTCTTACCAATATGGGGGCAGTCTGCAGGAATCAGAAGTTCTTCTGTGTATTCATTTGTCTTTTCAAAAGACTCCTCAGCACTGCGCCTGTCCGGCAAAAGTTTTCTTAATGCAATGATGGAGAGCACGCCTACTCCCAGACAGGCCAAACCCGGAATTGTGGTGGAAAATATGTTTAGGCTTATGCCTGTATCTTCTGCGTAAAGACCAGATATGATGAGGTTTGGAGGAGTTCCTATAAGGGTGCAGACTCCGCCAAGACCGGAGGCGTAACTAAGAGGAATGAGCAGTTTGGAGGGAGAAATGTGTAACTTCCTTGCCCATATCTTTACTATATTTACAAAGAGCGCTACAACCGTAGTGTTGCTCAAAACGGAGCTGAGTCCGGCAACCGGAAGCATAAGTCTTACAACTGCGGAAGAATAGCGTTTAGGTGTTCCAAGCAGGTGACGCACAATCCATTGCAGCACTCCTGTGTGGATAAGCCCGGCAAGGACGGCAAACAAAACGCCAATAACAACTACGGAAGATGAGGAGAAGCCTCCAAGAGCCTCCTTGGTGTCAAGTACGCCGGTAAGCAGAAGAATGGCAATAACTCCCAAAAAGGCAACATCCTCCCTCAATTTTGTCAGCAGCAAACACAAAAACATTGCGAGCACGGTAACTATTGTTATCCATGCTCCAAGATTTAATCCAAGTATGACTATATCACTCATTCTATATTTATTCTGTAATCCAAATTGCTATTTCAAAGGTACACAAAAGAACTCTCACTTAATCTCTTCCTATTGGATTTTTGAGCAGTTTAATATAACTTTGTAAGGATTAATATTAACAACCTAAAAATCAACCTTATGGCAAACGCACTTCCTCAATTGGATTTTATGCAGGCAATAAAGCTTGCTTACAGCCGTTTAACGGACACTAAGGGCCGTTCACGCAGATCAGAGTTCTGGTGGGCAATGCTGGTTCTTTGTGTTGGCGGTGGTATTATTGCAGCTATCCTCAAGGGAATCCCTTATGTAGGATTCTGGCTCTATCTTATTATTACAGTTGCTACCCTGATTATCTCTCTGCCTCTTATGATGCGCCGTATGCATGACATAGGCAAAGGAGACGGACTGGTAAAGGCTTATGCAATTATTTATGCCGTTTACCTCCTTGTTGCCTTCCTAACCTGGTTATTCTTCCATTTAGGATGGGTATCTACTCTCATTACAGGAGTTTTGACAGTGCTTGTTTGGATTGCATTGGGAGTAATTGCTATTATCCTGATTGTTTTCTGCGCTCAGGACGGAGTTCCTCAGAGCAACGAGTGGGGCCCATCTCCAAAGTATGTTGACGGACCTGCTGCTCCTCAGAATCCTGCACAGTAATTTCTGATAGAGGAGAAAGAGAAGAGGATGGCTTTCATTGAGCCATCCTCTTTGTTTTTTCACTATTTACCAGCCCTACACCGGTGAAAACCAGTATTGTAGCAAAGACCTTCAGAGCATTTAAAGTATCCAGGCCCAGGATAAGGGCTATTACCATCGCGATGACCGGTTGCACATAACTGTACATACAGACCACTACCGGGCGGAGTCTTTTTTGCCCTATCGGGATAAGAAAGTCGCATAAAAAGCTGTCATCTGTCAAGACATCATGGTGAATCTGATGACATTTTGCATTCAGTCCGAAGGTCTTCGAGGGCTTTAAAATCAGCAGGATAATATTTCACGATAGGGGCGATGGTCATT
>JAGDBO010000006.1 GCA_017959005.1 Bacteroidales bacterium | reverse complement strand
CTGGTCCAGAGACACGCCAAACGCATCCCGCATCTCCCTCAGGCTCAAGTGCGGCATCCTGATCAGCTCATACCGTCCCGCCAGCGATTCCGTCAGCCCCTTCCGCAGCAGCAGGCGGCTGCTCCCCAGCAGCACCACCTTCAGGTTCACACGGCTGCGCGTATCCGCGTCCCACTCACGTTTCACCACCTCGCTCCAGTTCTCAATCTTCTGCACCTCGTCAATCACCAGCAGGTACTCCGCGATTCCCCGGAGCGACATCGTGATGCGGGCCGATTCCCACACGCGATGAATCCAGTCGCTGTCCTTCGGGTCCACGGCATCCGCCACTTCCACGGTGTGAGGGATGTCCACCTGTGCGAGCACCTGATCCACCAGCGTCGATTTACCCACCTGCCTTGGTCCGGCCAGCACCTGCATGAACTTCCTGGGCTCCAGGATGCGCTCTTTAAGCGTATAGAATTGCTTACGAATATATTTCATCTTATTCGATTTACTTATAGTTTTTACTCAATTCTCTTTGATATTTTACTCAAATCACACTGCAAAATTACTCAATTCTTATGACGTAGCCAAACAAAAAACTAAAAAAAAAGCTCACCATTTGCTGGTGAACCATTTTTTCATAAATTTGTATCGTATGGAAAAGTTTATCGTTTCTGCAAGAAAATACCGCCCCGCAACGTTTGGGACCCTTATAGGACAAGACAGTATAGCAACCACACTCAAGAACTCCATCAAGAGAGGACAACTTGCTCATGCATACCTCTTTTGCGGTCCTAGAGGCGTTGGTAAAACCACTACTGCCAGAATCTTTGCAAAGATTATAAACTGCATGAACCCGGGCGAGGATATGGAGCCTTGCGGAGAGTGCGAGTCTTGCAAATCTTTCCAGGAGGGGCGTTCATACTGTATCCATGAACTGGATGCCGCTTCCAACAACTCCGTAGATGATATCCGTGCTCTTACTGAGAAGGTTATGATACCTCCGCAGATTGGAAAGTACGGTGTCTACATCATAGATGAGGTGCACATGCTCTCCACCTCCGCATTCAACGCCTTCCTTAAGACGCTGGAGGAGCCGCCGGCACATGCAATCTTCATTCTTGCAACTACAGAGAAACATAAGATAATTCCTACAATATTAAGCCGTTGCCAGGTTTATGATTTTAACAGAATCTCCATTCCGGATATTGTTAAAAATCTGAAGATGATAGCCAGCAAAGAGCAGGTTCAGATAGATGACTCCTCACTCCACGTCATTGCACAGAAGGCAGACGGAGCTATGAGAGACGCCCTTACGCTCTTTGATCAGGTAGTTGCATTCTGCGGAAACAGCGTAGATTACAACTCCGTCATCAAGAACCTCAACGTTCTGGATTATGACTACTATTTCAAACTCATAGATTACTCACTCAGCGGCAACTTTGCGGAGTCACTGGTTCTCTTTGATGATGTGCTCTCCAAAGGTTTCAACGCCCTCTACTTTGTTGGAGGATTGGGGAACCATCTGCGTAACCTGCTCATTTGCAAGGAGACAGCATCCAGCAAACTGTTGGAGGTTTCTCCGGAGTTGGAGCAGCGTTACAGGGAGCAGGCACAGAGATGTCCGCTCAAGTTCCTCTTCCGCGCTCTTGCAGCAACGGAGAAGTGTGAGAGTGATTACACCCGCAGCAACAACCAACGTCTGCTTGTAGAGTTTATGCTTGTGCGCATAAGCCAAATCATTGAGCAGCCGGCAGTTGCAGCGCCTCAGACAGTTGCAGCACCAAAACCGGAACATAAGCAGGAGCCAGTAAAGGCAGCCGAGCCGGTCGTAGAAGAGCCTAAGGCTGAGCCCGTTGCTGAGAAGAAAGAAGAACCGAAAGTTGAGGTAATAGAAGAGAAGAAAGAAGAAATAAAGGTTGAAGTAGTTGAAGAGAAGGCGGAGGAGAAGCCTGCAGAAGAGCCTAAGGTTGAGATAGTTGAAGAGAAGCCTGCAGAAGAGCCTAAGGCTGAGATAGTTGAAGAGAAGCCTGTAGAGAAGGCGGAAGAGAAACCTGTAGAAAAAGCTGAAGAAGAGCCAAAGGCGGAGCAGGTGAAAGAGGCTGAGCCGGAGCAGGTTGCAGAGACTATCGCGGAGCAGCCGAAGGCAGAACCTGAGGCCATTGTGGAGACAACTCCTGCGGCAGAGCCGGCACCTACACCTGCGCCTGCACCTAAGCCGCAGTTCAGCAGTGGCCTATCTATCAACGGGTTGCTGAATAAGAAAGAAGAGGAGAAAAAGCCTCTGGACTTTATGGGGGCATCTACGCAGAAGCCTGTTTCTCAGCAGGATGTAGATGGGGCTTGGGATAAGATGATTCAGTTCTATGAGGGGAAGACGCCTCGTTTGCCTCGCTTTATTGCGGCGTTGAGGGGAACTCAGCCTCAGCTGGAGGAGGATAACGTTACTATTGACTTCTTTGTAAGCAACTCAAGCCAAAAGAGTTGGATGGAGCAGCAGGCGGGAGCTCAGATGGGTGCCTTCCTTCGTAAGGCGCTTCAGAATGAGAACGTGCGTCTGGCTGTTAAGATTAAGAGCAAAGAGGATATAATTAAGAAGATGTATATGCCTCAGGATAAGGAGAATTACCTGGATCAGACAAACCCTCAGTTTGCCTCCTTTAAGAAAGATTTGGGGCTGGAACTTAAATAAGATTCACTATGCGTTTACGTTGCGAACATCTTGTAAAAAAATATGGTGTGAGAACCGTTGTCAACGATGTCTCATACGATGTGGAGCAGGGAGAGATTGTGGGACTTCTGGGTCCTAACGGAGCGGGCAAAACCACTAGCTTCTACATGGTTACTGGGCTTGTAAAGCCTAACGGCGGAAAGATTTTCCTGGATGATGAGGAGATAACTACCCTTCCTATGTATATGCGTGCACAGAAGGGGTTGGGTTACCTGGCTCAGGAGGCTTCCGTATTCCGCAAACTCTCTGTAGAAGATAACCTTAACGCCGTTATGGAGCTCTCTGATATTCCTGTTGCCAAGCGTAAGGAGAGGCTGGAGGAGTTGATAGAGGAGTTTACCCTTCAGAAGGTTAGAAAGAGTTACGGTATTCAGCTCTCCGGAGGTGAGAGAAGAAGATGCGAGATTGCACGTGCGCTTGCCATCAACCCTAAGTTCATATTGCTGGATGAGCCGTTTGCCGGCGTAGACCCTATTGCGGTGGAGGATATCCAGCATATTATTGCAAAACTGAAGAGAAAGAACATAGGTATCATCATTACGGACCACAACGTTCACGAGACGCTGGCCATTACAGACCGCGCCTATATGCTTTTTGAGGGAAAAATCCTCTATAAAGGCACCCCGGAGGAGTTGGCGGCCAACGAGGATGTCCGTAAAAAGTACCTGGGAAGCAACTTTGACCTCCGTAAGGCCAAGCTCTCCGTTAGGGATGACGAGTAGTTTTACCCCCTATTTTCCCCTCTAGCGCACTTTAAATTGCGTTTATAATCATTTAAAATATACAGATTTAGGTTAAGGCCCTGACTTTTGCACAAAGTTGGGGCTTTAATTGTTGATAACTTTTTTAGTATAAAGTGGAATGAAGTGGGAAAAAGTGGGAAAAGAATTCCTAATTTTGTTGCGGGTAAGACCCCTATAGGCAATTCAAAATGGTAAAGTTTATTGGAACATACGAAGCTAAGCTGGACGAAAAGGGCAGAGTTGTTGTACCTGCCGCTTACAAGTCTTTGGTTAGCAAGTATTTGGGCGTTGAGCCGGGCGGTGAGGTATCCTTTGTCATTAAGAAGGACATCTATGCCAACTGTCTCAATATGTTCACCTACCAGCAATGGGACCAGGAGAGTGAGCAGATACGTAGCCGGTTGAATCTTTTCCGCAGAAAGGATCAGGAGTGGTACAGGGAGTATATGATGGACCGCGCTATGGTAACGTTGGACCAGAAGGTTGGAAGAATTATCATCCCAAAGAGTCTGCTTGAGAGGATTGGTGTGAAGAAGGAGATTGTATTCTTTGGAAATGATTTCAAGATTGAGATCTGGGCTAAGGAGAACTACGGAAAGAATAGGATTAACGAAACTGATTTTGAATCGCTTACAGAAGAACTCCTTGGATAGCTGAAAAAATGTATCACAAACCCGTGTTGTTGGAGCAGAGTGTAGATGCTCTCTGCATTGAGGAAAAGAGGGATGGTGTCTACATTGACGCCACTCTGGGAGGGGGAGGCCACACAAGGGAAATACTTGATAGATTGGGAAGTAAAGGCACTCTTCTGGTCTTTGACCAGGATGCGGAGGCCATTGAAAATGCTCCAAACGACAAAAGGGTCATTGCCGTACGGAGCAATTTCAGGTTCATTGAAAACTTTGTCAAATACCATAAGATTGAGGGGGTTGACGGAATAATCGCAGACCTCGGAGTATCATCTCACCAATTTGACACTGCAGAGAGAGGATTCTCCTACAGATTTGATTCTCAGCTGGATATGAGGATGAACAAGGAGCAGAAGCTCAGTGCCCGTGAGATAGTTGCAGAGAGCAGTCTGGATGATCTTACAAGAATTTTCAGAGAGTACGGAGAGTTGGAGAATGCCCGTAAGGTGGCTACCCTTATTTGCCGGCAAAGGGAGACGGGAGAGCCAATTCTCACAACATCAGACCTTAAGAGTGTGTTGGAAAAGCTCTATAATCCGCAGACGGAGAGAAAGTTCCTTGGTAAGGTATTCCAAGCGCTTAGAATTGAGGTAAATCAGGAGATGAGAGCACTGGAAGATCTTCTCTGCGGTTCAAAAGAGGTACTCCGCAGCGGAGGCAGGCTCTCTGTAATCACCTATCACTCACTTGAAGACAGGATTGTAAAGAATTTCCTCCGTAGTGGGAAAGCGGAAGGAACCTTCTCTCTTGTCAACAAGAAACCTATTCTCCCAACAGAGGAGGAGATGGCCGCCAACGGGCGCAGCCGCTCCGCCAAGTTGAGAGTGGCAGAGCGCATAAAGTGATGCGAGGGTAAAAGAGTTCTAATGGTAAAAGACATAGTTTGAGTTATCTATCGGGAAGAAAGAAGATGGCAAGCAAGTTTAACATCAGAAGAGATCTATTGGGCGGACAGTTCCTTTCAAGCAAGCAACTGGCCGGCCAGTGGGTTTTTATTATCTACATCTTCTTCCTGATTTTTCTGTACATCACTATAAATCTGGCTGTTATAAAGACGCACAAAGACACAAGCAGAGTTCAGAGGGAGCTCAAAAATCTTAAGGCGGACTATACCAGCAAGGAGGCAAAACTGCAGGCACAGAGCAGCCGCGGTCAGATTAAACTGCGTCTGCAGCAGAGCGGTTCTACACTGAAGGACCCTACCGCTCCGGCCTACAGAGTTAAACGAATAGAGAGCAAGGAGGATATCTGATGGAGAAACATGAACTCATATTCAAGCGTTCTGCCAAGGTATTCCAGTTCCTGCTGCTGATTCTCTTCCTTGTGATTGCCAGAATCATTGTAGTACAGTACTTTAAGAAGGATATCAAGAGCGGAGAGAAGATTGCTTACCGTACCATGGAGATTCCTTCAATAAGGGGAGATATCCTTGCAAAGGACGGACGTCTGCTTGCCAGCAGCGTGCCTTACTACAAGATTAAGATGGATTGCACGGTGCAGGAAAAGGATACCTTCAACAAGTACATAGACGCTCTTGCTGCCTCACTTGCAGAGTTTTACCAGGACAAGACAGCTGCTCAGTACAAACAGATGATTGTGGAGGGACAGCAGAAGGGAAAGAGATATCTGACCATTAACAAACGCCTGTTGGACTACTCGGAACTGGCTCAGGTTAAGAGTTTTCCACTCTTTAACAAGGGCGGTAACAGAGGCGGAATAATTGTGGAGGAGGAGTCCAAGAGAAAGTATCCGTACGGCAGAACTGCCTACAGAACAATAGGTTTCATTAACTCTCTGGGTGTGGGAACCGGTATTGAGGGAAGCTGTGATTACTACCTCAAGGGAACTCCAGGCAAGCAGATGTACCAGAAGATGAGCGGCGGTGAGTGGGTTCCAATCAACTCAGATCACAACCTTGCACCTAAAGACGGTTACACCATTAGAACTACCATAGACATTGATTTACAGGAGGCTGTGGAGGATGCACTTAAGGAGCAACTCTCAAAGGGAATTAACGTAGCGGGTGCAACTGCAGTGGTTATGGAGAGGAAGACGGGAGCCATACGAGCAATCTCCAACCTGAAAAATGACGGTAAGGGAGGTTATGACGAGTCTCTGAACTACGCTGTAGGTCAGGCAACTGAGCCGGGTTCCGTTCTTAAACTCGTTACGCTGGTGGCTGTTTTGGAGGACGGAGTTGAGACTCTCAGTTCTATGGTAGACGGCGGCAACGGACAGTGGGTTTATATGAACCAGAAGGTTACGGACAGCCACGCCGTAGGAATGCAGACGCTTAAAGGAGCCTTTGCTCACTCCTCCAACGTCTGCTTTGCAAAGATTGTGACACGTAACTATGCCTCTGATCCTAAGAAGTTTGTGAACAGAGTGCAGAACATGAAGTTGGGAGAGAGATTCCATCTGGATATTCAGGGAGAGGGAACCGCGGTGATTCACTCACCGGACGAGTCTATCTGGACTCCGGGACTCTTGGCCTCAATGGGATTCGGATACGGAATGCTTATCACCCCTCTTCACACCCTTACCTTCTACAACGCAATTGCAAACAACGGTAAGATGATGAAGCCTTACTTCATAGAGTCTTACGAGAGAGACGGCAAGGTTGAGAAACGTTTCAAGCCTCAGGAGATAAGCGGTTCCATCTGCTCTGAGAAGACGGCCAAGATGGCGCAGGAGGCTTTGCGTGCAGTTGTTACCGAGGGTACGGGAAAGATGATGAACAACGAGCCGTTCCATATAAGCGGCAAGACGGGAACCGCCAGAATTGCCTTTGACGGAGGCGGTTACGAGAGAAACGGAATGAGAAGATATCAGGCAACATTCTGCGGATTCTTCCCATCTGAAGATCCTGAATACACCGTAATTGTAATCCTCTATTCAGGTCAGACAGCGGGAAGTTTCTACGGAGCAAGCCAGGCAGGTCCTCCTTTCCTCAGAATTGCAAGATTCATCTATGCAAATTCTCCGGAGTGGAATGACCTTCTGGATGGAAGCCAGAAGAGTGCAAAGCGTTCAAACCCACAGATTGCCAAGGGAATGGGAAAGGAGAGCAAGATTGTTTTGAGCACACTTCCTTCTACCAACAGTAAGGATCTGATTGCTCAGATTGGCAACAGCAGATATGTGAGCTTCAGAACTGACACATCCGGAATTCAGGCAGACAGTTTCACGGTTGAGAAGGATTCACTTGTGAACGTCATTGGAATGGGGCTTAAGGATGCGCTCTACATACTTGAGAATCAGGGTTTCAGAGTAGCATTCAACGGAAGCGGAAGAGTTGTGGATCAGACCCCTAGAGTTCACGCAGAGAAGGGAGGAACAATAACTCTCCAGCTGAGCAAAAAGGCAGAAATTAAAAAAGAAGCGGCAGAAGAAACAATTAATAAAGAGATAGAACAATGAGACTAGGTCAGTTACTAAAGGGTATCAGAATCGTACGCGAGTTTCAGGGAAGAGAGGAACTCTCCCCGGACACCGCTATGTTCTCTCTGGTAAACAGCAATGACGTAAAGAGCATTACGGCAGATTCCAGAAAGTGCACAAGGGGTTCATTGTTCATTGCGGTAAGAGGTGCCGTTGCAGACGGCGGAAAATATATTCGCGATGCAATTGAGAGAGGCGCACAATACATTGTGTGCGAGAACATTCCAGAGGATGAGGAGGCTCCTATCAGAAGAGGAGACAGAGACATTGTGGTTTACATTGTGGTAAAGAGCAGCCGTGAGGCGGAGGCAATGATTGCAGTAAACAATTTCTGCAACCCTTCTCACCAGCTGAAACTCATAGGAGTTACGGGAACCAACGGAAAGACCAGTATTGCAACTCTGCTCTACAACACTTTCACCGCTCTGGGATATAAGTGCGGATTGATCTCAACCATAGCAAATTACATCTGCGAGCAGAAACTCCCTACCATTAACACCACGCCGGGTCCGCTGGAGCTGAACAAACTTCTGGACCAGATGGTGGCAAAGGGTTGCCAGTACTGCTTTATGGAGGTCTCCTCCCACGCCATTGACCAGGAGAGGATTATGGGAGTGAAGTTTGCCGGAGGAATCTTCACAAACTTAACTCATGACCATCTGGATTACCACAAGACCTTTGAGAACTACCGCAACTGCAAGAAAATCTTCTTTGATTCTCTTGATAAAGAGGCCTTTGCACTTACCAACATAGATGACCGCAACGGAGAGTTTATGGTTCAGAACTGCAAGGCGCAGGTACACACCTACTCTACCCGCAACGTTGCAGACTTCAAGACCAGAATCATAGAGCAGAGCATAGACGGCATGCAGCTCAATATCAATGGAACGGAGGTATGGTGCAACTTCATAGGAGAGTACAACGCAGAGAACCTCACCGCCATTTACGGTGCCGCCATCCTTTTGGGAGCTCCTCACGATGAGGTAGTTAAGATAATGAGCTCTCTTCATAGCGTATCCGGCCGTCTGGAGTATTTCCGCGGAGAGGACAACATTATTGCCGCCGTGGATTACGCTCACACTCCGGATGCTCTGGAGAACGTACTCAAGACTCTGAAGGCCTTAAAGCCAAAGGGCGGACTTACCGTTGTCTTTGGCTGCGGAGGAGACAGAGACCGCACCAAGCGTCCGGTAATGGGCTCCATAGCAGGAAATTATGCAGACAAGATTTATGTCACAAGTGACAATCCGCGCACTGAAGATCCTATGGCAATCATAGAGAACATTAAGGCGGGAATGGATGCTGAGAGCGTACTCAAGGCTAAATTCATACCGGACCGTATTCAGGCAATTCAGAATGCGGTAATGGGAGCAAAGCCGGATTCCATAATTCTGGTTGCCGGAAAGGGACATGAGGATTACCAGATTATAGGGACGGAGAAACGCCACATGGATGACAAAGAGACCATTAAAGAGGCCTTCCGTCTGAGAGAACAGAACAATATGTAATTAACAGAATAATAGAGAGTTAGTATGATATATCATTTATTCCAGTGGTTTGAGAAGATGGGATGGGATTTCCCGGGTGCCAACCTTATGAATTACATCTCCTTCAGAAGTGCAATTTGTATAATACTTGCGCTTATAAACGTATTTTGGATTGGTCCAAAGGTTATACGCTGGCTTCAGAAGAAACAGATTGGAGAGGAGATCAGAGATTTAGGTCTGGAGGGTCAGCTTGCAAAGAAGGGTACCCCTACCATGGGAGGAATTATCATACTTCCTTCAATACTTGTCCCTGTTCTTCTATTCTGCAACCTTACAAGTATTTACGTGTTGCTGCTTATCTTCACCACAGTTTGTCTGGGAGCAATAGGATTCAAAGATGACTCAATAAAGGTCTTCAAAAAGAACAAGGAGGGAATGAAGGAGAAGAGCAAGATATTCGGACAACTCGCTGTAGGATTGGTTGTCGGAATCACTCTGCTAGCCAGCCCTCAGAACGTTATCCGCCTTTACAGTGATAACCCTCACTCTGGCGGAAAGAGTGAAGTTGTTGAGGGCGTGGGAGATAAGAAAGTTATTTACTATCGAGATGTAAAGAGCCGTACCACCACCATTCCTTTCCTCAAACACAACGAGTTCAAGTACTCCTGGCTCGCTCCGGGAGAGGGACGCTTCCGCGATTGGGCAACCAACGTCATCTATGTAATCCTCATAACTTTCATAGTGATAGCGGTTTCCAACGGCACCAACCTTACGGACGGAATGGACGGATTGGCCAGCGGCACCAGTGCCATTGTGGGACTCACCATTGCAATACTGGCTTACCTCTCCGGTAACGCCATCTTTGCAGACTATCTGAGCATTATGTATATCCCTAATACAGGGGAGATTGTGATATTTATGGCCGCCTTTGTGGGTGCGCTCATAGGTTTCCTCTGGTACAACACCTACCCTGCTCAGATATTTATGGGAGATACAGGTTCTCTGGCAATTGGAGGTATAATTGGTGTTGCGGCAATTATGATAAGAAAGGAACTGATGATTCCT
The DNA here is from genome assembly GCA_017959005.1 of Bacteroidales bacterium. Lineage (GTDB taxonomy): Bacteria > Bacteroidota > Bacteroidia > Bacteroidales > UBA932 > Egerieousia. The sequence continues at coordinate 57,467 of JAGDBO010000006.1, read as the reverse complement.
CTTCTTTGCGGAATTTTCTTTATGGAGAGCTTGAGTGTTCTCATTCAGAGATACTACTTCAAGTATACCAAAAAGAAGACAGGAGAGGGTGTGAGAGTCTTCAGAATGAGCCCGTTACACCACCACTTCCAGAAGGAGAATCCGGATGCCATAATCCAGTGGCCGCATCACGTTACACCGGAGGCAAAGATTACAGTACACTTCTGGATTGTGACAATAATCCTGGGAATTTTAACAGTGATAACACTTAAGATAAGATAGTTTATAGATATGGGAAAGAAAAAGATTGTAATTCTTGGTGGAGGAGAGAGCGGAGTTGGCTCAGCTGTCCTTGCAAAAGTGAAGGGCTTTGAGGTATTCCTTTCAGACAGCGGAACAATAAAGCCTAACTTCAAACAGACGCTGGAAAAGTTTGACATTGAGTATGAAGAGGGAGGCCACACTGCGGAGAGAATACTCTCTGCAGACGAGGTAATCAAGAGCCCCGGCATACCTGAGGATAACCCTATGGTTGAGAGCGTTAGGGAGTATCGCATACCTGTAATCTCAGAGATTGAGTTTGCAGGAAGATATGACCACGCTAAGAAGATCTGCATTACCGGAAGCAACGGTAAGACAACCACCACATCCCTTATCTACTATATGCTTAAGAACGCCGGACTGAACGTTGGTCTTGCCGGCAACATAGGAAAGAGTTACGCTTACCAGGTGGCTACGGAAAAGTTTGATTACTATGTAATTGAGCTTAGCAGTTTCCAGTTGGACGGAATGTACAGCTTTAAGGCGGACATTGCAATTCTGACCAACATTACTCCGGATCATCTGGACCGTTACGGTTACAAGATGCAGAACTATGTGAACGCTAAGTTCCGTATAGTTCAGAACCTTACAGACAAGGAGTGCTTTGTATTCTGCGCAGATGACCCTATCACCGCAGCGGAGTTGGACCGTATAGTTCTAACAGCCAAGAAGTTGCCATTCACCCAGAAGAAGAAGGTAGACCAGGGTGCCTTCATCAATGAAGACCGTCTCTTTGTTCGCTACGAGGAGGACGAGTATTCTATGTATCTGAAAGAGTTGGCTTTGCAGGGTAAGCACAACGTCTACAACTCAATGGCCGCAGCCATTGCAGCAAAGGCGGTGAACATAGACAACAAGGTAATCAGAGAGTCACTTATGAACTTCCAGGGAGTTGAGCACCGTCTGGAGAAGGTGCTCTCCATAAAGGGAGTTATGTATATCAATGACTCCAAGGCAACCAACGTAGATTCAGCGTGGTACGCACTTGAGAGTATGACCACTCCGGTTGTTTGGATTGCCGGAGGAAAGGACAAGGGTAATGATTACTCTCCGCTTTACAAGTTTGTAAAGGATAAGGTGAAGGTGCTCATCTGTATGGGACTTCACAATGAAAAACTTCATGAATGTTTTGCAGACAAGGTAGATAAGATTATAGATGTCACAAGCGCAAAAGACGCAGTAAGAGTGGCTTACGAGAATGCAGTTCCGGGAGATACCGTTCTGCTGAGCCCTTGCTGCGCAAGCTTTGACCTCTTTAAGAGTTATGAAGACCGCGGAGAACAGTTTAAGAAGGCTGTAAGAGAGTTATAAAATGGAGGAGAAAAAGAGTACAAAATTTGAAAAGACCCAGGAGGCTGTGGTGAACCGTTTGCACGGAGACCGTGTAATATGGATCATCTACTTCTTGCTTTGTCTTATCTCAATTGCCCTCATCTATTCTGCCAGCAGTTCGTTGGCTTATATGAAGGGGAGCACCAACTTTGGGATTTTGATGAAGCAGCTCCGCTTTGTGGTCATTGGTTTTGTAGCTCTCTATGTATGTTACAAAGTTCCTCCAAAGTGGTACCGCCGCCTCTCATTCCTGCTCTACGGAATAAGCGTATTGCTCCTTGTAATCACCTTAGTAGCAGGAAGCAGCATGAATGACGCTCAGAGATGGCTCTCCATTGGAGGCATCCAGTTCCAGCCGGCGGAGATTGCCAAGATTGCAATAGTTCTCTACCTGGCGAGAGCGTTGGAGGTTATGCAGATTGAGACCTATAAGCAGTTCCTAATTAAGATTATTGCACCTATAGGAGTTGTCTGCGTACTCGTTTTGGTGGGCAGCGTTTCTGCAGCAATGTATATGGCTCTGATTTGCTTTGTAGTGCTTATTATCTCCGGAGTGAACTACAGCTATATCTTTAAGACTGCGGGAATTGCAATAGTTGGAGTTGTGCTTTTGGTTCTGCTTCATTTGGCATTCCATATCTTCCCGAGAATGGATACCGCAGTGGAGAGATTCAACAGATTCTTCCAGAGCGAGCAGACGGTAAACACCATAACTCTGAGCAAGGCGGAACAGCAACGTCTTGCAGATGAGACCCTTCAGGCAGATATGGCGCAGATTGCAGTTAAGGAGGGCAAACTTATTGGAAAGGGACCGGGCAAGAGTACTCAGTGTTATGTACTCCCTCACCCTTACTCAGATTACATCTACTCAATCATAATTGAGGAGTATGGATTGTTGGGAGGCATGTTTGTATTGTTCCTCTATATCTGGCTCTTTTACAGGTGCGTAAGCATAGTGCGAGGGTGCCGGACCACCTTCTCCGCCATTACGGTGGGAGGCTTGGGAGGAGTGATTGTAATCCAGGCAATGCTCCATATTCTGGTGAATGTGGGCATCTTCCCGGTTACAGGTCACACACTGCCGCTGGTTTCACTTGGAGGAACCTCCTTTGTGATCATTAGCGGAGCCTTTGGTATCATCCTCTCTGTCAGCAGAAAGAGAGAGGAGGCTGAGAACATAATTCAGGAGAAGGAGCAGCAGGAAAAGGAGGAGAAAAAGGCATTGAGAGAGGAGAAGAAGGCAGCTCAAAGAGAGGCAGAAAAGGAGGAGGGCCCTACAGATGAAGAGGCCCGTAACATATTGGAAAACTTAGAGATACAAGAATAATATCTGAAATGGAAAAGATAAAAGTCATAGTAAGCGGAGGCGGAACGGGAGGCCACATCTTCCCCGCAATCTCTATTGCAAACGGTATCAAACAGTTATGCCCGGATGCAGAGATTCTCTTTGTGGGCGCAAGCGGAAGAATGGAGATGGAAAAGGTACCTCAGGCTGGCTACCCTATCAAGGGCATACCGGCAAGAGGACTGAAGAGACCTCTCTACTCTTTGGCTAACATTGGTGTCGCGATGGATTACCTCCGTTGCCGCTCAATGGCTAAGAAGATAGTGAAGAACTTCAAGCCGGACTTTGTTGTGGGAGTGGGCGGATATGCCTCAGCAGCAGTTGTTTCCGCAGCTGCAGCTTTGAAGGTTCCGGTGTTGTTGCAGGAGCAGAACTCCTTTGCAGGTATAGTGAACAGAAAGAATGCCGGCAAGGCTCAGAAGATTTGCGTGGCTTATGACGGTATGGAGAGATTCTTCCCTAAGGAGAAGATACTTCTTACGGGAAATCCTATACGTAAAGAGATTGTCCGTTGCACTCCTCAGATGAGAGAGGAGGGTATTAAATTCTACGGACTGGACCCTAACAAAAAGACTCTGTTTGTTGTTGGCGGAAGCCTCGGTTGCCGTACGCTCAACAACTGCATGATAAAGGCGGTGAGGGAGAAGGAAATCACAGATTTCCAGGTAATTTGGCAGTGCGGCAAGGCCTATAAAAAAGAGATAGACGAGTTCTTGAAATCTGAATCTCATGAGTGTGTTTATTGTACAGATTTCATTAGCAGGATGGACCTTGCCTACGCCGCCGCCGATGTTGTAGTGAGCCGTGCCGGAGCGGGCACAATCTCAGAACTTTGTGTTGCAGGAAAGTGCACCGTCTTTGTTCCTTCACCTAACGTTTCAGAGGATCATCAGACACACAATGCAATGGCTCTTGTAAACAAGAACGCTGCAATGATTGTTAAAGATGTTGAGGCTGTGGAAAAGCTTATGGGTGAGGTAAAAGCGCTGCTTGCAGATGACAAGAAGATTAAGCTTTTGGAGAAGAATATTCTCACTCTTGCAAAGCCGGATGCTACTAGTGAGATTGCAAAAGAGTGCCTTAAACTGTGCGGCAAGGAGAGCAAAGAGAAGTTGGAGGAGGTTTACTTTATTGGAATAGGCGGCATTGGAATGAGCGCCATAGCAAGGTATTACAACAGCAAGGGAATGAAGGTTTCCGGTTATGACAAGACCCCTAGCCCTCTTACCAAGGCTTTGGAGAGCGAGGGAATTGCTGTCCACTATGAGGATACTCCTTCTCTGCTTCCTAAGAGCACAAAGAACTCACTTATAATTTACACTCCGGCCATTCCTTCTGACCTTCAGGAACTTGTAAAGGCTAAAGAGGGCGGCTACGAGTTGATTAAGAGAAGCCGTGCACTCGGTCATATTGCAAAAGGAGAGGTTTGTCTGGCTGTTAGCGGAAGCCACGGAAAGACAACAACAAGTACCCTTCTGGCTCACATTATTCAGAGCAGCGGAATGGGATGCAACGCCTTTTTGGGTGGAATATCCAAGAACTACAACAGCAACCTGCTGCTCTCAAAGAACAATATTTTGGTTGCTGAGGCGGATGAGTTTGACCGCTCCTTCCATCAGTTATTCCCTCATATTGCGGCAGTTACAGCTACAGATGCAGACCATTTGGATATCTACGGAACGGTGGAGGAGATGAGAAAAGCTTACGCTCAGTTTGCCTCTCAGATAGATGCAGAGGGATATCTGATTGTTAAGGAGGGTGCTGTTTTGGATAGAGTAAACGTTAAGGCAAAGGTCTTCACCTACTCATACAACAGCAACACAGCAGACTTCTACGCATCTGATATTGAGCCAATAATGAAAGAGGGCAAAGAGACCGGACTCTTCAACTTCTCTCTCCACTACCCTGCTTCAGAGGGAGAAAGCGGAGTGATTTCAAACCTCAGTGTTGGTGTTCCGGGTTGGGTGAACATAGAGAACGCTGTTGCCGCCTCTGCTATTGCGCTGCTGCAAGGCGTTAAGGCGGACGAACTTAGAGTGGCGCTGGCTTCATTTAAGGGTGTTGTCAGAAGAATGGACATCCACGTCAACTCTCCAAAGATGGTTTACATAGATGACTATGCTCATCATCCTCAGGAGATTGCCACAACTATTAGTTCCATAAGAGAGGCCTTCCCGTCCAGAAAGATGACGGCCATTTTCCAGCCTCACCTCTACACCCGCACCAGAGATTTTGCTGCAGAGTTTGGGCAGGCTTTAAGTAGTGCGGACAGAGTGATTCTGCTGGACATCTACCCTGCCAGAGAGCTTCCTATTGAGGGAGTTACCTCTGAGATAATATTTGACAAGATTACGGCAACAGATAAGGTTTTGATTAAGAAGGAGGAGCTTATGGCGCTTTTGAAAGAGAGAGTGGAAAAGGGAGAGGAGGATCTTATTGTAACCTTTGGAGCCGGCAACATAGACAGATTTATAGAGCCTATAACTGAACTGATTAACAACTATTTGAAGAAGTAAACGTGAACAGAGTCTGGAAAAATACTTTGGTGACTTCACTCTATGTGGTACTTGCCGCTGTGGCAATTGCCTACTTCTACTTTGCCTCCCAACTCAGGGAGAAAGGGAAGAGCGGTGAGGTGTGCAAAGCCATCAAGGTCACCCTGTTAGACAGTTCTCTGAACAAGTTTGTAACAAAGGATGAGATTGTTCAGATTATAGAGAGGTTCAACGGGGCTGTCATCGGGAAGAAGATAGACAGCATCCCTATGCTTCAGATAGAGAATATGCTCAACCACCGCAGTGTGGTGAAAGAGAGCCAGATACACGTTTCTCACGATGGGCTTATGGAGGTATCTATCCGCCAGAGAAGACCGGTGATTAGAATAGAAACTGCGGAGGGAGGTTTTTATGTAGACGAGACGTCATACGTATTCCCGCTCATTCCTAACTACACCTCCTATGTGCCTGTTATTACGGGTAATGTGCCTGTATCAAAAGATTCACTTAACTGGATCGGCCAGATGCTCTCTTTGGGACTTTTCCTGGAGCAAAATCCTTTCTGGAACGCACAGGTGGAGCAGATTTACTTTAACCCTCAGGGAGAGGTGGAACTCTGCACACGCGTTGGAAAAGAGAGGGTTATACTTGGAGACCTCAGCAACCTAAGTGAGAAGTTCTCCAAACTTTATTCATACTACAAGGGAGTTATTCCTAAGGTAGGATGGGACAAATATGAGACGGTCAACCTGAAATATAAAGGACAGATTGTCTGCACAAAAAAAAGATAACACACTTAAAACATAAAAATTAACCAGTAACAATAAAAACAATATGAAAGATTTGATCGCTGCCATCGATCTCGGTACCACAAAAGTAGTTGCCGCAGTCGGAAAGAAAACTCCCCAGGGAGTGAAGGTGGTTGCCTACGCAGAGGCGCCTTCCAGAGGAATAAAACGCGGAAGAGTGGAAAACGTAAAGCTTGCCAATCAGGCACTTAAAGAGGCCCTCTCAAGAGTTGAGAGCAAGCTTGACGGACAAAGAATCAAGAATGCGTTTGTAGGAATTGCAGGCCAGGATATCAAATGTATCTCCACTGCTCCGTTCCAGACTCAGAGAAAGAACTTCAATGAGATGATTACTCAGGAGGAGATTCAGGAGATTACAGACAACACCTATAACACCGTCCTTGAAGATGGTTACAAGGTAATCTACTCCGTTCCTCAGTCTTTCAATGTAGACAACTATATGAGCGTCTCCGAGCCTATTGGAATGATAGGACGTAACATTGTTGCAAAGTACAAACTCTTTGCAGGAAAGGAGAATTCCAGAAGAATGATAGAGAGCACTTTAGGGCTCTCACACGTAAAGCCTATCGAGATAGTAATAGAGCCTATTGCTTCTGCAAAAGCAGTGCTTACAGAAGATGAGATGGAGGTGGGCAGCATCATGGTAGATATAGGAGGCGGTACAACGGATGTAATTGTTTACCACCACAATGTTATCAGATATGCCGGCATAATTCCGTTCGGAGGCAATATAATTACTGAGGATATCTGCACAGGTTGCGGTATCTCACAGAAGAATGCAGAATACATTAAGACTCACTACGGCTGCTGCTTCTCAGATTATGCAGAGGCGGGCAAGAAGATTGTGCTTCCGTCTGTTGGAGGTGCAAGCGGTAAGGAGATTCAGATTAAGACTCTCTCCAAAATTATCCAGGCCCGTATGGAGGAGATTCTGGAGGCTGTATGCTGGCACGTAGAACAGAGTGGATTTAAGGATGTTATCCGCAGCGGTATGGTTCTTACCGGCGGCGGATCCAAGATGGGAAACATTACCAACCTTGCCAATTATGTTACTGGTTTTGAGGCAAGAGTGGCTACCCCTAACTCCTTCTCAATAGACCCTGCATCCTCTGAGGCAGCAAAGGATGCTACATCATCAACAGCAGTTGGTATGCTCATTTACGCATTCCAGAAGATGGATGAAGATGGTGTCTACTTCCCGGATTGTCTGGAAGATGCAGCTAAAGTTGAGACAACATTTATCCCTCAGCAAAAAGAGGAGAATAAGTTGTTTGGAGATGAGGGCAGTGATTCAAAAATGGAGACAGTAAATGTTGGGGCGGAGAGTGCAGAGAATAGAGATAAGAGAGGTAAAAAGAGCGGAGGATTCTTCGGATTCGGCCGTGCTATTAAGAGTGTAAAGATAAAGAACGTTTTGGACGGAACGGGACTCTTTGACAATAATGACGAGGTTTAAAAGATTTGTACTATGGAACTTAGGGATGATAATTTTAATGACTATCCGCTAGAATTTCCGCAAAGCAGCTCCATTATCAAGGTTATTGGCGTTGGCGGCGGAGGTTGTAACGTTGTTGCAGAGATTTACAAAACAGGGCTCAAGGATGTAGACCTGATGATTTGCAACACAGATAATCAAGCTCTTAAGAGCAACCCCGTAAATGAGAAAATACGTCTCGGAACCCAGGGTTTGGGAGCAGGTCTCAACCCTAAGAAGGGAAGAGATTCAGCCATTGCATCCAGAGAGGAGATTATCCGCTCTCTGGAGGGCAACATAGAGATGGTCTTTATAACCGCCTGTCTTGGTGGAGGTACCGGAACCGGTGCAGCCCCTGTAATTGCAGAGATTGCAAAGAGCATGAACAAACTGGTGGTGGGCGTCGTCACCATTCCGTTCAGAGATGAGGGATCTGAGTTTATGAAGAGAGCTATGGGTGGTCTTAATGAACTCAAGAAGCATGTAGACTCCCTGCTTATCATTGATAATCAGAAGATTTATGATGAGTACGGCAATCTTCCTATGAAGATGGGCTTTAAGAAGGCTAATGATGTTCTTGTTACCGCCGTAAAGAGTATCTCTGAAGTGGTTACAAAAGGAGGTGGTATAAATGTGGATATGAATGATGTCCGCATGATTATGGAGAACAGCGGAATGGCCATTATGGGTATAGGTCATGCAAAGGGAGAGGACAGAGCAGAGAAAGCCGTAGAGATGGCCTTCAATTCCCCTCTATTAAATGACTGTGACTTAAAGACTTCCAAAGGTGCTTTGCTCTGCATCACCTGCTCTGATGAGAAGGTTACTATGGCAGAACTCCGTCAGGCTGTTGAACACGTTAACAGTTTTACCGGTTCTCCTACCAAATTCAAGAGAGGTATTATCAATGACCCTTCTTTGGATGATGAGGTCTTCGTTACCATCATAGCAACAGGCTTTGACGTTCTCAACCTGCCTAATATTCTGGATGATTCCATCATCATTCCTGATGAGTTGGCAGAAGATGGAAAGATAGACAAGGTAGTATGGACCCCTACTTCGGAACCAAAGAAAAAAGAGGTAGAGCCCATCATTCCTGCAATGCCGGACAAACCTATCAGAAGAACCGGAAGCAACCGTCCGGTTTTGGTTACGGAAGATGAGAACGAGATTATTGAGTTGGAGAATGTTCCCGCTTACATAAGAAAGAGCAAAAAGAACAACGGCGGAATACAGACAGACATTGCCGCATTTTCCATTACAAATACAACAGAGGGGCAGGCTATCATACCTAACAACAGATACCTGCACCAGACTCAGGATTAACAGATTATGGCAAGAGAAACAAGAGTGAGATTTGCGCCGAGTCCTACCGGACCGCTGCACATGGGAGGAGTTAGAACAGCACTGTACAACTACCTCTTTGCAAAACAGAACAACGGAAAATTTATCCTCAGAATTGAGGATACGGATTCTCAGAGATTTGTTCCGGGTGCGGAAGCATACATACTGGAGTCTCTTCAGTGGTGCGGTATTGTTCCGGACGAGGGTATTGTAGAGCAGGGTGTAAATGAGGATGGTACGCCTCATTACGTTCTTGCGGAGGAGAAGAGTGAAACCAACCCTCACGCTCCTTATAGGCAGAGCCAACGCAAGCCTCTCTATAGACAATACGCAGAAGAGCTTGTTAGTAAAGGATTTGCATACTACGCTTTTGACTCCGCAGAGGAACTCAACCAAAAGAGAGCGGAGGCAGAGGCTAATAAACAGACCTTCATCTACAACTACGAGTCTCGCAAGCAACTGCGCAACTCTCTTACTCTCAGCAAGGAAGAGAGTGAGCATCTGATTGCTACCACCAACAACTGGACTATCAGATTCAAGATTCCGGAGAACGAGACCGTTAAGATGAACGACCTTATCCGCGGAGAGATGGAAGTTGATACCAATACTCTGGATGACAAAGTTCTCTGGAAGGCTGCAGACCAACTCCCTACTTACCACCTGGCAAACATTGTAGATGACCACCTTATGGAGATTACGGAGGTTATCAGAGGTGCAGAATGGCTCCCTTCACTTCCTCTCCACTACCTGCTTTACAAGGCATTCGGTTGGGAGGATACTATGCCGCGCTTTGCTCACCTTAGCCTTCTTCTTAAACCGGACGGAAAGGGAAAACTCAGCAAGAGAGACGGTGACCGTTTAGGTTTCCCGGTATTCCCTCTTAAGTGGGTAAATCCTGAGACTCAGGAGGTTTCCAGAGGTTACAGAGAAGACGGTTACTACCCTGAGGCCTTTGTAAATCTGCTTGCACTTCTGGGTTGGAACCCGGGTACGGAGCAGGAGATCTTCACTCTTGAGGAACTCATCCCTATCTTTTCACTGGATAGAGTTATCAAATCCGGAGCTAAGTTCAACGTTGAGAAGGCAAAGTGGTTTAACGAGCAGTTCTTAAGAAGAAGATCCGCCGCTCAGCTTGCTAAAGAGTTTGCCCCTACCGTTAAAGAGAAGACGGGCAGAGAGTACTCGCAACTCTTTCTGGAAGAGGTATGTACGCTTATCAAAGAGCGCGCCCACTTCCCTACTGAACTTTGGGATATAAGCAAGGCTTTGTTCCTTTGCCCAGATGGTGCCGCTCAGGTTGCCGCAGCAGCTCAGCCGGATACTCCTGTTGCTGTTTATGACCTTAATGACGTTAAGAAGTTCTGCACAGAGGAGAACAAAGCCCACGTTGCCGAGCTCCTTAACCTCATAAAAGAGAGCAACTTCCCAACCTTCACAGACAACCAGGCAGAGCGCACAGCCCTGCTTGCCGCAAGCCCAGCCTCTTCTTACAAAGAACTCTGCTGCAGCAAGATAGAGGAGCTGCTTACCGGCTACATCAAAGCAAAGGAGTGGAAGATGGGACAGGTAATGAACACCCTGCGCCTCTTCTTCACCGGCAACACCAGAGGTCTTGGTATCTCAGATATCATCTACTTCATTGGTAAGGAGTGTACAATCAAGAGAATAGAGGCCGGCCTAAAAGCCTGCTAACCAACCCGCTGCATATTATTGACATTTAATGAAATTATAATAGAACTTTATAATAGAAAAATATAAGTTATGAAAACCAGGAACCTCATCATAGCACTTATTGCCCTGCTGATTGCTCTCCCGGCAACCGGACAGAGAAGCATCAAAAGGCTCAGCTTCAACGGAGTATCTCTCAATAACAATGAGGAGTACTTTGTAAAACGCTTAACCAGAAAGGGTTGGAAAGAGACAACCAGAGACAGAGAGAAGATTATGATGAGCGGTAAGGTAAGCGGTCTTCCTTCTACCATTGCAATCGTCCCTGGTAAAGGCACAGACAATCAGATCATTAAGCAGGTGATCCTCAGCACCGTAGAGGACACTCCGGAGGCTACCAAACTTAAATATGATGTCCTTAAAGATTGGATCATAGAGAACTATGATATCCCTGCTGTAGACAACCTCAAAGATGAGGAGGGAGATATCTCCTGCTACTGGGGTTCACTATCCGGAGGAGAGAGGGACAACTACCGTAACCACATCACCCTCACCACGGTAGACAACAGTGTTGCAGTGGCAACATTCAACTTCAGAGAGACCCCAGCGGAGGCTACTATGGAATCTATCGGGGATGCAGTAGAGGGAATTGGGCAGAAAGTTTCTAACACAACAGACAAGATAAAGCAGGGTGGCAAGACTGTAAAAGACAATGTAGCAGGCAAATCCAGAGATGTTGCAGATAAGACCGGTGAGGCTTTGGAGGATTCCGGAGAGTGGATAAAGAGAACTGCAAAGAAAGCCGCAAAGGGTGCAAAGGAGGGTTGGCGAGCCTTCAAGAACGCCTTCAAGAGCAACAAGGAGTAACATCCTGCCAGGCCACACACACCGCTACAACGCACTAAATATCTGCATAATACAAAGTCAACTCCATGGACAAAACAGAAAGGGACCTGAGAACGGACAGAATTATCTCCATTATAGCAATTGCAGTAATCCTATTCACTGCTGCAACAAGTTGTGCACCAAAGAGATCCAACACCCTTGCAACTGCCGGCCCCCCAGCAACCATAACCGGGCTGGATCCTCACCTAACAGCACAACAGCTTAATCTGCAATATGATACAATTGAGCAGTGGAAACTCCCTTTTGATTCTCTCTATCTGAAAGAGTCTCAACTTCCGGATGCCGTTGTCTATCTTCCTGCTCCGCCGGATACCACTTCACCTATCTTCAGAGAAGATTACAGACGTTGGCTCTGGGGCAAAACCATCCGCCCTACTCAAAGAGGAAAACAGGCCAGCCTAGAGTCCCTCTTCGGTATTGTCAGAATGGCCACCATCTACTCTGATGTACTGGGCTTAACAATTCATCCTCAGACAACTCCGGCTATCTACCAATTTATGCTTTACGTTGGAGAGACCGCCCATATGAGCACCATTCACGCAAAGCAAACCTATATGCGCGTCCGCCCTTTTGCACGCGCCAACGAGCAAGTTTGGGGTGAGTTTGACTATGATGAACTCCGCAACGACGGCTCATACCCTTCCGGTCACACCGCACTTGCCTGGGCTACTTCTCTGGCGATGGTTGAAGTTGCTCCGCAGCTCCAAGACACCATACTCAGAAGGGGTTACCAGTACGGAGAGAGCCGCGTCATTGTGGGCGCCCACTGGCAGAGTGATGTCTATGCCGGCTACCTTGTTGCCTCCGCCGCCGTGGCCGCAATGCACAACAACCCTCGCTTCATTGCCCACCTAAAGGCCGCTCAGGAGGAGTATAACCGCCTCACTGTCAACCGGAACCTCCTCACCACCAACAAGAACGGCACTTCTTTCTCTCTTCCTCACGATGGCAAAATCCTAGACACTCTCCTCATCAAAAAGGACGGATACACAGAACGTTACCATTGGGCAGGAAAGAATAAAACAGCAGAGGAGAAACTGTTCGCTATGGCTAGTGAAGAGATGCAGCGCAGTAAATACGCCTTCATTCAGCCGGATGTCAACTGGGCTTTTGCCCTGATAGCCTCAGAGATAGAGCCACGTAATCAGGATCTTTTATTGCGCCGCGGTTATGATTATGGCGCCAACTCAAAGGAACCAACAGACCTCATTCAGGCCCGCCGCATCCTCGCCTCAGCAGTAGTAGCCTCACTTCACAACAACCCAAAATTCACGGCACTGCTTGCCAAAGCCAAGGCCTACCACCAAGGCCTCCACTCCTACTCCCCCAACTCCCTCTACTTCTAACCCCCTCTTTTTACCATAGAGTAAAATGTACCCTTTAAAAAGGTACATTATACCCAAATGCTTGGAGGTAAGCACTTTTCCGCATTTCTTTGCCACAAAAAAACAAAAGCGCACCTTACAGGATGCAACATATTTGGAGTTATTACAATTTTTCGTACTTTTGTACTAATAATATTCACTATATTAAAAGTTAAAGCGGTAATACAGCATAACTATCAATATAATGAAAGTTAAATGCATAAACTATGGCAAACCTTTATGAATACTCCACACCTGAACTTGTAAGGCTTTTAGGAAAACGCTTTAAAGAATATAGAATGCGTCTCAATCTTACCCAAAAGGATGTTGCAGAGCAATCTGGTATTGGATTGACAACCATCAGCAAGTTTGAGAGTGGAACAGCCGGAAATCTATCACTCTCAACGGTTATAACCCTTCTGAAGGTTATAGGTCGAGTCAACTCATTAGATGATTTGATGCCGGAGTTGCCGGAATCACCATACCTTATTCGCAAGAAAGAGACAAAAGCTCAAAGAATCAGACACTCAAAGAAATAGGCAGATATGATAAAGACGTTGAAAGTTATTCTATGGGGAGAAGAAGTTGGACGTTTGGCTTGGGAAGACAAGCGTAAAAGTTCATACTTCACATATAATGCAGATTTTATCAGGAAAGGATTGAATATTTCTCCGTTGGTTGCGCCAATAGAAGAAACAAGAACCCTTATACCCATCTGGGGAGAGAAATCAAAGATATATCAGAAACTCCCGGCCTTCGTAGCAGACTCATTGCCAGATGCCTGGGGTAATCAACTGTTTGATCTTTGGAGGCAGCAGAACCATTTATCCAATTCAGACATTAACCCCTTGGATAAACTCTCTTTCATAGGCAAGCGCGGTATGGGAGCACTGGAATTTAAGCCTGAATTCACCCACAATCTGAAGGCCGGCAAAATAGATATGACCTCTTTAGTAAACTTGGCATCACGTGTTTACAAAGAGAGAGAAAAAGCAATGATTCTGCCGGAAGAGTCTATCACCATGCAGTCATTACTTACAGTTGGAACATCTGCCGGAGGTAGACAGCCAAAGGCAATTCTTGCTATAAATAGCAAAACCGGAGAGATACGTAGCGGTCAAATTTCCGGACTCAAAGGCTATGATTATTGCCTTCTTAAATTCGGTGATTCTCAGTACAGTTCCGCAGAACTGGAAATGACTTATTATGAACTGGCTACAAAAGCAGGAATCCGGATGATGCCATCTAAGTTATATACTGTAGACGGCAACAACCATTTCATTACCAAACGCTTTGACAGAGACGGAGAGAAAAAATTACACACTCAGACATTAGCCGCAATATGCCCAGAAGCAGAGAGTTATGAGCAGCTCATACAAGTATGCAGAAAACTTCAACTCCCGGAGGTAGATTGCCAGGAAGTGTTCAAGAGAATGGTTTTCAACATCTTAGCCAACAACACAGATGATCATAATAAGAATTTCTCATTCGTAATGACAGAAGACGGAACATGGCGTCTATCTCCGGCTTATGATATGACTTACATTCTAGATGCCGGAGGTTTTCTCCCGCAAGAAGATCATTGTCTTTACATCAGAGCAAAACTCAGAAACTTCACAAAAGAAGACATCCTCCAATTTGCTAAAGATAACGGCATTAGACGCCCCAATGCTATCATTCGCAACATTGCAATCTCCTTAAAGCAGTTCCGTTCAATTGCTACAAAAAACGGAGTATCAGAACAATGGATTGGCAGAGTTGAGACAACAATCTTTAATCATCTTAAATCCTGGGGAGAAATAACAGTATCTCCAACCTTTCTCAGGAGCAACTCACATCTCTAGTAGAGACCTGCTTTAAACTGTAACTTTCCTCCGCGATAGTTTCCCTCACCCCAACCAAATAGGGCCCGCCAATGACGAGCCCTATATACTTTTTAAAGGAAATCAACTTGTTTATTCATCTGCCTCCACTACCGTCCAATTGGAAGGGATTGTATCAACTGTTCTATCGCCTTCGGTTTCATACCACACAACTCCTGTTTTCTTTGTAAATGTACCGGCATTATTTGGGAGCCAGTGATAAGTACTATTTTCTGTGTTAATACCTTCTACAGCCAAACATTTAATGGAGTTAATACTTGTATTACCAAACATTGTTTCATAGCAACTTTTAACCAATACCGGAGCGGGAAGATCCGGAGCATTGGTCAAAGACGTACAACCATAAAACATTGAAAAATAGCACTCTTCTGCTAATTCAGTAACATGACTTAAAAGATTTGAAGGAACAGTTACCAGGGACGTTACTTGATAGAACATTTGTCTATAACAGCCTTTTGCCAATACTGTTGCAGGAAGATTCGGAACAACACTAAGTTTGCAATCAGAAAACATTGATCTGCAACAATCTTCTGCAAGTTCTGTGGCTTTGATTACTGGAGCGGTTATCATAAATTGACACTGCTTGAACATGCTTTCGCAACAGCTCTTTGCCATTATAGATGCAGAAATTATAATGTTTCCTCCTCTCGTTATTTTTGAGGAGAGACCTCTGAACATATTCTTATAGCAACCCTCTTTTAAACCTGTTGCAGACAAGACAAGATTATTATCGGGATCTATATCCATATTAGCCATATTCCAGAAGGCTCCATTGAACTCGTTATCATTTTCAATATTAATTCCTCGATTATAAATTCCTTCTCCACCAGTAGAAACAAGACACATTATATCTCCGTAAATAAGACATTTTTTGGAGAAGGTAAACATCTTTGTTCCGCTGGCTCCGCCAGTGTTATAATACGATGTTGTTCTTTTACTTCTAAACTCAAGGATATCATCTTTATCAATGGTAATGGAGCCCACACCCGAGGTTGTATAATCAGTCCAACTAGACCAGGAATCTTCACTTTTGTCAAACTTTCTGTACTGAGCCTTATCTGCCGTTACGGCATAATTGAAAGTTACATTTGTTCCGTCTAATGTTGCTTTAACTGCAAAACTTGTTGAGGCTATTCTATTTATATTGTATTTATTGTTTCCCGCAAGAGTTTTGCTAACTACGTTAAAGGTCTTTTCAGGTATATCCGGATCCTCTGCATTAACATGTAAAAGAACATGTTCAGTATTGAAACCACTAGGAAATGCCGTAGCAAAAACAACCTTAATATCACCACCAACTTTCCCTGTTGTGAACTGTCCTTCACGAATGTTAGAGCCAGCTTTTGACAAGGCAACATCCATATTGTGATCTTCAGGCGTTCCATCTATAAACTTTACGTCAAAGGTTATAAATGCAGAATTCTGGGAAAGAGCATATTGTTTTCCGCCGTAAGTGCCGGTAGCGGTGAAATCGCTGTACCAACTTATAGCTTCATCAAGAGAAGAGGCAAAAGAGTTTGTAGTGGTTGGATAATGTCTGATCTGATTAATGAAATTAGTATTACGGATGGAATGAATTTTATCTGAACTGCTTACAAGAGTAGCATATAGAGGAAGCTCCGGGCTTGGCTCGTCACCCGGATATGTAATGGTTCCGTAAAATTTGGCTGTTCTGGTATCGGCCGAACTTGGATCCAAATCAAGAACACCGTAGACGGTACTGTCTGCACTTGTCAAGTATAGTTTGTCTCCCGAACGAAAAACATATTTACCATCACCGTCTATTCCTGCACGCGTGCCTGTTCCATTGCTGACAACTACACTGTAAGGAACAGTTGTTCCTCCGGCAACCGTTTCGTCGTCAGGAACATTTGGAGTTAAATGATCCTCCTTTGTGCAAGAGAGTGTCAATGCCAATGTTGTTAGAAGTGTAACTACAAAGGCTTTTACATTCATTTGGAAAAATCTTAAAGTCTTCATATTACAAGTCTCCTCCATCCATTAATTCTCCCCAGAAACCCATCTCAAGAGCTTCGCTTGCCGTTATACAAACGGAACCTTCATTTGAAATATTAATAATTTCAGAAACTGGAGCTATGTAAAATTGTTTCTTCATGTCAAACAAATATTGGCGGCGAAGATACTCAATTTGTTAGAAATGGTAATAAAATTTACCCGTTTTTTAACAAAATGTACACAATGATATGTGCTTAAACTCAAGCACTATCGCGAAAATTACGAGGGAGAGAGGGGTTATAACAGGGATTCGGTTAGGTGGACGGCGTGGCGGACGCAGTTGTCACAACTGCAGAGGGGCTGTTTGGTATCTGCTCCTTTGATCTCTCTGCAGATGAGAGAGCCAACTTTGGTCTTAAAGGCGTTGGAGAGCTCTCTGGTGATGGCTGTGGTAAGTTTTTCTGAGTTATTGAGCAGGCCTGCGACCATTGCAGCACCGCAAAGGGCTCCGCAAGTTGCGTTCATTGAGCCCATCCCGGCTCCGAACCCTGAACCAAGGCTGAGCAGCTGCTCTTTTGTCATCTGTTGGGCCTTTTCCAACTCAGGGGCAAACTCCAACAGGACTGCCTGGCAGCAATTCAATCCCAAATTATGCTTTACTTCAACTGAGTGATCTGCTCTATTCATGGTCTGTGTCCTCCAGGTCTGTTGGGGCGGGTTGTTTGAGGATAAAGTTCTCATAGTAGGAGAGGAGGATGGTGGTCATTGGAAGGGCAATGATCATACCCAGGATGCCAAGCAGGGAGCCCCAGATTGAGAGGGCAAGGAGTATGATGGCAGGGCTGAGGCCGGTTACCTTTCCCATAATTTTTGGAACAAGGAAGCCGTCTTCAATGACCTGAATAACGGCAAAGATGATTACAACCAGCATTATAATCAGCCAGAAGCTCTGTCCGGTCTCTGCAGATTTGACGGCAGCAAGAAGGAAGATAGGTATGAAGCCGGCAAAGTGCAGGTATGGCACCATAGCAAGAACGCCCATCATAAGACCCATCGGGATGGCCATAGGGAACCCAATGATGAGAAAACCTATGCAGAAGAGTATACCTACGCAGAGGGCAACAAGAGCCTGACCGCGGAAGTAGCTGTTCATTCCTTTCTCCACATCTGTTACAAGAGTGAGGGTGCCTTTGCGGATTTTCTTTGGGAGGAGTTCTTTCCAGCCGTCAGAGAGTCTCTCATAATCCAGAAGGATGAAGACTATGTAAAGTAGCATCATCACAATGCTGAGGATGCTGGATATTGCATTGAATGAGTGGTTAAGAACGTTCCAAACTTTTGGCATTATCTGTTTGGCAATTTCAGAGAAACTAGCCAAATCAAAATTGCCCTCTGCTAACTGGGTGAGGTTGAGCTTCTCACGGATAAACTGATGAATGGTTGCGGAGATACCTTCTGCATTATAGTTGCCTTGGATATATTCAACCGCCATGTTTTTAACCTTCATCAAATCTTCCACCATTGGAGGAACAACAAGAACCACAATGAGCCAGATGACTCCAATGACTGCAGCAAAGGCGGCTATCATTGCAACCAATCTGTACTTCATCTTGCATTTGTACTGGAAGAAGCGGACGAGCGGGTACATCCAGTAGGCTATAAGCCAGCCAATTACAAACGGAAGCAATGCACTGCTTAAACGGCGGATTAGAAAATAGATACCAACTATCAGCAGAATAATTAGGATGCTTCTGATAAAGGAATCAAATGTTAACTTCTTACGTTCCATACGAGTACAAATATAGTGAATTATAAAAAACGGAGAGGCTTTTGACCTCTCCGTTTTTTCCGTGCCCTTTATGTTACGGGGCGTCAGCCGGTTTGCAAATTACTTTGCAGGCTCTGCTTTCTCACAAGCCTTCTCGCACTCAGGTTTCTCACCTTTGCAAGCGTGCTTTGGACCCTTAGGGCCTTTAGGACCCATAAATGCAGGAGCTGCTGCTGTAGCCTTGAATGCCTTGCACCAAGCCTTAAGAGTTGTGCCGTCTGCTGCTGCAATGTCCTTAACCTGCTTTACAGATACCTCTGGAACAGCAATCTCCGGTTTCTCACACTTCTTTGTGGAGTCACACTCTGCCTTTGGAGCCTCTGCACAGCAACCAGGTTTGCAATCTGGGCACTTGCACTCAGGCTTGCAGTTCTCGCACTCTTTGCAGTCTTTGCAATCCTTGCAGTCTGCCTTCTTCTCTGCGCAAGCTGCATCTTTGCACTCAGCCTTTGCCTCTGGGCAAGCTTTTGTAGAGTCGCACTCAGCCTTTGCCTCTTTGCACTCATGCTTGAAAACGAGGACTACGAACTTACCGTCCTTGCCTTTGCACTCAGGTTTTGCCTCTGTGCACTCAGCCTTTGTAGAGTCACACTCTTTCTTGCACTCAGGTTTCTCCTTTGGCTTAGGGCATGCGGTTGGATCCTGGTCGCAAACGAATGCTGCTACAATCTCCTGACCCTCAACCTCAAAAGCGTCTGCTGAAATCTGCTCTGCAGAAACAGCCTTGTTGAACTCAACTACAACTGCAGCTACCTTATCACCAGGAGCTACCATTGCTGTAACCTTCTCAGGCTTGCCTGAACAAGAAGCCAACATAGCAACGATGCCGGCTGCTGTGAAGACGCTGAAAAAAATCTTTTTCATAATGTTTTGTTTTTTAATTGTTTATAAATGATTTAAACTGTTTCTTATTGAGTTTTTCCGGGTTTTGTCCCGCTTTCTGAAACAAAGTTATTAATCTGATAAAGGAGTGTTGAATCAATGGAAGGTAATTGTTAACTTTGTCCTAGCAATTTAATTTTTTTGAAACATTATGAGTAAGGGCAAAATTCTTCTTACGGGCGGTACCGGTTTTATAGGTTCGCACACTTGGGTAGAACTGTTAAATGCAGGTTATGATGTAGTTGGAGTGGATAACTTCTATAACTCTAATGACAAGGTACTCAGGGGAATAGAAACCATCGTGGGAAAGAAGGTTGTCTTTGAAAAGGCAGACTGCTCCAATAAGGAGGAGTTTAAAAAGGTCTTTGAGGCTCATCCCGATATTGTAGGTGCGGTTCACTTTGCGGCATACAAGGCGGTAGGAGAGAGCATTGAAAAACCGCTGGATTACTACCGTAACAACATGGTATCTCTGCTCAACCTCATTGAGTTGATGAGAGACTGCGGCAAGAGAGCAAACATTGTATTCTCCTCCTCCGCAACTGTTTACGGCCAGCCGGATAAGGAGCATCTCCCAATCTCTGAGAACGCACCGCTTAAGAGGTCACTCTCCCCTTACGGCAAGAGCAAGCAAATGGCAGAGGAGATTCTGTCAGACAGCGTGATAGCTTATAACAATGTGAAAGTGTGCGCGTTGCGCTACTTCAATCCAATAGGAGCACATCCTTCTGCACTCATCGGCGAGCTGCCGAGAGGAGTGCCACAGAATCTGGTACCTTTTATCACTCAGACAGCTGCGGGTATAAGAGATCACCTGAATGTCTTTGGAGATGATTACAACACTCCGGACGGAAGCTGCATAAGAGATTACATCTATGTTGTAGATCTTGCAAAGGCACACGTTAAGGCTATAGATAAGCTTATGGAAGAGAAGGTTACGGTGCCTGAGGTTATTGACGAGCCAACCTATGTGGATGCTGCAAAGACGGGAAGATGGTTTGTATACAATTTGGGTACTGGCCGCGGACTCTCTGTTCTTGAGCTTGTTAGAGGGTTCATCTCTGCAACCGGAGTTAATCTGAAGTATGAGATTGCACCAAGAAGAGCGGGAGATATTGAACAGGTATGGGCAGATCCTTCAAAGGCTAAGAGAGAGTTGGGTTGGAGTGCAGATACCCCTATTGAGGATGTTCTGCGTTCAGCCTGGAACTGGCAGAAGACATTGTAAACTACTGAGAAACAAATCTGTAAGTAATCTGACCTATCTGAGGTTCAGGTGCGGTGTCAGACATTGAAAATCTGGACTTTTTAGCGGCGGCAAGGGCGGCGTTTCTTATACAGCCGTCCGGCACTGATGCATTCTCTTCAACCAGAGCCTTTTGCACGTAACCGTTACGCTGCACGTAAATGCGGACGGTAACATCTCCGCCCCCTTTGCACTTGTAAACCGGGATAGGGAGAGAGAAGGCCCTTCTACCCTCCAAAGACCAGTTGAGAACAGATGGGCCAATGTAGATTTTCTTTGGCGGCTGTTGGGTTGTAACCGGCCCCGCATTGGTCACATCGTCAACCCCTTTGGGACTCTCAATAGCTGCCATCTCCTTTACCTTTCCGGCAAGGCGGTCCATATCCTCTTTGAGTTGCTCGGTGTCAGTGTTGCGGTCATCCTTAAGATTAGAGGTATTGGATGAGACTGGAATGGCTTTGAGGTTTTGAGGAGTTGCAGACATCTGCTCTTCCAACTGGCTTTTAGCCAGGGCTTTAATCTCCTCCTGTTTCTGCTCCTCTAAAAGTTGTCTCTCTTTGGCAATCCTTCCTTCACTGTCTGTAATAAAGGAAACCTCCTCCCTTCTCATATAGGAGATGGAGAAGATAAGAAGAACGATGATTAGCAGCAAATGGAATATTGCAGTGATATAGAGGCCAATACGGCGGCTACGTTTTTCTTTGTTGTCCATATTATTCTCCCTTTGTAAGGAGAGCTTTCTCTATAGTTGCTATCAAAATACTGATAGCTACAGTGTTATGACCACCTTGCGGAACAATAATGTCTGCGTAACGTTTGCTTGGTTCTATGAACTGAAGGTGCATTGGTTTGACGGTCTCCTGGTAACGTTTCAAAACCTGTTGAACCGTCTTACCTCTCTCCTCTATATCTCTCTGAATTACACGGCCTAAGCGGTCATCTGCATCTGCATCTACATAGATGAGGATATCAAACATGTTTCTCAGTTCCTCATTTGTGAAGATGAGAATACCCTCAACAATAATGATAGTTGCAGGCTCTACGTGAACCGTCTCCGTGGTTGAGCGTGAGCATGTTATATAGGAATATACCGGTTGCTCCACACTCTGTCCGCTCTTAAGTTTTTTAAGATCTGAAATCAGAAGCTCAAAGTCTACGGAGTTAGGATGGTCAAAGTTGTTTGCAGCCTTCTGCTCCGGAGTCATAAAACTGCTGTCCTTGTAGTATGAATCCTGAGGAACAACTACAAAGTCCTCATTCTTAAAGTGTTTCTTAAGTTTGCGGACCACCGTTGTCTTTCCGGATCCGGTACCGCCGGCTATTCCTATGATTAACATACCTATTGTTTTTTTCTGTTAGAATTCTGCGTTCTTTGGAGTTCTTGGGAACGGAATCACGTCTCTTATGTTCTGCATTCCTGTAACAAAGAGAAGCAGACGCTCAAAGCCCAATCCGAATCCTGCGTGAGGACAGGTTCCCCAACGGCGGGTATCAAGGTACCACCAGAGGTTCTTGGTATCCATCTTGAGTTCCTCTATCCTCTTCATTATCTTCTCATAAGAAGGCTCTCTTTCACTTCCGCCAATGATCTCACCAATCTTAGGGAAGAGTACATCCATACCGCGAACGGTCTTTCCGTCATCATTCTGCTTCATGTAGAAGGCCTTAATATCCTTAGGGAAGTCCGTAAGAATCACCGGTTTGCCAAAGTGCTTCTCCACAAGATATCTCTCGTGCTCGCTCTGAAGGTCTGTGCCCCAGTGAACCGGGAACTCAAACTTCTCACCGCTCTTCTCAAGTATCTCGATGGCTTCCGTGTAGGTAACTCTCTGGAAGGTTGTCTGAGTAACGCTCTTCATTCTCTCTATGAGCCCCTTGTCAAACATATCGTTGAGGAACTGGAGGTCTTCTCCGCAGTTCTCCAAAGCGTAGTTAACCAGGTACTTAATGAAGTCCTCTGCAAGTTCCATATTATCATTGTTGTCATAGAAAGCCATCTCTGGTTCTATCATCCAGAACTCTGCAAGGTGGCGAGGAGTGTTGGAGTTCTCTGCACGGAAAGTAGGACCGAATGTATAAATCTTTCCAAGTGCGGTTGCTCCCAACTCACCCTCCAACTGTCCGCTTACGGTAAGAGCGGTCTGCTTTCCAAAGAAGTCTGAAGAGTAGTCTACCTCACCTGTCTCTTTGGAGATTGGGATGTTCTTCAGATCCATTGTAGTTACCTGGAACATCTCACCGGCACCCTCACAGTCACTCTCTGTAATGAGCGGAGTATGAAGATAATAGAAGCCGTGCTCGTTAAAGTATTTGTGAATTGCAAAGGCCATTGCGTTGCGGATTCTCATAACGCAGCCAAAGGTATTGGTCCTCATTCTCATGTGAGCAATCTCACGCAAAAACTCCATTGAGTGTCCCTTCTTCTGAAGAGGATAATCCTGAGGATCTGCCTTTCCAAAGATCTCAATCTCTGTTGCCTGAACCTCTACGCTCTGCCCTTTACCCATACTCTCAACAAGCTGACCTTTAACGCATAGGCAAGCTCCGGTGGTTACATCTTTAAGTTGTTCCTCGCTGAACTTATCTCCGGCGCAGACAACCTGCATATTGTTTATTGTACTACCGTCATTAAGTGCTATAAAAGAGACATTCTTGTTTCCTCTTTTGGTTCTTACCCATCCTTTAACAACAACCTCACAACCAGGTTTTTCCTTAAGAAGTTGCTTAATGTTCTTTCTTGTAAATTCTCCCATATCTCTTATTTTTATTTCACATATTTTCTAATTGCTTCCGCCCAAATCTTATATCCGTCCTGTGTAAGATGGAGTCCGTCTCTGGTGATGTTAGGATTCAGAACCTGCTCAGATGCAGGAAGTTTCAGATCCTCAGGTCCGTTGGTAAGGAAGAGCGGATAGAGTTCAATAAAGGTAACCTTCTCCTCCTTTGCCATCTCTTTCAGTTTGGCGTTAATCTCAGAGAACATAGCAGTCTTTCCTGTAAGAAGTCTGTATCTCTTGAAGCTCTCGTTTATAGGGAGCAGACTCTGAAGATATATCTTGGTCTTTGGACTCTCTCTCTTAATCCTCTTTACAACGTTGATGATTCCGTTGGCAATGGAATCTGCTGAAAGGTCATGACTTACATCATTTGCTCCGGTAAGGAAGAAGATAGTCTTTGGTTGGCCCGGAAGTATCTGATCCAATCGGGCGTCTATACCTCCAAAGGTATCACCAACTATTCCGCGGTTACGGATTGCGCCTCCCTTCTTTGCAAGTTTCTCGTTTACGTCTGCAAAGTAGTCTGCCCATTTTCCACCCTCGGTAAGAGAGTTGCCAAGGAAGACAATATCATTTGAATTAATTGGAGTATCCTTGTCAAAGATTGCCTTTCTCTTGTAGTAATGGTCTGTATAAGGGGCGGTTGCACCCATTGCCTTCATAATATTCTTAGGAATGTCCGTGTTGTTCTGACGGCCAGCAAAGAGGCTGCTGTGAGAACCAACTGCAAATACGGGAACTGCAATTCCTGTATGGCTTCTGGTTGTCCAGCCAATGCGTGCCTTCTTTGAGAGGGTATCTCTAACATCCTTAGTCATATAGTTGTCCAGTGTAATGTCAGACTGCTTGGACTCTTTAACAACCTTCTCAATCTCATTAAGATACATCTTATAGCCCTTCTCTCTTCCAAGCGTTAGACCTCCTGTCTCATGGTCTGCAGTTACAACAATCAGAGTCTCATCCGGATGCTTTTTGTAAAAGTCATAAGCAACCGCAATAGCCTCATCCATATCTATTGTCTCCATAATGGTGTTGGCTGCGTCATTGTTATGAGCGGCATAATCTATCTTTCCACCTTCACACATCATAAAGAAACCCTTTCCGTCCGGAGTGTAGAGGAAATCAATTGCAGATTCAACAACCTGCTTTAAAGAGAGATCATTTGCACTTCTTCCGCAAGCGTAAGGCAGAATCTTATCCTTCCTGCTCTTATCTGCCTGGAAGAGAATCATCTTATCTGCAGAACCCTTCTTTGCCTTGTAATCATCTACTCCGTAAGCAACAGTGTAACCGTACTTTGCAACCTTATCATAAATCTGCTTTTCCGGATTCTCAATATCCTTTGCCTTGGCTCCGCCAAATCCGCCGCCGCCAAAGAAATCAAAGCCGGACTCCGGAAGTTCCATTGCAATGTTGAAGTAATCAGACCTCTTTGTATTGTGTGCATAGAAACATGCAGGAGTTGCATGGTCTATGGTTACGGTTGTCATAAGACCAATCTTGTAACCCAAATCCTTCAGTTTGTATGAAATCTGATAGACCGGAATGGAATCCGGATAAACACCTACAGCTCCGTTGAATGTTTTTATTCCTGATGCAAGTGCAGTAGCTGCTGCAGATGAGCAGGTTATATTGTTGGAAGCGGAATATGTAGTAGCCATACCCATTACAGGGAACTGAGTAAAGAGCAGCGGCTCACTTCCTATCTTTCCCTTAACTTCAGATTTATATGCCTCAGTAAGAGCAATATGGGCAAAACCCATACCGTCACCTATAAATAGAAATACATACTTAGCGTTTGGTTCCTCTTTCTTACAATGCTTGTGTTCCTGCGCGTAAGAGGTTGAAAACAAAAACATTAAAGCAGCAAATACAACGGCTACCTTAGATATAAATGATTTGAATTTCATAACAACTTGAATTAATTCGGTACATCAGATGCAAATTTACTAAAAATGAGGGTACAAAAAAAGCCGCATACCTTTCGGTTGCGGCTTTTTCTCACTCTACCTCAGATTATTTTTGACGTGCAACGTACATAATCTTGAGGGCAGAACAACGTCTAAGTTCTTGCTTTACATCTGTAATGATACCCATGCGGACGTTCTCATCAGCCTTGATAGCGACAGTCATTTCTGCCTTATCCTGCTCTGAGAGTGACTCTCTCTCTGATGCGATAAAGTCACGGATCTCATTGATTGTCCTATAGGAATCGTTCAGCTGAATACGTGAATCCGTTCCGTACTGAGCCTGTTTTGAAGGGATAGGAGAACCTATATAGATATAGGATGTCAAATCCTTTCTCTCAAGCTTAACGTTCTCAGTTGCTCCAGGAAGTTTAACCTGTACCAACTTATCCGTCTGACGGAAAGAGGTGGATATCATAAAGAAGAACAAAAGCATAAAGACAATGTCCGGAAGGGATGCAGTACTGATAGCAGGTGCAACCTTTTTTCCACTTTTTCTAAATCTTCCCATAATAACCTCCTACTTCTTAGCTTTTACGTCCTTAGGCTCTGCCTCGGAAATGTTCTGAGGTACAGCCTCTTTGACAATTTTCTGATGATCTTCGTCCAACTGTGCGAATTTCTTGCCGTAATGTTGGGTAGAGAATTGGTCACGAATCTCGTTGATTGCTCTAACGATCTCGTTCTGAACCTGAATGTACGTGTTGTACAGTGTACCCTTATCATTCTGCAATGAAACCACACCTTTGGATACAGCGTAATTACCCAATCCTTTGATGAACTTAACCTCCTTCTCAGGCTTGTTAGGGTCATCATTAGGGTTGGTCAAAAACTCTACTATCTGATCCTTGATCTCGCTAACATCAGTAGGTTTGGAACCAACCATAATTCTGTCTTGTGCGTTGATTTTCACAACCACAATGTTTCTACGGTTGATCTTCACCTCGTCCTGCTGCTGATTCTCTTCCGGCATCGGAGGAAGTTTCCTCTGAAGACCTTTATCCACATCCATTGTTGTGGTAATCAGGAAGAACACCAAAAGCAAGAACGCAATGTCCGCCTGACTGGAAGCATTGATCTCGGGTGTTTTCTTTGCCATGTTACTTACCTAAATTTAAGACTTTTTCCTTAACAAGCTGCCAAAGATGGTTGCCAAAATAGCACCAACCAGCAGAATAATAGATGTAATGAGGACGGTGTCCGTCATCTTTAAAGTGCCGTGTGTTGGCTCAGGTACACTCGGAGAGAGTGATACCGCATTTCCTGAAGCGAGCAGGAAGGATACCAACAGTACTGCTACCAAAATGACCAGTTCCCAAAGAGTCTTCTTTCCACCTCTTCCGCTGCGGAATATCAAAGGCAGAATAACAGCCAACACTATTCCGATGAACAGAAGGATGTACGCCCAATTGAGAATTGGAGAGACCATCTTGTTATCATCGCCGTTGAAGAAAAGGAATGCAAGGCCAATGACAACTGAGATAATCAGCAGTACATAAAAGAATAATTTCAAAGATTTGTTCTTCATAACTCTTTGAACTGATTATTTATTATTAAATTTAGTAAGTACGTCTACGAAGTTGATTGAAGCATCCTCCATTGAGTTAACGATGGAGTCAATCTTTGCAACGATAATGTTGTAGAAAATCTGAAGAATAACGGCAACGATCAAACCGGCGATGGTTGTAATCAAAGCCACTTTAATACCACCTGCTACAACGGTTGGAGAAATATCACCTGCAGCCTCGATAGCATCGAATGCGCTAACCATACCGACAACTGTTCCCAAGAATCCCAACATAGGAGCAAGAGCGATGAACAAAGCAATCCAAGAAAGACCGCTCTCCAATCTACCCATCTGAACTCCACCATATGCAGTAATGTTCTTCTCAACACTTGCAAGACCCTCATTGTAGTGGTCAAGACCCTGATAGAAGATAGAAGCTACAGGACCGCGGGTGTTACGGCAAAGTTCCTTTGCTTTCTCAACGCCACCAGCCTTAAGAGCATCCTCAACGTCAGCAATGAGTTTGTTGGTGTTTGTTGTTGCCATGCTGAGATAGATAATTCTCTCAATTGCAACTGCAAGACCAAGGATAAGGCAGAGAACAACCCATACCATGAAAGCAGGACCACCCTCGATGAATTTAGTCTTAATCTGCTGATAAAGAGGCTTATCAGACTTCTGGTTGAAAATGTTCTGCTCATCAACAGGTGCCTGAACATCCTCCTGAGGTGCTGGAGCTACCTGCTCTGTTGCATTCTCAGCCTGTGCTTCATCCTGAGCTACTGCGTTCTGGGCAGTGATAGCCATTAGGCCTGCAACTGCCAAAAACATGAAAATTTTTTTCATAAATTTTGTTGTGATTAAAGTATTAAACAATGTTTATCTGTTATTATTTTTCTAAAGTTTCAACGTGTCGCTGAATCAAGGTGCAAGTTAGCAAAAATTTTGACTCTGTAATACTCGCCCCCCTATTTTATTGAAATCTCCCCGCAGAGGCACTTCTGCAACTCTTTTTTAACCATCGCGGAGGAAGAATAGCGCCCCAAAAGTACAAAGAGCTTACATAGAGTGGCTTCTGTAGTGCTGTCATAACCGCTCACAACTCCCGCCTCTCTGAGGGCAACGCCGGTTGCATAGGCTCCCATATCTACCTTACCTGCCTGACACTGAGTCACATTTACCACAATCAGTCCCTTCTTCACCCATTTCTTGATGGTGGAGACAAATTGTCTGGTGGTTGGAGCGTTTCCGCTGCCAAATGTCTCCAGAACCACTGCGCGGCACCCCTTGGTTCCCAGAACCGCATCTATGGCGGCAGGGGTAATGCCGGGGAAAATCTTCAGTATTGCCACGTTGGTGTCCAGTTTCGTTCTCAGTTTAAGCGGCATATCCCACCTCTTAGGGTACTGAATCAGAGAGCGGTTGAACTTGATATGGATTCCCACGTCTGCCAGAACCGGGTAGTTTGCGGAGCGGAAGGCGCGGAAGTTTTCCGCATTGTATTTGGTGGTGCGGTTACCCCTATAGAGCTGACTCTCAAAGTATATGCAGACCTCCGGCACCATTGCGTGGCCAGTCTCGTCTACCGCTGCTGCTATCTCGATAGATGAGATGATGTTCTCCTTGCCGTCCGTTCTTAGCATTCCCACAGGGAGTTGGCTTCCTGTAAGCACCACCGGCTTTGCCAAATCCTCCATCATAAAACTGAGGGCAGATGCCGTATATGACATAGTATCAGTGCCGTGCAGAATTACAAAGCCGTCATACTTCTCGTAGTTCTTCTTTATAAGGTTGCACAGATTCACCCAGAAGGCCGGAGTGATATCACTGGAATCTATCACCGGATCAAAGGAATAGGTGTCTATGCTGTAACCGAACTTTTTCAGTTCCGGCACCTCCTCCTGAATCTGGCTGATATCTACCGGCACAAGTGCCAGTGACTTTTCATCTTGCTTCATCCCGATGGTTCCACCGGTATAAATCATCAAAATTTTCCTTTTCATATCTCTGTTGCTCTCTTTACAACTTAAACAGCTCCTCTGCGTTGCGGGTGGTAACTGCCGCCACCTCACTCAGAGGAATATTTTTACACTCCGCTATTTTACTTGCTATCAGCGGAATATAAGAACTCTCATTTCTAGTCCCTCGGTGCGGTGCGGGTGTCAGCCAGGGAGAATCCGTCTCCAGCAGAATCTCCTCAAGCGGAATATCCACCACCGTCTTTGCCACTCCCGCATTCTTGAAGGTTACCACTCCCCCTATTCCAACTTTGAAGCCCAGGCGGTGAATTCTCCTGTAAGTCTCTATGCTGCCGGTAAATGCATGGAAAACTCCGGTTACTTTTCCGCGGTACTTTTCCATCAAATCCAGCATCTCCTCCGTAGTGCTTCTCTCATGTATAATCACCGGAAGAGATTTTGAAACGGCGTAATCTAACTGGGCCTCAAGCACTTGCTTCTGCTGCTCCATAAACTCCCTGCTCCAGTAACCGTCCAAACCTATCTCACCCACAGCCACATAGTCCCCGTCCTCCTCCAGCTTATTGAGTGCAAACTCCAACTCCTCCTTCCAGTTAGAGGAGACGGAGGTTGGATGGAGTCCCATTGCCATAAAGGCTCTCCCCTTGTAACTATTGGCCAACTCCCTCTGAACCTTGTAGGTAGAGATGTCTATTCCGGGGAATATCCACCTGTCCACTCCTTCATCCAGCGCTCTCTGAAGAGCCTGAGGGCGGTCCTGGTCAAAAGCCTCATCGTAAGGATGAGTGTGGGTATCTATGAATCTCAACTTTTCCAATTCTCTTATTAACAATAGTTTAGCACTTAATCCAGCCTCCGGAGGCCATCTTCCGTATCTTCCCCTCCAGTTCCAACTCCAGCAGAGCAAGACTCACATCTCCAACCTCGGCTCCGCTCTCCTGAATAAGTGACTCTTCATCTATTCCTTTAACAAATGATAAAGATAGTAATAATTTTGCCTTCAACTCCCGGGTTGCGGAAAAGAGAGTAGGCTGAGCGAGGATATCTGAGATCTTGTCTTTAGCCCACCCCATTGAGTTTACAATGGAAGTTGCGTTGAGAACCAGTTGTGCAACGTTCTTATTTATGAGGTAGTTACAGCCGTAGGAGTTGGCATCGCACATCCTGCCCGGAACCGCAAAGATCTCTCTGCTGTAACCGGATGAATACTCCACACTGCTCATAGAACCGCCGCTTACCCGGCTCTCTACAACCAACAATGCGTGACTCATTCCGGAGATTATGCGGTTGCGCTGTAAAAAGTTTCTTCTCAGTGGTTTAATACCTCTGGGGTACTCCGTCAGAACTCCTCCCTGCTCCAGAATTCTCACAGCCATATCTCTGTGAGATGCCGGGTAAATCTGGTCTATGCCGCAGGGGAGTACCGCAAAGGTTTCCAGGGAGTTATCCAGGGCGGCCGTGTGGGCACAACCGTCTATTCCCATTGCCAACCCGCTTATAATCTGGAGTTTGGGAACATACTGGGCAAGTTCTGAAATTATTAAAGTAGAGCACTCTCTGCCGTACTGGGAGGCAAGGCGGGTCCCTACAACGCTCAGCATTCTACTCCCAAAGATCTTGGAATCAGCCTCTTTATCACTTCTTACTCCTTTGTAATAGAGAGCAAAGGGGGCATCCGCGCACTCCCTCAAAAGCGGAGGATACAAAGGTGAAGTTATGGGGAGAATCAAGACCCTCTTCTTCTCATACCAATCCGCCTCCTTCTCAGCCCACTCAATCATCTCGCTTGAGAAGAGTTCAGAGGCTACCTCTTTCCCCTTCTCCTTTCCGAGTAGTTCAACAACAAATGATTTTCCTTCAGAGAGCAATCTGTTGAGAGCATCTTCTGATGCTTCCAACAATATGCGGCCGGTGCGGGGATGATTAATCAGCAACCGGCTCATGGCACAAATCAACGCTTCTTTTCTCACATCCATAAAAATTAAACGGCGGCAAGATAATCATCCGCCGCCGTAACCGGTTACCATCCGGTACATTTGACTCAAGAAGTTTTTATTCTCCTGATTTTGTGCCGGTTGCAGTGCCCTTTTAAACTATCAGCATTGCATCTCCGTAAACGCCAAATTTGTAGATATCCTTGGCCTCCTTTCCATGCATAGCCTGCTTGTAAGCAGCCATAACTTTCTGATATCCACCAAATGCCGCCTGGCACATAAGCATAGTGGAGAGAGGATGGTGGAAGTTTGTAACAAGTGCATCTGCAATCTTAAAGTCATAAGGAGGGAAGATGAACTTGTTGGTCCAACCGTCAAAAGGTTTAACACGGTTGGTAGTTGTTACCGGAGTCTCCAAAGCTCTTGCTACGGTGATTCCTATAGCAAATACCTTGTGTCCCTCATCCTTAGCCTTGTTAATCTTCTCAGCACTCTCCTCTGAGATAATCATTCTCTCTGAGCCCATCTTATGCTTGGAGAGATCCTCAACGTCTACTCCTCCAAAGTGGCTGAGTCCTACGTGGGAGGTAATAAAGGTGTAATCTACACCCTTAATCTCCATTCTCTTAAAGAGTTCACGGCTAAAGTGCAAGCCTGCAGCAGGTGCGGAAACGGCACCCTCGTGCTTTGCAAAGATGGTGTTAAAGTTCTCTACGTCAGACTCGTTAGGGTGCAGACGTATCTCCTTTGGAATTGGGAACTCTCCAACGCTGAAGAGGGTGTTGCGGAAATCCTCATAACTTCCGTCATAAAGGAAACGGAGAGTTCTTCCTCTGGAGGTTGTATTATCTATAACCTCAGCGACAAGAGCCTCATCCTCACCAAAATAGAGCTTGTTACCTATTCTGATTTTACGAGCCGGGTCTACCAGAACGTCCCAAAGACGCTGCTCTCTGTTCAACTCTCTGAGGAGTGATACCTCAATATCCGCTCCCGTCTTCTCCTTCTTTCCGTGGAGACGTGCTGGGAATACCTTAGTGTCATTCAAAACAAAGATATCTCCCTCACGGGCGTAATCCAAGATATTTTTAAAAAGCTTGTTCTCAATTTTGCCTGAGATTCTGCGCATTACCATAAGTTTACACTCATCTCTGAAGCGAGGAGGTTCCTTGGCAATAAGTTCCGTTCTAAACGGAAATTTAAACTGTGATAACTTCATAAATAACGCTTTTGTACGTGTTGCCCATGCACGATAGGCATAGTAGTATACGATGGAGAATAGAAAAAGTTACAAAGAATTGAAGAATTCTTTCAGATTGATTGCATCCTCCACGCGGAAACCGCCGGAAGCCGTTCTTCTCAGAGCAGACATAAAGGCTCCGCTGCCCAGTGCCAGTCCAAAGTCTCTGGCAACAGAACGGATGTAGGTGCCCTTGCTGCACTCAATTCTTACAACCGCACGGGGCAGTGCGTTAATCTGCTCCGGTGTAAGAAGCGAGTTTTCAGTATATAACGGAACGGGATTGTCTTCCTGGCTTGCAATTCTTTTCTTCACCATAAAGGTATTGTGCTCAGCATCACTGCCATATAAAGGTCTCTCCAAACCCCAACCTTTCCACTCACTCACACAACCTGAATAATACAAGAGCTCTGTATCATAGATTTTTATGGGTGCGGGTTTGAGTTCAACCTCCTCTCCGTGACGGGCAAGAAAGTATGAACGGGTACCGTTTACATATTTTGCAGAGAAGACCGGAGGGAGTTGCTCTGTCTGTGCGTTTAGCTGAGTTACAGCGCTTTTTAAACTATCGAGAGTAATATGGTCTGTTGGATAGAGGGCGTCAATGGGATGCTCACGGTCAAAGGAGGGAGTGGTTGCTCCCAGTGTGAACTCCGCAATGTACTCCTTCTTTTCCGCCTGCAGAGATTCTGAAAGTTTGGTGGCTTTGCCTACGCAGATAATCAGAAGGCCGGTTGCAAGAGGGTCCAAAGTTCCGGCGTGCCCTATCTTTATATTCTTGGTTCCAAAGTAGTTACGCAGGGCATACTTTATCTTTCTTACTACGTCAGAACTTGTCCACTTGTAGGGTTTGTCCACAGGAAAAATGATACCCTCTGGATATGCTGCCAAATCTCTCTCAAGATTCTGAGAGAAATGACCGTCTATAACAACTGGCTTTATACTCTTTGTTTCAGACATCTGAATTATTTTACAGGAATCTTGTCTATCCTGCGCTGGTGACGCCCTCCCTCAAACTCGGCATTGATGTAGGCCTTTACAATCTCCTCAGCCTCAGCCTCTGAGATAAATCTTGCAGGAAGAGAGAGAACGTTGGCGTTGTTGTGCTGCTTTGCCAAAGCTCCAAGTTCCGCATTCCAGCATAGGGCGGCTCTTACTCCCTGATGTTTGTTAAGAGTCATTGTGATGCCGTTGCCGCTGCCGCACATTGCTACACCAAAATCCACCTCCTTGTTCTCCACTGCAAATGCCAATGGATGAGCGGTATCCGGGTAGTCCATGCTCTCCTCGGAGTGAGTCCCAAAATCCTTAACCTTGTAACCCATCTTCTCAAGGAAAGGTTTGAGGTGTTCCTTAAGTTTGTAACCGGCGTGGTCTGACGCCATTCCTATAATAACTTTCTTAGCCATAACGTATCTCTATTTCTTAGCTTCTTCCGTCTCTTCCTCTTTCACGCCCTCCAACTCCTTAACCTTGTCTACAAGGTTGTCAATCTTGAGAATGTAAGGATAAAGCGCATCCTCCTTCATTGCGGAGTAGCGTCCAATGAGTCCCTTAAGTTGCTGAAGGACAATGAATCCGCTCTGCTCCCATTCATCTCCCTTAGGGCGCACTCCCTCTGATGCGGCATAGAGAAGGAACTGATGCTGAAGATGTTCTCTTGTGAAAATCTTCTCCAGATCCTCCAGAGATTTTGCAGTATCCAGAGCGGCTCTGTTGAGATCTGCAAAGTGAGATGAGAACTTCATCAGCAGACTCTTGCGGTTCACTTTGATAAGGAAGTCTGTAACTCCCACGGTATCTATCGGGACAAATACATCCGGCATAATGCCTCCACCTCCGTAAACGGTACGCCCTCCTACAGTGGTGTATTTGAGGGAGTCGTTAACCTTTATGGAGTCTGCGCTGCGCATCTCTCCTCTCTGGTATCTGCCCAGTATATCGTAGTTATAATCCGGAGTGTAAGGTTTCTGAATGCACCTTCCGGACGGGGTGTAGAAGCGGGCAACGGTAAGGCGTATTCCACTGCTGTCTGAGAAGCGGATTGGCTCCTGAACCAACCCCTTACCAAATGAGCGGCGGCCTACGATTGTTCCGCGGTCGTTATCCTGAATTGCTCCCGCAACAATCTCTGAAGATGAGGCAGAGGCTTCATTTATAGCAACATACAGCTTGACATCTTTAAGCCTTCCGGTTCCTCTTGCCTTATAGTCCTCTCTCTTACGCATCCTACCCTGCATATAGACAACCTTATCTCCCTTGTTAAGGAACTCGTTGGAGATGAGAACAGCCTGCTCCATAAATCCGCCGGGATTGTCCCTTAAATCCAAAAGCAGAGTTGTCATTCCCCGTGCCTTAAGTTCAAGCGCTGCCCTTAGGAACTCCAAATGCGTTGTGAGTGAGAATGTTGAAAGTTTAATGTAACCCAGAGTAGGAGTAATCATAATTGCAGCATCCAGGCTGTTGATAGGAATTACACCTCTGGTAATCTCAAACGGAATAAGTTCGTTAACTCCGTTTCTCTGAACATCTACTGTAACCTTAGTATCCCTTGGTCCTCTGAGCAATCTGATAAGAGAGTCTTGAGGAAGGTTGACACCTGCAACGGTTCTGTCATCAACTTTTATTATGCGGTCTCCGCTGTGAAGTCCGGCGCGGCTGGATGGGCCTCCCGGTATTACGCTCACTACCACCGCAGTATCATTAGGAACATTGAACTCAATACCAATGCCTGAGAAGTTGCCAATCAGAGACTCGTCCGCTCTCTGAAGGTCTGTTGGAGGAAGATAAACAGAGTGAGGATCCAAACTCTCCAGCAGGGAAGGAATGGCCTTCTCAATAATCTGTTTGTAACTGATGGTATCCACATAGTTCTTCTCTATCTGGTCAATTACCAGCATCAGCTTGCTCCACTTTACGTTATCTCCTGTAGGAAGGGGCTTTACACTCCTTGAACATCTTCTGGCGTGACCCAAAAGAAAAGCGGCAAGAAGCAGTACCAAAAAGCCCTTAAACCAGGGATTGTCTAACAGTTCCTTTAATTTCTGAGGCATTGTATCCTTCTGATTTTAAATTATTCTTTCTCTTGAAGCTCTTTTTCAAGAAGCGC
This sequence comes from Bacteroidales bacterium, assembly GCA_017959005.1. Lineage (GTDB taxonomy): Bacteria > Bacteroidota > Bacteroidia > Bacteroidales > UBA932 > Egerieousia. The sequence goes on along the minus strand of JAGDBO010000006.1, from coordinate 22,122 downwards.
AATTTTATCTTTGTCTATCTGCTCAACCTCAATGCCGGCACGCTTTAAAAGTTTGATGCCGTCATCCAAACGGTAGGCGTCTCTGTAGACCACTCTGCGTATTCCGCTCTGAATGATAAGTTTGGAGCACTCCATACAAGGAGAGGCGGTGATGTAGAGAGTTGCACCCTCTGAAGAGTTGTTGCTCTTTGCAACCTTTGTGATTGCATTCGCCTCTGCGTGAAGCACGTAGGGCTTTGTCACTCCGTTCTCATCTTCACACACGTTCTCAAACCCGGATGGGGTTCCGTTGTAACCGTCTGAAATAATCATACGGTCTTTTACAAGCAACGCTCCAACCTGCAGACGTTTGCTGTATGAGTTTCTGGCCCAAACACCGGCCATCTGAAGATAGCTTAAATCAAACTGTAACTGTTTATCCATTTTTCTCTCTTTCAGTTAGTTCTGATATATGTAACGCTTGATGCTTCTCTTTGGTGTCTTCTCAAACTCCTCAGGCATAATCCTTACGTCTGAAATCTTTGAGTAGTTAGGCATCTCTTCGTTAACTATATTGATATTCTCCTTCATCTTTGCAAGAATCATCTCCTGAGTGGTGAGCCCCGCGTTCATTGCAGACTCAATATCCGGATAGATAAGTGCCACCAATTTACCGTCATCTTCAATAACCAGTGACTCAACAACATACGGCATGTTGTTAATTACACTCTCAATCTCCTCAGGGTAGATGTTCTGTCCGCTAGGACCAAGAATCATACTCTTGCTTCTTCCCTTTATGTAGAGGAAGCCGTCTGAATCTACAAGACCCAAATCTCCGGTTCTCATCCAACCGTCATCTGTAAATGACTCTTTTGTAGCCTGTTCGTTCTTGTAGTAGCCGAGCATTGTGTTGTCTCCCTTCACCTGAATCTCTCCGGGAATCTTCAGAGGATCTTCAGAGTCTATTCTAATCTCCATCCTTGGAGCGGCCTTTCCGCAAGAGCCTACCTTCTTCTCCCTCCAACCAGCGTATGCAATGATTGGAGCGCACTCTGTCATTCCGTAACCAACTGTATATCTGAAGCCTATAGAGTTGAAGAAACTGTCTGCATCTTTATTGAATGCGGCACCACCAATGATAACCTCTTCAAAGGCACCGCCAAAGGAGTTGGTAAGAGTTTCGTTGATCTGTGTCTTGATTTTCTTATCCGCAATAGGTAAACGAAGCAAGAATCTCACACCCGGAGTTTTGAGGAACGGCTGGAGACGGTTCTTGTAAATCTTCTCAATTACCAGAGGAACGGAGATGATAACTTTTGGCTTAATCTCTTCAAAGGCCTTCACTATTACGCTAGGGCTTGGCACTCTTGTAAGGAAATGAATGTGAGCACCTACCGTAAATTCAAAGAGGAACTCGAACATCATTCCGTACATATGTGCGGTTGGAAGAATGGATACCACGTTGGACTTGTCCGTAACCTGAGACATCACCTCTTCAGCAAAAAGAATGTTGGAGAGAACTGCTCTGTAAGGAATCATAACTCCCTTGGAGAAGCCGCTGGTTCCGCTGGTGTAGTTTATCATTGCAAGTTCCTCTCTGCTCTTCTCCTTCTCATAGCAGATGCTCTCCTGTTTGAAGTTCTTAGGGAACTTTCTTCCAAAGAGTTCATTAAGATGCTCCATAGCCTGCAACCCCTTAGGATCCTTGGCGTGAACCAGAGAGAAATCGTCCAGCAGAATGGTTGCACTCAGCTTAGGCATGTGAGTCAGTGTAACTCCCTCAAGAACAGCACTTCCTACAAAGAAGATCTTGCTGTCAGAATGGTTTACGATATGCTCTACGCTGCTAGGTTTAAACTCGTGCAGGATAGGAACCGGAACCGCTCCGTATGTAAGAGAGGCAAGAAATACAACAGCCCAGTTTGCCTGGTTTCTGGAACAGATGGCAATCTTGTCTCCGCGCTTAACGCCCACCTCTTCAAAGACAATGTGAATCTTTGCAATTCTGCGGGCAACATCTCTGTAGTAGAGAGTAACGCCTTTGTAATCAGATAGAGCGGGAAGATCCCAATGGTGTTTAATGCTCTCCTCAATAATCTTGTTTACTGAATCGGATCTGTATAACATTTTAATAGGTTTTAGTTTCTGTTAATTAAATACTTGCATAGCACAAAGGCCGGCGTAAATTCCACCCTTTGCGGTAAGCTGGTCATGGTTGCCCTCCTCAACAATCTCACCCTCCTTGAGTACTATGATATCATCTGCATATCTGATAGTTGAGAGGCGGTGTGCAATCACAATGGATGTACGGTTCTGCATGAGTTTGTAGAGTGCATCCTGTACAAGACGCTCACTCTCAGTATCCAGCGCACTTGTAGCCTCATCCAGAATAAGGATAGGAGGGTTCTTCAGAACTGCTCTCGCTATTGCTATTCTCTGCCTCTGTCCTCCCGATAGGTTCTCGCCTCTGTCTCCTATGTTGGTCTCAAACTTTTGAGGCATCTGCTCAATGAACTCCAGAGCGTTGGCAATTCTGGCAGCCTCTATAACATCCTCTCTCTTAACGTCTTTCATACCAAAGGTGATGTTGTTGTAGATGGTATCGTTAAAGAGGATGGACTCCTGAGTCACAATTCCCATTACGGAGGTGAGGGAATCCAGAGTGTAATCCCTAATATCCACGCCGTCTATAAGTATCTGACCACCAACCACATCATAGAACCTCGGCAACAGATCCGCAAAGGTAGATTTACCCGCACCGCTAGGTCCCACCAGTGCAACCATCTTTCCCTTTGGAATATTTACAGAGATGTTCTTAAGAACCGGAGTCTGGCCGTAAGAGAAGTCTACGTTCCTGTACTCAATATTGGTTTTAAACTCTTTAAGAGTCTTGGCATCAGCCTTTTCCGTAATCTTGTTCTGAGCATCCAGGATTGCAAAAAGACGCTCGCCGCTAACCATTCCTCTCTGAATGCTGGCGTATGCATTTGCAATATTTTTTGCAGGCTCAAGCACTCTCCAGTAGCAGAGGATGTAAACCATAAGTGTGCTCATGCTCATTCCCAACTTTCCTCCAATCTGGAGCCAGCCGGCATACATCAGAACCGCTGCAGCTATGGTGATACCAAGGAATTCTGAGAGAGGATGGGCAAGCTGCTGACGGTAGAGCATCTTGCGGCTGCTCTTTTTGTGAGCAATGTTGGTCTCCTCAAAATTCTCCTGCACATACTTCTGCGCATTGAAGCCCTTTATGATTCTTATTCCGGATATAGCCTCGTCAAAATGGCTCACTATTCTTCCCATAAGGGTCTGAGTAGTAACGGCTTTCCTCTTCAGCTTCTTGGTGATACCGCCAATGACCAAAGCGGAAATCGGGATGGTAATAAGGGTCATCAAAGTGAGCCTCGGAGAGATTATAAAGCAGGCGGAGAGGAATCCGATAATCAGGAGAGGTTCTCTGAAAATCATGTGGAAACTGTCTGCCACTCCGTTCTGCACCTCGGTTACGTCATTGGAGATTCTGCTTAAGATATCTCCCTTCTGCTGAGTGTGATAGAAGCCAACATCCATTGTAGATACCTTATGGAAAAGATCCGTACGGATGTTCTTCATAATGTGGGTTCTCATTCTCACCAGAATGGTCTGGCTCAAATATCTTGCAAGGTTTGAAAGCATTGAGGCTCCAACCAGAAGAGCGCAGACAAAGAGCAGCGCCTTAAGTGCTCCGTGAGCAAGGAACACCTTATCCAAGTAGTACTGGAAAGTATCTATAAACCAATCCTTTGTAAAGGCAAACTCCTTGGTATTCTCCGCCAGAGTTGCCATCTGTGCGGTTACCTCTGCGGTAGAAGGAGACTCAAAGAGCAGGTTCAAAACAGGTGAGATCAGAGTGTAATTCACAACTCCGAAGATCACACTGAGCAGAGCCAGAATTATATATCCCGGCCAGAACCTGTGGAAAGGTCTTGCATAGTTAAGCAGCCTCCAAAAACTTTTCATATCTCTTTACAACTTTTTAATTCTTCCATTGCGGAGATTAAACAGAAACTCCTTTCCGTCTACCCCCATAACTTTAACAAATCCATCCTCAACCTCCACTATAGGACTCTCCTTGGAGATTGGTCTCTTAAGATTCTTTGCAGTCACCTCCTCTCCGTTAGGAAGGTAGATGCGGGTCTTACCTACAGTTCTGAGAATCAGATATTTCTGACCAAAGAGAATCTTCTCCTCCGGAAGTGTGCGTGTGAATTCATCCGCGTGGATATCTTCCCAACCGCTCACTCTCTTTCCCTCCAAATCTCTCTTTGTCACAATGTTCTCATCCGTAAGAATCATAAGACGGGTCTCTCCCTTTTCAGTCACAACCTTAGGACCCAGTGCCACTCCGCAATCCAACTCCTTAGGGTAACCTGTATAGTGCGCACCCCTGCGGCTCATTGCATAGAGTTTGTTGCCAAGGATAAACATAATATACTTCTTCTCATCCGGCATTGTAACCAGAGAGGCGTAGTTCTTTATTGTATCCTTCATTGGTATTCCCCAGATTCCCTTATGATTACGGTCCTGGTAAGATACGGAGAGCCACTTTTGAGATTGCTCAAACCAGGTTGTATCTCCGTTCTCCACCAGAGGGAACGGACCAAAGAAGGTCTTTATTGTACTGTCTATAAATACCTGATTTCCTCCCTCCTCCGGATTAAAGAGCTGAGGAACTTCAGAAAGACGTGCGGCGTAGAAGTTGAGGCTTGCCAAAACATCCTTACCCTTAGGAGTAACGCTCAGAGTTGCATACTCAAAATTCTTCTTCTGAATAGATGAGGTAAAACGTTTTCTGTAATATTTGTTCAGAACTGTAAAGAGGGTGTCTGAGCCCTCCTTAATGTTTGCAAATGCCTTAACAGCAGCCTTATCTGAAAAGAATGAAGATGCCGGAGTATGTGAGAGGTAATCCTCCAGAGATACCATACTTGCCTTACCCTTTGCAAATTCAGCAACCGCCGGAGCGCTGCCAATCACCGTCCAGTCTCCCACCTTACAGAACATATCCTCCTGGGTATGAGAGAATGACTCGCCAAAGAGAGCCTCAAGGTAGCCTTTGTAGATATAAGGCTGCGGCTCCGTAATCTCCCTCTTTCCCTTTATTCCGGTCATTTTGTTGAGCCAGGTTTGGGAGTTATGGTAAGCAAATGTCATCCACTCATATTTGTTTCCAACAAGAATGAAGGCGGAAACAAACTCCGTAAAGCCCTCTGAGGCAACCCACTCCAAAGGAGCAGGAGCGTCTAAAAGAGTAACTCTCTCCATTCTTGCGGCGTAAGATGAGATCTTCTTGTTGGCATCCAGATATTTCTGAAAATCCTTAAGGTAACCCTTAACCGCTGAGATATTGAGACATATGGCAAACATAGTGCTTGCCGGAAGAATCTCAGCAGAGCGGAAACTCTCACCCTTCTGGCCGGAGAGAACCGTGGAGAAGTTTATAAGATCCTCATTCCCTTTTAGATAACCCTCAAAACTTATAAAGTTCTTCTGACGCGGATTCATCATAAGGGCACTCCAGGTTGCCATTCTCATTATGAAGTCAGAGTACTTTAAGAATCCGTAGGTAACGCTTCCGGAGAAGAGTTTTCCTATCTGTTTATGGTTAACATAGAGGCACTCGTCTCCTCCCGTTCTGCGGAGCATTGAGTAAAACTCCTGATTGTCAAGCACGGATGAGCCGTTTGCCAGATGGCGCAAAGAACCCTCCACGCAAATTGTAGAAGTGCTGGCCAGCAGGTAATTATCCTTAACGGCAACCTTAAAGCCGTTGTCATAAACTCTCATTGAACCCTGGTTATACTCCCTCCGGGTGTGAGGAATGGAGTCCAGGTAGTGTATGATTTTCTCTTTTGAAGAGGCGTCAGAGAGGTCTGCAATCTGCAGCAGTGTCACCTCGTTGATGGCTGAATAGTGAAGAGAGTAGAGCGTGTGGCAGTTTCCGGCACCCAAATCCACCAGCCGCTTTTGGAACTTCACCAGTTCTGAAGAGGGATCAATAAGGCCGTAAAAATAGTTGGAGGTATCCCTTAAAAGAGGGGCAATATGATCCAACTGCTCAAAATCAAAGATAAGAACCGCATCGCTAGGCACCGCCTTGTAGGCCACCTCCGTTTTGGGCGAGAGCACCTTAACCTCTCTCTCTTCCGTTTCCTCCTCTCCTTTCGTTCTGAAAATCAGCAGCAAAGCTACAACAAGAGCCAGTACGACTACTATCGCGATATATATTTTTTTTGACCCTTTTTTCATAAGTGTATAATCCATGCGAATTTAGTAAAAAAAGAGGGGGTGACCAAAAGTGTTTTGGTCACCCCTCCTCCTAAATCTCGCAAGAGGATTACTTCTTAGCCTCTTTCTTCTCCTGATAAGGGAATACCTTTACAAGCTCAACGTCAAATACGAGTGTTGAGAATGCAGGGAGGTTAGGACCCATATCTCTTGAGCCGTAACCGAGGTTGAATGGAATCCAGAGAGTCTCTTTTCCACCCTCGCCAATGAACTGAAGTCCCTCAGTCCAACCTTTGATAACTGAGTTGAGTGGGAATTTAACGGTCTCGCCTCTCTCATATGAGGAGTCAAATACCTTACCGTTCAAAAGCATACCCTTGTAGTTAACCTCAACGGTATCTCTCTCTGTAGGCTTAACCTCGCTGCCGGCAACCTCAATCTTGTACTGAAGGCCGCTCTCAGTCTCCTGAACACCCTCTTTCTTCTTGTTCTCCTCAAAGAACTTCTTCTCCTCCTCAGCCTTCTGAACTGCAAGAGCGTCAGAAACCTTCATCATATAATCCTGAATGTACATAGGTGCACTCTGACCGTCAAAGATAAGAGTAGTGTCACCTGCCATAACACCCTTCATGGCTGCAACTATCTTAGCATAGTTAAGACCATCAAGGTTAGAGCTTTTAAGCATGTTACCAAAAGCAATACCAACGGCTGTACTTACAGAGTCAACCTCACCTACGGTAATTCCAGGAAGAGGTTTGCTCTTAGGCTCGCAAGAAGCCATAATAACTGCGCAAAGAGCGCAAGCAAGAATTGTCTTAATAGTTTTCATATTCTTTTAAATAATTAGTTTCTTCTTTAGCGGCGCAAATATACTCAAATTTCATCACTTGCTCTTAAGTGCGGTAAGCAGTGAAAGCTTGTGAAGAAGTCTAGCACCAACGTTTGCATCCCACTCGTTCTCCTCTCCTCCAACGGCACCCTTTCCCTTTGCTCTTGCGGGAGCCACTTCACAAAGATCAAAACCTACAATCCTGCGGCTCTCAGCCACTTTTCTAAGCAATATAACCGCCTGATTATAAGTTAATCCCCCCGGTACCGGTGTTCCTGTATTAGGACAGAGTGAAGGCTCCAGACCGTCTATGTCAAAACTTATGTAAACGTTCTGAGGCAGATGGCAGACAATCTCTCCACAAATTGTGAGCCAGCTTTCTCCCTGCGCCAGCCTTTGTGCAATCTGAGTATCCGTAAAGGCTGTAATCCTCCCCTCCTCTCTTATAGTCTTGTGCTCCTCAGATGAAAAATCCCTTATGCCCACCTGGCATAATGCACTGATTCCAGGAATCTTGGAGAGGATATTAAACATTATTGAGGCGTGGGAGTGTTCAAACCCCTCGTATGCCATTCTTAAATCTGCGTGGGCGTCAAACTGCAGAACTCCCAACTCTTCACCCTCCTTCAGAGAGGCGGCGGCTGCCTTAACGGCTCCAAAGGTTACGCTGTGTTCTCCCCCCACAACTCCGGGAACCTTTCCCTGAGCAATATAGCCGCTGCATATCTGTTCTACAAGATAGTTAACCGCCTCGCTGGCCTGGTTAATCTCCTCCAACTCCTTCTCAAGATCTCTGCTGAGCTCCTCACCCATTGCCTGGCACTCAATGATTTTGCAAGCCTTTGGACGGCACTCTTCATTTATAGCTTTAATGTATTCGGATGCAAGCACCTTATCATCAGAATCTTTCTCAGTCTCTCCATCATTGCGGTCTAAGTCTATAAGCGTCTCATCAGTTCCAATCTTCACAGAATCAGAGCCTTCCAAAAGTTCATCATAGAGGTCCACCTGAACGGAGGCGTCTATGATTGCAGCGGGTCCCTCCGCGGTACCGGCAGAGTATGAAACGGTAGTGTCCCACGGAACCGGAATCAGAACCACAGGGCATTCGTCATTAGGAAATGGCATCCCAAAAAAGCGGCCGTTGGGAACACCCACGCCGCATGCATCAAATTCTATATCTTGCTTCTTATCAGCCATATACAACCTCGTTAAACTATTCCCTCTCTTAAGATATCGTGAATATGAATAAGGCCAACATAACGCCCCTCCTTCATTACAACTACGGAGGTTATCTTGTTTTTCTGCATTATGTTAAAGGCATTTACGGCCATATCATTGATATCTATCTGCTTAGGATTCTTACTCATAATCTCCTTTGCCACAGTCTTTTCATTAGGGTGTCCCTTCTCCAGCATTCTTCTTACGTCACCGTCCGTGATAATACCCTTGAGGTTTCCCTTGCCGTCCAAAACCGCGGTTGCTCCAAGTCTGTTCTGAGAGATGTTTATAATGGTCTTCTGAATAGATTCGTTAAGCCCAACAAAAGGTCTAACGTTCATATCCATAACGTCTGAAACCCTAAGATAGAGGCGTTTGCCCAGAGAGCCTCCCGGGTGGTACATTGCAAACTGCTCCTGTGAGAAGCCCCTCTTCTGCAGCAGGCAGACTGCAAGTGCGTCTCCCATAACAAGTTGGGTGGTTGTAGAGGAGGTTGGTGCAAGGTTGTTAGGGTCACTCTCCTTGTCCACGGTAGCCCTTATGACATAGTCTGCGTGGGTTGCAAGGAAGGAGTCTACGGAGGAAACCATCGCGATTATTTTATTCCCCATGCGGGCGATGAGCGGCACCAACACCTTGATTTCCGGGGTATTACCGCTCTTGGAAATGCAGAGGACAATATCTTCCGGCTGCACAATTCCCAAATCTCCGTGGATGGCATCCGCCGCGTGCATAAAGATTGCCGGCGTTCCGGTGGAGTTCATAGTGGCAACTATCTTGGTTCCTATGATGGCGCTTTTGCCTATACCGGTAATGATCAAACGTCCCTTGGAATTGAAAATCAGATCTACCACCTCAACAAACTGGTCATCTACGTATGAAGCCAGTTTGGCCACACATTCAGCCTCTTGCGTAATCACCTTCTTTGCCAGGTCTACAATCTTTACATTTGATTTTTTCATAAAAAATTTGGACAAAAAAAATCTTATGAGTACATTAGTAAGCACAAATGTAGACAAAAATTGGGAATGAACATAACTTCGGAGGTTCTGCGGAAGCAGCTTAAGGAATTCTTTGGTTTTTCAACTTTCAAACCGATGCAGGAGGATATCATCAAGCATCTGGTAAGGGGTAACAATTGCTTTGTTTTGATGCCTACCGGCGGCGGCAAATCCCTTTGTTATCAGCTGCCTGCACTCCTGATGGAGGGAACGGCGGTGGTGGTCTCCCCTCTGATTGCCCTTATGAAGAACCAGGTGGATGCAATCCGCGGCTTTGTCTCAGAAAAAGAGGGCATTGCCCACTTCCTCAACTCCTCCCTCAACAAGGCTCAGGTTCAGGAGGTTAGAGACAATCTGCTCAAGGGCGTCACCAAACTTTTGTACGTTGCCCCGGAGTCACTTACAAAGGAGGAGAACATCCAGCTCTTAAGACAGTGCAAAATCTCCTTTTATGCCATTGACGAGGCGCACTGTATCTCCGAGTGGGGTCACGATTTCCGCCCGGAGTACCGCCGTATTCTCCCGATAGTTCAGGAGATTGGCTCGGCCCCTATCATTGCCCTTACCGCTACCGCAACGCCTAAGGTGCAGTCAGATATTCTCAAGAACCTCGGCATGGCAGACGCAAAGGTCTTTAAATCATCCTTTAACAGACCTAACCTCTACTATGAAATCCGTCCAAAGGTTAACGCAGAGAAGGAGATTATAAAGTTCATCCGCAACAACCCGGGCAAGAGCGGCATCATCTACTGCCTCTCCCGCAAGAAGGTGGAGGAGATGGCTCAACTGCTGAATGTCAATGGAATAAAGGCAGCTCCATACCATGCCGGACTGGACGCTGCAACCAGAGCGGAGAATCAGGACAAGTTCCTGATGGAGGAGATAGATGTCATTGTTGCAACCATTGCATTCGGTATGGGAATAGATAAACCGGATGTAAGATTCGTCATTCACTACAACATACCAAAGTCTCTGGAGGGTTACTATCAGGAGACCGGAAGAGCGGGAAGAGACGGCGGAGAGGGACAGTGCATTGCCTTCTACAGTTTCAACGATATTCTCAAGCTGGAGAAGTTTATGCAGAGCAAACCGGTAGCCGAGCAAGAGATTGGCAAACAACTTCTTACGGAGACCGTAGCCTACGCGGAGAGCAACCAGTGCAGAAGAAAGACACTGCTCAACTACTTTGGAGAAATCTATCCGGAAGATGATTGCGGAAACTGTGACAACTGTCTTCACAAACAGCCGACCTTTGAGGGCAAAGATTACCTTGTCACCCTCTTCCAACTTATACGTTCGCTTAAAGAGAACTTCAAAAGTGACCATCTGGCCAACATTCTGGGCGGCGTAACCAACGCAATGATAACATCTTACCGCCACAACACCAACCGCTTCTTTGGCATAGACAAAGAGAAGGATGAGAGGTTCTGGCTGGCTGTAATACGTCAGGCCTGCGTGGCTCAGTTCTTAAAGAAAGATATTGAACAGTACGGTCTTATCTCATTGACGGATAAGGGAAAAGAGTTCCTTGCCAAGCCTTACTCAGTTATGCTTATGGAGGACCGCAAGTTTGAAGAGAGCGGAGAGGGAGATGACGTAGATGAGGATATGATGGCAGGCGGCAAGAAAGGAGGCGGCGGTGGAGATCAGACTCTTCTGGCCATACTTAAAGACCTTCGCAAGGATATGAGCCGCAAGCTCAACCTTCCTCCTTACATTATCTTCACAGACCCGGCAATTGAGGATATGACCATCTTCTATCCTATTACTCTTAAGGAACTTACTAGTTGTTCCGGAGTGGGAGAGGGCAAGGCCGCCAAGTACGGAAAAGAGTTTGTGGAACTCATAAAGAAGTATGTGGAGGAGAACGAGATAGAGCGCCCTACGGATATAGATATGAGGATCCGCAGTATTGGCGGAGACAAGACGGAAATGACCCGCTTCATTGTCCACGGTCTGGATATGCATATTCCTCTGGATGAGATTGCCCGCATCAAGAACCTGGATATGGATGAACTCCTTACCAAGATTGAGGCAATGGTTGCCGCCGGAAACAAGGTAAAGATAGACTACTACATCCGCCAGGCGGTAGATGAAGATAAGATAGAGGATATCTATGACTACTTCAAAGAGGAGGCTGAGTCAGATTCCGTTATGGATGCAATGAAGGCCCTAGGCGGTGATTACACTGAGGAGGAAATCCGCCTCATCCGAATCAAGTTCCTTACCGAGGTCGCTAACGGTTACTAAAAAAGAGGCCCGCGGGCCTCTTTTTCTATCTTACCACCTGAGTGAAAACGGGAGCTTTGTCCTTTTCTACCAAGACGTAAACTTTCATCTCCTTTGCAGGTGGCTGAGGGCCGCCCGCCTTTGGAACGTTTACAGCATAGAAGAGATATTCAACTCCGTTAGGGAGATCTCTTTTGGAAACCTCTTTTGCCTTGGCACTAATCATAGGATAATCCTTAACCGCCTCGTCAAAGATGGCAGCCTCTTCTTCAGATACTTCTGAAGGAGCGGAGAATGCCTCCAGCTTTTCAACCTCTCCCTCAACAAAGCCCTTCTCCTTGAGGAATCTGTCCAACTCGTTTGGAGCTGCATCCATTCGGGCGGCACGTACTCCGTAGCCTTCAAGAACCTCAGCCTCAGGGAATTTTGCCTTAAGGTCCGCAACGCTGGACTCAAGACCGCCGCTTCCAAAGGTGCAGAAAGGCACCACCTTCTTTCCGTTCAGATCTATCCGGTTGAGCAGCGTGGTAATTGGCGGAGCATAGGTTCCGAACCAAATTGGATAACCCAAAAAGATAACGTCATAACTTGCTATGTCAGACTTAATTGAGTCAATCTCCGGATAAGCGCCCTCTTCACGCTCTTTGGCAGAACGCTCAATGGTCTCCTGAAATGTTCCGTCATAAGGAACCTTAGCGGTAACCTCTTCAATGTCCGCACCCAGACGGTTTTTAATTTCCTCTGCAACAGCCTTGGTGTTAGATGTTTGAGAGTAGTAAAGCACAAGAATCTTAGGCGCCTTCTCCACCTTCTTTCCTCCGCAGGAAACTGCGGCGGCAGTAAAGAGACAAGCAGCAAGCATCATCATAATTGTTTTCATAACCTCTACAACTGTAAATTCTCTCCGTCCGTGGTCTTCTCACAGTAGTGGCAGAGAAGTTTAAGGTGCTTGTTCTCGTAGCTTGTGGTAAAGCGTGTAGCAACAGGCTGGTGGTTGGTGATGCAGGCAGGGTTCATGCACTTTGCAATACCCACAATCTCCTTAGGGATGCTTATTACCTTCTTCTCAACAACTTTGAAGTCTTTGATGACGTTAATCTTTGCATCCGGAGCAACCAGTGCTATCTTGTTGATTTCCTTGCTCTTGAATACGCGGTCTGCAACTTTGATTATTGCTTTTCTTCCTAACTTTTTGCTCTCCAGATTTGTTCCGAAGGTAATCTGGTTTTTGCACTCTTTATCCAGACCCAAAATCTGAATAACCTTAAAAAGCTGGTCCGCCGGTATATGGTCCAGTACGGTGCCGTTCTCTATGGCGCTCACCTGGAGTGTTTTCTCTGATACTTTTTTAACTGTTCCCATTTCTCAAAAAATTGAAGTTAAACATTATCTTGCTCCAAGCAGATAAGCAATAATTGCCATTCTCACATACATACCGTTGCCTGCCTGGCGGAAGTAATATGCAAACGGTGTATCATCCACATCCTGAGAGATTTCCCCAACTCTAGGAAGCGGGTGCAGAATCTTCATATTCTTCTTGCATCCCTCCAGCATTGAGGCGGTAAGGCTAAAGCAGTTTTTAACCTTCTCATACTCCATAGGATCTGTAAATCTCTCCTGCTGAACGCGTGTCATATAGAGAATGTCAGCATCATTGATATGATCCATAAGATCTGTAGTCTCAGTAAACGGAATCTTCTTCTTTGCCAGGAAGTCTTTGTACTCCTGAGGCATCTTCAGTTCATCCGGTGCGGTGAATACGAAACGCGGTGAGAAATAACTCATTGCCTGAATCAGAGAGTGAACCGTACGGCCGTACTTAAGGTCTCCCACCATATTGATATTCATATTCTCCAAGTGCCCTTGAGTCTGCTTGATAGTGTACATATCCAGCATTGTCTGAGTTGGGTGTTGGTTGGCGCCGTCTCCTGCGTTAATCACAGGAACAGAGGCAACTTCACTTGCATAACGAGCGGCACCCTCCAAAGGATGGCGCATAACAATCAGGTCTACATAATTGGAGACCATCTTGATTGTGTCTTTGAGTGTCTCTCCCTTTGAGACACTTGTGTTAGCTACATCGGAGAACCCGATAACCCTTGCACCCAGGCGGTTAGATGCCGTTTCAAAGCTGAGCCTGGTTCTTGTGGAAGGCTCAAAGAAGAGACATGCAATCACTTTGTCATGAAGAAAGTTTTGAGATTTGTTCTTCTCAAATTCGCCCGCAACATCCAAGATGTGGAGCATCTCCTCTTTGGTAAAATCCGAAATAGAAATTAAACTCTTAGGCATATTATTGAATTATTAGTTTATTCTGTAACTGTAACGTTTTCAATCTTTTCCAGCACGCTCACAATCTCACTGCACATACTCAAAGGGGTGTGTGCGGTAAGTGAGCAATCCACTCCGAACTCCTTGTCACTCTCACTGATTCCACGCTTGCGCAGTTCCTTCAAGACTCGGTCTGTCTGAGGATAAGAGAAGTGAATTTTGAGCGGACGCGTTGCCGTTTTTGTTATCACTTTTGCAGAGTCCAAAGCCTCCTGAGTAGCTTGTTTATAGGCCTTTATAAGCCCCGGCACTCCAAGTTTCACACCGCCGAACCAGCGCACCACAACCACAAGTATGTCACTCAGATTTCTAGAGAGAATCTCTCCATAAATAGGTCTTCCCGCGGTGGAAGAGGGCTCACCGTCATCGTTGATTCTGAACAGATCTCCCTTCTGCCCAATGCGATACGCATAGCAGTGGTGGGTTGCATCAAAGTACTCTTTTCTAAGTGATTTTACCTTTTCTTCCGCCTCGTCCGGGCTCTGACAAGGGAAGGCTAGAGAGAGAAAACGGCTTCCGTTATCTTTGTAAAGACCCTCACAAGGGGAGGCGATACTTAGATAGTTGTCCGGAAGACCTGTTAGATTCAACTTTTTCTCTGTGCCCATTCCGGGTTGCTAAGGTAGTCTGTTTTTGGTAAATTTGCAATAAGAAAAGGGCGCAAATGGGCTTTGAGGAGGTGTTCATAAAGAGTTTCAGCAGGTTAGCATTTTTGCTCCGCGATGGTTTTTTTGAAGCCGTCTCTTCCTCTTTTGCCTCTAACCCGCTCTTTACCCCCTCTATGCAGAAAAAGGCCCTTTCCGCCATCGCAAAGGAGTACCTCAGTGAGGAGGCGCTAAAGAAGTTGCTCTCTTTTTCCGAGGACAAGAGAGAGATGATGCGGGGTAAAACCTTCGGAATCATTATGGCGGGCAATATACCGGCAGTTGGTTTTCACGATCTGATCTCCGCTCTCTCCACAGGTGCCAACGCCGTTGTAAAGCTCTCTTCCAAAGATCGTTATCTTATCCCCGCAATGATTGAGGAAACAGGCTCGGAGATTAAAAATCGTGTTAAGTTCCTTCCTGTTAATGCACCTGCAACGGAACTCAATTCATATAAGCCGGATGTGATTCTTTTCAGCGGTTCTGACGAGAACAAAGCCCTGCTCTCCTCTGAGTTTAAGGGCGTTCCGCTTATTGCCAGGGGTTCAAGATTCAGCTGCGGAGTTCTTAACGGAAGAGAATCTGAAGAGGAACTAGAAGGACTGGCGGAGGATATGTTTCTCTACTGCGGACTTGGCTGCCGCAGCATAAGTTACCTGCTGGCTCCAAAAGGTTTTGATTTTAAGCCTCTTGTAAAGGGGGCTCAAAAGATGAAAATGGTCTCTGAGATTTCCGCCTTTGCAAATTCCGTTACACGCCAGCGTGCACTGCTTACAATGGAGGGAGAAGAGTTCATTGACGGAGGCTTCTTTATAATGAGAAACACCTCTTCCGTTTTTCCTCCTATGGGCTGCGTAAACTTCTCATTTTATGAGAGTAATGAAGATGTAGAACATTTCTGCAAGGAGCACTCGGAGCAAATACAGAAAATATTCACTAAATTTGGGATAGCGCAGCGTCCTAAGATTGACGAGTGGATGGACGGAATAAACACAGTAGAAAGATTATGGCAAAGATTATCAAATACAGAGTAACCTTCCCGGGCAACAAGGTCTTCTTCAGAGAGTATGAATTCTCAGATGAGATGACTCTTTTTGCGCTGAACAAATTCCTGGTGAATGATCTGGATTTTGCTCCGGATCAGATGATTGCATTTAAGGGGTTTGATGAGAAGGGAAAGATGAAGGGGATGTACGGACTCTTTGATTTGGGAAGCGGAACCATAGACGGAGTAACTCTCTCCAAGACTCTTTCCAAGGGAGAGACCACCATCCAGTATGTATTTGATCTAAGCAAAAACAAGTTCCTTACCCTAACGTACGAGGGTGAGGTTGAGCAGATTCCGCACATTCACTATCCGCGTCTTACAGCGGAGAAAGGAAGAGCTCCCGGTCAGTTCTCCAGCAAGTTGGACAACCTGGACACTCTCACAGATTTTGAGGAATTGGGAACCGAGACGGAAGAGGACCCGGAAGATAACGATACAGATTTCTAGTGGCACAAACCCGTAATACTCTCACTATTATCCTAGGTCCAACGGCCGTAGGTAAGACAGATTATGCCATTAAACTTGCAAAGGAGATTGGCTCTCCTATTCTAAACTGTGACTCCCGTCAAATCTTCAAGGAACTTACAATTGGAACCGCCGTTCCCTCCAAAGAACAGCTCTCTGAGGTAAAACATTACTTCATTCAAACCAACTCTATTACAGAGCATTACACAGCCGGAAGATATGAACTTGAGGCGCTCGCTCTGCTTAAAGAGCTCTTCAAAGAGCACAACAGAATAATTATGTGCGGAGGCAGCGGACTCTATATTGATGCCGTATGCAACGGACTGGATGCCTTTCCGGAGGCGGATCTGAAACTGCGCCATACTCTCAATATCCGTCTTAAGGAAGAGGGGCTGGAGTCTTTGAGATATGAGTTGAAACAACTTGATCCGGAGTCTTATGCGGCGCTGGATATTGCTAATCCACAGCGTATTGTAAGAGCACTGGAGGTAACTCTTCAGACCGGGAAAAAGTTCTCCGAGTGGAAGAGCGGAGCAAAGGAGCGTCCTTTTGCAATTGAGAAGATAGGTCTCAATATGGAGAGAGAGAAGTTGTATAGCCGTATAAACCAGAGGGTTGACAAGATGATGAGTGGAGGGTTGCTGGATGAAGTTAAGTCTTTGGATCATTTCCGTTTTGTAAACGGAGAGTTGAAGGCAGACCTTGAACATATACCTTCATTGAGAACCGTAGGCTACCGTGAACTCTTTGATTATCTGGATGGTAAAACAGACTTGGAAACAGCGGTTGAGGCTATAAAAATGAACACCCGCCGCTATGCTAAACGGCAGGTGTCCTATTGGGGAAGAGATAAATCTATCTCTTGGATAAATCTCTAATTATTAGGCACTACGTAACGGTCTCCGGTGTGCTTCTTAATGGCATCGTTGAATACAGGAGAGTATTGAGGAGCTGTTCTTCTGCCAGGAACAACCACTCCCTCTTTTGAAGGCTGCATAGTCTGGTCATTGTGTTTTACAATAAGCAGTCTTGCAAGTTTATCCCAACGTTTCATCATCATATCCGTGTACTTCTCCGTCTTGTGGTTAAGGAAGTCAACTCTCTCATTACGAGTCATTTTAGCACAAGCCTCCTCTACCTTCTTCTGATCCTCCGCATAGAAATCCTCCAGCTCTTTCTGAGCCTCCAGAAGATCAGGAATCATGGCGCTCCATCTCGGGTAAATCATATTTGCAACAAAGTTGTTCATCCAGAATGCGCTCTTTGTGCTGAACTCCATAATGTTGTTGTTCTCCCTGCGGAAAGGTTCCGGAACGTATGTATTTCCGCAATATACAGGCACATATGCAACCATAGTAGCATCGTCAAGATTGAAGTAGGTAACTCCGCCCACCTCGTCCGGCAGCCAGTCTCTCATCTGGCAAACCATTGTCATTGCACTCTGCTGGCAGCCTATTGGTCTCTCTCTGAAGAGTTTGGTAGAATCACTGGTGTAAAGGTTTATAGATTGATGACGGTAAGGGGAACCCCAAGGACCTGCACTAATATCTGCTGTCATATCCAGAGCAGTACCCTCGTAATGGTCTCTCATATCGTTCATTATCTCACGTACGGTTACAGGTTTCTCCGGCTTTATCCAAAGAGGAAGTTCATCACAGATCTCCAACTTTCCGTTAATGAAAGGAAGATAACTATCTATAACCGCCTTGTCATAGTGGTGGCGGAAGAAACTCCAAACTCTTGCCTCGCAGTATCTTATAGTACTGAAATCCATTGGTCCGTATGCCTCACGGAAACTGAAGTCTTTGTCCTCTCCGTTAAAGTATCCCATCTCTCTTGCAAAGGAGATAACATCCGGAGAGTACATGCACTCGTTCTCAACAACATAGAATCCGAGTTTCTTGTCTATCTTCTTAGCCTGAGGGAATTTACGTATGCGGCTGGAGTTGGCGTAAGCGGTTATGCAATCATCCGGAACACGTCTTGCTACCCAAACTGCACCCTTTCTTCCTTCACCCTTTCCAATGAGTTCCATAATCCAGGCCTCATCCTTATCACATACTGCAAAGGATTCACCTGTATCATTGTATCCGTACTCCTGAACCAGCTGATGCATAACGGCAATAGCCTCTCTTGCCGTTGCCGCTCTCTGAAGAGCAATCTGCATAAGTGTAAAGTATCCCAGCCAGCCCTCCTTGTTTCTGAGTTCCGGACGTCCGCCCCAAGTTGTCTCCACAATAGAAACCTGATGGTCATTCATAAGGCCCATAACTCCGTAGGTATAAGGAACCTGCGGTATAAGCATCTCTACGTTTTTAGGAGAGAACCAATTTCTTACGTTAATCATCTCTCCGGGAGCATGCATTCCTGCAGGAGAGTAGGTCAGAGATGCGGCATATCCGAATCCGTCACAGTTGTAGGTGCAGATGACGCTTCCGTCTACGGAGGCCTTCTTTCCAACAATAAGGTTTGTACAGCCATCCACATCCGTAGGATAGACCAGGACTCCAAAGAGAGCCATCGCGAGTAAAAGAAAACGTTTCATAAGGGTTACAATTGAATTTTAACAAAGATAAGGATTTTTACTATCAATATTATTTGTATATTTGTCGAATAGGAATTAATTAAAACTAGAGATATGAAAAAAGCTTATAATTTCTTTGCAGGCCCATGTGTGCTTCCTGAGCAGGCAATAGATTCAACAATTGACGCCCTTAAAGATTTTGCAGGTACAGGCATTCCTGTAGTTTCAATTTCTCACCGCAGCAAGGAGTGGGAGAACGTTATGAACGAGTGCCGTCAGCTCTGGAGAGAGCTTTTGGGCATTCCGGATAACTACCACATTCTCTTTTTAGGTGGTGGTGCTTCTCTTCAGTTCCTTTATGTTGCAATGAACCTCTTTGAGAAAAAGGCTGGTTATCTTGAGACCGGTGTTTGGGCAAAGAAGGCTCTGAAGGAGGCTCAGGGAATTGCAAAGAGCAGAGGACTTGCTTCTGACGCTGCATTTGCAGTTGCTTCTTCTGCAGACAAAACTTACTGCTACATTCCAAAGGATTACACAATCCCTACAGATTTGGATTACTTCCACATTACAACCAACAACACTATCTACGGTACTGAGATCAAGTACGATATGGACAGCCCTGTAACATTGGTTGCAGATATGTCTTCAGACATTATGAGCCGTCCTGTAGATGTTACCAAGTATGGTCTTATCTACGGTGGTGCTCAGAAGAACGTAGGTCCTGCAGGTGTATCATTTGCAATTGTAAGAGATGATGTTCTTGGTAAAGTTTCCAACTACATCCCTACAATGTTGGACTACAGAACTCACATTGAGAAAGAGAGTATGTTCAACACTCCTCCTGTATTTGCTATCTACATTATGACTCAGACCCTCAGATGGTTAAGAAGCATTGGCGGTGTTGAGAAGATCAACAAGATCAATGTTGAGAAGGCAGAGATGCTTTATGATGAGATTGAGCGCAATAGAATGTTCGTTGGAACTGCAAATCCAGAGGACCGTTCTATCATGAACGTTTGCTTTGTTATGGCTCCTGAGTACAAAGAGTTGGAGTCCAACTTCTTAGAGTTTGCTAAATCAAACGGTATGATGGGTGTTAAGGGTCACCGTTCAGTTGGCGGATTCAGAGCTTCTATCTACAATGCTTGCCCTGTAAGCAGCGTTAAGGCTCTTATCAAGTGCATGAAGGAATTTGAGAAACAACATACAAAATAGTTGATTATGAAAGTTCTTGTTGCTACAGATAAACCTTTCTCAGCCAAGGCTGTAGAGGGTATCAAAAATATCGTGGAGAGTGCAGGTCACACCTTTGCCGCTCTTGAGAAATACGGAACGGAGGATAAACTTCTGGCTGCTGTTGCAGATGCAGACGCACTCATAGTACGTTCAGACAAAGTTACCAAGGCGGTAGTTGACGCTGCTAAGAATCTAAAGATTGTGGTACGTGCAGGTGCGGGCTTTGACAACCTTGATCTTCAGGCACTTTCTGAGAGAAAGATTGTTGCTATGAATACCCCTGGTCAGAATTCCAACGCAGTTGCAGAGCTGGCCATTGGTATGATGATTTACATCTCAAGAAACCAGTTTACTCCTGGTACCGGAAGCGAGCTTAAGGGTAAGACTTTGGGAATTCAGGCTTACGGAAACGTAGGAAGATTGGTTGCTGAGCATGCAAAATCTTTCGGTATGCAGATTATGGCTTTTGATCCTTTCGTTCCAACAGAGAAGATGGAATCAGAGGGTGTCATTGTTGCAAAAGATTTGGACGAACTCTATTCAAAGAGCAACTTTATCTCTCTGCATATCCCTGCAAATGAGCAGACTAAGGGCTCTATTGGCTACGCTCTTTTGAGCAAGATGCCAAAGGGTGGCTGCCTTGTAAACACTGCAAGAAAAGAGGTTATCAACGAGATAGAACTTGAGAAAGTTCTGGAGGAGAGAGAAGACCTTAAGTACATCACAGATATTGCTCCTGCAAACATTGATGTTCTTAAAGAGAAGTTTGGCAAGAGAGTATTTGCTACACCTAAGAAACAGGGTGCGGAGACTGCAGAGGCTAACCTCAACGCAGGTCTTGCAGCAGCAAACCAGATTGTTGAGTTCTTTAAGAGCGGTTGCACAAAGTTCCAGGTTAACAAATTCTAAATCAGAGTATTGAATTATGGTAAAAGTAAAACCGTTTGCAGCTATCCGTCCTCCTAAGGAGATAGTTAAAGAGGTTGCTTCACGCCCATACGATGTCCTCAATTCCAAAGAGGCAAAGGCAGAGGCAGGAGAAAAATCTTTGCTCCACATTATCAAACCTGAGATAGATTTTGACCCTATTGCCGGAGAGCACGAGCAGAGATCTTATGACAAAGCCGTTGAGAACTTTAAGAAGTGGCAGGAGAAGGGCTGGCTTAAGCAGGATCCTAAAGAGCAGTACTACGTTTATGCTCAGACCATGGACGGCAGAACTCAGTACGGCCTTGTAGTTTGCGCCAACACAGATGATTACATGAGCGGTGCAATTAAGAAGCACGAGCTTACCCGCAAAGAGAAAGAGGATGACCGTATGATCCACGTAAGGATTCAGAACGCCAACGTTGAGCCTGTTTTCTTTGCCTATCCGGATAACGCAGAGATTAATGCAATAGTTGAAAAGACCGTTAAAGAGAAACCAGCAGAGTATGACTTTGTTGCAGAAGACGGCTTCGGTCACAAGATGTGGGTGATTGATGATGATGCAACCATTAAAAGAATCACAGAGATTTTCTCAACAATCCCTGCTTTCTATGTAGCTGACGGTCACCACCGTACAGCTGCTGCAGGCAGAGTGGGTGCAGAGAAGAGAGCCCAGAATCCTAACCATACCGGCAACGAAGAGTACAACTTCTTTATGGCCGTTGTATTCCCGGAGAGCCAGCTTAAGATTATAGACTACAATAGAGTAGTTAAGGATCTTAACGGTATGACAAAAGATGAGTTCATTAAGAAACTTGAGGAGTTCTTCACAGTTGAAAAGAAGGGAGCGGAGATTTACCGTCCTGCAGCTCTTCACAACTTCTCTATGTACATTGGCGGAGAGTGGTATTCACTTACTGCAAAGCCTGGTACATATGATGACAATGATCCTATCAAAGTTCTGGATGTATCAGTCTTCTCTGAGTACATTGCAGACAAACTGCTGGATATCAAAGACCTCAGAACTTCCAACAGAATAGATTTCGTTGGCGGAATCAGAGGACTTGGTGAACTCAAGAAGAGAGTGGACAGCGGAGAGATGGTTGCAGCATTTGCGCTCTACCCTGTCTCTATGCGTCAGCTTATAACCATTGCAGACACAGGCAACATTATGCCTCCAAAGACCACCTGGTTTGAGCCAAAGCTACGCAGCGGTATCACAATCCACTCACTTGCAGACTTTAAGAAATAGATTGAATAAAAAGAAGCGGCAGCATTGCCAACAAAAAAAGCCTCATCAGTCGTAACTGATGAGGCTTTTTGAAGTTGGCGGCTACCCACTTTCCCACTTGGTATAGCAGTATCATAGGCGTGAACGGGCTTAACTTCTCTGTTCGGAATGGGAAGAGGTGGATCCCCGT